>CBIHOH010000021.1:0-54726 GCA_966211755.1 uncultured Rhizobacter sp. | reverse complement strand
GGGGTGTGTGACGGGGGGCCGGCGGCCCGCCGCGCCGGGGCCGCGCGGGCGCGGGCTCCGCCCCTCGCCACCCGGCGGGGCGCGGGGGCGCGTGTCGGTGGGCGGCTCGGCGGGCCGGGACGGGGCCCGCGCCGCGCCATCGGACGCGCCCGCCTGCACGGCCGGCGGCTTGTAGGCACCCTTGAGTTCGGGCGTGCGGTCGAAATCGCGCGGCGCCAGCGGGGCCGGCGGCGGGGGCGGCTCGCCGAACATCGCCAGCGGGTCGGTGTTGCCGGGCGGCTGCCCGGCACCCGCCGGCTTGTCCTTGGACGGCGCGAGGAAGTCGGCCAGCGGGTCGGCCCCGGCGCGGCCGGCCGGGGCCTGGTCGAGGCCGAAGATGTCGTCCAGGCTGGAGGCCGGCGCAGCCGCCGGGCTGCCCAGCAGCTCGCCGAAATCGATGTCCGGCACGATGGGGGCGTTGCCGGCGGGCGCGGGCGGCGGCGTCTCGTCCATGAACGAACCCAGGCCGGCGCCCTGGGAGGGGGCCGGGGCGGGGCCCAGGTCGGCGAAGGGGTCGAAATCGTCGGGCAGGCGGCTCGGCGCGGCCTCGACGGGCGCTGGTGCGGGCGGGACGGGCGGCGGGGGGGACTGGAACAAGGGCAGCGGCGCCGAGGGCGCCGCTGCCGCCGCGCGCTTGGCCGCCACCACCGGCGTCGGGCGCAGCGAGGACGGCGGCGCCGCGGCCGGACTGCCCAGCAGGTCGGCGAAGGGGTCGCCGGCGGAAGCGCCCGCGGGCGCGCCGAACAGGTCGGCGAAGGGATCGGCCACGGCGCCCGTGGGCGACTGGGTGAATTCGTTCAGCGGCTCGGCGGCCGGGCGGCCGGGCGGCTGCAGGTGCGGGGCGGCGGTTTTGTGCTCGCCGGCGGAGGACTTGATGACGGTGCGCCCGTCCATGGCCTGCTCCGCCGGGCGGCCCTGCGAGGGCTCGGCCAGCGACACCCGCATCGCATAGGCGCCGATCGAGAGCTCGTCGCCGTCGCCGATGGCCGAGCCTTCGCCCGGGGAGATCGGCCGGCCGTTGACGATGATGGCGTTGGCGCTGCCGACGTTGCGGATGGAAAAGGCGCCGTTGCTGAACCAGACCTCGGCATGCAGCCTGGAGATGTGGCGCTCGGGATCGGGCAGCGCCAGCGTGTTCGTGTCCGAACGGCCGATGGTGCCGCCGCGCTCATCGAACCTTCCGGTGATGGGCTGGGTCAGGGGCTCATTTTTGAGGGTGTGAGCGAGGATCACCAGGTTCATGTACAGCTCCGAAGGCGGGGTCGTGGCCGGTCTGCGCTCCCGGCCAGCCCCAAGTCTGGGTTATCCCGGGACTGGCGTCCGCGGGCAATCAACGAAAGTCATACGGCGGCCCGGCGCGAGCCTCCTGCCTGCCCGGTCACGGCTCGCCCCACCACAGCCAGGCGGCCACGGCGCAGAAGATGGCGCCGACCAGCAGCCAGGCGCGCGCCTGCGGCGGCACGCCACCGCCGGCGCGCAGGCAGCGCCAGCCGGCCAGCAGCAGGAACAGCGGGCCGAGGACGGCGAGCAGGGTCTTGGCGTCGATGGGGGGCATCGGGGCTCCTGGGGGTTGGCGGGGCGGCGGGCCGAGACGGCGGCCTCTTCAGGCGCTGCCGCGCCCGATCAGCCGCATGTACGCGTCGCTGATGAGCGAGGCGAAGCGCAGCCTGCCGTTGCGGTGGTAGGCGAAGGACAGCCAATGAGGGGCCAGATGCCACGAGCGCGAGAGCAGGTTCCCGTCCTCGTCCTCCAGGGTCTCGGTGGGCGGGCCCAGGCGAGCCTCGTGGGCGGGCAGCGCGTCGCCCATGCGTCCGCCGCCGGGGAGTTCCCCAGGGTACTGGACGAAGCCCGGCTCTCCCTCCCGGGTGTAGAGGGTGACCGCATAGAGGACCATCTCGGCGTCGCCATAGCGCTTCACGTCCCGGCCTTCGAGATGGTGTTCGTCGGCGAAATTGAATTCGATGCCCGATTTCTTCAGGGCCAGGTCCGCATACGGATCGTCCGGCCTCAGGGACGGCAGCCGGTGGCGGCCGAAACAGGCCAGCAGGTCCTGCACCGCGGGGTGGCTGACGGGTTTGCCCAGGGCATCGGTGATCTTGTCGATCGGAAGGTCGTTCATGGGTTGCTTGGCTGAGGGTGGGGGTCGATGCGGGTTCTCGGGAAATCGGGTCGACGCGGGCTGTCCGGTCAGCGATCCGGGCCGCTCCATCGCCCCTGCCGCAGACTACGGATGCACTCCCCGCCCCCCCCGGGCGCGCCGGGGCCCGCGCGGGACACCCCGATGGGGGGGTGGGGCGGGCCCGGGGAGCCACGCTCTAGGGATGCTGAGGCCTGCCGCCCGCTCGTACGCTGGGAGCACTCCGGTCCAGGTGCGGCTCGACAGGAGCCTGCAACCTCTGGACGGGAGACACCCCATGGCCTACATCTTGAAGGGCACCCTCAAGGGCGCATTGTGCCGCGACTGCGTCGAGCCCCTGGTCGGCATGACACTCAGGGCGTACCGCATGGCCGCCGACAGCGATCCCACGCCACTTGCCGTGGCGCATGCGAAAGACACGTTCGCGCCGGTGGACGACGCCGCGCAGGCGGCCAAGGCACCGCGGCTGCTGGCCGAGGCACTCATCGGCGAAGGCGGTGTCTTCAGCATCGAGCTGTCCGGACAGCCGGACTACGCCGGCGAAGCGATCGAACTCGACTTGCACGGCGACAGCGTGCCGCGGCTCGAGCCCGGCCCCACGCCGCCGGCGCCCATGCAGTTCACCATCACCACCTTGCAACCGCTCTGGCGCCCAGTGGGCAACGACCGCGTGGCCGCGTGGGACTACACCATCCCCTGGCGCTACTGGTGTGCCGTGCGCGGGCGCTTCGGCGCCTGGGCGATCTGCGGACGGGTCGTGCATTGCGCGACGCAGGCACCCATTGGCAACGTGCGTGTGCGGGCCTTCGATGTCGACTGGCTGCAGGACGACGCCCTGGGCAGCGGCATCACCGACGGCAGCGGCCATTTCCGCATCGACTACAACGTCGCCGCGTTCCGGAACACCATCTTCTCGCCCGCCATCAATCTCGAATGGACGGGTGGGCCGGACCTGTATTTCCGGGTCGAGACCCTGGCCGGCACGCCGCTGCTGGCCGAACCCCCTTCGCGCGGCCGGGCGCCCGACCGGGAGAACGTGGGGCCTTGCGCCTGCGTGGACCTGTGCCTCGAACAACAGCCCCCGGGCGATGAACCCCTGCCGGTGTTCGACGCCCTGGGGAGCTACCTGTTCGCCTCGGCCGTCCACAGTGCCGTGCCCGGCAGCGGACGCACCGTGGGGGACGACCGCGCCTTCTATGCCACGGTGCGGCTCAACGGCGTCTGCCCCAAGCTGTTGAACGGCCAGCCCATGGAGTACCGCTTCGAATGGCGCCCCACCGACGGCAGCGGCAGCCCCATCGGCGCCTGGACCCCGGTCGGCATCGGCCAGTTCGCCGCCACGACCCTGGGGCGGCTGGAGCGTTATGCACCGACGAGCCCGGGCGACCCGAACCCGATCAAGACGGCATACGTCCAGGTCGACCCGGCGAATCCCGGCGGCGGGCCGCTCCATGCGGCCATTGTCGACGGCTGGATCCGTGTGCCGCAGTTCAGCAACGTGTTCGGTCCGGAGGGCTTCTTCGACCCGAACGGCAACCTGCTCAACCTCGTCACCGGCGCGTTGCTGGCCTCGCCCGGCATCGACGTGAACGGTGTGCTGGCCGGCGCCAGCAGCACCAGCCTGGGGGCGCCGCTGGCGGCCAACCGCCACCTGGCCCTGCGCATGCTGGTGCGTGAAGTCGGCAACCCCGGCTCGGCGGGGCCTGCCGGCATCTGCTTCCATGTCGCCATCGAAAACACCTTGTACGACGGCGTGGCCAAGGGCGGGTCCTGGGCGCCCTCGAAGGCGAACGACCAGCGTGCCCTGGTCTCGGTCGATGTGCAGCAGTTGCGCAGCAACGGCTGTGCGGGGGTCACCAGCGGGCTGGACGTGCTGCTCACTGCCACCCATCCGAACCTGGGCGCCGTCTCGCTGGTGATGGCCGGCCCCGGCGGGCCGTATGCATTCGACCTGCCGGCCGCCGTGCCGGGCGAGCGTTTCGGCGCGGCCACCGCCGACGGCTGGAACATCGCCAGCCTGCCCGACTGCGCCTACATCATCACCCTCGGGGCCCAGTTGCTGTTGACCACCGGCGATTCGGTGCCCGACATGGTGTGGGACCAGATCGGGTTCTGCAAGAAGTGAGTCGGGAGGGGGCGGCTTGCGGCCCCCGCTTGTCTTGCGCGCCTCATCGGCGTTCGGGCATGCTCCAGGCGGCTCGGCTTCAGGCGGCCCGGGCGGCCGACCGATGCCGCGCCGACAGCCTGCGCCCCCGGCGCTTGTTCCACCAGATCACCAGCCCGGTCACGCAAAGCGATACCACCCCGAGGCCGGTGAGGCACACCACGAGGCGGAACGCCGTGCCGCCCACCTGGGCTGTGTGCAAGGCCAGCAGCCAGGAGGTGACGGTGTTGCCCGCGAAGCGTCCGCTGGGCAGCTCCGTGGCCAGCAGCCGACCGGTGTCGACGTCGAAGTACAAGCGTGTCGCGCCGTGTTGGCCGGAGACGTCGCGGGACGTCATGGCGTCGAGTTGCCAGGTGCGGGTCTCACGCGAAAGCGACAAGGCCTCGAGCCGCTGCACGGCGAGGCCTTCGTGCCGGGCGAAGTCGTTCAGCAGCGCTCGGCCTTGCTCGAGGGCGCCCCGCCATTGCGCCGTCGACGGCTCGCTGTCGAGGGGGGGGCGGGCCGGCAACGCCTCCTGCGCATCGACATAGGGCAGCTGCAGCGCGCCCATCACCGGCTTGTACACGCCCTGCAGGTTGAAGGCCACGCCGGACCAGGCGATCACGAACAGCAGGGCCCAGAGCCACAGGCCGCCCGCCCGGTGCAGGTCGAAATGGAGCTTGTAGCCTCCGGCGGACCAGCGCAGCCGCCACGCCGGCCGCCAGCGCGACCACCAGCTCCGGCCGGCCTGTCGCGTGGCGTCCGCGCGCTGCGCCGGCCGGGCCGGAAAACTCAACCAGGCCCCGACGAAGCAGTCGATCGTCCACAGCAGGGCCAGCATGCCGAGGAGCAGCACGCCGGCTTCTCCCATGGCCAGCGAATAGTGCAGGCGATAGACAAAGGTCATCAGGTTCACCCGGCCCTGGCCGATGTCGCCCCACAGCCGGTGGCCCAGTTCGCGTCCGGTGTAGGGGTCGACGAAGACCTCGTCGTAGGCGGGCTCGCCCGTGGCACCCGGCAGGGGCGGCACCCGGAAGCGGGCGGCCTGCCCGGGCGGCTGGTCGAGGCCGAGACGGTCTACCCGTCGCTGGGGATGGCGGGCGAGAACCTGGGCCCGCAGGTCGATCGGATCGATCATGCCGGCGCCGGGGTGGGGCGCCGTGACCACGCGTAGATGCGGCGCCGCGATGCGGTCCAGCGGTTCGTAGAACGCCAGCAGGCTTCCGGTCAGGCCCAGCACCGTCAGCACGATCGCCAGCACCCAGCCCGCCCATCGGTGGAAGACGACCCCGTAGGGACGCAGCAGGGGCAGGCGCATGGTGGAGGAGTGATCGTCGAGGATTTCTCCGAATATAAATGAGAATCCTTCCCATTTCGAGGCGGCGGCCCCATTCCTGCGACTTCAACAGGGCTGGAACCTGCCAGTGCCAGGAGCGGGCCCGCCGGAAGCCGGGCTCGTGCTCCCCGCCCCGGCTGTCCGCTTGGCTTGGCCGGACCTGCCAGGACCGGGAATCCGGGGGCGCCTACGCCGGAGCCAGGCCTTGCCAGGGGCGCGGGTTCAGGCGTGCCATCGACAGCGCGTCGGTATACACGCCGTCGCGCAACGCGTAGGCGCGAAGCACCCCCTCGTCGACAAAACCGAAACGTCGATAGAGGCCTTGCGCGCGGTGGTTGTCCACGAAGACCGTCAGTTCGAGCCGCAGCAGGCCGAGCCAGCGGTCGGCGTAGTCGCACAGCGACTGCATCAGCAAGGCGCCGGCACCGCGTCCCTGCCAGTCCGCCCGCACCTGGATGCCGAGTCCCATCGCGTGGCGCCGCCGTGGCGACAGTCCTGTCGAGTGCAGGCCGGCCGCTCCGATGAGTTCGCCGTCGATCTCGGCGACCAGCAGCAGATTGTCCTTGCCCGGCGCGCAGGTCTCGGCGAGCCGGTGGCGCCACAGCTCCTCGTCGGCATGCGGCATCTGCAGCAGCTGCGCATAGACGGCGGGGTCGGACATGATGCGGGCGAAGGCTGGCGCGTCCGAGACACGGGCCTTGCGCACCTGCATGCGGGGAGCGCAAGCCTCGGCTCGGCATTCGGACCGATCGGCATCGCGAGGATTCATGAGGGCTCCTGGGGGTGGGGGAACGGAAAGGCACAAGGCCCGCTGATGGCGGGCCTTGTGGAAGAAATCGTTGGAGGAGAAGTGCGGGGGCCCTAGCCCGGACTCGACGATGGTTGGGTGACGATGTGGCGCATGTGTAGAGGCAGCTGGTCGGCCAGGCGGACGCACGCCCGCGAGCAAGAGCGGCTCATCGGGGTGGTCGCGGCAGGCATCGTCTTCATGGCTTGGAGTCTGCAGGCGGGTCGCGGGCATGTCAAGCGGACGGGAGCGGACGGGAGCGGCCGGCCCCGGGATTCGCGACGGCGTTCGGCCGCCGCGTCGTCGGGCCGGCTGTTCCGCCGGCAGTCATCGTGGGCGCGACCTCGCTGATTCGGCATGGAAAAGGGAGTCCGGCTGCACGGGCGCGGGACCCCAAGGACTGTCTTACAAGAGGGCCGGTAATTTACTTGGTCGAGCAAGTCACATTCCTTGGCATCGCAGGCTTTGTTTCCTGCGTGCGCAGCACGTGGACCGCCGAGTCACCGCTGATGAAGCCCCTAGGCATAACCCTTGCCAATTTGGAACGTACAGACCTCGGCGTTCCATTTCCACAGATGTCAGGGCTGTTTGTTCAACACATTGTCGAAAGGAAAACTCATGGCTAACCAGAACCAAGGCAACCAAGGCAACAAGCAGGGCGCGCAAGCCCAGGGCAACCAGGGCGGCGGCTTCGCCAGCATGGATCCGGACCGTCAGCGCGAGATCGCCAGTCAAGGCGGCAAGGCCGCCCATGCCAGCGGCAACGCACACGAGTTCGATTCCGAAGAGGCGCGTGAAGCCGGCGCCAAGAGCCATGGCGGGCAAGGCGCCCAGGCTTCCAACAGCGGCGGTTCGGACCGGGGGAGCAGCTCGGACCGGGGCAACAACGCGTCGAGCGGCACCCGTGGCGGCTCGAGCGAACAACACGCCGCGGCCGGCCGGCAAAGCCACAAGAACGATCGCTGAACCGCTCATCCTGCTGGTCGGGCCCCCTCGGGGGCTCTTGTTTTGGCGCGCCCGCATGGACGCGCCTTTTTGCGTGCGCGACGGTGCCGCGAGACGATGCTCTGCGCGGCCCGGTATTCCCTCTGCGGATCGCTCCGGCCGTCACACGTCCGCCATCTGCGCCAGCAGCCCCTGCTGGCGCGAGGCTGGCGCCGCGGTGTTGAACAGCGGGGTGCCCGGCTGCAACAGGCTCAGGTAGCGGGCGGCGGCGATGCGCTGGCGCTGGAAACCGCTCTTCAGCACCGACAGGCAGTGGCTGGGAGAAGGCGGCTCGCCCAGGAAGTAGCGCGTGCCGGGCGTGAAGCGAGACCCCTGGGCCCGCCACCAGGCGGCCAGCTTGTCGGGATCGGGCCAGGGCAGGCTTTCGTCTTCGTCCAGCGCGACATCGGCGTCTTCCGGATCGTCGTTCGGACCTGCGTCGACCAGCCCGGGAGCCGTTCGGTCGAGATCGAGCGCGGCGAGATCGAGCCCGGTGACGAGCGACAAGGATTCGCCGGCCAGACGGGCGAGCGCCGGGTCGTCCATCTGCTTGATCAACCAGGGGACGTAGTGCACGTCGCCCGAGACGCCGGCGCCTCGCACCAGCAGGCGCACGGCGGCCGGATCGCCGGTCAGTGTCTTGAGAACGGCATGCGCATCGGCGGGTGTCGCGACCTCGAGCCAGGCGCACAGGGCAGCGGCCCGATACGGACCGGGCGCGAGCGACAGCGCGCGCAGTGGCGGCATCGCGGCATCGCGTTCGCCCAGCAGCAGGGCCGTCCGTGCCGCCTGGAACCGGCTGGCCTCGTCGCCGGCGGCCAGGGCGCGAAGGCAGGCCGGCAACAGGTCGCGCCGGCCCAGCTTGCCGGCGACGGCCCATGCCTGGGCGGCGAGCGCCGGCTCGCCCAGGGCCGCATCGAGACGGGCGCCCGGATTCACCTGGTGCATCGCACAGGCGCTCAGGCCGATGCCGCGGTGGAATGTGGCCGGCGAATCGAGCAAGGCCTTGGTGATGCCCCGCAGCGAACTCGTGGGGACCCATCCGAAGGCGGAGGCGAGTCCGGCCTGCGCATCGGGCGTCGCCTCGGCGACCGCCAGCAGTTTGTCCAGCAGGGCGGAATCGCGCTGTTCGATGGCGCCGACGGTGGCGGTGAACAGGGCGCCCGGGCCGGGGCTTTCCAGCGCGGCCAGGCACAGGCCGCGAGCGAACTCGCCGGCCACGGCCAAGCCGTCCAGATGGGCGGCTAGGCGCTCATCCAGCCGCCCCAGCTGGTGCAGCTTGACGTGGGGGGCACGGACCAGCACGGACCGGGTGGAGCGCAGTGTGGCGGCGTCTTCCAGGTGCTGGTGGACGACGGCCGGGATCGGGGGGCGGGTGACGGTCAGCATGCTGTGCGATGGGAGGCGGATGGGCGCATATCCGTGTCGGATGAACCCGGCCCTCGGGTTCGGTCAGACGTTGTCGGGGTGGATGATTTCCCTCCACGCGCTGCCGTCGAAGACGTGGATGTCGGCACGGCCGATCGCCCACAGCAGCCCGTCCTTGGCATGAAGCTTGTGGACCGTGAATGGCCTGTCCAGGCCGGTGTCCACCGCACGTATCGCGTTGTCCTCGATGCAGGCAAGTACGTCGTTGCCGGCAAGGTAGATCTTCCCGCCGAATGCCTCGATGCTGTACCAGTTGTCGGTGAAGGCTGGATCTTCGATGAGTTGCCAGCGGTTGAAGCTGCCGTGCAGGACCACTCCTTTGTCACCGCAGATCCAGACATCGTCTTCGGCCAGGCAGCGCACGCTGCCCAGATGGGCGGTCGTTGGGCTATCGTCGCGGTGCCAGGACTTGCCGTCGTGGAAGTAGATCTCGCCTTTCCAGCCCACGGCGTAGATGTGGGCCGTGTCCACGCCGTCGATGTCGAAAAAACCGGTGGCCTTTTCGCGCGTCAGGATACCGCCTGCGATCGAGGGCCATTCGCCGTCGACATATTTGTAGACCTGGCGTCCGTAGCCGCAGACGTAGAGCTCGCCGGCGATGTTCTTGATGGCTTCTACATAGCCATAGGGCTTTTCGAAATTCAAGCCGGCGCCGGGGATTTGATCCAGGTGCAATTGGCCGCCACTGATGCGACAGACCTCGCCGTTCTTTCCCAATACCCACCACCCTCGCAGGAAGGGGGCGTCACCTGCCCAGTGAGTGATTGACTTGCATTGGAACTGGAGGTCGTGCGTGCCCCATTGTCCGTCGAGATATCCGAACATCCGGCAGAACATGGCCTTCGGATCCAGCATGTCTGGAAACGCAAGCAGGCCCAGGAGCCCGCGCCGGCCGGAGTATCCGGTGAGGAAGGTGACCGCAGTGGACGATGACGACATGTGAAATCCTTGATTCCGCGAGAGGGTTATTCGGGCGCCGGCCCTGAGACGCGCGATTTGGGAACAAACCCATCGGGCGTGCGATTACCACCTGAATCCGCGCGAAGCATCAACTTGTCGGACTTCTGCGGACCTACGTCGAGGCCCATCTTTTTGTGGGCCGCCTCGCTCTGTGCCTTGAGGCATTCCTTGTCGCAGCCTGTGACCTGCGAAACCGCGTCGCTGCCCGCCTCGTTCGCCTCGGCGAAGCTCCACGATCCGGCCGATTTTTTCACAGACTGGACACCCGCTTTCATCTTGGGCTTTCCGCCTGGGGTGAGCTCCGGGGTGGAGCTCATGAAGGCGTCCTCCGCGACGTCGACGATCGCATGGATCCGTCCGTGCTGAAGCAGTTGTCCGTCGGCACCTGTTGCGCTCTTGGTCCCGCCCGACACGCAGATGCAGGGCGCCTTGGTGTCGTCGTAGCTGTCGGTTCCGGGATAGCGATCGCCGGATCCGCTCTTGCGCTCTCCGGACGGGAGGAAGCAGTGGGCAGGCACGATGTGATGGGGTGTCTTGTCGGGGCAGCAGCCGAAGTCGAATGGGACGAGACTGCATTCGAACTGCTTCTTGCAGTTGTCGCCCTCTTCCCCGTCCTCGCACATGGAGCGGGTGGCGCCTGTCTTGTTGTAGAAGTCGCCCTTGCCGGCGTCTTCCTTGAGCACCGCGTCCCAATCCACGTTCTTGTCGTCGCTCAGTGCTTGCGCATGGGTCATGCCCGGCTTCTTGTGGTCTTTCCGTGTCTGTTGTTTCGTGTTCTTCTTGACATGCTTCTCGACGCACTTCTGGGTCTTCGCGGCTTCGTCCTTGCAAGCCTGGGATGCGCCAGCCATGGCCATTTCGTCCAGGTGGACCCACGGCGGCGTGTTCGGACCCTGCGACGCGTGATTGTGGGTGGTCATGTCGAGATGGCGGACCACGTTCTCGCCTTCCACCTTGACGTCCATCGACCACATGGTGAAGTAGACCTTGCCCATGATCTTGCTGGTCACGACCCCCTTCTTGGGAGCCGAGCCGGCTTCGTCGCCCGTACTCTTCTTGAAATACGACTTGTTCTTGAGCATGACCTCCTTGCCGGAGATCTTGACGCTGGTGGAGCCGTCGCTGCAGTCGCTGGCCATGCCGGTATTGGGGTAGGGAATCGGCACGCCCGGCGGCGTGGCCGGGGTCAACGGCGGGGTGAAGCACACGTCCGGAAAGGCGCAGATCGATTTGCCGGCAGCCGCCTTGCACGACACCTCCATGTTGTTGGCGTAGACCTGATTGCTCATGGGGCGCCTACGAACTGCAGCACGGCGGCCGCACGTCGGCCGTTGTCATTGGAGAGCTGCGCCATGATGTTGTTTCCGGGGCCGTAACGCTTCCGGCAGGCGGCGTCGGCCACTGCCAGGACTGCCAATCCCGCGGCGCTGCCGGTCTCGCCGATGCATTCGGAGGGGTGCCAGAGATCGAAGGTTTCCTTGCGGCGTCGAAGGGTACGGGACAGCGCGAGTGCTGCTTCTTTGAAGTAGTACTGTTCTCCGGCGATGTCGGTGATCCGGAAGTCGAGGTCGTGCATCTCGCATCCGGCCTCGGCCAGGGCCTGTTTGATCGCTTCCGACAGACCGCTCGCGCGCAAGGGCTCCTCCGAGTCGATGTGCGAGTTCTCCACACCGAATCCAATCCCGGTGCATCGGAGTTCGGAGTGGGTTCCCGGCCGGCCGAACAACACGGCCGCGCCGGCTTCTCCAGGCATGAATCCGTTGGAGTTGTACCGGGTGAGCAGGCGGTCCGCCTTGCCGTAGGCGAGAAGGGTGGGCGCGGTGAGCAGGCTGTCGGTGGCGGCGACCAGCACCCGATCGCATTTCCTGTCGCCCAGCAGCTTGCCCGCATGTGCCATGGCCACGGCGGTGCTCACCCGACCATGGCTAATGATGACTGAATCTGCCGAGAAGCGGACGTCCAGCAGATCCTGTATGGCCGTGAAAAGTGCGTCATCGATGTGCTCGGGGCGCCCGGGCCGGTCTTGTTCTGCAAGGCAGAGCAGCAGCGGCAGCTCGCTCCAATCGGTTTTCGGCAGACCCCGCAGGCACTCCTCGATCGCCGAGGCGGCCATGTGCGCGAGTTTGCTCAGGCCGCGCCAAGGCTGCGGCAGGGGAACCGCATGGCCGAGGATCCATTCGCCGGTGGGGTCGACGAACCGGGTCTCGGAGGGATTGGTCAGTTTGGCTCGAATGGCTGCACAGCTTGTCCGGACGTCCAGGCCGACACTGGACACCAGGCCTGTCGCCTGGATCGCGATCGGGGCGGCCTTCATGCGCTCGTGCCGTTTGTCGACGAGGCCGTTTCCATGGGGACCGTGATCACCGGAATGGGGAAGTCCACCCTGTCCCGCTGTTGCCACCACTCCCGCCCCTTCTTGCCCACCAGCACCTGGGCGATTTCGAACATGTTCTTCCTCAAGGGGCGGGTCACCCGCCAGCTCAGGCTGAAACGCCGCAAGTCGGGCTCGATCAGCACGGTGTCCAGCACGGCGGTGTGGTCCTCGCGCGTTCCCTGTTTGGGAAACACGTGGACAGGCGCCATGAGTTGCGGGATGGTGAACCGGGTCAGCCCCTCGGGCGTCAGGTTGGACAGCACCACCTCGACCGGCCCGCGCTGGAACATCTCCAGCGGCACCTGCTGATCCGCCGGTGCGGCCTGGTAGTGCCCCTCGTCGAAGTCCGGCGGCAGAAACGGAAAGTGCTTGTCCAGCCACTCGTCGTCATAGGTGCCGGCCAGGGCCGAGCGCGGCGACCAGGCGCGGCCCAGCGGCCCGAACGACATCGGCCGGTAGTCGCTGTCGGTGTCCGAGACGCTCCGGCCCAGCTCTTCCGTCAGGGGCAAGGGCTTGCTATCGACCCATTCCTTGCGCAGGTGCTTGTGGAAGCCCCGGCCGACAGGGTTGGGCAGGTAGGCGGCATGCTGGGCGGGGTCTTCATGCCGCAGGTCCGTGCCGCCGTAGGCCACGTCGTAGGAGATGGCCTGCGACACGAAAGGCTCGGGCGACGTGGCGCGCAGGGTGGCGATGCCGCAGTCCCACCGGCGCGGGCCGACCACGCTGAAGCTCTTGCTCCAGCCGCCCACCCGCAGGCCCACGTCCACCCGGGTTGCCGGCCGGCCCTGTGGGGCGTGGGCGCTGCCCAGCAGCAGGATGTCGCAGCGCGGCTTGCGCGGCGCGAAGTCCACCTCGTACACCGGGGCCGACAGGCCGGGTGCGCCGGTGAAGGTGTCGGCCATCACCAGCGGCAGCTGCTGCTCGTGCAGGGCGAAGTGGCTGGCCGGTTCGTCCGGCAGCGGAAAGCGGAAGGTGCCCTTGACGACCACCACCAGCAGCTCGCGCCCGCTGGGCTCGAGTCCCATGTTGTAGCCCGCGACCATGCGGGTGGCGTTGATCAGTTCCATGGAATGTGCGAAAGACGGGGGCGCGAAGGGAGGTTCAGTTGAGCTGGACCGAGCCACCCTTGATGCGGTTGACCCCGGTGGAGCGGCTGGACACGTAGCTGCCCTGGATCAGCACCTTGCCGGCCTTGGTGAGGGTGATGCTGGCCTTGCCGCATTGCAGCACCAGCTGCTCCCGGGCGCTGACGATCATGCGCTCGCCGTCGGCCTCGACCTGCACCTGCCCGGGGCCCGCGGCGGGCGGGCCGTCGGGCTGGCGAAGCACGCCCATGACGATGGGGCGCGACGCGTCGCCGCCTTCGAAGGACAACACCAGCGCGCGCCCGATGTGGGCACCGTGCAGGTCGACGACCGAGCGCGCGCGCAAGGCCGCCGTGCCCGGCTGGCCGGGGTAGAGCACCAGCGGGGTGCGGCCCTCGTCGGCCATGGCGACCAGCTCGCCTATCGTCACCTCCGGCAGGGTCGCGCCGTGCAGACGCGCCGGTCGCGAGCCGAGCAGCGGCGACAGGGCATCGCTGTCCGTTTCGGTCGCCGCGTGCTGTTCCGCCTCGGCGGGCGCTACTGCCGCCTCGATCAACTCTCTGCCGCCCATGTCGTGTCCCTGGTGAGTCCGTGTGGTCAGTTCTGCAGGATCTTCGAGCCCTTCATCACGATGTCCTTGCTGGCCTTGACGTTGATCTTGCCCGAGCCCTCGACCGTGATGTCCTTGCCCTTGATGGTGATGGTGCCGTCCTTCTTCATCGTGATGCTGGCCTCGCCGGTCTTGATGGTGATCGAGTCGGCCGCCGTGATGCTGAGGTTCTTGCCGACGCTGAGCGAGTCGTCCTGCCCGATGGAGGTGGTGCGCGCCTTGCCCACCTTCGTGGTCTGCGCGCCGCCGACCTCCAGGCTGCGGTTGGCGCCGATGTCGTTGCTCTGGTTGACGCCGACGCTGGTCGACTGGTTGGCCCCGACGGTGATGGTCTGCATGGCGCCGATGGCCACTTCCTGGGCCGCGCCGATGGCGATGGTCTCGTTGATGCCGACGGCGTGGGTGCGCTGCAGCGCGACCGTGGCGGTTTCGCTCGCGCCGACCGAGATGGTGCGGTTGGAGGCGATGGTGATGGTCTCGTTCGCGCCCACCGTCTCGGTGCGGTTCGAGCCGATGGTGATGGTCTCGTTGGCGCCGACGGTCTCGGTGCGGTTGGCCCCGATGGCGATGTTCTCGTTGCTGCCCACCGCCTCGGTGCGGTTCACGCCGATGGTGATCTTCTCGTTGTTGCCGACGGTCTCGGTGCGGTCGTGCTTGACCAGCACGGTCTCGTCGTTGTCGACGGTCTTCTTGCGGTCGTGGCCGACCCAGTGGGTCTCGTCGTTCTCGACCTCGATGTCCTGGTTCTTCTCGGCGTGGATCCACAGCTGCTCGCTGCCGGCCTTGTCCTCGAAGCGGATGGCGTTGGCATTGGCATAGCCGCCGCCCTTGGACGAGCGGGTGAGGATGCCGGACTGCGTGGCGTTGGCCGGCAGGTCCCAGGGCGGCATCTGCTCGGCGTTGTAGACGCGGCCGGTGATGAGCGGCTGGTCGGGGTCGCCCTCGAGGAAGTCGACCACCACCTCCTGGCCGATGCGCGGGATGTGCACCATGCCGAAGTTCTTGCCCGCCCATGGCTGCGAGACACGCACCCAGCAGGAGCTCTTGTCGTTCTTCTTGCCGTAGCGGTCCCAGTGGAACTGCACTTTCACCCGGCCGTACTTGTCGGTGAAGATCTCCTCGCCGGCGGGCCCGACCACGAGGGCGGTCTGCGGGCCTTGCACGACCGACTTGCGGGTGCGCCGCTCGGGGCGGAACTGCGCCGAACCGGGAATGGCCTGCAGCTCGCACTGGAAGCGCGTGCCCCCGTCGCCGGACTCGAAGTTGCCGACCTTGGCCTCGATGCTCAGGCCGGTGATCAGGTGCTCGCTGTTCTGGTCCTCGCGCGGGTGGTGGGTGAGCTTGACGTTGCGGCCGACCGCGAGGCCGAAGGCGTTCGAGCGCGCCCGCACCTGCTGGTAGCGCGCCTGCACCTCGTCCATGCGGGTCTCGGCCCACTGGGCGCCGTCCGGCTTCTTGACGTAGTCGCCCTGGAAGTCGAACTGCTCGTAGTCGGACAGCTCGTGGCTGCGCTGGTGCGCCGACTCCACCTCGAGCGGCGTGGAGGGGCGCTCGAAGTCATAGCTGGTGAGCACGGTCTTGCCGCTCTTCACGCCTTCGAAGAAGGTCCAGTGGGAGATGTACTCCTGGTCGGGCGGCGCGTGCGCCGGGTCCTCGATGTAGCGCACCGACTCGTAGCCGGGGGCGGCGTCGTGGGCGCTGTGGGAATCGACGAGCACCAGCTTGTGGGCACCGTCGCTGTGCTCGAAGTACCAGTAGATGCCCTCGTGCTCGAGCAGCCTGGCCACGAAGTCGAAGTCGCTCTCGCGGTACTGCACGCAGTAGGTCCAGGGGCGGTAGCTGCGGAAGAGCTTGGATTCGAAATTGGCCACGCCGTGGTCGGCGAACACTTTCTTGACGATGTCGGGCACCGTCGCGTCCTGGAAGATGCGGCAGTCGCTGGTGCGGGTCAGGAACCACAGCCAGGGGCTGACGGTGGCGCGGTAGCCGAAATAGCGGCCGCGGTGCACGCCCATGCCGAAGCGGGTGATGTAGCCGTTGAAGTGGCGCTTGGCCCCGTCGCGCGTTTCCACGTGCACGGTGATCGGCTTGCCGAGCAGCTCGCTCGCCTTCAGGTCCGGTTTCTCGCTCAGCAGGCTCAGCTGCATGTCGCCCAGCGTGCTCAGGCCGGAGGAGGCCGTCATCGACTCGAAGAACAGGTCTCCGGCGGGCAGCGGCGAGGTGAGCGTGATCGGATTGGCCATGGCGGGATGGGTCTGGACGCGCAACTGCCCGTCATGGCGCACAGGGTAGGAAAAGCGCCTGCGAGGGTAAAGCGACGAAAGTCACCTCGGGCGCTGCCCGGTGCGTCCGGGCGGGTCGCGAGGACGGCCCGCCCGGCGACGGGCTGGCAGCCGAGCGTTCAGAACATCCGCAAAGGGACGAACATGGACCCCGCGGACTGGACCCACATCGAGTAGATCGTGTGCGCGGCATCGGTGAAGATGCCGTTCACGAGCAGGGACCGGGGGTTGGCGCCGAAGAGGATGATGGCCGCAGGGGACCCGACGGCGCCCAGGACGGCGCAGGGGCCCGTGTCCATGCCGCCGCCGGAGTCGACGGCGGTGAAGTTGCATGTGAAGTTGAGGGGGTCGGCGGGCGGGAAGGTGGGCAGCCCCCAGAAGGTGAGCACGACGGGTGCAAGCATGTTCTCGGGCCAGTAGTAGGTGCCGCCGATGCCCGCCATCGAGTGGATGTCGTTGACGTCGTGCCAGCCCGGGCGGGCGGCTTGGGGCGGGGGAGCGGACAGCATGGGCGCGGACGAAGCGGGGTCGTACACAGCGTGGGACATGGTGTTCTCCTGTGTGCGGCATGGCGCGGATGCCGGCGCCATGCACGGCCGGTGGATGGACCCAGGGACTCGGCGCGTCTGTCGCGGATGCTCGGGCGAAACCGGGTGGCATGGCAGCTGGACTGCACGGTGCTTGGAGAGGTGGGGGTGCCCCACCTGGACGGTGCGCCTACGCTGTCGTGAAGCCCGCCTTCGCACGGGTCCTTGAAAAGCGCTCCTTGACTGGACTATGAGGGCTTTGCGATCCGGGCGCCACCCCTAGATGGCCCCGGGCATCCTCTGCCTGGCATCGCGTCGCGGTCCCGCAGGCGCCGACTGCCCTGAAGGATCAGGGTGAGCGCGGAGCTGCCTTCGCCACGAACTCCGCGCTGAGGGCCACGGCCGCCTGTGTCGCGTCGCGGTTGGCGGGCAGCTTCTGCCGCGTGCCCTCGGGCGAGTCGAAGCCATGGGTGGCCCCGGCGTTCCACACCCACTGGACCGGATTCCCTTTTCGCATGGCCGCCTCGGCCCATCGCCTGCAGGTGTGCGCGGAGACCTGGTCATCGGCCTCGGCGAGCTCCAGCAGCAGCGGCGTGCTGCTGCGATAGTCCTCGTTGCGCAGCGCGGCTCGCCCGCAGCCGGGATAGAACGCCATCGCCACGTGGAACTGCGGTCCGCCCCGGGCCTCCAGCAGGGGCAAGGCGTTCAACACCGTGCTGCCGCCGTTCGACCAGCCCTGCACACCGATGCGCGAGTCGTCGACCTCGGGACGGGTGAGCAGGAACGACAAGCCGCCCATGGCATCCAGCGGCCGCACCGTCACTTCATCGACATCCGCCCGTTCCGGGCTCCCATGGGTATGGCGGGCGAAGCCGTGGGCCTTGCCGCGCGGCCCGAAGCTGTCCACGTGGAGCGCGACGAAACCACGGCGCACCCATTGCCGCGCCCAGAAGAGATGGCGCGCGCTCAAGGTGTCCGCGCCGCACGCGGAGGGCCGGTCCCTGCGGACATAGGTGCAACCCGCGGCGACATGCGCCGCGTACGGTCCGCCCCGCCCATGCAGCAGGACCATCGCCGGATGGGGGCCTGCCGTGCCGGGCGAGAACAGATAGCCCACCAGCTCGGTCTTGCCGTCCTCGCTGGGGAAATACACGCGCTCGACATGATCGGCTGCGAAGGCGGGCGCTCCCACGAAATGCGACAAACCCGCCAGCAGGAATGCCGCGAGGCGCGGCCTGCGGCCGGGCGCCGAGACCATTCTGCTTTCCCTTGCTGGAATCATCCGGGTGTCCTTCCATCTTCTTTGCGCAGGCCGACGGCAGCCTGCGGGCGAGTGTAGAAGATCGCTTGCGCCCACCTGGGTCTCATCCGCGCAGGTGCTCATCGCGTCGGCGATGGTCTTCACGCCGGCACCGGCTCGTGGTGAACGATTTCGTGGAACTCAAGGAGTGGGACGCGATCGTCGCGGCGAGGGCGCGTGCTGGCCGCGGCCGACGGCGCCCTGCGCCCGGCTTGCCGTGCCCGCTCAGGCGGTCGCGCGCCTGCGCGCGGCCACCAGCCATCCGATGACCGGATGGCCGCCCTCCTGGCGCAAGGTCTCGCGGGCGATCTCCAGCACCTCGAAGCCGTTGTCGCCCAGCACCCGTTCCACATGGCTGCGCGCATGCGCATAGCGCCCGTTCGGCTGGATGCGGAAGGGCAGTCCCGCATCTTCCTCCAGCACCTCGACGGTGAAGAGCAGGGTGCCGCCGGCGCGCACCGAGGTGCCGGCCGCCCGCATCAGCGGCTGCAGGTCGCCGAAATAGCACAGGGTGTCGGCCGAGAGCACGACCTCCCACTGCCCGGGCGACTCGCGCAGGAACTCGGTCAGCTCGGCCTTGAAGAGGTCGCTGTACACCCCCTTGGCCTTGGCGTGGTCCAGCATGCCGCGCGACAGGTCGACCCCGGCGAGCGAGCGCGCCCAGGGCAGGACCAAGGGGCCGCACAGGCCGGTGCCGCAGCCGGCGTCGAGCACGACGAACTGGTGCGCCGGGGCCGGCAGGTGCCGCGCCAGCAGGGCGGCGCAGAGCTGCGGCGCCTGGTACTGCAGGCGTTCGTTGAGCTGGGTCTCGAAGCTGTCGGCGAAGCGGTCGAAGGTGTATTCGACGTACTTGTCCGGCGCGCGCTCGGGCACGTTCTGCCCCGAGCAGGCCGCGTGCATGTGCCGCGCCATCGGGTGCTCGGGTTCGTCGCTCAGCCATTGCCGGAACACCTCGGCCGCCTCCTCGATCTTGCCCATGGTGTAGTAGGTCATGCCCAGCAGCTTGCGGCCGTCGGGGTGGCCGGGCATCAGCTCGACCGAGCGGCAGTAGTAGCGGATCGCGCCTTTGACGTCGCCTTCGTCCGACAGCAGCAGGCCCATGTTGTTGTGGGCGTTGAGGTGTTCGGGGTTGAGCTCGATCGCCTTCAGGTACTCGGCCTTTCCTTCGGCATGGCGCCCCTGGGCGCGGTACAGCGCCCCGAGGTTGTTGTGCAGGTCGGCCGAGTCGGGGGCGAGGGCGCTCGCGCGTTCGTAGGCGCGCGTCGCCTCGGCGGTGTGCAGGCGCGAGGCGTGGATGTTGCCGAGGTTGATGTGGTATCCGGCGAAGTCGGGTTGCAGGCGGATGGCCCGCTCGATCAGCGCCACGCCTTCGTCGCTGCGCCCGGTCTGGTGGTGCAGCATGCCGAGCAGGTGCAGCACGTCCGGATGCCCGGGCACCAGCGCCAGGATGCGCCGGTACAGTTGCTCCGCCCCTTCGAGCTGGCGGTTCTGGTGCATGCGGATCGCCAGCTGCAGGGCGGCGTCGAGCTCGAGTTCGGCCGGGGCGGCGTCGGCGGCCGGGGCGTCGGGTGTGGACAGGGGGGTGTTCATGCGATGTCCTCGATCCGCGTCAACCGAAGGTGTAGGCGAAGTTGCCGCCGTCGGTCGATACCGTGACGGCCCCCACCTCGCGCCCTTGCATCATGCGCGTCAGGAACTCGCGGCTGATGTCGGGCAGCATGGTATTGGTGAGGATGGCGTCGATCATGCGCCCGCCCGATTCGCTTTCGGTGCAGCGGCCGACCACCAGCTCGACCACGTCCTCGCCGTACTCGAACGGGATCTTGTAGCGTGCCTCGACCCGCTTCTTGATGCGGTCGAGCTGCAGCTTGACGATGCGGCCCAGCATGGCGTCGGACAGCGGGAAGTAGGGGATGGTCACCAGCCGGCCGAGCAGGGCGGGCGGGAAGATCTTCAGCAGCGGCTCGCGCAGCGCCTTGGCCAGGCCCTCGGGCTCGGGCATCAGCTCGGGGTCCTTGCACATGCTGGCGATGAGTTCGGTGCCGGCGTTGGTGGTCAGCAGGATCAGGGTGTTCTTGAAGTCGATGAAGCGGCCCTCGCCGTCCTCCATGAAGCCCTTGTCGAAGACCTGGAAGAACATCTCGTGCACGTCGGGGTGGGCTTTTTCCACCTCGTCGAGCAGCACCACCGAATACGGCTTGCGACGCACCGCCTCGGTCAGCACGCCGCCTTCGCCGTAGCCCACGTAGCCCGGGGGCGCGCCCTTCAGCGTGGAGACGGTGTGCGCCTCCTGGAACTCGCTCATGTTGATGGTGATGAGGTTCTGCTCGCCGCCGTACAAGGCCTCGGCCAGCGCCAGCGCGGTCTCGGTCTTGCCCACGCCCGAGGTGCCGGCCAGCATGAAGACGCCGATCGGCTTGTTCGGGTTGTCCAGCCCGGCGCGCGAGGTCTGGATGCGCTTGGCGATCATCTCCATCGCGTGGTCCTGGCCGATCACGCGCTGGCTCAGCAGCGAGGCGACCTTGAGGATGGTCTCCATCTCGTTGCGCGCCATGCGGCCGACCGGGATGCCGGTCCAGTCGCCGACCACGCTGGCCACCGCCTGGTAGTCGACGGTGGGCAGGATGAGCGGGGCCTCGCCTTGCAGCGCGACCAGCTCGTCCTGCACCTGCTTCAGTTCGGCCAGCAGGGCGCCGCGCTGCTCGTCCGAGAGTTTCGGCGTGTCCGCGGCGCCCGCTGCGGCGCTTTGTTCGAGCCGGCTGCCCGTGCCTTCCACCGGCTCGGCCGCGCCGCGCAGCGTGGCGCGCAGGCCGAGCAGCTTGTCGACCAGCTGCTTCTCGGCCGCCCAGCGGGTGTTCAGGGCCTCCAGGCGCTGGCGTTCGAGCGCCAGCTGCTCGCCGACGGCGGCGCCGCGCGCCCGGGTGTCGATGCCGATCGCCGCCTCGCGGCCGATGATGCCTTGTTCGGTCTCCAGCGCCTCGATGCGCTTGCTGCAGTCGTCCACCTCGGCCGGCGTGGCGTGCAGGCTGACCGCCACGCGGGCGCAGGCGGTGTCGAGCAGGCTGACCGACTTGTCGGGCAGCTGGCGCGCGGGGATGTAGCGGTGCGAGAGTTTCACCGCGGCCTCCAGCGCCTCGTCGAGGATCTGCACCTGGTGGTGTTTCTCCATGGTCGAGGCCACGCCGCGCATCATCAGGATGGCCTTGGGCTCGTCCGGCTCGTCGACCTGCACGCTCTGGAAGCGGCGGGTGAGGGCGGGGTCCTTCTCGATGTACTTCTTGTATTCGGCGAAGGTGGTCGCGCCTATGGTGCGCAGCTGGCCGCGCGCGAGCGCCGGCTTGAGCAGGTTGGCGGCGTCGCCGGTGCCGGCCTGGCCGCCGGCGCCGACCAGGGTGTGGGTCTCGTCGATGAACAGGATGATGGGCTTGGCGCTGGCCTGCACCTCGTCGATCACCGAGCGCAGGCGCTGCTCGAACTCGCCCTTCATGCTGGCGCCGGCTTGAAGAAGCCCAACGTCCAAAGTGAGCAGCGTCACCTCCTTCAGCGCGGGCGGCACGTCGCCGCGCGCGATGCGCTGCGCGAAACCTTCGACCACCGCGGTCTTGCCCACGCCGGCCTCGCCGACCAGGATGGGGTTGTTCTGGCGCCGGCGCATCAGGATGTCGACCACCTGGCGGATCTCGTCGTCGCGGCCGACGATGGGGTCCATCCTGCCGCCGCGCGCCTGCTCGGTCAGGTCGGTGGTGAAGCGCTTGAGGGCTTCCTGCTTGCCCATCGCCGCCGGGGCGATGGCATCGCTGGCCTCGCCCGGCGCGGCGCCGCTGTCAGTGGCGTTTTGCGATTGCTCGGGCGAGTTGGCGAGCAGGGCGGCGAAGCGCTCGGTCAGGTCGTCGAGCTTGACGCGTTCGAACTGCTTGCTGATCGACAGCAGGGCGTTGCGCAGCGACGGCGTCTTGAGCAGGCCGATCAGCAGGTAGCCGGTGCGCACTTGCCGGTCGTTGAACATCAGCGAGCCGTAGACCCAGCCGCGTTCGACCGCGTTCTCGACGAAGCTCGACAGGTCGGTCACCGAGGAGGCGCCGCGCGGCAGCCGGTCCAGCGACTGCGTCAGGTCGGCCACCAGCTGCGCGCCGTCGAGTTCGTAGTGCTTGACGATGCGGTGCAGGTCGCTGTCCTGCCCGTTGAGGATCTGGTACAGCCAGTGCTGCAACTCCACGTAGGGGTTGCCGCGCAGCTTGCAGAACACGGTGGCGCCTTCGATCGCCTTGTAGGCCACCGGGTTGAGCTTGCCGAAGAGGGCGGTGCGACTGATTTCAGCCATGGTCTTGTCCCTTGTGTGATGGGTTCGTCGGGCGTCGTGACGGGTTCAGGTACAGGTCGCCGCGGTCGGCGGGCGGGCCCTTGCGGCCGAGCCAGGTGCTGCGGCCCAGCGCCGCGTCGCGCCCCAGGCGGAGGGCCGGCACCTCGCTGGCTTTCAGCACCAGGCGCAGGTCCCAGAGCATTTCGAAACCGAGCAGCTGGCGCATCCAGTCGCGCAGCTCGACGAGGGCGCGCTGGCCGGGCAGGAACTGCCGGTATTGCGCCAGGGTGAGCGGGCCGAGGTGCAGCCGGATCTTGTACTGGCGGTCCCAGACCTTGGCGCCGGCCACCGCCGAGACCCCGAGCGCGGCGCCGTGGCGCGCGCCCGGGCTGCCCAGGCGCGAGCGGTCGGCCTCGCGCAGCGGCAGCCAGTGGCCCACGTGCGACTCGACGCGCAGCGGCACGCCGAAGTACTGGCGCAGCACCTTGGCGATGGACTCGGGGTTGCGGGTCGGGCGCGCCAGGTGGCCGCTGACGTAGCGCTTGGCGGCATCGGGCACCGCGTCGGCATGGCGCAGCGCCTGCGGCGCCTGGCCGAACAGGGCGCTCACCCATTTGGCGAACTGGTCGTCGCTGGCGCGGTCGGCCTGCACCGTCGGCTGGCCCTGGGCCCAGGCGCGGTAGAACAGCAGCAGCAGCCGGTGGTGGAAGACGTCGGCGAAACGCGCCAGCGTGGCGTCGCCATGGTGGCGCAGGCGGTCGCGGGTGTATTCGGTCAGGTGCAGGGGCAGCGGCCCCATCGGGCCGAACAGGCCGAAGAAGCGCACGCCCATGCGCGGCGGGCCGCTGTCGCGGGCATCGAAGGACATCACCGCGGCGGGGGCGCAGTCGAGCTCCGGATCCTGGCCCAGGCGCACCGGCTCGGCGCCGGGGCGCAGGGCCGTGCCCAGCCGGGCTTCGTCGGGCCACAGCGCGTCGATGCGCCGCAGCACCGCGAAGAAGTCGTGCGCCCAGGGCTCGCGGGCGATGTCGTCGAACAGCTGCGCGCGGCGCGCGTGCAGCGTCGGCGTGTCCTCGCGGGCGTCGGGCGGCTGCATCATGGCGGGTCAGAGCACGGCCTTGCTGCCGATGCGCGGCGCGCAGCGCATGATCTCGCCGCGCGAGGCCGAGCGCAGCACGGTCTCGCAGAAGCTGTTGGCCGAGGCCTGGCGCGCGAAGAAGCGGTCCAGCACCTGGCCGAGCAGGAAGGCGCTGGTGCCCTGGAAGCCGAGTTCGTCCAGGGTCAGCGTGACCTCGACGCCGCAGCCGAAGGTCAGCGGGCCGGGGAAGGGCAGGCGGCGCACCACCGACTGGGCCTGCACCGATTGGATGCCTTCGACCTGCTTGCTCCAGGCCGGGTCCTGCTCCGGGCCGTGCAGGGCCAGCAGGCTGCGCAGGGCGGCGGCGGCCCGCGCGCCGTCCTCGCCCGCGATGCTGAGGTAGTTGAGGGTCAGCAGGCTGACCAGCGACCAGCCCACGTCGCCGCGCGCCAGGCGCTGCAGCGGCCGGGTCGGGCCGCGCAGGGTCTCGATGCGGCCCGCCGGGCCGGCGGCGTCGAGTGTCCAGGTGCTGGCCGCGCCGGGCAGCATGGTCGGCAGGTCGCGGTTGGTGACCAGGGCGCTGAGCGAGAGCTGGCGGATCTCCTCGCGGTAGGGCGCGTGCGACGGGTCGACCAGCGACAGGAACACCTCCTGGCCGACGTAGGCCGAGCGCGGCCCTTCGGCGCGCTGGCGCGCCGACAGCAGCCGCGGCTCGCGGCGCACGGTGTAGTAGGCCGCATGCCGGCGCGTGGCGTCGTGGAAGGTGGCGTACAGCGGCAGGAAGCGTTGTTCGGCCACCTGGCCGGTGCCGAAACCGGTCACCGATTCCAGCGTGTGGATCTCGTAGTCCATGGGCCGGGTGCGGTCGGGCACGGCATGGTGCTCCCACTGGCCGGAGCCGAGCTGGATGCGGTCCAGCCGCTTGGGGAACAGGTTGACGGCCGGGGTGCAATAGAGCGCCAGGCTGGAGGCGTCGACCAGCGACTCGAGCGCCGCTTCGCCGCGCGAGAACAGCACCACGATCTCGACCTCGGCCGCGTCGACCAGGGCCAGCCGGCGCCGCAGGTCGGCCAGTTCGACGAACAGGAAGCGCTGCGGCATGGCGGCGTATTCCTGCAGCAGGCGATGGCCGCTGAAGCCGCGCACGGTGTCGGGCAGCAGGGCCTGCCCGTCCTCGAAGCCCAAGGGCCGGATCGAGGCCGCATCCGAGAAGCCCTGCAGCGCCCCGCGCGCGGGCTGGCCGACCCAGGTGCCGTGGCCGGCCCCCAGCAGCAGCTCGTGCAGGCGGAAGGCGACGTCGTCGGGGGCCGAGATGTACAGCGGCAGCCGGTCGATGTCGAGCTGCCTGAACTTGATGCCGCCGTAGGCCTTCAGGCGGATGCGCAGGCCGCCGCGGATGCGCTTGGCCGAGGGCAGTTGGCTCAGCGGCAGGTCGGAGGCGTGGCTGAAGTACTGCACCGAGTCGATCTGCACCGGCCAGAGCGTGACCTCGTGGGCGCTGCGGAACTCGCAGCGTGTGTTCTGGCCGCGCACCAGCTCGCTGCTGAGCGAGCTGCCGCGCGGGACGGTGAAACCGCGGCTCAGGTTGGGGTCGAGCGGATCCGGCCGCATGCGGGCGATCAGCATCGACGGCACCGGCGAGAGGAAGCCCGGGTACACCGTCTCCAGCAGGTGCTGAACGATGCGCGGGTGTTCGGCATTCAGCTTGAGCTGCACCCGTGCCGACAGGAAGGCGAAGCCTTCGAGCAGGCGTTCGACATAGGGGTCGCTCACCTCCACGCCGTCCATCGACAGACGGGCGGCGATCTTCGGGAACTCGGCGGCGAACTCGGCCCCCACCTCGCGCAGGTGGGCGAGTTCGTCGTTGTACAGGCGCAGCAGGCTGGGGTCCATCGGGGCAGGGCTCAGGTCTTGCGCTTGATCGAGGTCGGGGCCGCGTCGCGCACCTGGATCTGGCCGGCTTCCAGGTCGACCTGGGTGCGCAGCAACAGCTCCAGCGGCACGGGCTGCGCCCACATGAATCCCCGGATCTCGAATTCGATCACGTTGTGGGTGTCGAGCACGCTGGCCAGCTCGACCGCCTTGACCTCCAGCGAGTCCTCCATCACCCGCGGCTCGAAGCGCAGGATGGCCTGCTTGATGGTGCGCTCCAGCAGGGTGATGTCGATGCGCGAGGCCAGGTTGCCGGACATCGGCGGCAGGCCGTAGTTGAGGACCGAGTCGTCGGCCTCGCGGTAGTGTCCGGCGATGTGCGGCAGCGGCTTGACCGAATTGAGCAGCCAGGACAGGTCGCGCAGCACGGCCTCGCGGATCTGCGCCTTGTTCATCAGGCGCGCGTCTTCCGACTCCACGCGCGAGCCGGGGTCGTGGTCGGTCAGGCGGTCGAGCAGCGTGGGCTGCAGCCGGTCTCGTACATCGTGGGCGGGCATGGCGATGGGGTGTGCGGGTGGGGCGCTCAGGCGGCGGGCGCCTCGCCGTCGGCGGGCGGCGCCGGTGCGAGCGTGATCCTGCGCAGCTGCAGCAGGTCGATATCGGCCTGGCTGGTGGTCAGCACGCGTTGGCCGAGGCCGCGGAAATGGGGTTCCGCGAGGGCGATCCAGTCGGTGCGGCGCGCCAGCCGGATGGCGCCGTCGCCATCGTTCGCGCTGCCCGGGTAGCGGGTCGGGATCAGGGCCACGGACGCGCCGCCGTTGACGAATTCGAGCTGGGCGGCGCTCCAGACGAGATCGCGCAGGTCGGTGGGTTCCTCGATGGCGATCCCGCTCAGCGCGCTGAAGGGCACCCACGCGTAGCGGCCGTTGATCACCGCCTCGAGCACCGGGCCGAGGCGCGAGTCGGCATCGGCGATCCAGTCGAAGGCCACGCCGTCGGCACTGCCCGGCGTGGCCGGGGCGGCCTGCAGCGCGTCGTCGCGCAGGCGGGCGGCGGCCGCGGCGTCGCCGCGGGCGTCGGCCTGCAGCGCTTCGACCAGCAGGGCGACCCAGGCCTGCGGGCGGCCGAACACCATCGGGGTGGTCCTGCCCGCGAACACCGCCTCGCGCAGCGCCTCGCACTTGATGGCTTCGCGGTAGGTGCTGGCCATCGGCAGGGTGGCGGGGTCGAGCTCGACGCAGACGTCGAGCTGGTTCAGGGCGCGCGGCCACTGGCCGAGCACGCACAGCAGCTGGAACAGGAACACCCGCAGCCTGGGGTCGCCGGCCTGGGCGCGCACGCCGTCCTGCAGGCTCTTGAGGGCGGCGTCGACCTGGCCTTCGCGCAGGGCTTGTTCGGCGAGTTGTACCGGCGTCATGGGAGGTCTCCGTGGGATGGGGATCAGCCGGGCAGCACTTCGGTCTCGAAGGTGTGCGTGCCCTTGGCCGCGCCTGTCGCGTCCTGGGGGCGGTACTCGACCTGCACCTTGAAGAAGGCGAGGCGGGTCTCCTCGATCAGCTCCGGGCTGCCGTCGACCGCGCTGCCCAGCCGGTGCGAGACGATGCGCGCCTTCTCGATGGTGATGCTGAGGAAGGACACCGGCGAGATGCCGCCGGCCTTGCGCACGGTGAGCACGGCCTTCTTGATGACTTCGTTGTTGCGCAGCGCGGACATCAGCCCGGTCGAGGCGCTGTCGACCCGCTTGCGCACGACCAGCTCCTTCAGCGTGGTGCGGGCCGTGCTGGCGCCGAAGGCGGTGGCGTTGCCGTCCATGCCCCAGTCCCAGCCGACGAGCTCGATCTCGTCGATGTGCCCGGCTTCGGCCGATTCACCCTTGATCTGTCCTTGCTTGGCGCCGTCCACCTTCAAGAACATGTCGGCCTTGCTCATGCGGGCTCCTTGTCAGCCTGCCGGAGGCGCTGCCGTCCGGCCGTCGTGGCGTTCGCCCGGCGTGTGGGCGGGACGAACGCGGTCCAATTCGAATCGGGACGGGACCCGGCCCGAGGCGGCCGCGAGGGCCGTTCCCGGGAGGGGCCGTCCGCCAGGCCGTGCCGGGGGCAGTCTCCCGGCAGCGGACGGGCGCTCAGCCCACCGGCTTGTTGGCGGTGATGTCCCAGGCGGCGGTGCTGGTCGTGCCCTTGCCGCCGGTGTCGGCCTGCGTGGTGTACTCGACCTTGAACTTGGCGAAGTTGAGGCTGACGTTCTCGGTCAGGCGGTCCTCGCCGCCGCTGCCGCCGGTCGACAGGGAGGACACCAGCACGCTGTCCAGCGTGATCTTGACGTACTCGAGCGGCTTGTCGCCGGCCTTGCGCACGGTGAGCACGGCCTGCTTGATGTGCGTGCCCTTGCAGGCCGCGAGCATCAGGGCGGTAGAGCTGGCGTCGACGTACTTGGTGATGGAGAGGTCCTGCACGCTGACCTTGCCCGCGCCGCCGCCGGCGCCGGTGGCGAAGGTGCCGCTCTGGCTCAGGCCCCAGCTCCAGGCCAGGATGTCGATGCTGTCTTTGTGCGTGCCGTCCTTCGACTCGCCCTTGATGTCACCGATCTTGATGAACATGTCTACTGCCATGATGCTTCTCCTTGATGTGAATGGACCCGCTGGACAGGGAATGCCGGCAGGCCGGACCACGGGCTCGGATTCGTGGACGCGTGCCGCCGGGTCTTTCGTTCTCGGTCAGCAGGGGCCGCCCGAGTGGCGAGGGGGGCGCGGCGGATCGCGCCGCGCCGGATGGCTGAAGCGCGCAAGGCGCCTCAGCCGGCCTTCTGCGAAGGCAGCTTGGACACCAGCCGCAGCGACACGGTCAGGCCTTCGAGCTGGTAGTGCGGCCGCAGGAAGAACTTGGAGGTGTAGTAGCCGGGGTTGCCCTCGACATCCTCGACCACCACCTCGGCGGCGGCCAGCGGACGGCGCGCCTTGGTGTCCTCAGAGGAGTGCGCCGGATCGCCGTCGACGTAGTTCATGATCCAGTCCTGCAGCCAGCGCTGCACCTCGTCGCGCTCCTTGAACGAACCCACCTTGTCGCGCACGATGCACTTCAGGTAGTGGGCGAAGCGGCAGGTCGCGAACAGGTAGGGCAGGCGCGCCGCCAGGTTGGCGTTGGCGGTGGCGTCGGGGTCGTCGTATTCGGCGGGTTTCTGCAGCGACTGCGCGCCGATGAAGGCGGCGAAGTCGGAGTTCTTGCGATGCACCAGCGGCATGAAGCCGTTCTTCGCCAGCTCGGCCTCGCGGCGGTCGCTGATGGCGATCTCGGTCGGGCACTTCATGTCCACGCCGCCGTCGTCGGTCGGGAAGGTGTGGGTCGGCAGGCCCTCGACCGCGCCGCCCGACTCGATGCCGCGGATGCGCGAGCACCAGCCGTACTGCTTGAACGAGCGGTTGATGTTGACCGCCATGGCGTAGGCCGAGTTGGCCCAGGCGTACTTGGTGTGGTCGGCGCTGCCGGTGTCTTCCTCGAAATTGAATTCCTCGACCGGGTTGGTCTTGGCGCCGTAGGGCTGGCGCGCCAGGAAACGCGGCATGGCCAGGCCGATGTAGCGTGCGTCGTCCGACTCGCGCAGCGAGCGCCAGGCGGCGTACTCGGGCGTGGTGAAGATCTTGGTCAGGTCGCGCGGGTTGGCCAGCTCCTGCCACGAGCCCATCTGCATCAGGGCCGGGTCGGCCGCGGCGATGAAGGGGGTGTGGGCGGCGGCCGCGACCTTGGCCATCTCGCCCAGCAGCTCGACATCGGGCGGGGTCTGGTTGAAGTAGTAGTCGCCCACCAGGCAGCCGAAGGGCTCGCCGCCGAACTGGCCGAACTCCTCCTCGTACACCCGCTTGAAGATCGGGCTCTGGTCCCAGGCGGTGCCCTTGTAGCGTTTCAGGGTCTTGCCCAGCTCCTGCTTGGAGATGTTCATCACCCGGATCTTGAGCTGCTCGTCGGTCTCGGTGTTGTTCACCAGATGGTGCAGGCCGCGCCAGGCGCTCTCGATCTGCTGGAAGTCGGGGTGGTGCATGATCAGGTTGATCTGCTCGCTGAGCTTCTTGTCGAGCTCGGCGATCATCGACTCGATCGACATCACCACGTCGCTGCTGATCAGCCGGGTCTGCGACAAGGCCTGCTGGGCGAGCGTCAGCACGGCCGACTCGACCGCCGACTTGGCCTCTTCGCTCTTGGGCTTGAATTCCTTGTTCAGCAGCGAGGCGAAATCGCCTCCCTGGAACTCGACGCCCTGCAGCGCCGACGTCTGGTTGAGTGCTTCTGCCATCACGGATCTCCGTCAGTTGCCGTAGGGGTTGCTTATTCGGGCGTGGCCTGGCCGGCGCCTTCGTCGCTCGTCTTCTTGGCGCTGGCCAGGCTGGCGAGCAGCGCCGGGTCGGCGATCACCATGGCCCGCAGCTCCTCGGCGCCGGTCTTGCCGTCCATGTAGGTGATGAGGTTGGACAGCTGTTCGCGGGCGGTGAGCAGCTTGTTGAGCGCGTCGACCTTGCGCGCCACGGCGGCGGGCGAGAAGTCGTCCATGTTCTCGAAGGTGATGTCGACGCTCAGGTTGCCCTCGCCGGTGAGGGTGTTGGGCACCTGGAAGGCCACGCGCGGCTTCATCGACTTCATGCGGCTGTCGAAGTTGTCGACGTCGAAGTCGAGCAGCTTGCGGTCGGCCACCGGGGGCAGCGGCTCGGCCGGCTTGCCCGACAGGTCGGACAGCACCCCCATGACGAAGGGGAGCTGCACTTTCTTTTCGGCGCCGTAGAGCTCCACGTCGTACTCGATCTGGACGCGGGGGGCACGGTTGCGTGCGATGAACTTCTGACTGCTGGTGGCCATGGAAGGGCTCCTCTACGCTGGGTTCAAGAGACGGTGTGGCGGGACAAGGGGTTCACTCGTCGGGACGACCGGCAAGGTTTTCGATCTGGGACAGGCCATCGGGCGCGAGGTCGCGGATGATGTCCATGAAACTCTTGCCCATCAGGCGCTGGGCGCGGCGGATCAGCAAGGGGGCCGGGTTGGTCGGCTCGTTCTTCTCTATCCATTCGCAGACCCGGTCCAGCGTGCGCACGACGTCGTCGCGGTGGCGCAGGGCACCGGGGGCCGCGGCCCGGCCGGCGGGGGCGCCGTCCTGCGTCGCGGTTTCGGCGCTGTCCTCGGCGGTGACCGCGTCGGCCTCGTGCGCCTCGGCCTGGGCCGCGGCGTTGGCCAGCCAGCGGCCCAGCAGCTGCAAGGGCTTGAGGTCGGGACCGTTGGGGCCGACCTTGTCGGTCAGCACGGCGTCGATGCGCTGCAGTTCCGCCTGGGGCTGCTTCATCAGGGCCAGCAGCCCGGGATCCTGGGCCGCTCCGGCGCGGATGGCGTCGAGCACGGCTTCCTGGGTGGGCACGCTTTCGTCGGAGCGCGGTTCGGCCTTGCCGGCGGCCAGCTCGATCTGGCGCACGCTGAGCGGCATGCGGCCGGAGGTGACCTGGGCGCTGCGCAGGTCGGCCAGGCCGCAGGCGCCGTCGACCAGTGGGCCGAGGGCGTTCAGCCGCATCGTCGGGTCGAGGTTGTCGTCGGCGTCGAGCGCGGGGAAGACATGGTCCCAGTAGCGTTCGAGCAGGCCGGCGATCAGGCCCAGGGCCTGTGCATACCCGGCGAGCCCGTGCAGGCGGGCGGACGAACGCGCCAGCAGCACCGCCACGCGCAGGTCGCGCGTGCGCCCGGCCAGGGCCAGCGCGCTGTCGTACACCACCCGCCAGTCGGGTTCCTCGGGGGCGATGACGGTGTCGCCGAACTGCTGCTCGGGCTTGCCCCGGGCCGCCTCTTCGAGCGCCAGGAAGGCCGGGTCGTACTCCAGGTCGGCCCAGCAGGGGGCGGCTTCGCCCAGCGGGGCGAGGAGTTGGTCGACGGGCAGGGAGCTCATGGGGGTGGGCCGGGCAGTTCTGGAGCGTGGTGTTGCACTGTAGGAATCGCGGCGTTCGCCAACATCAGCCGAAAGTCACTTCCTGTCGCCCCGCCCCCTCTTGCGCGGGGGGCGGGGTGCCGGCATCAGAAGGCGGCGCACTGGCCGGCGTTGTTCACGTCCAGGCAGCCCGAGAGTTGCGGCTGGTGGCGCACCTTGCCCCACTCCAGGGTCAGCGGATCGGCGCCCGACTCGCGTGCCGTGTCGTCGCGCACCAGCGAGGAGGCCGTGCAGACGAAGGGCCGCGACAGGTTGCGGCCGTACACGTCGGAGCGGAATTCGCTGAGGTGGTCGGCGCGCACCGCGTCGCTGTCGGGTGACCGGGTGCCCAGGGCCAGGGTCAGCTGTCCGGGCGTGAAGCTGATCAGGTAGCCGGTGGGCGAGACCAGGGTGTTCTGGGTGATGGCGTAGGTGCCCGGCGGGCTCGAGGCGGTGGCCGTGGTGCCCAGGGCACCCGTCAGCGCCTGGGCGGCGGTGTCGCCGTTGATCAGGCCGCTGGCCGTGTAGCCGAGTGCCGGAAGGGCCGTGCCTATCGTGCCGCTGATGTTGGCGGCCGTCACGCTGAGGGTGGGCTGGGTGGGATAGATCGCATACGTGCCCGGGGCGGAGGGGGGCGCGAGGCCCGAAGCGCAGCCCTCGGAGTCGAGCTGGCAGCCGTAGTGGTTGGTGGCGCCCGCCAGGCCGGTGATCGACGGTGCCCAGGCACGCACCACCCCGCCGGCACCCTTGACCGGCTGCGCGCCGGCGGCGAACGTCACCGCCGTCAGCGATGACAGGTCGAGCAGCGTGGTGCCCGTGCCGGTCATGGTGATCGGCTGGTTGACCAGCACGCTGCCGCCGAGCGACCTCAGCGCCACGGTGTTGGTGGCCGAGCTGCCGGTGATGCTCAACGAGGCGAAGCTCGAGGTGCCGGCGTCGTAGCTCGCGATGTCGGCCGCATCCACCGTCAGGTCGCCCTGGGTGCTCACCAGCAGCGTGTCGGGCGGATCGAAGGCCAGCATGCCGATGGTGTTGGCCTCGCTCAGGTCGACGACACTGGCCGGGGCGCCCTCGATCACCAGCTTGCCGCTCACCGTGAGCGCACCGCCCTGGCTGACGTCGCCCGCGGTCATCAGGCCCAGGTCGCGCAGGCTGTTGCCGCTGCCGAGCGCGATGCCGCCCGAGCCGGTGCCCTGGTTCTGCAGCGTGAGGCTGAGGGTGGCATGGTTGCTCAAGGCGTTGTCGTCCACGCTGATGGCGCCGCTGTGCAGGCTGGAGCCGACCACCACGCCGCGCCCGGCGCCGAAACCCGGCGAGCCGCTGACCGGGGTCTGCAGCCAGGCCGGGTCGACGATGAAACCGGTGTCGCCGGTGGCGATGGGCGTGATGGAAATGGGGGTGGCGGTGCTTTCCACCAGCGCGCCGTTGCTGTCGACGCCGAGCGGGCGGAAGTTGAGCGCGCCGTCGGTCGAGACCGAGGTGTTGAAGCCCGTGCCGACGCCGAGCGCGAAGGCCAGCCCGTCCGAGCTGATGGCGCCCAGGCTGATGTCGGACAAGGTGTTGATGGGGACGGAGACGCCGGCGCTGACGACCAGGCCGCCGCTTTCGGTGTCCTGGAAGGTGATGCCCGCGCCGGAGGAGTGGGCGGCCTCGCCGGCCAGCGTGATGGGGCCGCTGGGGCCGGCGGCGGTGTTGATGTGCAGGTTGCTGTATTGCAGCCCGGTGGCCGGGGCGCTGAGGGTCGTGATGTTGTTGTCATCCCCTCGGCCGGCGATGAGCAGCGAGCCGCTGCCTGTGTTCGCTGTCACGCCGCTCAGTTCGACCCCGATGGCCTGGCTGGATGTGAGGCCGGCCCGCGTGGCCACGCCGCGGATGTCGATCGCGCCGCTGCCGGTGTCGAGCGTGAGGCCGCTGAGCGCCACCGCCGAGCTGTCGGCGCTTTGGCCCACGATGGTGATGTTGTGGGCGGTGATGCTGCCACCGCTGGCGGAGACACCGCTGCCGCTGCCGCTGGGCGAGGCCGTGCCCGCGCCGCGGATCAGCACGTCGCCGCGGCTGCCGGCCGCGCCTACGGTGTCGAGGGTGGCGCTGCCGAGGCTGACGCCGGCGACACCCGTCGCGCCGGTGGCGAAGCCGGTCAGCGGGTCGGTGCCGCCGCTCAGCTGGATGTTGCCTCCGCCGGTGCCGAGCGCGACCGGGCCCTGCAGCTCGACGCGGCCGCCGCCGCTGCCGTCGAGGTCGCTGTACAGGTGGATATTCAGCGGGTTGGCCGCCGTGCCGGTGATGCTGCTGCCCGATTGCAGGACCACGCTGTCGTGCGCGCGCAGCTGCAGCGTGGCGGGGCCGCCGCCGGCGTTGCGGCTGATGCTGGTGCCGCTGGTCAGCGTGATGTTGCCGGCATCGCTGCCGCTGCTGGCCGAGCCGGTGGTGATGTCGACGCTGGTGCCGGTGTCCAGGACGGCCGCGATGTCGGCGGCGCGCAGGTTGGCGCCCGGCGCGGTGGGCGTGAAGCTGCCCGGGAAACCGGTCGGCGCGGCGTTGGAGATCGTGACGTCGAACGGATCGATGGACCACGAACCGGCGCGCCCCTCGATGGATCGGGCACGTGCATCGATGGTGGCGGCGACGCTGCCGGTGGACGGCGTGGCGAGGGCGGTGTTGAGCGAGGTGCCCGAGGTTTCGATGTGCCCGCCGTTGCCGCCGTCCGGTCCGCCGCGCGCCCGCAGGGTGCCGTAGAACTCGGCGACGCCGTAGTCCGTACGCGCGATCGAGGTGCCCGCGCTGTGGGTGGCCCGGGCCCAGATGTTGCCGCCGTTGCCGTTGGCGGTCGCGTCGGCCGACACGGTGATGCCGTTGTCCACCCTCAGCGCCCGGGTGCCCGTGCCGCCGAGGCTGATGTCGCCGCCGCCGCCGCTGCCGTCGGCGCTGAGGCTGGCCGGGCCGTTGCCGCTGTCCAGGGTGATGCTTTGCCCGTTCACGCCGAGGCGGCCGCCGCGCCCCTCGGGCGCGGTGCTGGCCACGCTGACGAGGGCGCCCGAACCGATGCTGGCGGAACCGTCCCCGGCATCGATGAGCACGCTGCCGCCGTTGCCGGTGCTGCTGGCGGCGCTGACCGTGCCGCTGATGCTGAGGATGTCGTTGCGGCCGGTGTCCTCGAGCCGGCCGCCGATGACGATCGATCCGCCGGCGGCCAGGGTGGACGAGGTGGAGCCGAGCGTCACCTGGTTGGTGGCGCTGGTGTTGCTGACGATGACCAGGTCGACGAAGCCGCTCGTGCCCAGCGGCACGATCTCGGCCGCGTCGGCCCCGGCCAGGGCGATGCGGCCCTGCGCCGCCTCGATGGCGCCGTTCTGGCGCAGCTCGGCATCGCTCACCAGCAGCACCGAGCCGCCGGCCCCGGCCTGGATCACGGCGGTGTCCATCACCTCGACCGAGGTGCCGCTGCCGGGCCCGAAGACGATGGCGCCGGCGCCCAGCGCGCCGGCATAGTTGTTGTCGGTCATCGCGCTGGTGAGGTCGAGCGAGGTCGCCACCAGAGAGCCGACGTTCACCTGGGCGCCGGGGCCGAACACCACGCCGGCGGGGTTCACCAGGAAGACCCGGCCGTTCGCGTTGAGCGCCCCGTAGATCTCGCTAGCCCCGGCCGTGCTCGGGCCGACGACCCGGTTGATCAGCACGCTCTGCGCGTTCGGCTGGACGATGTTGACCCGCGCCGCCGAGCCGATGCTGAAGCTGCTCCACTCGATGACGCCGCGGTTGGACGCGCTCTGCGTCTGGGTGATGTTCATCACCGGGTTGGAGGCGGTGCCGGTGTTGGCGTTGATCACCGCATTGATGGGCGTGCTGCCGGAACTCACCGGCAGCTGGTTGGTGGCCGGGGCGGCATGCGCGGGCAGGCCGGCCGCGGCCAGCAGGGCGGCGAAGGCGACCGGCGCCAGGCGCGGTTCGGCGTGGCGCGCGGCGCGCCGTGGCGAAGAGGAGGTCGTGGGGCGGGGCATGGCAGCTCCTAGAACGAATGCTGGACTTGAACGAGCAGAAGACTGCGGCTGTTGTCGGTGTCGGAAAGCACCGGCTCGTCGCCGCGCCGGCCCAGACTGGCTTTCAGCGTCAGCAGCTCGGGATGGGTGTACTGCACGCCCAGGCCCGCGCCGTGCAGCGTGCGGGTGTTGTCGGGCGCGCGCGACGAGGCCAGGGCGGAGCCCGGCGCCCTCAGCAGCCGGCCGTGGCCTACGTCGTAGAACACGAAGCTGCTCCACTGCGGGTTGATCCACAGGCGCAGCTCGGTGTTGAGCAGGATGCCCTGGTCGGAGGCGGCTTCGGCCGCGGGATAGGCACGCACGCCCTTGGCGCCACCCAGGGTGAGCTTCTCGGCGTTGTCGAGGTTCTTGTGCGCCAGCTGGCCGGCCAGTCCGGTGAAGAGCGAGACGCTGCGGGTCAGCGCCTGCAGCCGCGTCAGCTGGAACGCCAGCTTGGTGAAGCGGCCCAGCGTGCTCGGCTCGACCGGCGAGGCGGTCGCCCCCGCCCCCAGGTTGGCGAGTTCGGTGCGGTCGCGCAGCCGGCCCAGGGTGAGGCCGGCCGTGCCGCCGCTGAAACCGCCGCCCAGCCAGGCGTCGCGCGACTCGAAGGACAGGCTCAGCGTGGCGGCCTGGATGTGCTTGTCGGTGCGTCCGCCGAACTCGTCGCTCAGCTTCTTGTCCTCCAGCGCCAGGCGGCTCACCAGGTTGCGCTCGCGGCCGCGCAGGAGCGGGTAGGCGAGCGAGGCGTCGAAGACGTCGGCCGTGCCGACCGCACCGTCGAAGGTGTCGCTCAGTTCATAGTTGACGCGCGAATAGCCGAGGCCGCCGCGCCACGGGCTGGCCCCGATCGGCACCTCGTAGCCCAGGCGTCCGACCAGGTTGCCGCTGCCGTCGGACAGCACCGTGCGCAGGTCGAGGTTGTCGCCGCTGCCGGTGGGGTTGTTCCAGCGCAGCAGGGCGCCCATGCGGTAGCGGCCGCTGACCCGGGTGCCGTAGTTGTCGGCGTCGACGCTGGCGTCCCAGGCGCGGCCGCGCCGGGTCTGCACCGCGACGCTGTAGGCGCCTTCGTCGCCGCCGGGGGTGAGGGTCGCCTTGGCGCTCACGCCCGGCCAGTCGTTCAGGGTGAACATGGCCCGGTCCAGCTGCTGCAGGTTGAGCGGCCGCTCGGCGGCCAGCCCGGCATGCGACAGCACCGCCTCGGCCCGTGCGTCGCTCACCGGCGCCGGGCCGGTGTGGTCCACCAGCACGCGGGTGATGCGCGGCTCGACGATCGCCACCTTCAGCACCCCCTGGTGCAAGGCTTGGGCGGGCAGGCCGATGGCGACCAGTCCCAGGCCGCGCCTTTCGTACAGCCGGCGCACCGCGGCCACCACCTGGGCCAGCTCGGCGCTGCTGATGTCGCGGCCGATGAAGGGCGCCACCTCGGCCTGCAGCTCGGTTGCGGGGATGGCGACGGTGGGGCTGAACTCGATGGCGCTCAGCTTGAAGCGCGCGGCCGGGGCCGGCTGCGCGTCGCCGGCCGCCGGCACGGACGGATCTTGCGCCAGGGCCGGCGCCAGGGGCAGGACGCACAGGGCCGAAGCCATGCACAGGGCGAGTGGACGAGGAGGTGTCATGGGAAATTCCATCAGCGCGCCGCAGGGGTGGTGGACACGAGCAGGTGGCCGTTGCCGATGACGTTGAACGGCGCCCAGAAGAAGGGATGCGCGAAGCGCCTGTTCTTCTGCACTTCGAGCTGCGCCTGCTGCATGCTCGACATCAGGTCGCGGCCGGCGGCCAGCTCCTTGTACAGCCGGTTCATCAGCACGTCGGTCGATTCGTCGGCCACCGGCCAGAGCGAGGCGACGATGCTGTTGACCCCGGCCGACAGGAAGGAGCGGGTGAAACCGATGATCTCGTCGCCGCGGGCTACCTTGCCCAGGCCGCTTTCGCAGGCCGACAAGGTCACGAGGTCGACGCCGGCGAGGTCCAGGCCATAGATGTCGCGCGCCTCGAGCAGGCCGGTCTCGGTGGGGGTCGAGGCGAAGAGGATGCGCGAGAACAGCGGGTCGACCTCGTCCACCTCGGCATGGGCGGCCACATGCAGCACGCTCGACCGGTTGGCGTTGGTGCGGAAGCGCTGCCGGGTGGCGTCCTGCTGCACGTACACCTCGCTGCGGCCGAACAGCCTGGCCACCTGCTGCACCTCGCGTTCGGCGCCCGGCAGGGGCACGTTGCGGTCGGTGGCCGGGTTGCCGAAGCCGGTCAGGGTGGCCGCCGTGCCCTGGGGGTGCGCGAGCAGCCGGGCCCCGACCGCCGCCGACGGCCAGACGGTGACCGCGCTGCGTTCGATCAGGTAGCCGCGGCCGTCGTGCAGCGCCTGGAACGGCAGGTAGTGCAGCGCACCGTGCGGCACCACGAACAGGCGCTGCACGGCGCCCAGCTCGACGCCGGGCAGCAGCGCCTTGTACACCGCCTGGGCGACCGCGGCCGTGTCGCGGCGGCGTTCGATGACACTGCGCCTCAGCTCCTCGACCTGGGCCGACAGGGCGGCCTGGCCCAGCGGAACGATGTTCGCCGACACGCCGCCGCGGGTGATCAACCAGACGACGCTGCGCTCGTCCAGCACGTGGAACTGCAGCACCGCCTCGTTGGCGCCCAGGCTGCGCTGCAGCTCGCCCAGGCCGACACGCTGGCGCGACAGCGTGTCGGGGGCGCGCTCGCGGATGGAGTCCAGCAGCTGGCGCGCGCGGGCGGCCTCGGACAGTCCCCAGGCGGCCTCGAAGTCACGCGTCTCCAGGCTCAGCGCGAGGGCGGCGTCGAAGACCTGCTGCAGGTCGCCGAACAGGCCGGTCTTGAACTCCTCGCTCTGGAAGCGTGCGCGCAGGCCGTCGGCCAGCTGCACGGTCTCCAGGTAGGCCTTGAGGGCGGCGGCGCGGTCGCCGCGCGCGAGTTCGACCCGCGCCAGGCCCTCGAGGGCCCAGAGGCGCTGGTAGGGGGCCTCGGCACCGTCCGTCGTGGCCGCCACCTGGCGCAACAGCGCCGCGGCGGCCTCGGGCTGGCCGCCCGCGAGCAGCGCATTCGCCCGGCTGCGGCCGAAGAACCCGCCCAGGCCCTCGGCCGCCGCGGCCGGTATCAGCCCCAGCTGGGCCAGCGCGTCCTGGGCGCGGCCCTGGGCGGTGAAGGCGTTCGCCATCGACACCCGCACCAGGGGCTCGAAGCGCTTGCTCGACAGCGACAGCGCACGCTCGTAGGCGGCCAGCGCCGCGTCGAAACGGCCGCGGCGCGCGGCGACGTCGCCCAGCACCTTGTGCGACGGCGCATGCGCCTGCTGCGGATCGTTGGCCTTGAGCTCGAGGGCGGCCTGCGCATAGCGCTCGGCCTCGTCGAGCAGGCCGGCGTAGCTGTAGGCGATGGCCAGGTCGCGCTGGGCGAGCGCCTTCAGGTCGTCGTTGCGCTCGGTGTTGCCCAGGTGCAGCGCCTTGCTCGCGGCGCGGATGCTCTGGCGGAACTCGCCTTGTTCGGCCAGGGCGATGGCCAGGCCGCAATACGTGTAGCCGTCGAGCTGGATGACATCCCGTTCGAGCAGCGCCCGGCCTTCGGCGCTCAGCACCAGGACGGTCTCGGCATCGCGCTGGCGCGCCAGGGCGTTGCGGGTCACCTCGCTGGGCGGCGCCAATGCGGTGTCGGCGGCCTGCGCCAGGGCGGAGGCGGGCAGGGCCAGCCAGGCCAGCAGGGCGGCGGACAGGCCGGCGAGGACGCGTGTCCGATCGGGCCGGCGCGCGCCGGCTTGGGAAATGGAAGGTGGAGCCACGATGCTGCCCTTGGAAGACTGCCGGGCTGGCATGGTAGGGGGGGCGGCTCCGGTTCACAAGTGACAAAGGTGACTCGGCACGTCCCTCCTTGGACGGTCTTGACAAGGGCTCAGGGAATGCGGCGCAGCACCGAGTGCAGGTCGCGGGTGCGGACAGGCTTGAACAGGACCTGGTGGCCGCTCTCGTGCGCCCGCTTGACCTGCTCGGGCGAGGTGTCGCCGGTGACCAGCAGGGCCGGCAGGGGCGCGCCGTAGGCTTCGCGCACCCGCTCGATGGCGGTGACGCCATCCTCCTTGTTGGCCAGGCGCAGGTCGGAGATCACCAGGTGGATCACGCCCGCATGGCGCCTCACCTCGGTGCAAGCCTCGGCGATGGTGCCGCCCTGGAGGACGCGGTAGCCCCAGGTCTGCAGCAGCTCGCCCATGCCGCAGCGGACGCTCTCTTCGTCGTCGATCAGCAGGATGGTCTGGTCGGCGTCCAGCGGCGAGGGCACGGTGTCGGCCCCGAGCACCACGTTGTCCATGTCGGCCAGCTGGGTGGGCTTGAGCAGGATGCGAAAGACCGTGCCCTTGCCGGGGGTCGATGCCACCTCCAGGCTGTGGCCCATCAGCAGCACCAGGCGCTTGACGATGGCCAGGCCCATGCCCAGGCCGCGCGAGCGGTCGCGTCCCGGGTTGCCCACCTGGTAGAACTCGTCGAACACCCGGGGCAGCTCCTCGGCGGCGATGCCGATGCCGGTGTCCCAGACTTCGATGCTGATCTGCCCCTGGCGCTGCCTCACCACCACCACGATGCCGCCTTGCTGGGTATAGCGGATGGCGTTGTGGATGAGGTTGCCCAGCACCCGCTGCAGCAGCTGCGGGTCGCTGGTGACGATCTTGCCGCCCGGCTTGAAACGCAGGCTCAGGCCGAGTTCCTCGGCCTGGCCGGTGCAATGCATGTGCAGCACGCGGAACAGGTCGCGGATGGGGAAGGACTGCAGGTTCGGCTCGATCACGCCGGCGTCGAGCTTGGAGATGTCGAGCATGGCGCCGAAGGACTGCTCCAGCGCGTCGATGGAACGCATCATGTTCGACACCGTGGGCTGCAGCGAGGTGCCGTCCAGGTGTTTCTCGAGGGTGGCGGCGAACAGGCCGAGCGCGTGCATCGGTTGGCGCAGGTCGTGGCTGGCGGAGGCCAGGAAGCGGCTCTTCTCGCGGTCGGCCTCCTCGACCAGCACCACCTGCTGGCGCAGGGCGCGCACCAGGGCGTCGTTGTCGAGCTTGGTGCGCAGCGCGGTCTGCAGCAGCCGGTAGTGCGAATGGGCGAAGATCGCCGCCATCACCAGGTAGGTCAGCGCCAGGATGCCGATGCTCAGCTGCAGCGGTCCGCGCTGCCACAGCATCCAGCCGATCAGCGGCCCGAGCAGCGGCAGCAGCCACAGATAGATGGCCGAGCGCAGCGCCGACACCACATAGGCGCCGGCGCCGGCCACGGCGAGCAGCACGACCACCCATGCGCAGGTGAAATACAGGTTGGTTTCGTGCGGCAGCACCAGCAGGGCCGACGAGCCCCAGGCGGTGGCCGAGGCGGTGAGGCTGAGCAGGTAGCGCCGCAGCCAGACTTGCGACTGGACCAGGGCGGCCCGGCCGCGGCGCTTGAAGCCGTGCGCCACCAGGGCCTGGGCCGCCTGCGTGCCGTGCACCGCCGCGGCCCAGACCAGGGTGTTCGGCTGGCGCATGAGCAGCCAGTGGGCGAGCCACAGGCCCAGGGCGAGCACGAAGCCCGCGGCGAGCTGCTGGCGCGAGCGCAACAGCACCCGTTCGAGCTGGGTCGAGCGCACCCGGGCGCGGCGCCGGTCCAGGGCCTGTTCCAGGGCGGCTTCGGGCGCGTCCGGCGACGAGGGCGCGGAAAGGCGAAAGCTCACGGCCCAGCCCCGCTGCAAGCAGCCGCCATGTCAGTGTCAGCGGAACAGGCTGATCAGGTGCGAACGCGACTTGACGTCCAGCGCCAGCAGGATGGTCGACACGTAGTTCTTGATGGTGCCCAGCGACAGCCCGGTGGCGGTGCTGATCTCCTGGTTCGAGCAGCCCGACAGCACCAGCTCGAGGATCTCGAGGTGGCGCGGCCCCAGTTCGGCCACCCGGTCGTAGCGCGACGAGTTGGGAAAGCGCGGAAAGCGGGCCGACGACGAGGTGCCGCCGATCTCGGCCGCCAGGGGCTTGCCCAGCAGGCCGAGGACGATATCGGACATCGCGCGCGGCGCCTGGCCCTTGGTGACATAGCCCACCGCGCCCAGCGCCCGCACATGGCCGATGACGAATTCGTCCTGCGTGCCGCTGATGACGGCCACCTTGGCCAGCGGAAAGGTTTCGAGGAACTGCTTCAGCCCTTGCAGGCCCTTGCTGTCGGGCATGTTCAGGTCGAGCAGCACCAGCGCGATGTCGGGTTGGCTGCGATACAGCTCGATGGCATCGCTCAGGTTGCCGGCCTCGAGCAGCTGCAGCTGGACATGCTCGATCTGCCCCAGGCTGGTGACGATGCCCACGCGCAGCAGGGCATGATCGTCGACCACCAGCACCTTGGTCGGCAGTGCGGCCGCCGCCAAGGCCGGCCTGGGCATGGCGGTGGGCTGCTGGGAGCCGACGACGGGGGGGCTGACAGGGCTCATGCTGGGCGGAGAGTGGCGGATCGAACGATGGGGCGAGATCGGCGGCGGGCCCGGAGGCTGGAAATCCGGGTGCCTGGAGATCCGTCCCCGCGCTGCTGGATGGTACGCGGCGGCGCGGCTTCGCTGTCAGCTTCTTTCCCTTGGATGACCCCTAGGATTAGGGGTGCACCTGCCGCGTCCTGGGCCGCGGGAAGAAGGGCCGGCCGGTTCAGGCCACGAAGGATCGGATCGGCCGCGGCGCCACCCCCAGGCCGTCCCAGCGCTCGGGATGGCGGGTCGCGGACAAGGAGCGCCGGCTGGCCGGCCTCTTGCAGCCAGTCGGCCTGGGCGTGGCGGCGACGCGGGATCGCAGGGTAGGACTTCTGTCTGGCTTCGACGCCGGAGTCTCACGCTCCGTGCCGGTCCCTCGGCTTCGTGCCACCTGACTCGGAAGCGACATTCCGCGCCCGGTGACGCTCGGGGTAGCATGAGCGTCGACAGCGTGGCATGGCCCGGCCCAGGACTCAGTGGGAAACAGGGGCGGAAATCCGGAGCCGAGTGCGATGCGGCGGAGCGTTTTGTGAGCTGCCCGGACGCCATCCGTCGAGGGGCCCAGAAGAACGTTTTCGGGCGGAACGATGGCAAGCGCCCGACCTGCGCCCGTCTGGCACCCCATACTGCCCTTGGATTGGAGCGCGATGTCGTCCCGGCAGTCCCGGGACACTTGAGCCTCGAAGGCATCGGGGTCGAAGGGTCACCGCACCATGACATCGTGTTCGGGGCGATCTGCCTCTGTCATTTGATCGAGCGAACGTCGGACGCATGATGCGTATTCTTATCACTGGCGCCTCAGGCGCAGGCTCTTCGACACTTGCCGCCGCGCTTGCCGCACGGATCGGCTGCACCTGCCTTGACGGCGACGATTACTTTTGGATCAAGCCCGAGCCTCCGTTCGTCGACAAAAGATCGCCTGCAGAGCGCCTTGCACTTCTGACCAAGGACCTCTCGGAACATCCCGACTGCATCCTCGCCGGTTCTATTGCCGGATGGGGACCCCAAGTAGAGGATGCCTTCGATCTCGTTGTCTTCCTGTACCTTGACACCCTCGTACGCATCGAGCGCCTGCGTCATCGCGAGCTTGCTCGTTTTGGCGTGGTCGACGAGGAGTTCATCGAGTGGGCAGGACAGTACGACGGCCGGTACGATGGAGGGACGTTGCCTGGCAAACCAGAAGGCCTGGTTGGGTCAAAGGTCCTGCAAGGTCGTCGAGATTCTCGGGAATCTATCAGTCGAGCAGAGAATCGAGTCCCTCTTGCCTCATGTGCTTGACTCACTTAACCCACCTACGACGCTCAAATGTCCCTGTAGCGGCGATTTGAAGCCGCCACATTAAGCAAATCGACAAGTTACGTCGGTTCGTGTCGAACTCGGGTGCTCGGTGTCTTTTTCCTCGTCGTCGGTCGTGGGTCCCCGGCCCGGGGCTCACCGGGCCGTGAAATGGCCGCTCAGCAACTCGGGCAGGCGCTCGCTGCCCATGCGGAAGCCGCAGGCCTGCGCATGCCCGCCGCCGCCCATGCTCTCGGCCAGGGGGATCAGGTCGAAGCCCGGCTGCGAGCGCAGGCCGACCTTGATGCCGCCGCTCTTGTGGGCGCTCCACATCAGCGCGAAGCTGCCGCACTGCTTCGACAGGATGTGGCCGATCAAGCTGTGGAACACCCCCGGCGCGTTCAGCATCAGCCCGGCGTGGCCGTTGAAGACGATGGGCTGCGCGCCCTCGGCGAGGTCGGCCGCGAGCTTGTTGAACTTCTCGTCCATCGCGCGCCCGCGTTCGATGTAGGCGGCCAGCTGCGCGGCGTCGAAGGCGGCGATCTCGGCCCAGCGTGCGAAATCGAAGCCCTCCATGTCCAGGGCCGCGAGGAAGCCGGCGCTCTCGGGGAACTGCCAGGCCCAGATGTCGCGGTCCTCGACATAACGGACCAGGTCGGGCAGGGCGGCCTGCGGGTGGAAGAACTCCCAGGCGAGCCGGGCGCCCGACTTGTGCATGTCGAAATGCACGACGCCGCAGCGGCACTGGAAGCCGTCGAGCTTCTCGGCGGCGCTCTTGTGGTGGTCCAGCATGACGAGCTTGGCCGCGCGCCGGTCGATCTCGGCCATCAGCTCGGGCGGGAAGGAGAAGTCGAGGATGTAGACCGCCCGTCCGTCCAGGGCCGGCAGGTCGGCAGCCGTCTGGATGTCACCGTGGTCCAGGCCCAGGAACTCGGCCCGGCCCTCGTAGAACAGCCACGCGGCCAGCGCGGCGGCGAAGCCGTCCGGACAGGTGCGGCCGTGGTAGATCACCAGCGGGTTCGGGTCGAGCCGGTCGGGGGCGAACAGCAGTTGGAGCGGGAGGATGGAGTTCATGCGCCTATTGTCTCCCTGCCTGGGCGTGAACGGCTTGGGTGGGCTTGGGGAAATCGAGCGCCTCCGGTGCAGGGGATTCCTCACGGGGCAAGGCTTCGCATTTTGGGACCGGTCCGCGGGGAGTGATGCCTGTGCTTCCCCGCCGAATTCACGGAATGACAGAATTGGCATGAGATCGAGTCGCGACGTTTCAGCTGTCCAGGTAGAAGCGAGGCTTGAAACCAGCGTGCAACCACCCCCTCGAGCCGATGTGCAAATGCCTCGAAAAGATTTTTACGGACTCAATTTGAATTGGTACGGAATTGACTCGGCCGGTCGGGTCGGGCAATTCACGGCCGGCTACGCACCGGTTCCCGCGGCGGTGTTTCTTGACGAAAGCCTGCTCGACCGGGTCTGCGGGTACTTCATGCGCAGCGCCGACAAAGGCCCTTCGTCTTTGTCCGGGGCAGTTGCTCGTCTTTGCCGGGCCGACGGCAGCTTGGACTACGGCATGCACTTGGCAGAAGCCCGAAAAGGCGTTTTCGTCTTCGGTGAGACCGGGGAGCAAGGCGCCCCGACCTACATGCTCGAGGCACTGCCTTCGAAGCCCGTGCTTGTCGGCGAGCTGCCGGCGGACCTGGGTGCGGCTGTGTCGCTGGTCCGATTCCCAGGCATCTCCTTTCCCGAGATCGAGGTTTTCGAACCAGGTCGATTGGTGCCTTGTGAACGGTGATTCGGGACTTGTTTCGACGCCAAGCCTGGCCTCGGGGTGCCGGATGAGGGGGCGACGGATCGGAAACAGGGTGGTGCGAAGACACAAGCCAGTGGCATCGAGTCAACGGGGGTGTTCGTCGGGCCCTCGGGAGGGCGGTGCGCCGGCACTCCGCGCTACCGCAGCGCCGGTGGCGGCGTTCCGGAGGTCCAGCGGCGCGCCGGCGTCCGCGAGCAAACGCCGGGGCAGGCCGACCTGCTGTCCGAGTCTGTGCGCCAGCAGGTTGAACGGAACCGCCAGAAGCCACCCGTTGCAGAAAAGCGCGGTGACCAGCGCCGTGAGGTCCCACATCGGCGTCGCACTGTCCCAGGCCATGCCGTGGCGCCAGAGGTGGTGCGTGCTCCACAGGCTGCCCGACAGCAGGACAAACCAGAAGTTCGGTGCCGTGTGTCTCACCGCCTGCCACAGATTTTCGGGGAAGCGGGGTGCCGGACTTTTCCCAGGTGGCAAGGCGGGTCCGTTTTCTTCCATGAAACGGCGGATGTATTCCCACAGGGCCATGGAGCGCTCGCGTGTGTTGGCTCCTGTGGCATCCAGCACGATGAATCCGACGAGGTAGTTGCTGGCAGGCGACTCCTTGACCCGAAGCCGCAGCACGTGGTTGAAAAAATCGGGCTGCGAGTTGGGTTTGGGCTGGTACGCGTGGTGCTCGGCCTCGAGGCGGTCCCAGTCGTATTCCGTGACCGTGATCGGCAAGGGCTTGAAACGAATCCTGCAATAGGCCAGGAGACGCGGAAAGTAACCGACCAGTTCCTTGAAGGTTTCAGGCACGGGAAAACAAGGCGACTCGTCTGAAAGCCGATAGACTTTACGAGTCTTGCGATTAAAGACCAAGGGCAGGTCCACCGGTCCGAAAATGTCGTTCTGTATCATCGTGATATTGCCCACGATGGCCACGACACCGATGAAGACAACGGGCGCGGCCATGAGTATTCCCAACATCCAGAGGCCGTCCTCGGCGAACAGGGCGACAAACAGGGCATATACCTCGGACCCATTCCACACGGCTTGCACGAGGCCCGCCAGTATCCCGATGCTCATGACGCTGAGAAAGCCACGGCTGTCGCTCCAGACGGTCTGCAGGCAGATCGCGTGTTCATAGGCGCTGCGCAGCCGATCGGTACACAGCGTTTCAGAGGCGCGGTGGTCCTTGGGCAAATGTTCTCCCAGGGGCTCGCAAGACGGCGCGTGGCCGAAACCCTGTCTGACCGGGACGGTTTTGTAGTGGTAGGTTGATCTTGTCATGAGCGGATCTCGGGGCCGTGGCGCAGCTTACACGCCCGTGGTCGAGCGGGGTCTCGATACTGCTTGTCCGCTTGGGCGGATATTGCGAATCTTCGCCATGGCGGCAGAGGCATCAGTCAACCCGATTCCCTGAATCCATGACCTCAAGAGGACAGGACGGGACCCGGGGATCGGGAACGGCCTACGGTATATTCCACCCGTGGCTATGGGAGTCCTTCCTTCTACACACTTCGGTCTAGGGTTCCCGCTTTCCACACCCGCCTGCCCTCCGGCAGGCGTCTTTTTTGGTGCCGGCAATGAATGAACTCTACCTGCGTCTGCGAAACAAGGTCTACCTCGCCGAGGGCGGTGGCGGGGCTTCGCTGGCGCAGGTGGCCGCCGTCCAGAAGGAGGCGGAGGCGCTCGGTTTCGTGTTCTCCGAGGCGCTGCTCGAGCGGCTGCAGACCCAGTCGGTGGAGTCGCTGGCGGATTTCCTGCACATGCTGCTCAAGACCTTGCGCAGACTCACCGGGGCACATCGTTCCCACCGCCCGCCCTTTCCGGATTTTCCGCAGCAGGTGCTGGAGGCCTCGTCGGCGGAGCTGTACCTCGAAGCGGTCCGCCACTACCTGACGCTGCGGCGCCTGCCGGCCGCGGCGATGGCCCGTCCCGCCTTGCTGCACGAGCGGCAACCGCGCGAGATCGAGCTCGGCTCGGTCGAGGACTTCGAGTCCATCTTCATCCGCCTGGTGTCGTCGCGCAGTTCGCTCTCCGAGCAGGAGAAGGCCGACGTGGCCTGGTTCGTCCGCAGCCGTCCGCGCGAGATCTTCCGGCTGCTGCCGACGGCGATTCCCTTCAAGGAGAACCTCGCCGTCCTGGGCGCGCAGTTGTACCGCCATGCCAGCCGGCCCGGGGCGCTCGCCTTCCTGCACCAGCACCTGAAGACCGCCACCGACGTCCTGCGCTTGGCCGTCGCCCTGCACGGGGGCGATGTGTCGCTCGCGGTCCCGACGCGCTTCAGGAGCATGCCGCGCTCGCAGCGGCGCATGCTGCTCGAATGCATCGAGCGCAGCGGCGATCCCACCGAGGACATGCTGCGCTGGCCCGAGCGCTGGAAACGCCTGGGCGAAGTGCTCCATCCGGGCGATTTCGCGCAGCGCTTTCCCAAGACCTACGCCTCGTTCACCGTCCTGCGCGAGGGTCTGCCCTTCGTGTCCTTCCGCAGCACCGTCGAGCAGCAACTGGCCGCAGGCCGGACCGGGGAGGCGCTCGAGATCCTGGCCTCGCGTCCCGGCGAGCTGGCGCGCCGGCTAGACCATCTGCTGCGTTCGGCGCACGAGGCCGCGCCGGTCGTGGCGGCTTTCGCGCCCGACATCGGCCTGACCGAGCAGCCGAGCTGGATCAACGTGAGGAACAACCTGTCGGGGGTCTCGCTGATGCTGCGCGCGATGAGCACGCTGGCCCGGCCGGACCTGTTCACCCTGTTCTCGCTGCACGCGCGGGCCCGCGGCCAACCGGTGGCCACGCGGCAGGAGGCGGACACGGTGTTCTCCGTGCACGAGGGCGTGACGCCTTTCGACCTGGGCCACATCCGCTCGGCCTTCCTGTAGAGGCGGCCGGGCTGCGGCCGGGATACTGTATATAATCACAGTATGAACCGGCCACCATCCGATCCATCCTCCGAGCCGCCCATCTTCCCCGTGGCCCTGCCGGTGAAGGGACGGGGAGCCTCGTCCGCCCTGGCGCACCGTTTCACCCGCTTCGCCAGCGAGGATTTCGACGACGGCTGGGGCACGCTAGAGCAGCAGGCCGCCACCGAGATCCTGCCGCCGGCCACGCAGGTCATCGAGGAACGGGTCAAGTCCATCCTGTCGAGCAACGAGTCGCCCGACATCCCCTTCGACCGCTCGATCAACCCCTACCGCGGTTGCGAGCACGGCTGCATCTACTGTTTCGCCCGGCCGACCCACAGCTACCTCAACCTGTCGCACGGCCTAGACTTCGAGACCCGCATCATCGCCAAGGTCAATGCGGCCGAGCGCCTGCGCGAGGCGCTCGCGGCCCGCCGCTACCAGCCTCTGCAGCTGAGCCTGGGCGCCGCCACCGATGCCTACCAGCCGGTCGAGCGCAAGCTGCGCATCACCCGTTCGGTGATCGAGGTGCTGGCCGAGTGCCACCATCCGTTCTCGCTGGTCACCAAGTCCTCGGGCGTCGAGCGCGACCTCGACCTCATCGCGCCGATGGCCGGGCGCGGGCTGGCCGCCGTCTACGTGTCGGTCACCACGCTGGACGCAGGCCTGTCGCGCATCATGGAGCCGCGAGCGGCCTCGCCGCAGCGCCGGCTGCGCACCATCGAGACCCTGGCGCGGGCCGGGGTGCCGGTGGGCGTGAGCATGTCGCCGGTCATCCCCTTCATCAACGAACCCGAGCTCGAGCGTGTGCTCGAGGCCGCCGCCGGCGCCGGCGCGACCCAGGCCTTCGCGGTCGTGCTGCGCCTGCCCTGGGAGGTGAACCCTTTGTTCCAACGCTGGCTGGACGAGCATTTCCCCGAGCGCGCCGCCCGCGTCATGGCACGCGTGCGCGAGATGCACGGCGGGCGCGACTACCGGCCCGAGTTCGGCGCGCGCCTGCGCGGCGACGGGGTGTGGGCGCAGCTGCTCAGGCAGCGCTTCCGGAAGGCGGCTGCGCGCCACCGGCTCAACGAGGCACGCATCTCGCTCGACCTCACCCAGTTCGTGCCTCCCCGGCTCGCGCCGGCCCTCAGGCCCGTTGATCCGGGGCAGGCCTCCTTGTTTTGACGGCCGGGTGGGGCGGCAGGGGAGCCTGCGCATGCTGCTCGTCCGGGTGGGGTGCCGGCACGGCCGGGCGGGCGCCGGATTCGCGGCAGGCTGCGAAGGCGTCCTGCGCCGCGTGATAGACCGTCGACTGCACCTGCAGCAATCCCAGCACGGTATGGAACAGGTTGTCGTGGCTCAGCGGCGTGTCCAGCTTCTGCCGCAGGCAGGCCGTGTCCAGGCGGTCGTCAGCCGCGAGTCCGGGCGATGTCCAGAACACCATCGGCACATGGGTCTGGTCCTGCGGTGCGATGGCGTAGGGCATGCCGTGCAGGTAGAGGTTGTTTTCGCCCAGCGACTCGCCGTGGTCGGAGAGGTAGAGCAGGGCGGGCGCGTACTCCTCCTGCCGGGTGTTCAGCCAGGCGATGGTGCGCGCCAGCATGTGGTCGGTGTACGCGATGCTGTTGTCGTAGGCATTCAGCACCGATTGACGCTCGCACTGCTGCAACTGGTTGGTTTCGCATTCCGGCACGAAGCGCTTGTAGCCGGCCGGCGAGCGTTTGCTGTAGGCGGGGCCGTGGCTGCCCATCTGGTGCATCACCAGCAGGATGCCTTGCGCGCGCCTTGCCGCCGGCAGGGCGGCGATGCGCGCGTCCAGGTCGTGCAGCAGGGCTTCGTCCAGGCATTCGCCGTCGTGGCACAGCGGCTCGGGCAAGCCGCCGGGGGACTGTCTCGTGTCGTTCACCTGCACGCTCGCGACCCGTTCGCACACCCCTTTGCAGCCGGCCTGGTTGTCCAGCCACAGCACGGCCATGCCCGCATGCTGCACCACGTCGAGCAGGTTCTCGTGCCGGTGCGCCTCCGATTCGAAGGCCGACTTGCCCAGGGACGAGAACATGCAGGGCACTGAGGCCGCCGTGCTGGTGCCGCAGGAGCTGACGCGGCGGAAACTCAGCACCTGCAGCGCGGCCAGTTCGGGGTTGGTCGTGCGCGGGTAGCCGTTGAGCGAGAAGTTCGAGGCGCGCGCGGTTTCTCCCACCACCAGCACCAGCAGGGGCGGGCGCTGGCCCGCTGCCGGGCGTGCCAGGTGGGCGTCGCTGCCGACCGCCTCGACCGGGCCCGCGCCGGCCTGCGAGGTGGTGGCCAGCCGGCCCAGCGAGTAGAAGCTGGCGAGCGGGTTGATCAGGTAGCGCAGCGACTTGTGGTTGCGCATGGTGGACGACATGTCCGCGAAAAAGACCATCAGCAGGACGGCCAGCAAGGCCAGCGCACCCGCCAGGCTGAGCAGGTTGCGCCTGGCCTGGGCCCACGGCGGGCAGGCGGCCAGCCGGGTGCGCCAGAGCAGGAGCAAGGGCAGGCCCGCCAGTCCCAGCATCACCAGGCCCAGGCGCGGGCTGAGCAGGTCGCGTGTTTCGTGCAGGTCGGTCTGCAGCACGTTGCGCAGCATCGCCGCGTCGATCACCGTGCCGTAGCTGCCCATGAAATAAGCGCCCGCGGCGGCCGACAGCAGGAACAGGGCGACCACCGGCTTGAGCGTGCGGCGCCAGGCGGCCAGGCTCAGGCAAAAGGCGGTGGCGGCCGTGATCATGGCGGCGAAACCGAGGATGAACAGCCGGCCGCGCGGGCCGGACACGTCCGGCAAGCGGTGCAGGGCCTGCCACAGCGGCCAGTTGGACAACAGCGCGATCCAGGCGCCGGCCAGCCAGGCGACCGAGACGGGGTTCAGGCCTTGTGCAGCGAGGGAAGCGGGGCGTTTCATGGCGGGGGGGCGGTCTCGTCCGAGATGGTCAGCGTGGCGCGCAATCCTTGCGCCTGTCCCGGGGGCGGTGACTCGAGCAGCAGGATCGCGGCCTGCTGCTGCGCGATCTTGCGCACGATGGACAGGCCCAGCCCCGTGCCTTCGCCAGCGCTCGGGCCGCGCGAAAACGGATGGCAGAGCGAGGCCAGCAGCCCGGGCGGCACGCCCGGGCCGTCGTCGCTGACGATGACCCGGCCCGGGCTCTCGACCCGGACCTGCACCTGTGCACGGGGGGCATGCCTGAGGGCGTTCTCGATCAGGTTGCGCATGGCGATGCCCAGGGCGTCGAGGTCGCCGCGCACCATCACGGGATCGGCCGGCAACTCCACCTGCAGGCGGTGCATCGCATCCGCCTGGTGCCTGAATTCGTCAAGCACCAGGGTGGCCAGCTGGCGCAGATCCACGGGGTCGCGCACCAGGCCGATGCCCGACTCGACCCGCGCCAGCTGCAGCAGCTTGGTGGCGGTGTTGCTGACCCGGTCCAGCGACCTCAGCAAGGCCAGCGCCTGCTCGCGCGCAGTGTCGTCGGGCAGCTCCGCCACCAGTCGCTGCGCCTGGGCGCGCGCGGCGGCCACCGGCGTGCGCAGCTCGTGGGCGGTGCTGGCGGCAAAAGCCCGTTCGGCGCTCACCACGCCTCGCAGGCGGTCCACCAGCGCATTGATCGACTCGATGAGCGGATCGAATTCGGTCGGCAGATCGGTGGCGGCCAGCGGCGACAGGTCGGCCTCGGGCCGTGCGCGCCACTCGTCCCCGGCGCGTTGCACCCCCTGGAACGAGCGCCGCAACAGCAGGTGGATGCTCAGCGCGGCCAGCGGCATCAGCGCGAGCAGCGGCAGCAGCATGGCGAGCGTGCTTTCGGCCAGCGCCTCGCGCCGTTCGTGCATGGACTCGCCGACCTGCAGGATCAGTCCGCCGTCCGCCGAGCGCCGCGTGGCCACGCGCCAGTCGCCCGCGGACTGCAGCCCCTCGGCCAGCCCGAGCGGCCAGTCGGCTCCGGTGGGGATCGCGCTCTGCCGCAGCGGCTCGCCGCGCGCATTGCGCAGCAGCACATGCATGACGTCCTCGTTCTCCCCGGCCGGCGGGCGCTGCCGTGTGTCGTCGATGGCAGCGGCGGGGTCGAGCGGGATCTGGTCGGCCAGGGACAGGAGGGCGCTGTCCAGCACCTCGTTCATCTCGTGGCGCACCGCCATCACGGCCAGCGCCGAGCCCGCCAGCCACAGGACCGCCAGGGTGGCCAGCAGCCGCCGGTGCAGCAGGCCGGCCAGGCTCCAGCGCGGGCGCGCCTTCATTCGGCGGTTTCCAGCCGATACCCCAGCTGCCGGATGGTGGAGATCACGGCCGGGCCCAGCTTGCGGCGCAAGCGGCTGACCAGCACCTCGACCGTGTTGCTGTCGCTTTCCTCACCCCGGGTGTACAGGCGGCGTGTCAGGGCGTCCTTGCTCCAGGTGTGGCCGGGACGCGAAGCCAGGCAGCGCAGCAGCGTCCATTCCATAGCGGTCAGCGCCACGCTGCTGTCGCGCTGGTGCACCACCAGGCCGCTGAAATCGACCGTCAGCCCGCCGGCCAGGGTGAGCTGCGGCGCGGGCGTCAGCGAATAGCGCCGCGCCACGGCCTCGACCCGGGCACTGAGTTCGTCCAGGTCGAAGGGCTTGACCAGGTAGTCGTCGGCACCGGCGGCCAGGCCCTTGATGCGGTCGCGGATCTGGTCGCGCGCACTCAGCACCAGCAAGGGCATCTCGCCGGGCTGGCCGCGCAGCCGGGCCAGCACCTCCATGCCATCCCCGTCGGGCAGGCCCAGGTCGAGCAGCACCAGGTCGCTGTCGCGCGGCTCCGCGCCGCGGCAAAGCGCACGTTCGGCTTGCGCGGCCGTCTTGAGCCACTCGACGGCATGGCCTTGCGAACGCAGATGGTCGGCGACGGCCTGCCCGAGGTCGATGTCATCTTCGATCAGGGTGATGTGCATGCCCGGGATTGTGGTCCCGGGCGGCTGAACCCAGGCTGAACAGCGCTTTCCCCGGTGGAGGCGGTGTCAGGCGGCCAGTGGTTCCGGCGGTGGTTCGCCCTCCGGTGGCGGTGCGGCGGGGGGAGGCGCGGCGGGGGGAGGCGCCACGGCCAAGCTTCCCGGCGCGGGCGGGGGCGCACGGCCGACCTCGCGCAGCGTCAGCCCGCCCGCCTGCCGGTTGGACGCCTGCCCCAGCGAGGGCATGCCGGCGCTGCCGCCATAGCTGTCGCGCTGTCGTTCGATCTCTTTCAGCAGCGCGTCCGCATCGTCCAAGCGGGCATGGTGGCGTTTCAATATCATGCGCGCCATGTCCAGCAGCTTGGCGTTGCGCGTGCTGGCACCATGTTGCATCAGCAAGGCCACCGCTGCCCGATGGTCGCCCTCCAGGCTGCGCGACACCGCCTCCTCGGCCAGGGTACCGATGCGCAGGTAGGCCTCTTCCACCCGTTTCGAGAAGGGAGGATGGGCGCTGGCGGTGCTGGCCAGCAGCTCGGTCAGCCCTTTCGAACTGGCAAAGCGCGAGGCGAGGGTGTCGACCCAGTCCTCGGCCCCTTCGAGCTTCAACTCGCCCGCCGTGAGCTGCGCCGTCAGCGACAGCAGGTTGCAGGCGGCTTCGGTGTCCAACGAAGGGTCGTGCAAGTCGCTGGTGAGCTGTTTCACCTCGGCCACCGCAGCGCCCACTTGTTTGTGCAGCATCAGGCTCAGCACCTTGGACACGGCGACGAAACGCTGCAGCCGTTTGCTCAACGGAGCCTTTTCCAGCGCATGTTCCAGGTTGTCGATGCAGCGATGCAGGCCCTTCGAATCGGCCTGCCGGAAACGGACGAAGGCGAGCAGCACCAGCGACTGGAAGTCGAACATCTTCGAGCTGATGCCGAGCAGGGCGGCGCGGTCCAGCATCTTGCCCGCCTCGGCCAGGTCGCCCTGGTAAAACGCCAGCATGCCGTGTTTCTGCAGCCGGGTGATCGACCCCGGCGTCAGCTCGCAGGCCTTGCGGTAGGTCTCCAGTGCCTTGTCCAGGTCGCCTTGCTCCACATGCAGGCGCCCCATCACGTCGTAGGCATCGACATAGGTGGGTTGTTCGCCGATCAGGCTCTCCAGCGTGCGCAGGGCTTGCGTGGGTTGGTTGGCCTCGATCTGCGCGCGGGCGATGCCGAGCTTGGCCCAGGGCAGGGCGCCGGTTTCCAGCACTGCTTCATAGAGCTGCCTGCCGGCCTGGTGCTCTCCCAGGCGCAGCAGCAGCTCCGAGCCGATGCGCGCGGCGTAGAGCCAATATGGGCCGCGGGCCCCAAAGCGCGCCAGGCACAGGCGCGAGGCAGCGACGAAGTCCTGTGCCTCGATGGCCGAGAAGATCTCGCCCAGCGATTTCTTGCGCTGCCGGGCCTGTTTCAGCCGCTCGCCAAGGGCCGCGGCGGTATGCGGCTTGATCAGGTAGGAGTCGAGTGCCGATTCCGCCGCGTCGGCAACCTGGGTGTAAGAGGGGGCGCCGGTGACGATGATGAACACTGTCGAGAACGGCAGCAGCTGGTTGCGGCGCAAGTCGTCCAGCAGGTTCTGGCCGGTGTAGCCCTCGGCGCCGAACTCGTGCTCGCACAGCACGATGTCGAAGCTGCGCAGTTCGAGCTGCTTGCGCGCATCGTGCACCCGGCTGCACTGGGCCACCGACCCGATGCCGAACTCCCTCAGCTGGGAAGACAGCATGCTGCGCGAGGTCGGGTTGGCATCGACGACGAGGGCCGTCGATTTCTCGAAGTCGTCATCGATCCTCACGCCGGTCTCTCCGGTCGAGGCAGGGCGCGGCGGGCGGGCGAACTGGACATGGGCATTCCCGGTGGGACGACACCCTCTTATCGGCCAGCAGGTCGGGGGACTTGAGAACCGGCCCGCACGTCCACCATGAAATACGGCGCCCGAAGGCGCCGTGTCGCATGAAACCAGGTGAGCGGGGACTTACTTGAACAAGTCCTTGACGCGCTTGGTCCAGGTCTTGGCATTGGGCGAGTGCTTGTCGGACTTGCTCAGCGAATCGTCGAGTTCCTTGAGCAGCTTGCGCTGGTGCTCGGTCAGCCTGACCGGGGTCTCCACCGCGATGTGGCAGTACAGGTCGCCCGGGTAGCTGGAGCGCACGCCCTTGATGCCCTTGCCGCGCAGGCGGAAGGTCTTGCCGT
>CBIHOH010000020.1:0-59500 GCA_966211755.1 uncultured Rhizobacter sp. | reverse complement strand
CACGCGCAGGAAGGCGATGCGGTCGCGGTGGGCCGGGTCCATGTTGGCCTGGATCTTGAAGACCACGCCGCTGAACTTGGGCTCGTCGGGCTGGATGTCGCGCTGGATGGCGCTGCGCACGCCGGGGGGCGGGGCCAGGTCGACGAGCGCGTCCAGCACCTCCTGCACGCCGAAATTGTTGATCGCGGAGCCGAAGAACATCGGGGTCTGCCGGCCGACCAGGAATTCCTCGCGGTCGAAGGCCGGGGCGGCTTCGCGCACCAGCTCGATCTCGTCCTTGGCCTGGCCCCACTGCATGCCGAAGCGCTCGGCATAGACCGGGTTGTCGAAGCCGGCCAGGATCTCGTCGCCGTCCTGCTTGCGGTCCTCGCCGGGGCTGAACACGCGCATCTGCTCCTCGCGCAGGTCCATCACGCCGTGGAAGGCCTTGCCCATGCCGACCGGCCAGGTGAAGGGCACGACGCTCATGCCGAGCTCGCGTTCGATCTCGTCCATCAGCACCAGCGGGTCCTGCACCTCGCGGTCCATCTTGTTGACGAAGGTGAGGATGGGCGTGTTGCGGGCACGGCAGACCTGCAGCAGGCGGCGCGTCTGCGGCTCGACGCCGTTGGCCGCGTCGATCACCATCAGCGCCGCATCGACCGCGGTCAGCACGCGGTAGGTGTCCTCGGAGAAGTCCTGGTGGCCGGGGGTGTCGAGCAGGTTGATGACGCAGTCGCGGTATTCCATCTGCATCACCGACGATGCGACCGAGATACCGCGCTGCTTCTCGATCTCCATCCAGTCGGAGGTCGCGTGGCGCGAGGCCTTGCGGGCCTTCACCGAACCGGCGATCTGGATCGCGCCGGAGAACAGCAGGAGCTTCTCGGTGAGCGTGGTCTTGCCCGCGTCCGGGTGGGAGATGATGGCAAAGGTGCGCCGGCGGCGGACCTGGGGCGTGAGATCGGTGGACATGAGGCGTTGAGGGCAGCGGCGGCGATGCCCGCGGGTGGCAGCGTCAAAACCCTGGATTATCGCGGTCAGGCGGCCCGGACGCCGCTCGACCTGTCGCCGACGGGCCCGAAAACCCCGCTTCGCCCTATAGTGCGGGCCACGTTCCGCGCCGTCCTTCACCACGACCATCATGTACCCGCCCTTGTCCGATCTCGTCGCCGGCCTCCGTTGGATCGGCGGCCAGCCGCTGGTGCTGCTGTGGGGCATCGGGCTGGTCGGGGTGTTCTGGAGCCTGTACCTGTGGTCCAGGGTGCCGCCTGTGCGCGCGGCCGAACGCAGCGCCGGCTGGGCGGCCGTGCTGCTCGGCGCCGGGCTGCTGCTGCGCCTGGGGGAGGCCCTGCTGCAGCCGCCCGCCCCGCTGGCGCTCTGGAAGTGGGGGCTCGCGCTGCTGGTCCTGCCCTGGCTGATCCGATTCGGGCAGGTGGGGGGCATCGCGGCCATGGGTACGCTGCTGTCGCTGGCGGCCGTGCTGGCAGGGGTCAGCGGCTGGTGGCTGCCGGGCGGCCTGGGGGCCGGACTGATGATCTCGGCCGGCGGCGCGCTGTGGCTGATCGCCGTCGTGCTCGACGGGCTGTTGCGCAGATCGCTGCCACCGGCCCCTGCGCCGCCACCCGTCGACGAACAGGCCTTGCATCAGCGCCTCGACAGCGACGAGGCCGGCGAAGCCGCGGACAAATACACCCGCGAATGATGAGCCGTCCGTGTGTCCTCGACGCCGAGCGCGAGCGCGAACTGCTGTCGGCCGCCCGTTTCCCGGTGCTGAGCGAGGCCGGCAAGGCCATGCTGCGCCATCTCGCGGGGCATCCCCATGCGCCGGTCTTCCGCAATTTCAGCGGCCATCGCCTGACCCGCTGGCAGCTGCAGCAGGCGCGCTGGCGCCATTGGCGGCTGCGCCAGGCCGTGGTGCCCTGTCCGCGCGACCCCACCGCCGCGCCGGCCTGGGGCGAGGCCTGGATGCGGCAGCTGGCCGCGAACGTGCCGGCCCATGCGGACCTGCAAGGGCGGCGGCCGGACTGGCGGGACATCGGCACGGTCTCGCGCGCCGACCTCAACAGCGCGCTCGCCCGCCACGTTCCCCGCGACATCCCCCTGCAGCGCCTGATCTGCTATTCGACCAGCGGCACCACCGGCCACCCGCTCAAGGTGCCCTCGCTGCCGGAGGTGGCGGCCGACTACCAGGCCTACCACGCGCGGGCACTGGCCCACTTCGGCCTGCGCGCCATGGCCGGGCGCGGCCGGGTGGGCATCGTGCTGGCGGGCTTCCAGCAGCGCTGTTTCACCTATGTGTCGGTGAACCCGCTGCAAGGCGACTGCGGTCTGGTCAAGCTCAACCTGCAGCCGGGCGAGTGGCGCAGCCCGGGCGACCGCGTCCGCTACCTCGACGAGCTGGCGCCGGAGCTGATCTCGGGCGACCCGGTCTCGCTGGCCGAACTCGCCGGCCTGGGGCTGCGGCACCGGCCGCTCGCGCTGCTGTCGACCTCGATGGCCCTGCAAGCCGGCCTGCGCGCGGCGCTGCAGTGGGAGTTCGGCTGCCCGGTGCTCGACCTGTATTCGATGAACGAAGTCGGTCCGATCGGCGTGTTCGACCCGGCGCTCGACGGCTTCGTGCTGCTGCAGCCGCGGCTGCACGTGGAGATCGTCGATGCGCACGGCACGCCCTTGCCCTGGGGCTGCCACGGCGAGGTCACCGTCAGCGGCGGCTTCAATCCCTGCCTGCCCCTGCTGCGCTACCGCACCGGCGACCACGCCCGGCTGGAACCCTCGCCACGCGGTCCGCTGCTGCGCGGCCTGCAGGGGCGCGCGCCGGTGCGCTTTCGCAGCCCGCGCGGCGTCTGGATCAACAACGTCGAACTGAGCCAGGCGCTGGCCCCGCTGGCCCTGCGGCGCTTCGCCCTGCACCAGCACGCCGACGGGGAGCTGCTGCTGCGGGTGGACAGCCACGAGCCGCTGGCCTCGATCGCCGCGGCGCTGCGCGCGCGGGTCGAGGCACGTTTCGGCGAACCGGTCGCGCTGCGCATCGAGCCGCTGGTGGCCGATGACAAACTACGCCAGTACACCAGCGAACTGCCCGACGCCTGCTCCCCATGCCGACCCTGCCCCTCTTCCATGCCGAAGTCGCCGCCAACGCGATCACCGCACTGTCGATCTACCTGGCCGCCCGCAACCACCTGCTGACCTGGCCACTGGGCATCGCGGGAGCGCTGCTCTTCGGCGCGGTGTTCTACGGCTCGCAGCTCTATGCCGACGCCTTGCTGCAGGTGTTTTTCGTGGCCACCAGCCTGCTGGGCTGGTGGCGATGGCGGGAAGGCGAACGCGCCCAGCTGCCGCCGGTGAGCCGGGTGAGGCCGCGCCCGCTGGCCCTGATGCTGCTGACGGCGGCCGGCGTCACCGCCCTCTACGGTGGTCTGCTGCATCGCTACACCAACGCCTACGCGCCCTTCGTCGACTCGGCCGTGCTGGCCTTCAGCGTGGTGGCGCAGTTGCTGCTGATGCAGCGCCGTCTCGAGACCTGGCCCGCCTGGCTGCTGGTCAACACCTTGTCGGTGCCCTTGTTCGCCTCGCGCGGGCTGACCCTCACCGCCGTGCTGTATGCCGCCTACTGGCTCAATGCCTGGTGGGGCGGCTGGCGCTGGTGGCGGCAATGGCGCGAGGGCCAGGCCCGGACGGCGGCATGAAGGCGCCCCGCTTCCGCCTCGGGCTGGTGGTCGGCAAGTTCTCGCCGCCGCACCTCGGCCACCTGTGGCTGATCGACCAGGCGGCCGCCCGCTGCGACCGGCTGCTGGTGCTGAGCTACAGCCAGCCGGAGTTCGACCGCTGCGGGTCCGCGGCCCGCCACCGCTGGCTGACCCAGCTCTGCCCGGCGCACGAGGTGGTGGTGATCGACCCGGCCGGGCTGGCGGCGCGATGCACGGCGCGTGGCATCGCGCACCGGCCTTTGCCGCCCAACGAGGCCGACGACCTCACCCAGCAGCGATTCCTGGCCTGGCTGCTGATGGAGGTGCTGCAGGAACGGCCGGACGCCATGTTCGCCAGCGAGGACTACCTGGCGCCTTGCGCGCGGGTGCTGAGCCAGGCCTTCGGGCAGCCGGTGACGCCGGTGACGGGCGACCCGTCACGCACGCAGGTCCCCATCAGCGCGACGCGCATCCGCGAAGCTCCGCAACGCGGGCTGGCCTGGCTGCCGCCGGTGGTGCGGGCCGACTTCGTCCCGCGCGTGGTCTTGCTCGGCGGCGAGTCCACCGGCAAGACCAGCCTGGCCGCCGCGCTGGCCCGGCACCTGGGCGCGCCCTGGGTGGCCGAGTACGGACGCGAGTTGTGGGAACGGCAGGGCGGCGAACTCGCCGAGACCGACCTGCTGGCGATCGCCCGCGAACAGGTGCGGCGCGAAGACGCGGCCGCCGCGGAGGCCGCGCCGCTGCTGGTCTGCGACACCTCGCCGCTGACCACCTTCGGCTACAGCCTGTGGCGCCATGGCCGGGCCGATGCGCGCCTGCAGGTCCTGGCCGACCGGCCCTACGCGCTCACGGTGCTGTGCGGAGACGACATCCCCTTCGTGCAGGACGGGACCCGCCAGGATGCCGCTTTCCGGACGCGGCAGCAGGCCTGGTACCGCGAGCAGCTGGCGCAACGGCAGACCCGCTGGATGGAGGTCCGCGGCCCGCTCGACGAGCGCGTGGCGCAGATCGCCGCCGCGCTGCGCTGACCCGGCCCGGCAAGTCCCCTAGGACCCTGCCGAAGGGGCATACCGGTAGTGGCCGGTGATCGGGTAGCTGAACAAGACGTCCTCCTCGCGGGTGCCGTGCCCGATGTTGTGGATCACCCAGGGACGCCCACCGCGACGCTGCGACGACACGATGCCGATGTGCGGCAGGTTGCCCGGCAGCATCCAGGTGACGACATCCCCCGCACGGTAGTCCTCGCCCCGGCGGCTCACCGGCAGCGCGGCCTGCCGGCGTTGCAGGAAGGTGGCGAGATTGGGCACGCGGCGATGGTCGATGTTGGTGTCGGTGCCGCGAGCTCCCCACCGGCGCGGATAGGCCGACCAGGCGCGCTTCATGTCCTCGTGCACCAGCGCCTGCAGGTCGATGCCGAGTTGCCGGTAGGCCCGCACGACCACGTCGGTGCACACCCCGGTGTGCAGCGGCACGTCGCCGCCGGGATAGGCGATCGGCCTGTAGGCGCCGTCATAGGCCACGGTCACCCCGATCTGGCTGCGCGCGGCGGCCACCAGCCGGGCCGGCACGTCCTGCGACCAGGCAGGCACATGCAGGAGCAGGGCGGCCAGCGCAACCCATCGGAGCAACCCGGCCAGCCCACGCTCGAAGAGACAGGGTGCCGCACGCAAGCCGGCATCAGTCGCCATGGCTCTTGCCCGAAACGGCCCGCAGCTCCAGCGCCAGCGTGTCCAGCCCGCGGCGCAGCGCCGCCGCCATGCCGGCATCGGCGACGATGCCGTCTTCATCCAGGCGCGCGCCGCGCAGCGGCAGCTCGATGCAGGCCTTGGCCAGCAGGCGGGCCGACATCACGCCCAGGGTCTCGATCAGCGAGGCATGGGCATGGACCGACATCGGCGACGCATTGAACACCGCCACCGGCTTGTCGACGAACACATCGCTGCCGACCATCCAGTCGAGCCCGTTCTTCAGGGCCCCGGTCACGCCGTGGGCATATTCGGGGCTGGCGAACAGCAGGGCATCGGCCTCGCGCAGCTGCGCCCTGAACAGGCGCACCGGCGCGGGATCGCTGGCCTCGATGTCGGGATTGAACAAGGGCAGGTCGCCCAGCCCGCCGAACAGGCGCAGCGCCATGCCCTCGGGTGCCAGGCGGGCCGCCGCGCGCAGCAGGGCCGAGTTGATCGATGCCGCGCGCAGGCTGCCCGAGATGGCCAGGATCTTCACCGGGGTGCTCAGGCCAGCACGGCGGCCATCGCGACGGCGGTGGCCTCCACGTTGGACGAATTCAGCCCGGCCACGCACATGCGACCGGAACGCACCAGATACACCGCGTGCTCCTCGCGCAGGGCATCGACCTGGGCGGCGCTGAGCCCCGTATAGCTGAACATGCCGCGCTGGGTGAGGAAGTAGCCGAAATCGCGCCCCGGCAGCTTGGCGCTGAGGACCGCATGCAGCTGCTTGCGCATCTGCGCGATGCGCAGCCGCATGGCATCGAGTTCGGCCTCCCATTGCCGGCGCAGGGCGGGCGTCTGCAGCACCCGGGCGACGATCTGGCCGCCGTGGGTCGGTGGACTGGAGTAGTTCTTGCGGATGGTGGCCTTGAGCTGGCCGAGCACCAGCTGCGCCTCGGCCGCGCTGGGGCAGACCACGCTCAAGCCGCCGCAGCGTTCGCCATACAGGGAGAAGCTCTTCGAGAACGAACTGGCGCAAAAGAAGCTGATGCCGGCATCGGCCAAGGCTCGCAGCGCGAAAGCGTCCTCCTCGATGCCGTCGCCGAAACCCTGGTAGGCGATGTCCAGGTAGGGAATCAGCCGGCGCTCGCGGATCACCGGGATGAGCCTGGCCCACTGGGCCGGGCCCAGGTCGACCCCGGTCGGGTTGTGGCAGCAGGCATGCATCAACACGATGGCCTGCTCGGGCAGGCCCTGGAAGGCGGCCAGCATGTCATCGAAGCGCACGCCGCCGGTCGACGCGTCGTAATACGGATAGGTGTTGACCTTGAAGCCGGCGCCTTCGAACATCGCCCGGTGGTTGTCCCAGGTGGGATCGCTGACCCAGACCTCGGACGCCGGAAAGTAACGCTGGAGGAAGTCGCTGCCGACCTTCAGGCCGCCGGAGCCGCCGATGGTCTGGATGGTGGCGACGCGGCCACTGGTGACAGCTTCGTGGCCGGCGCCGAACAGCAGCTGCTGCACCGCCTGGCGGTAATTGGCCGCGCCTTCCATCGGCTGGTACGGCCGGGCAGCCAGGGTCTGCAACATCGCGCTTTCGGCTTCGCGCACCGCGGCCATCACCGGCAGGCGCCCGGCATCGTCGAAATAGATGCCGATGCTGAGGTTGATCTTGTGGGCCCGGGGGTCCTTGCCGAAGGCTTCGTTCAGGGTCAGGATGGGGTCGCCGGCGTAGGCATCAACGTGCTCGAACATGGGGGCTCTTCAGAGGGTTGTGAAACGTCATTATCACGTCGTGCGCGGCGCTGCGGACACGGCCACCCCCCATTTCCAGGGACGGCGGGCGAGGGCCGCCCGGCACGGCGCACCCCAAGCTTGAAGGATGCGTCCGGGGGTTTCCCGGCGTAGACTTTCCTTTGCAGTTCACCCTGCCCGGCAATGGCCGGCACAGATGGAGTCAGCCCGATGAAACCATGGGATGCCCCTGAGGAGGCTGGCAGCCTGCCCTCCGCCATTGCACACCACGCAGTCCTCGTCACGACGCCCGTCGCTGCGCGGCCTTCGGCCGCGGTCGGGTGACCGATGTTCGAATCCCACTTCGGTTTCAGCGCGGCTCCGTTCCAGCTCAGCCCCGACCCCCATTTCTATTTCGCGAGCCGTGGGCACGGGCACGTGCTCTCGCACATGAAATACGGCGTCTACCAGGGCGAAGGTTTCATCGTGGTCACCGGCGAGATCGGTTCGGGAAAAACCACCCTGGTGCGCACCCTGCTGGGCGGGATCGACAAGCGCGACATCGTGGCGGCGCAGGTGGTCAGCACCCAGCTGGACACCCGCGACCTGCTGCATGTCATCTGCACGGCCTTCGGACTGCAGGCTCACGGCCCCTCCAAGGCCGATGCACTCGGCTCCCTCGAAGTCTTTTTCACCGCACTGGCCGCGGGTGGCCGACGCGCCCTCCTGGTGGTCGACGAGGCGCAGAACCTGGGGCTGCGGGAAGCCGAGGAGCTGCGCATGCTGTCGAACTTCCAGTTGGGCGCACGAGCCCTGCTGCAGAGCTTTCTCGTCGGCCAACCCGAGCTGCGGCGCATGATCCGGTCCAAGTCCCTGGAGCAACTGCGCCAGCGTGTCATCGCATCCTGCCACCTGGCCCCCTTGAGCCAGGAGGAAACACGCCAGTACGTGGAGCACCGCCTGCGACTCGTGGGCTGGCGAAACCACCCGCTCATCAGCGACGATGCCTTCGATGAGATCCACGCCCATTCGGGCGGACTGCCGCGCCGGATCAACCTGCTGTGCACCCGGATCATGGTCGCGGCCTGGCTCGCCGCCGAGCCACGGATCAGCGGCGCCGGCGTGACACGGGCCGCCATGGAGCTGGACGACGAACCCGGCGACGCAACCATGCTGGAAGACATGCCGCTGGACTAGGGCCCGTCCGCACGGGCTTCCGTGGTGTGAACAGGCACCTGGGCCCGGTCTCCGGCCATACGGAACCGGCCCACCAGTTCCTCCAGGGTGCCGCCGAGTCCGCCGACGAGCTTGGCCCCGCCCTCGACGCGCTGCGCCGACTCGCCGATGAGCGTGCGCACCTCGCGGGCGGCGCCCGTGACCCGCTGGGCCAGGGCGCGGAGCTCGCTCGCCACCACGGCGAAGCCCTGATACGGCCGATGGCCGACACCGCCATGAGGGCACCAAACACTGCGACGAAAAGACAACGAAGGCCTGGCTTCCCCGGGCGCGCTCCCAAGGGAAGGATCGAAATGCTCTTCATTCGGCGCTTCGATCCCCGGCTCGAGGGACTCGAACGCGCCTGCGTCAGGCGGGCGGGAACTGCGGGTTCAACAGTCCGCCACGTGAATTGTGGCGAGCAGAATGCTCCGCCATGAAAGCACCCTGCCGGCGCCGTGTTGTCCATGGTGCCTGGTGCCGCCGGGCTGAGCTCCTCGAGGCTCAGGCGGCGTCAACGACACGGCCCCCTCGTTTGCCCCGGGAACGCCGCCTCGCCAGCGTCCCTGCACCGAGACCCGCCAGCATCAAGGCCAGGACACCCGGTTCGGGCACCGGGCTCACGGACAGCAAATAAGCATGCCTCTCGCCGGTCAGCGTGTTGTTGGCGGTGCCGGTGATCCACCCGTGGTCGTTGATCGCCGAGGCAGTGGACAGATGCCAGCCTGCGCTGACGTCGCTGACGCTCAGGAAGCTGTTCAGGTCCGTTGCGACACCTCCTGTCCACAGGGTGGCCACGCGTAACTCGCCCTGCGCCCCCCCCGGCAGCGTGCTCTCGCCGACGATGTCTCCCCCGCTGTTGATGCCCGATGCCCGGCTTTCGCGCGCCCCGTCGAGTCCGTCCAGTTGGACCTGGGTGCCGTCCTGCCAGAGGGTGGCGCCCCGGGCATAACCAACCGGGCCCCCGTCGGGATAGTAGACCCAGCCGACGACCTGCTCGGCCTCGTTGATATCGGAAAGATCTCCCATGGGCTCCACGCCGGAACCGACATGAAACAGGCGCCTCGTGCTGCCGTCTTCCCAGAGGTTTCCGTAATAGTCGCCCGACGGACTGGGCCCCCGCTCCAGGCTCCATCCCACCGCCTGGCCGGCGTTGTTGATCTCGAGCGCTTGGCTGAACTGGGCACCCGAGGCCAGGTACGAAGGCGTGGTCCCATTCCATTGGGTAGCACGCAGACCGGCGCTGGTGCCAACGACTTGTCCCGCGTCATTGATGCCGCTCGCCCTGCCGTCGCCGAGATAGGTCGGAGTGCCGCCATTCCAAAGCGTGGCCTGGCCCAGGCTCACACCGACGACCTGTCCCGATTCGTTGATGTCGAATGCCATCCCGCTGCCCAGGTAGGTCGGGGTCGAGCCGTTCCACACCGTGGCCCCCCCAACGCTTGATCCGACAACCTGCCCTGCGTTGTTGATGTTGTAGCCAAAACTATCCGAACCGGCCGCACCCAGATCGGTGAAACGATAAACGTCCGCGACCGCCAGCGAAGGGACGGTTGAGGCCAGGGCAAAGAGACCAGGCACCACTACTCTTGCAAAGTTGATGTTCATGGCAAGCTCCCAGGAGATGAAGGCTCACCGTAGGACCCTGGGTCGAAGGTGTCAATCACTAGCCACGCAGTCCATGGCCTGCCGGGATGCCGAGAGTCGTGTTCGCCTGCCGCATGACCTTCACCCGCCCGTTTGAACACGAGGTGTCATGGCCCCTCCATCCGTCGGGTGGATCTCGATCACTTAAGCGAACCGGCACGGTGTCCGGCAAGGCTGGCATGCCGATGCGCAGCGAGAGGAGTCGGCTGGGGGTGGTGCGCAAGCCACGCGAGGCGCCTGCGGGAGACCGGGGGAGGTCAGCAACGAACAAGAGTCGCACGAGACCGGCGGCAGGCCATCTCAAGACGTTTCCTTCGTAATTTTGGACGACGATCTGTGCGCATTGCTTACAGCCCGTAATACAAAAAATCTCACAGCACGGGCGATTTCGCCTCTGCGAGCTCCGCGGCGCGGACCACTGAAGGTTTGGGCGAGACGCAGGCGTCTACCACCGCGCACCGGGAAAGTGCGTGGTTGGCCTGCCCATTACGGTCTGTAGCAAGCTGCGCGTCAACCCCTAGTTAGATTCCTGACGCCCCAGGAAGTACCCAACCCAACGCAGAAGCGGGCGAGCGCATCCGGGGGTGCAAGCCGACTTGATCGGCCTGCCCATGCGCATCGTGACGCAGGCATTCCGCTCGTCACGATCTCTTGTACACCGGAGACAGATTCATTCCATGAAACCAGACATTCATTCCCCGAACCAGGCCCCCATCTCAAGAACCACACTCGCCTCCCTGATGGCTTGCACCGCGTTCCTCGCGGCTTGCGGCGGAGGTGGAGGCACGACGCCGTCGACGGAGGCGGAATCAGCCGATTACCCGTCGGATGGGAAAACGGTGGCTTTGCATGCCGACTCCGATGAAGCCACCGTGCTCGCGGCGGCCACCAATGGCACCTGGGTGCGAATGACCCAGGAGGCCAGGCCCTTCACCGTCGATCGGCCGAGTCTCGTGCGCTTCGGCGTGGGAACGACCTGGGTCTACAAGTCGGTCGAAACCGGGGGGCACTGCAGTGCCGGCTTCTTCGGCCACGACCCCGCCCCGACAGTGATGGAATACTGCGAGAAATGGGTGCCTGCAGCGACGCCCGCCCCGGCTCCTGCCCCTGCGCCCGCACCGGCCCCTGCCACCCGATACACCTGGGTGCGAATGACCCAGGAAGCGCATCCCTTCACGGTCGACAGACCTACCATCGTTCGCTTCGGCGTGGGCTCGAGCTGGGTCTACAAGGCCGTGGAAAAGGGGGGCTTCTGCAGCGCAGGCTTCTTCGGCCACGATCCTGCCCCGACGGTGATGGAATACTGCGAGAAACGCGTCCCGGTGTCGGGTCCCGCTCCCGCGCCGGCCCCAGGACCTGCGCCTGCTCCAGGCCCGGCTCCGGCTCCCGCTCCAGGCCCCGCTCCCGCTCCCGCTCCCGCGCCTGGACCGGCACCGGCTCCAGCCCCCGCCCCAACACCCACAGGGCCAGGTTCGGCCGCGTTGAATTGGAACGCACCGAAAGGTACTGTTACAGGGTACCGCGTGTACTATGGAACGGCTTCGCGCACCTACATCCAGCCACTCGGCAGCGGCGTGTTCGTGAAAACTCCCGGCTTTACCGCAACGGGCCTGACCTCAGGACGGACCTACTACTTCTCCGTCACGGCAGTCGATTCCGCAGGTCAGGAAACCGCCTATTCGGCCGAAGGTTCCAAGCAGATCAAGTGAGCGATTTGCCCCACGACCTCACACACCATTAGGACAGAACATGAAGCGATCTCTTTACACATTGGTCCTGGCAGCCGCCTGCCTGGCGTCGGGTTTCGCCAACGCTGCCGACAGATACGTCCGGCCGGGCGCGACGGGAAACAACTCGGGTTCCGACTGGGCAAACGCCTACACCACCCTGCCCGCCTCGTTGACACGCGGCGACACCTACTACCTCGCCAGAGGCAACTACGGAACCCACAACTTCAGGGACCCCCAGAACGGGACCGCGCTGATCACGATCAAGAAGGCCACGGCCACCGACCACGGCACATCGGTGGGATGGGACGCGTCCTACGGCACGGGCCAGGCCGTCTTCGACTCCACGCTGCGGTTCGAGACGGGCAACTACGTGCTCGACGGGCAGACCCGCAACGAGAACGACTGGTTCGATGGCGCCTCCTACGGGATCCGCATCAACCACAACAACAAGGACCAGAACATCGTCATCTCCGGTGGCAGCGCCTCGAGCAACATCACCGTCAAGCACGTGTTCGTGGACGCGATCTACTACAACCTGCCCGACGTCACGGTGCGCCGCTATGCCATCGACACCGATACCTACGGCGGCTCGATCGCGACCGGCCTCGTGTTCCACCGCATGTACGTCTACGGCAGCAACAACGTGTGGTTCCTGCGCACCACCAATGGAGCGATCGTCGAGTACAGCGCGTCGAACGGGGTCGCCAGCAACGCCGCCAACCACGGCGAGATCGTCAACCTGTACTACAGCGGCAACAACGCCGTGGTGCGCTACAACCAGTGGAAGAACGCCTTCGTCAACGGCGGCGGCGGCACAGCCCTGGTCGCGATCACGTACGCCGATGGCCTGCAGTTCTATGGCAACGTGTTGTCCAACTTCGCGGTAGGTGACGGCGCGGTCGGCTTCGACGGTGGCTACTCGAGCCACAACCGTGTCTACAACAACACCTTCAGCGGCTGCCATACGGCAGGAGGAACCGCATGGGGCAGCGGATCCGACAACCTGGTCTACAACAACCTGTACATCAATTGCAGGACGGTGGGCCTGGCCGGCACCCACGACTACAACGGCTTCAGCGACTCGAACTCCCGAGGCGAAGCGAATGCCCAGACGAACATCCCGACCTCGATCTTCGCGAACTACGGGGCAGGCGACTTCAAGCTGGTCACGGACACCAGCCCGGCCACGATCCTGGGCGCACCGTTCAGCATCGACCCTTCGGGGAAGATCAGAGGCGCTGACGGGCGGGCGTCGCGAGGGGCGCACGAGTTCGGCATGGGCAGCAAGTCGGCCCTGTTCCCGCCGAGTGGCCTGGTCGCCCGGTAAACAAAAGCGGCCCGAGTGGCGCCGGGCCGGCGCCGCCCGGGCCGCGGGAGGAGATGCGAGACAGGGGATTGCATGTGGGATGGACTGCCGCCATTCTCGATGGTTCGCAAGTCCCTCCTCCCAGTGAACACACTCGCCACGGTCCTTCTGTTCGTGAATGTTGTCGCGGTGCTGCTGCTGCCGCTGCGATGGGCCGCCCTGCCGCTCCTGGTCGGGGCGTGCTACATGACCCTGGGACAGTCGATCGAACTGGGCCCACTCCACTTTCCCGTCATTCGCATCCTGATCGCAGCGGGGCTGCTGCGTGTGCTGCTTCGAGGCGAAGGGCTCGCGGGTGGCACGAACACGCTGGACAGACTGATGCTCGCATGGGCCCTGTGGGCCGTGTCCAGCAGCCTGTTCCACGAGAATGTGCCCGCCACACTCGTCAACCGCCTGGGCCTGGTCTACAACGCCTGCGGCATCTACTTCCTGCTCCGTGTGTCCTGCCGCTCGGTGGACGACGTCGTCACCTTGTGCCGCATCATCGCCATCCTGTTGATTCCGCTGTCGCTCGAGATGTACCACGAACACACGACAGGACAGAACATGTTCGCCGCGCTGGGCGGCGTGGGCGAGTTCTCGGAGGTCCGCAACGGGACCATTCGAGCGCAAGGTCCGTTCGCCCACTCGATTCTTGCAGGTTCCGTCGGTGCGGCCTGCCTGCCGCTGATGCTGATACTGTGGCAAGGGCACCGCATCACCTCCCTGGCGGGCATCGCGGCCGGCCTCGCGATGACCTACACGAGCGGCTCCAGCGGCCCGGTACTGAGTGCGGGGATCGCCCTGCTGGTCGTGGCCCTGTGGCCGATGCGCAACCACATGCGGATGATCCGACGCCTTCTGCTCCTGGGCTATCTCGCCCTCGAGGTCGTCATGAGCGCGCCCGCGTACTACCTTCTGGCCCGCATCGACGTGACGGGCAGCAGCACCAGCTGGCATCGTTCGGCCTTGATCGACACCACCCTGCGGCACTTCTTCGAATGGTGGTTGGTCGGCACCGACTACACCCGGCACTGGATGGCCTATGGCGTCGGCTGGAGCGACCGTCACATCGACATCACCAACTACTACGTCATGATGGGCATCAACGGCGGCCTGTTGTTGATGATGCTGTTCATCGCCGTGCTCGCCAAGGGGTTCGGCTATGCCGGGCAAGGCCGACGTCAACAGCAGGACCGACACGCGGCTTTCACGATGTGGGCGCTCGGTGCGGCCCTGTTCGGGCATGTCGCCACGATGGTGTCGGTATCGTATTTCGATCAGTCGGTGGTGTTCCTGTACATCACCCTGGCCGCGATCTGCGGGGGCTATCGGAACACGGCTACCCTGCAGGCCGGGGGGGCAACCGCCTCCTTGCGCGCCCCTGCCGCGGACGCAGCGCAACCCTCTGTGCTTCGTGGCCCTCAGGGGGGGGCCGTTCTACCGGCACGCTCCCACTCGTAGGGTTCAGCGCGGAGCCCCCCTCGACCGCAAGGTCTGCAGGGCAGCCCAGCCCCGCAGCCCCAGGCGCCGCTTGCAGGCCAGCTTCACCCAGGGCCATGACAGCCTCACCCAGGGCGACAGGTCCAGGGCGAACCGGGAGAGCTGGTGGGACGACTGCAGATCCCCGGTGTTGAACGCCGTGCTCGCGAACCCGATGGCCTCGCAGCCCAGCGCGCGGAACATCTTGCGGTGCAGACCGGACTCGTTGCGCAGGCGCCGGCCCTCGGCCTCGAAAAAGCTGTCGATCGCGAGGCGGCGCTGCTGAAGATCGGGCAGGTAGTTCTTTTGATAGTAGTGGAGCGACATGTTGTCGGCGTGACGCCGATAGACCGCCTGATAGGCCTCGACCCGACCGACCGAGGCATGGGCCGCCAGCCGAAGCCACATCTCCATGTCGCCCGAATGGGTCAACACGGGGTTGTAGCCGCCGACTTGCTTCTGCAGACGGGTTCGGACCACCACCGTCGGTGTTTGCACGAAGTTCCGGCATCCGCTCATCTCGATGAAGCGGGGACCGGACATGATGCATTCCCCGCCATCGGCGGCAGTATCCGGCGCGCCGGCTTCGCCCGCGGAGCCCTCTTGCCAACGTTCCAATGCTTTTCCATAGGTGAAGCCGACCTCCGGATGACGGTCCATCAGCTGCACGGCGCGATGAAGAGCTCCGGGCAACAGGAAGTCGTCTGCCGAGAGCAGAAGCAGATAGTCGGCCGAGGCCCATTCGATCCCTTCGTTGAAGGTCGCGATATGGCCCCGGTTGACCGGGTGTCGCACGAAGCTGACCCGTGCATCCTCCTCGGCGAGCGAGGCGCCCACTTCCGCCGTGTGGTCCGGAGAGGCATCGTCCAGGATGAGGACACGAACCGTCACCGAGGACTGCTCGAGCACACTCTCCACGCATTGCCTCAGGAAGTGGCCATAGCGGTAGCACGGCACGATCACATCGACTGAACTCATGGCGCAGGATCCTTATTCTGGGCATCGGTGCCGGCGTGCGTTGAACAGTACTCGCCGTGCACCGGCTTGCACACGGGACGAACACGAGGAAGACAACAAGCCGTCGAGGGCGGCCCCGCGGGTCCGTCCGGCAAGAGGGCACCGCCCGGATCGAGGTTGACGAGGCGGTTCACGATGCGTATCTCGCGGTTCATGCGCCGCGCCAACCGCTTGCGGTACGAGGGGTCCTCGAAGAACGACCTCCTGTCGGCCTTGAGCGCCCTCAGCATGAGGTCGAATCCGGAGCGGTGCCTGGCGCCCAGCGAGTCGTCGTGCACCCGGTATCGAATCAAGGGCTCGGGAATCGCACGGCCACCGTAGCCGCACTGGACCATGTCGATCCAGAACACCCAATCCTCGAAGTAGCCGTTGTACTTCGACACGAACCCGACGCCGTTGAAGGCGAGCAGCTGCTCCCACACGTCCTTTCTGATCACGCTGTGCGACGGAGCCGTGGTGTACTGCCGCAGGAAGAAGGGATCGAGATCCTGCGTCTGCCAGACAGAGTCGGACTTCCCGAAACACCGGACCCAGCTGAAGCAGCAGCCAAGGGCTTCGTCCGCTTCGAGGACGGAGAGGGTCTTCTCGAAATACTGCGGCTCCAGGACATCGTCGGCATCGAGGTAGCAGATGTACTTTCCCGCCGCCAGCCGCGCCCCGTTGTTTCTCGTTTCCGCCAGCCCCTGGTTCGGTTGGCGCAAGACCCTGGTCTTCTCGCCGTGCAGGTTTTCCAGCAAGCCGATGGTGAATGCGTCGGTGGAGCCATCGTCGATGACGATGATCTCGAAGCGCTGGAATGTCTGGGAGCGGACCGATCGAAGGGCTCCTTCGACGAAGCGCCCGTAGTTGAAACAGGGGATGACCACGGTCAAAAGGGGTTTGTCCGCCGGCCAGGGCTTCTGCCACTTCAGCTCGCAATGGCGCTCCCTCGCCAACCTGGCCTGGAACACCCGATGCCATTGCCGCTCCAGAAACAGGCCGAGCCGTTTCAAAAAGGCGGCCGCGATGTTCGACCTGGACGCGCGGACGTCCAGTCCGACCTCTTCTGCTGTTGTACTCATGCCAGTCCTTTTCCTGCTCTGCAAACACATCGATCGATGTCGTCACGCGCGATGGGCACTCGCTGACCAGGCTCAGTATCCGTAGCCCTGTTTCGCCGTCCGTGGACGCTCAGGCAAGGCCCCGCCCTGCCGGAAGTCACCTCGCCTGGTACGTTCGACGGCCTGCAACAAGGCGGCTTCGAAAAGATCGGTCGCATCGTCCCAGGTATACCGGGTCGCGGTCCGATAGGCCGCTTCCGACATCCGCTGCCAATCACCCGGGGCCAAGGTCAAGACCTGCAACATCCGGGCGGCCAGCGCACGCTCGTCCTTCAGATCGACCAGGTATCCGTTGACGCCGTTCTCGACGATGTCCAGGGGCCCGCCCACCCGGGTCGACACGACCGGGCACCTGCAGGCCATGGCTTCGAGCGGAGGCAGGTGGAAGCCCTCCACAAGGCTCCCGCACAGCCACACGTCGCAGCGTGCATAGAGCTCGCGCAGCTGGTCCTGCGCAGGCCGATAGTGGAACTCGGCAAAGCCAGGCAGGGGCAACCTGAAGTCGAGCGGCTCGGCGCCGAAGCTCACCAGTCGGAGCGACGGCAGCACGGCCGCCACTTCCTTCAACGCGGCCAGGCTCGTGCGACAACCTTTCAAGGACCAGGTGGCATAGAGCAAGCCCACGGTGGGATGCTGGCCCCGGGTCCGGGGCGGCGCAAAGAACTGCTGCAGATCGACGCTGTTGGGGACATGCGAGACACACGTGTCTCCAAACTTGTCGCGTGCCAGCTGAACCAACCAGTTGGAAATGGTGATCTTGTGCATGGGCATGCGCCAGCTTTCGTCGAGCATGGGATTGGGACGCCCCTCCTCGACCTCGTAGCTCTGGATGAAGATGGCCTTCGCGCCTTTCGAGGGAGCCAGTTGCAGCACGCCTCGTGCGGTCGTGTAGAACGTGGCGACCACCACGTCGCCGTCCTCCACATCCGCATCGGTGACCGGCCGGATCGAATCAAGCACCCGGTGCGGCAGGTCGAGTTGGTCGACATAGGAGGGTTCGGCCCGCGGGATGCCCTTGCCCAGCAGCAGGGACTTCACGCTGCGCCGGATCGAGGAGGGCTGGGGCGTGGAGATCAGGCGCACCTCGTGCCCGCGCCGCGCAAGCCGCTCGGCATGGTAGGCGATGACCCGGATCCCCCCCTGGAGGCCGGCATAGGGAAGCACGAATGTGATCTTCATATTGGCAACTCGGCGATGGTGCGTGGATGTCCGTTCACAGGCGGCCTGGCCGCCTGCACCTGGATGAACTGCTGGTGCATCAGCTCGAGCACCAGCAGGCTGAAGATCTCCTGGCCACCGCCCTCTCCCCGGAGATGTGCCTCGGTCAGCCGGGCCAGCGCATCCCGGCTGAAATAGTCCCGCAGCGAGCTGCGCGGACCGTGGATCGTGTCGTGGACAAAGCCCTTGAGCTCGTGCCTGAGCCATCGGTCGTAGGGCACCGGGAAGCCCACCTTCTTGCGCTTGAGGATGGCCTTGGGCACGGCGTCTTTCAGGGCTGCCCTGAGAACGCGTTTCGGCGGCCAGCCGCGTACCTTGAAATGCGCAGGAAGCGATGCCGCGAACTCCAGCACGTCCGAATCCAGGAAGGGAACGCGCAGTTCGACGGACGCCGCCATCGTCATCTTGTCGGCTTTGATCAGCAGGTCGTCGGGCAACCAGGTCTTGGTGTCCACGTGCAGCATCTGGTGCAGCAGGGGAAGCCCTTGCACGCGCCTGAACAGCTCCCGCGTGGGCTGCCCGGGTGTCGGCCGCCCGAGCGACTCGGCAAATGCCGCCTGGTACAAGGAGGACTTCTGAAGATTGAACGGTGTGCAAGGACTTGCCGCACAGCTGAAGTAGTGCTCCGACAGCGGCAGATCGACCAGGGCGATGAACTTGCGCAGCTGCCCCAGGCCGAGCGCGGCGGCGACGCCCATGCCCATGCGCAACAACCCGGGGGCGCGGTGGAACAGGGACTTCATCGTCTCCAGCGCCAGGAGGTGGGCGTATTTGTTGTACCCGCCAAAGGCCTCGTCGCCCCCTTCCCCCGACAGAAGCACCTTGACCGAGGCCTGGCGCGCAAAGCGGGAGATGGCGTAGAGCGCAATGGCAGGAGGCTCGCAGACGGGCTCCTCCATGTGCCAGACGTACTTGGGAAGCAGGTCTCCGAAATCATGGGCCCCGATCGTGAGCTCATCGTGTGTCGCGCCGAAGGCCCTCGCGGCCATGCGCGCGTAAGGTCGCTCGTCCGCGAAGTTCTCGCCCGCGAATCCCACGGTGAACGTCTGGATGGGGTGCGAGCTGTGCTCGGCCGCATAGCGCAGCATGCCCGTCGAGTCGACGCCGCCGCTGAGCAGCACGCCCAGCGGAACGTCGCTGACCAGGTGGCTCTCGACCGTACGGTCCAACAGCTGCTGCAGCACCTCGACGGCATCGTCGAAGCGGCGGGGTCGTGCCGCCGCCTCGAAGCGCAGATCCCAGTACGGCTGGATCAGCACCTGCCCATCGCACACCGTCATCCAGTGGCCCGGCGCCAGCCTGTGGATGTTCTCGAAGAGGGTGTCTTGTCCCGGCAGGTAGTAATAGGTGAGGAAGAGGTCGATGGCGCTCGGGTCGAAGCGGCGCGCCACGGCGGCATCCTCCAGCAGGCTCTTGATCTCCGAGGCGAAGAGCAGCGAGTTCGCCGTGCGGGTGTAATACAGCGGCTTGATGCCCACGCGGTCACGGGCCAGAAGGAGCTTGCGCCGGGAGGCATCCCAGATCGCGAAGGCGAACATGCCCTTGAGCCGCGTCACGCAGGCTTCGCCCAGTTCCTCGTACAAGTGCACGATGACCTCGGTGTCCGACTCCGACCTGAACACATGCCCTCTGGCAAGCAGATCCCGGCGCAATTCGAGGTAGTTGTAGATCTCGCCGTTGAAGGTGATCCACACCGTGGCGTCCTCGTTGCACATGGGCTGTGCACCGGTGTTCAGGTCGAGGATGGACAAGCGCCTGTGCCCCAGCCCCACCGGACCCGCCACGTGGTGGCCCGCCCCGTCCGGCCCCCGGTGCGCGATGACCCGGGTCATCCGGCCGATCAGCTCGGCGTCCACCGGACGCTGGCCGTCGAGAGAAACTTGCCCGGCAATTCCGCACATGTCGAATTCCGATCGTCAATGAAAGAGGATGCGTGGGAGCCCGTGGCTTCTACGAGGGAAAGCGCGCGCGCCTGAGCTTCAGGCTCCAGGCCAGGATCGCGAACCACTTCTTGATGGAGAGCCTGTGCCGGAGCGCGGCGCGGCCGAGGCAGCGGAACGGATACACCGACAGCAGCAGGACCAGGCGGACGACGGCTGCCAGCGAGGTCGAGACCCGGTAGGCCGCCCCGTACAGCGAGCCCCGGCTCTTGCACAGGAAGCGCCAGATCGACTCGCGCATCATGACCCCGGAGAACTCGCTCGGTGCACTGTCCGTGCACCCGCCGCCGAAATGCTTGACGGTGGCCTTCGGCAGGTAGTAATTGGAGTAGCCGGCACGCCTGAGCCTGTGGCAGAGATCCAGGTCCTCGGCATACATGAAGTAGTCCTCGCTGAAGCCGCCGACCTTGTCGAAGGCGGACCTGCGCACCATGAGGCAGGCCCCGGAGACGACGTCCACCTTGGCCGGCGCGGGACTCCACCCGTACAGCGCCGAGGCACCCCACAGCGCCGAGTCGGGCAGCAGCCGGCGCAGCAGCTCCGAGTTCAGCAGCTGGCCGATGACGGTCGGGAAGGCCTGGATGCAGCTGGTCTGCACCGAACCGTCGCCGTTGAACAAGGTGACGCCGACCGCGCCGGCCCGCGGCTGCCGCTCCAGGTGCTGGTGCATCAGCAGGACGGCGGGCGAGCTCATCTCCGTATCCGGATTCAGGAAGAGCAGGTGCCGCCCGCGGGCAGCGCGGCAGGCGAGGTTGTTGGCGCGCGAGAACCCGATGTTGCGCTTGCTTTGGATGAAGCGGACCCACGCGAACTCGGCGCGGAGGAACTCGCCGCAGCCATCGAAGGAGCCGGAATCCACCACGATGACCTCGTAGCTCAGGCCCGCGGTGCAGCGTTGGATGGAGCTCAGGCAGGCTCGCAGGAACCGGACTGAATTCCAGTTCACGATGATGATCGACACATCCATGAATGACAACTCTCCGTATCGCTTAGCGCATGAAGGACCGGTGCCACAGCTCGAGTGACAACAAGAGGTAGATCTGCCGGGTGAAGTTTTCCCGCCCCTGCCTGTCCTGCTCGAGGATCCGGCGGATGAAACCCTGGTCGAAATGGGTGGCGATCATGGAGTCGCGGGACAGCAGGCAGTCGTCGACCAAGGGACGCATGGAGCTTCTCAACCATTGCGAGATCGGGTTGGCGAAGCCCTTCTTCTTGCGATACACGTCTTCGCGTGGCAACCACTTCAGCAGCGCCTTCTTGTGCAGGTACTTCCCGGTCAGGCCCTTGAGTTTCAGGTGGGACGGCACGCTCTCGATGAACTCGACCAGCCGGCGGTCCAGGAACGGCACCCGCACCTCGATCGAATTGGCCATCGAGGTCTTGTCGCCCACCATCAGCAGGTCGTCGGGCAGGTTGCTGCGGGTGTCGATGTACAGCATCTGCGACAGCGGGTCCAGGTGAGCGACGTCCTGTTGAAGGTGGCGGATGGCATCGGCTGACGCATGGGGCAGCGCCAGCATGTCGCTCCTCAGCCCGCCGCGGTAGAGCTGCGCCTTCATGTCGGCACTGAAGAAGGAGTAGATCTTCACGAAGCGCATCAGGAGATCGCGCTCTCCCAAGGAAACGACACCCCGCTTCAGCGTCTCCGAAGGCAGGGGCATTCGCGCGACGAGCCCGGCGATGGTCCGCTTGAGCGCCTCGGGCAAGCGGCTGTACCACAGGGACAGCTTGACCCCGACATAACGGCCGTAGCCGGCCCAGGGTTCGTCCGCACCTTGACCGGTCAGGGCCACCTTGACACGGCTGCCGGCCAGCTTGGAGAGGAAGTAGAACGCGGGCGCCGCCTCGTGCCCCACGGGTTCCTCCACATCGTGCATGTAGCGCTCGAAGTAGTGGGCGTAGTCACCCGCGGTCACGCGCAGGCAATGGTGCAGGGCACCGTGGCGACGGGCCACACGTGCGGCATCGGTGGACTCGTTGGTCGCTTGCCCGTCCTCGAAGTCGATCGTGAACGCCTCGACCGGCCCCGCGGAGCGGGTGCTCATCAGCGACAGCAGCACGCCGGAATCCACCCCCGAGCTCAGGAACAGGCCGAGGGGGACGTCGCTGCGCAACTGCAGGCGGACCGTGTCATCCAGCAGCTCCTGGTACTCGTCGATCAGATCGGCCTGGCTGGCGCCGGCCCGCGAGGCGGGAAGCCGGTTCCAGAACCTGTGCACGCCAACCCCATGGGACGACACGCGCATCAGGTGGCCCGGCGGCAACTTGAAAACGCCCTGGATGAGGGTTTTGGGAGACGGCACGTAGCGGAAGGTGAAGAGCTCGGCCAGGGCCTGGCGATCGACCTCGCGCCGGAACCCGGGGTGTTGCATCAGCGCCTTGATCTCGGATGCGAAAAGAAACTGCGAACCGATGACCGTGTAATACAGCGGCTTGACGCCCAGGTGATCGCGCGCCAGCAACAGGGCACCCGCCGCGACATCGAAGAGGGCAAACGCGAACATGCCATTGAGGCGGTCCACGAGTTCGGTGCCCCACTGCTCATAGGCATGCACGATCACCTCGGTGTCGGAACGGGTCTTGAACACATGCCCCAGGGCCGCGAGCTCCTTGCGCAGTTCGATGAAGTTGTAGATTTCCCCGTTGAAGACGACCTGGACGTTCCCGTCTTCGTTGGAGATGGGTTGCGCTCCGCCCTCGACGTCGAGGATGCTCAAGCGGCGATGTCCCAGGGCCACCCCGCCATGGATGAAATAGCCCACCCCGTCGGGACCGCGATGCCAGAGTGCCTCGGTCATGCGCTCCAGCAAGGCCCGGTCGGCCGGGGCACCAGAGCGATCGAATATTCCGGAAATTCCGCACATGGTGCCGCGGCCTCAGGCGAAGCGATCGAATCGGAACAGGCGGAGCAGCTTGCCGCGCTGCTCGCCCCTCAGGTAGTCGACCACGTCCGGAGGCAGGACCACCGGCTCGCCTCGACAGGCCGCGACCAGGTAGCCGCAGAGCGCGGCCAGGCTGCCCGCGACCTTCGGCCGCTCCAGCGAGCGCCGCAGGCATCGGGCCAGGAAGAACGTGAACCCGTAGCCGAGCGAGTACAGCCGCCAGCCCTCCCGCACCCGCGCCGACAGCGAACTGCCCGCGGCGTGTCCGGTGCGCCGGTGTTCGAGGACCGGAATGTCCTCGAAGGTGCGCACCAGCCAGCCGCGCCTGCGCGCGATGATTTCGGCCGCCGCGTCGATGCCGCCGCGCCTGAGCGGCAGATACCCGCCGACCTCATCGAAGCAGCTCTGCCGGAACAGCTGCACCGCCCCCGCCACGCTGTCGAGAGCGACCTCCTGCCTGACGAGCTCGGCACCGATGCGGCTGCTGACCATGCCTCCGGCGATGCCCAGTTTCGGCTCGGCATCGAAATGCGCGAGTATCCTGGCGTAGTAGTCCGGCTCGAGCGAGATGTCGGCGTCGAGGTTGCCGATGTGCGAGAAACCCAGACGCCGAGCACGCAACAAGCCGAGGTTGAAGGCGTCCACCTTGTGACGGAAATCCCGGCCCGGCGGCCGCCTCACCCGCAGCAGCTCGATGAGCTCGGGATAGCCGGCCTGGTAACGTGCCACGATGGCCGCCGTGTCGTCGTCCGAGGCGTCGTCCACGACGATCCACCGGCGGGGCCGGACGGTCTGGACGACCACCGATTCGCAGGTTCGTTCGATGAAGGCCGCCTCGTTGTGGGCCGGGGTGACAAGCACGTAGTGGTTCATGGCCTCGCTCCCCGTCAGGACGCTTCGATCAGGCTGTCGAGGATCCGCTCGGCGCTGTGTCCGTCCCACAGCGGGGGGATTTCTCCCAGGCCGCTCTTGTGCCGCAGCGCGCATTCCACGTCGGCCTCGAGCCGCCCCAGGTCGGTGAGCCGGTTGCTGCCGACCGTGACCGTGACCGGCCTCTCGGTGTTCGGGCGCAGGGTGAGGCAAGGCGTCCTGAAGTATGTGCTTTCCTCTTGCAGGCCGCCGGAGTCGGTCAGGACGAAGGCCGCGGATTCGGTCAGGCGAAGCGAGTCGTGGTAGCCCAGCGGCTCGACGATGCGCAATCCGTCCGGGCCCTCGAGCGCGATGCCGAACTGCCGGCACCTCTGGGCCGTCCTCGGGTGCATGGCGAAGACGACAGGGGTGTGCTCGGCGACCCGCCGCAAGGCCGCGATGACGCCGCGCAGTTCAGGCTCGCGGTCGACATTGGAAGGGCGATGAAGCGTGACATAGGCGAAGGCCTTCTCCTGCAGACCCAGGCGTTCGAGGACAGGGCTGGCACGCGCCTGGCCGAGATTGGCGCACAAGGCGTCGATCATGACGTTGCCGACACAGCGGATCCTCGCGGCCGGGATCCCCTCCTGCCTCAGGTTGGCGTCGCCGTCCGCGGAAGGGGTCAGCAGCAGGCTGGACAGCGCATCGGTGACGACGCGATTGACTTCCTCGGGCATGTCGCGGTCGAAGCTGCGCAGGCCCGCCTCCACGTGGGCGACCTTGATGCCGAGCTTGGCGCACACCAGGGTGCAGGCCATGGTCGAATTCACGTCGCCCACCACGACCACCCAGTCCGGCCGCACCTGCTCGCACACCGGCTCGAACGCTTCCATGACACGCCCGGTCTGCATGGCGTGGGAACCCGAACCCACGCCGAGATTGATGTCCGGCAGCGGAATGCCGAGATCGTCGAAGAACACCGAGGACATCATGGCGTCGTAGTGCTGCCCGGTATGCACCAGGCGGTACTCGAGACAAGGACTGCCTTCCCGCGGCGGCCGGTTGCGCACCTGGTGGATGATGGGTGCGATCTTCATGAAGTTGGGGCGGGCCGCCGCGATGATGAGCAGGCGCAAAGGCGTCGTCATGACTCGCCTCCCTTGAGCGCGGGAGCCGTGAAACGGTGCTCGTGTTCCGCCATCGCGACGATGTGGCCGACGATGCTGTCCAGCGCGCCCCGGTACGGGGCCGCCCACGACTCCGGGTGCCTGCGCTTGGCGAGAAGCAGCTTCTCGCGCAGCTCGCCGACCGACTCGAGCAGCACCAGCCGGCCCTTGGCGGCCAGGTAGCGGTCCACCGCCCCGATGGGCCCGCGGAAGGTGCTGTAGACGGGCACGCCCAGGGCGGCGGCCTCGCGGTTCATGGTTCCTCCGCCGCTGATCACCAGGTCCGAGTGCCACACCAGGTTCAGGCCATCGACCGCCCGTTCCGGCACCAGCATCTTTCCGCTCTGCACAAGCTGCGCGAAGCGGCCCGCCAGCTCGGCCCTCTGGGCGTCATTGCGGGGGAGCAGCACGATCCTCGTGCGCGGGTCGCCGGCGAGCAGCTCCAGCGCGGCCGTGAACAGTTCGTCGCTGTGCGGGTGGTGGTAGTGCGCTTCGGTGGCGGGAGGCCGGACCGTGACGACGAGGTCGGCCTCGTTCAACCCCAGGGCCTGCATGATGGAGGGGTCGGGCAGGAAGCTCGAGGCGTAGACGTCCTCCTTGATGCCCGGATACTTGAGCACCAGGCTCGACAGCTTCCTGGCCACGCTGTTGGGGATGACATCCGGGATGATCATGCAGTCCGGCCGGGTCAGGTGGGTGACGTGCTCGTAATCCGCGATCAGGATGGATGGAATGCGCATCAGCCGGGCGGCCAGGGCCTGCGCCCTCGAGCCATGGGACACCGCCAGGCCGGGCCGGGCCTTGAGCGCCAGGGGGAGCAGCTGAGCACTGCGGATGCCCAGGCCCAGGACCTTCATCAGCTTGTTTCGGCCGTAGTGCCTGCCGACGACCGTGCAGTCGAGGCGATGCAGCTTGACCAGCTGCTCGACGCTGAACGCGGCGCGCGCCGTCACCAGGACCGCATAGCCCCGGGCTTGCAGCTCCTCGATCACCGGGCGGAAAAACGGGACGTGGGGCGAGTTGTCCAGGTCGATCCAGATGGGCCGTGTTTTGGAACTCATTTATGTGCCTTTCGACAAGTCGTGACGATGGGCCCGTGCGCGCGTGAATCGCGCCTGCAGCCGCTGAACGGACGAGGGAAGCAGCTCGGGCGGGGCCAGCACGAGCAGGACGCGCGCGGCATGGGCCGTGCTGGCCACGAGCACCACGGTTCCCAGGGCCAGGCCCCAGGTCGGTGCAAGCGCCTGGAAGCCGCAGAACACCAGGGCCACCGAGCCCACGAACCACAGGCCGGTTCTCCACAAGGCGGACGAGCACCGGAAGCCATTGATGCGCCGGACAAGCGCATAGACCAGCACGGCATGGAAGACGTACGACGCGAGGAATGCGATCCCCGCGCCAGCGAGCCCGAAGGCACGTACGCACACCCACGAGAGCCCGACGTTGACCAGGGTCCATGCCAGCTCGGTGCCCATGAAGAGGGCCCGCTTGTTCATGGCGACGATCACGTACCCGATGGGCCATGAGATCACCCGAAGGGCCATGCCCAGGCAGATCCAGCGCAACACGTCCACCGCCGGCGCGAACTCGCCGGAATAGAAGACCGCGACGACCAGCGGCGACAGCGTCAGCGTCGCGATGACGCCTGGGCCGGCCAGCAGCAGGCTCACCTGCGCCTGCTCATCGACCAGGCGGTTCATGCAGGGAGGGTCGGCGAGCATGCCGACCAGGCGGGGATAGAAGTCGGCCCCCATGGCCTGAAGCACAAAGCCCACATACAGGCCGCCCAGGGTCCAGGCCGCCTGGTACAGCCCGGAGGCCGCCAGCCCCGCGTGATGAAGCACGATGAGGCGAACCGCATAGGCCGCCCCCATCATCAGAATGCCGCTGGACATGAACGCCAGGCCCAGCTTGAGAAGCGAGGCGGCCTCCTGCCCGAGCTGCGCGCCGGTGATCGCGCAGGCTTCGACGCGCAGCTGGCGGCTGTACCACCAGGACGTTGCCACCGACATCGCCGCCACCGCCACCAGCGCCGGCACGATGCCGTCCTGCCGCAGGTAGTACACGATCGGGATGCTGGCCAGCGTACCGAACAGCGAACCCAGCACGCCCGCGCGGGCCAGCTCGGAGATGCGCCGCATGCCCTGGATCAGGGCGGTCTGCCCGTCGGCCACCAGGCGCAGGCCGACGGCCATGGACAGCAGCGCCACGGCCCCCGCATGCGCATCGGTGCCGAAGGTGAAGCTGGAGACCGGTCTCGCGAAAAGGACCAGCAGCAGGGCACCGAAGAGGCCGAGAAGGACGGCGGTCCTTCGCAAGACGAAGACGGTTCGCGCCACACGGGCCGCATCGCCCGAGCCGACCGCTTCCGCGATCTGGCGGACACCGCTGCTGTTGATGCCCATCTCGGCCACGCTGCGGGTCAGGTCGGCGATGGACGTGAACACCCCCATCAGGCCAAAGCCGGCCGGCCCCAGGAGCACCGCCATGGCCTTGGTCCGCACGATCCCGATACCGACGCTGAGCAGCGTGGAACCGCCCACCAGCAGGGTGGACTTGAGGATCTCGCCGTAGGTGCCCGGCTTGTCGCGTCCCGGTGGGGCCGCAGCGGCCGGGCCCGGCAAGACCGGCTCGGCGCTGCCACGGGGGGGAGTCATTGCATCAGCCATGGTGGGGAGGGCGCCGCCCCGTCATCCGACCCGCTTCTCGAGCGCCAGGCCTTGTTCGAGGAGGGCCTCGCACAGGGCCGCGACCACCTGCTGCTGCTCGCCCGGTGTCATGTCGGGAAACAGGGGCAGCAGCACGCAGCGGTCCTGCGCCAGCTCCGACTGAGCCAGGGAATGCGGCAGGGGAACGTCGCTGCAGGCCTCCTCGCGGTGGCTGCACATGATGCCGCGCCGCGTGTTGATGCCGGCGTCCAGCATGAACTGCATCACGCCACGCTGGTCGCACCCGGCCGGCAGGCGCACGCAGTAGCTTTGCCAGTTCGAACGCGCCCAGGCCGGTTCGAGCGGGGTGACCAGACCCTCGACGGGTGCGAGCAGGCGGCCGTATTCGGCGGCCAGCTGCCTGCGCCGGGCGACGATCCCCGGCAGGCGCTTCAACTGCTCGCGACCCACCGCGGCCTGGATGTCGGTCATGCGGTAGTTGTAGCCCACGGCCGGATAGGCCTCGTAGATCACCTGGTTGGACCCATGCCGCACCGTGTCGGGCACGCTCATGGCGTGCTGACGGAGCAGGCGGAACTGGCGGTCCCACTCGGCATGGCGCGTGGTCAGCATGCCCCCGTCCCCGGTGCTGATGACCTTGCGTGGATGGAAGGAGAAGCAGGCCACGTCCCCGTGGGGAGCGCCGATCTTTTCCCAGCCTCCGTCCCACTGCAGTTCGCTTCCCAGGGCGCAGGCCGCGTCCTCGATCAGCGGGATGCCGAGACGGCGGGCGATGGGCACGATGCGCCGCAAGTCGCACGGCATGCCGATCTGGTGCACGCACAGGATGGCGCGGGTGCGTGCGGTGACGGCTTGTTCGATCAACCCCGGGTCGAGGTTGAAGCTGCCGGGTTCGACATCGACGAACACCGGGATGGCGCCGGCGTGGCGGATGCTGTTGGCCGTGGCGATGTACGAGTGGCTGACGGTGATGACCTCGTCGCCCGGTTTCACGTCGGCGACCAGCATCGCCAGGTGCAGCGCCGTCGTGCAATTGGAGACGGCGCAGGCATGCGGCGAGCCGACCAGGGCGGCGAACTCCCGCTCGAAGGACTCCACCTCCGGCCCCTGGGTGAGCCAGCCGCCGAGGATCACGCGGCGCGCCGCCTCCGCCTCGGGCTCGCCCATGACGGGCTTGGCGATCGGGATCATGACTGCCCCTCCAGTTCTCGCGTTTCCTGCCACCACTGCACCAGGCGGCGCAACCCATCCTGCAGCCCGACGCCGGCCTTGAAGCCGAGAAGCTGCTCGGCCTTGCGGGTCGACGCGAGGCGCCTGGACACCGGGTTGACCGAGCGCTCGGGACCATGCTCCGGACGCAGATGCGACGCGCCCATGACCGCCAGCAGCGCCGTGGCGAGCTCTTGCAGCGAGGTCTCGATACCGCTGGCCACGTTGAACACGTCGTCGACCACGTCGGATTCGAGTGCCAGCACGTTGGCCCGGGCGACGTCGTCGATGTAGACGAAATCCATGGTCTGCTTCCCATCGCCCAGGATGAGCGGGGGCTGCCCGGCGGCGATCCGCTCCATCCAGCGGATAAGCACCTCGGTGTACTTGCCGTGCAAGTCCATGCGCGGCCCGTACACGTTGAAGTAGCGCAAGGCCACGTAGGGCAGGCCGGTCATGGCATGGTGGGAGCGCAGCAGGCCCTCGAGCATGACCTTGCCGGCACCGTACCAGGTCTGGTTGTTGTAGGGGTGGTGGTCCTCCGTGGTCGGGAAGCTGTCGGCCAGCCCGTAGATCGACGCGGACGAAGCGGCGACGAGCTTCTTCACGCCCGCCGCATGGCAGGCTTCGACGACGTTGAAGCTTCCGTCGCACATCACTTCCAGGCATTCGCGCGGATGGGCGGCGCAGGCCGTGATGCGCAGGGCGGCGAGGTGGATCACGGCGTCCATGCCCTGGGTCGCCCGGCGCACGGTCTCGCGGTCCCGGATGTCTCCGCGCACCAGCGACACGCGCGGGGATTCGAGCGCACGCTCGATGTTGGCGGAACTGCCGCGCACGAAGTTGTCCAGGATGACGATGCGCGCCGGCCGGCCCTGGCGAAGCAGCAGGTCGACGGTCGCGGAGCCGATCAGGCCCGCGCCGCCGGTGATGAGGATGTGGGTACCGTTGATGTCCATCGTGCGTGGTTCCATTCAGTGAGGCAGTGGCGGATGCGGATTCAGGTGGCGCCCTCGCAGCGCAGCACCACGAGGATGGTCTTGAGCAGAATGCGCAGGTCCAGACCGAGGGAACACCGCCGGATGTAGCGGAGGTCCATCCGGACCATCTCGTCGAAGCTCACCCGGCTCCGCCCCTCGACCTGCCACAGCCCGGTGATGCCCGGCCGGACGCTGAGGATGCGCCGCAGGTGCCAGGCCTGGTAGCTCGCGGCCTCGTAGGGAATGGGAGGCCGGGGACCGGCCAGGCTCATGTCGCCCTTGAGCACGTTGAACAACTGCGGCAATTCATCGATGCTGGTGCGGCGGATGAACCTGCCAATGCGGGTGACCCTGGGATCGGATGCGAGCTTGTACATGGTGCGCGGCGCCTTGGTTCCCGAGGCCTGCTGGGGCTCGCCGCGGATCAGGTTGGCCACGAACTCCCGGTGGATGCCGTCGTCGGCGTCGGGTCGCATGGAGCGGAACTTGTAGAAGACGAAGGGCTCGCCGCCCCTGCCCAGCCGGACCTGCCGGAAGATGACGTTCCCGGGCGAGGTGAGCGCCACCGCGATGGCCACGCCCAGCATCAACGGCGAAAGCAGGACGATGGCGACCAGGGCGCCGATCAGGTCGAGCAGGCGTTTCAGCGGGTAGCCGGCGCGCGGGGCGCGGGCGACATCGGCGAACAGAAGCGACAGGACCTCGGGCGCGCGCCCGTGGCCGTCGACGAAGATGTCGAACGCCGCGTCGGGATAGGTGGCGGACATCGGGACGAACGGCAGACCCGCCGCATCGGGGTGCGCCTGCACCTTCTGCACGAACGCCTCGGCGCCCTGCTTGCCCGTATCGGGGAACAGCACGGCCACCAGGTCGGCGCCGACATAGCCGAGGATGTCGGTCTCGCGCTTGACGCGGTACAACACCTCCACCAGGCGCGAGGCCTGCACGTCCGCGTCCTCCCGCGTCACGTCGATGCGATAGAGCACGATCGACAGCGCCGCCTTGGAACGCTCCGCCCGCCGCTTCTCGCGTTGCAGCTGCAGGAGGAAATCGTTGAAGGGGAGGGGATCCTCGGTGGCACGCAGGCCCGCGGTCTGACTGTGGAGGACATGCTCCGCGCCCGCCGGGGGAGAGGACGGCATGCCGGCTGCCGACGCGGATCCCGCCAGGACGGGGCCGCTGCCGCGACGACGGCCGTCGTGCTGATTGAGCGTCGCTTGCGGCAGCCGCACGGCCGCGGAGGACGACACCGATCCGTTCTCAATGCTCATACCAGCTCCCATTGGTACTGCCGTGATGACGAAGGACTGCCCTGGCCGGCGGCTGCCCGTGGGCGGCGCGGACCCGCCGAAGAGACGCGGATCCGTATCCGTGCGCGAAAGTCGTGCCGTGAACTGCATCGCCGACAGCCGGCCTCGTGAGCCCCACCGAGACACTGCCTGCTCGGCACGGGTTGGCGCTCGCACCTCGTCGATCGTTCGTGCTCTGCATGCGCGGCGCTCGGACCTTGCAGGTGCGCCGGCGTACGTTGTGGTCGCGTTGCCTAGGCCTTGCCGGTTCGTGGCGAGGCGACAAGAACTTCTCGTTCACCGACAGCGTAAGAATGCACGCGATCCGACGGCCGGACAACCCGCGCCCAGGCCATCCCCCAAGTGTGTGGGGGAAGATGCCCTGCAGGTATGGGGGGGGCGCGCGCGGAGGCGATCCGCCACGACATTTCCGGCGCACACTGTCACGGCGATGGCTTTCAAGCGTCGGCGGCGTCGATTCCCGAGTCGTGCCAACACACCCGCCCCGGGCATCCCGGTCGTCCCCTTGCAGTTCCTCAACAACGCGGAGCCGTGTCATGGACAACGCCGTCGAAGCCGTTCTGGAAAAGGTACACGGGGTGCTGCGTTGCACCTTGCAGCATCGCTGGCTCGCCGTCGGTACGGCGGCTCTCGTGCTCTTGCTGGGCGGCCTGGTCAGTTCGGTGGTCCCGGATCGCTACAAGGCCAGTGCCCGCGTCTATGTCGATACCCAGACGGTGCTCAAGCCCCTGATGGTCGGCCTCACCCACCAGCCCGACATCGATACCCAGGTGCGCATGCTCGCCAGCACGCTCATCTCGCGTCCGAACATGGAACGCCTGCTCGACATGCCCGGCCTGAACCTGCCGGAGGCCGGGTCGCGCGAAGCCAAGGTGACGCGCCTGATGAAGCAGATCAAGGTCACCACGGCGGATGCCGGAAACCTCTACGAGATCAGCTGCCGGGACACCAGCCCCGCCCAGGCGCAACGCCTGGTCGCGGCCACGGTCGATCTGTTCGTGCATGCGGGTTCGGGGGCGAAGAAGCGCGACTCCGAGGATGCCGGGCGTTTCATCGAAGCCCAGATCCGCGACTACGAAGCCAAGCTGGTCGAGGCCGAGAACCGGCTCAAGGAATTCAAGACGCGAAACTTCGGCGTCTCCGGGGTGTCGCACGAGGACTTCTTCGCGCGCATGTCGGCCTTGTCCGAGCAGGTCGACAAGCTGAAGGTCGACGTCCACGCGGCCGAGCAGGCGCGCGAGGCCTATCGGCGCGAGCTGGCGGCCGAGGAACCCCAGCTGCCGCCCGAACTCGCCGCGCGGGCAGGCTTGAGCGGCATGCCGGAAAGCCGCCTCGAGGCGCAGCGGCGGATGCTGGACGAGCTGCTTCAGAAATACACGCCCAGACATCCCGACGTGATCGCTGCACGGGCCAGTCTCACGCAGCTGGAGAACGAAGAGCGGCGGCGCAAGGAGAGCGACTCGCGGCGCGGCGTGTCGGGCCGGGCCGCCACCAGCCCGGTGTACCAGCGCCTGCGCATCGCCCTCGCGGAGACCGAGGCCCAGCTCGCGTCGCAGCGCTCGCAGTTGGCCGCCCACCAGGCACGCCTGGACGAGGTCCGAGAGGCGGCCGGCCGGGTGCCCCAGGTCGAGGCCGAGCTGGCCCAGCTCAATCGCGACTACGACATCCTGCGCAAGAGCCACGCCCAGATGGTCGAGCGCCGCGAGGCGGCCTCGCTGGGTGTCAAGCTCGACGAGTCCTCGCAGCTGGCCGAATTCCGTCTCATCGAGCCGCCGCGCGTGTCGGACTCGGCGGTATTCCCCAGCCGCCTGCACCTGGGGGTGATCACCCTCTTCCTCGCCGTCGCGGCAGGTGTCGGCGCGGCCGTCGCGGCCGATGTGATCCGCCCCACCTTCGACAACACCAAGGCGCTGCAGCTGTTTGCGGGCCGCCCGGTGCTGGGTGCGGTTCCGCTGCTGGCCAGGCCGTCATCGGAGCGCCTCGCGCGAGCCGGCCTGGTGCGGCTGGGCATCGCGATCGCCGCGCTGCTGGCATTCCAGGCGACGTGGCTTGCCTGGCTCGCCTTCCGCTCGCCGCACTAGCCCACCTGGGCAAGCCGTGCGAGCGGCGAACCGCCACGCTCCGCCATCCCTCCCGATACCACAAGGAATGTGCGTTCCATGAATACCATCGAAGAGGCCGCCCAGCGGCTCGAAGAGCTGAGCCGCGCGGGCATTCCGGTGCCCTGGGCTGCCGCGGGACTGGCAGGCAGCGAGGTCCAGGCCCGGGTGCAGGCGCGTACCGCAAGTGCCGTCCACGACAAGGCCGGGCCTGCCGCCGGGAGCGCTCCCGTCGCGCCCGAGGTGGCGGTCCGGCCCCCGGCCTCGCCGCCGCGGCGCCGGCCCCAGCCGCCACCCGCCGTGACGCTGGACTTGCCACGCCTCGAGCAGGCCGGCCTGCTGGTGCCCACGCAGACCCGCTCCGAGCTGGCGGCGGCATTCCGCCACATCAAGCGTCCCTTGCTCAAGAACATCCGCCAGTCGGCCTCGACCGCCCCGGCCCTGCCGCTGATCATGCTGGCCAGCGCGCTCCCTGGTGAAGGCAAGACCTTTTGCGCCATCAGCCTGGCCATGAGCCTGTCGATGGAAGTCGACTCCTCCGTGCTGCTGGTCGACGCCGACGTGGTACGGCCGGACGTGATGCGCCAGCTCGGTGTCTCCGCCGGCAAGGGCCTGCTCGATGTGTTGACCGATCCGGAGCTCGATGTCGGCGACGTGCTGCTCAAGACCAATGTGCCGAAGCTGACGCTGTTGCCGGCCGGCAGCCGCAACGACCGCTCGACCGAGCTGCTGGCGAGCGAGGCCATGGAGCACTTGCTCGGCGAGCTGGCGGGCCGCTATCCCGACCGGGTGATCGTGTTCGATGCGCCACCCCTGCTGGTCACCACCGAGGCCCGGGTACTGGCCTCGCGCATGGGGCAGGTGGTGCTGGTGGTGGAGTCCTCGCGCACCTCGCGCAAGGCCGTCCACCAGGCGCTGTCATCGCTCGAGCAGTGCCCCATCGTGATGACCCTGCTCAACAAGAGCCGCAGCCCGGATCGGGGCCACGGCTATGGCGACTACTACGGCTGACCGGGCACGGAGGCCGTTCCATGGGAGAACTTGCATGACTGCATCCGTCCTGAAGTTCGTATCCAGCGCCGCACTGGCGACGGCCTTGGCCGCATGCGGCGGTACCTCCGACACCGATGACACCTCTGCGAGGTCGGCCGGCTCCGCGCCGTCGGGCGCGCAGTCCGGCACGGCGAGCCAGCCGAGCCAGGCTGCGGCCCGGCCACGGGCGCCGCGGCGCAAGGGCGTGACGGCCATGGCGCTCACCGGCGATGGACGCTCGCTCGGCGTGGCCAGCACCAGCGCGGGCCCCCGCCTGCTCGACACGGGCAGCGGACAGGTGCGCACGGGCTTCCCCGGGTCGGCCCTCGGGTCGTCCACCGGGCTGTTGTTCAGTGCGGACGGCCGCTATCTGGTGACCGTCGGCCGTGACAGCGTGGCGCAGGTGTACGACGCACAGACCGGCGAGCGCCGCCTCAGCCTGCATGGCCACGCAGGCGCCATCACCAGCGTCGCCGCCAGCAGCGACAGCCGGATCGTCGCCACCGGCGGCGAAGACACCCGCGTGATGCTCTGGGATGGGCTCACGGGCAAGCTGCAGCGGCAATTGAGCGGTCACATCGACTTCGTCAACACGGTCGCGTTCAGCCCCGACGGGCGACTGCTGGCCAGCGGCGACGCCGCCTCGCGCACCCTGCTGTGGCAGGCCGCCAGCGGACGCCTGCTGCAAACCTTGCGCGGGCACGCCGGCAGCGTCAACGCCGTCGCCTTCAGCGCCGACGGCAAGCTGCTCGCCAGCGCCGGCGAGGACGGCCGGGTGCTGTTGTGGGACACCGCGTCGGGCCGGCAGGTGCAGGCGCTCGAGGGCCATCCGGCACCGGTGCGCAGCCTTGCCGCGAGTCGGGGCGGCGAGCTGCTCGCCAGCGGTGACGCCAGCGGCCGCATCCTGGTCTGGAACCTGCGCACCCGCCGGCTCGAGAAACAGCTGAGCAACGGCGGCGGCGCCATCAATGCCCTGACCTTCGCGGGCCACGACGCGGACCGCCTGTTCGCCGGCGATGCCGACAACCGGGTGGTGCTGTGGGACGTCGTCCACGGCGTGCCCCGGTAACAACCCTTGATTCAGCAAGGAGTCCCAGATGCATCCATCGACCATGACAAGCCGCCGTCATCGTTTCACGCTCTGGCTGATCGCCTTCCTGCTCGCGGTCTCCTGGGGCCGAGGCCTCCAGGCGGCCGATCCGAACCAGGGGCCGGGCGGGCCGATCCTCGTCATCACGTCCGGCAACTCGAACTTCGGGCGCTACTACGCCGAGATCCTGCGCAACGAAGGCCTCAACCTCTTCGCGGTGGCCGACATCGCCGATGTCACGCCCGCCCTGCTGGCGGGGGCGGACCTGGTCGTGCTGGCCCGGATGCCGCTGTCCACCAGCCAGGCCGGCATGCTGAGCGACTGGGTCGGCGGCGGAGGCCGCCTCATCGCGATGGCGCCACCCGCCGCGTTGTCCGGCCTGCTGGGCATCGCACCCGCCGGCGGCACGCTGTCCGAGGGCTACCTGAAGATCGACACCGCGAGGCCGCCGGGCCAGGGCATCAGCGGCGAGACCCTGCAGTTCCACGGCAGCGCCGACCGCTACACACTGAACGGCGCCACCAGCCTGGCTACCCTGTACAGCAGCGCCGGCACGGCCACCCCTCATCCGGCGCTCACGCTGCGCAGTTCCGGCGCGGGCATGGCGGCGGCCTTCACCTTTGACCTCGCCACCTCCATCGTCTACACGCGCCAGGGCAACCCGGCCTGGGCCCGCCAGGAACGCGACGGCCTCGCACCCATCCGCTCGGACGACAAGTTCTTCGGCCAGGCCGAGGCCGACCCTCGCCCCGACTGGCTGGACCCCGGCAAACTCGCCATTCCCCAGGCCGACGAGCAACAGCGCCTGCTGGTCAACCTCATCCTCCACATGACGCAGGCGCGCAAGCCGCTGCCGCGTTTCTGGTATTTCCCGAACGGCAAGAAGGCCGTGGTCATCATGACCGGCGACGACCACGGCAATGCCGGCACGCCCGGCCGTTTCGAACGCTTCAAGGCCCTCAGCCTGCCGGGTTGCTCGGTCGCCGACTGGGAGTGCATCCGCGGCACCTCGTACGTCTATCCCGACACCCCCATCAGCGACGCACGCGCGGCGCAGTTCAACAGCGAGGGCTTCGAGATCGGCCTGCACCTCAGCACCCGCTGCGCCGACTACGACGCCACCTCGCTCAACGCCTTCTACGCCGAACAGATCCCGCTGTGGCGGAGCCGCTTCGGCAGCATCCCGGCGCCCCTCACCCAGCGCCACCACTGCATCGTCTGGAGCGACTGGAGCAGCGGTGCCGAGGTGCAGCTGGCCCACGGCATCCGGCTGGACACCAGCTACTACCATTGGCCCGCCGGCTGGGTGAACAACCGGCCCGGCGTGTTCACGGGTTCGGCCATGCCCATGCGTTTCGCCCGGCTGGACGGCAGCCTCATCGATGTCTACATGGCCGCCACCCAGATGACGGACGAGTCGGGCCAGGACTACCCCTTCACGGTGGACACGCTGCTCGACCGCGCACTCGGCCCGGACGGCTATTTCGGCGCCTACACCGTCAATGCCCATACCGACGTCGACGCCTCGGCCGAAGCCGAAGCGGTGGTCGCGTCGGCGCAGGCCCGCAAGGTGCCGGTGGTGACGGCCCGGCAGATGCTCACCTGGCTCGATGCGCGCAACGGGTCGTCCTTCGGTGCCTTGTCCTGGAACGGCGGCCAGCTGAGCTTCAGCGTGCAGCGCGACGCCGCGGCCAACGGCCTGCAGGCCTTGTTGCCCATGCGCTCGGGCAGCGGGATGCTGAGCAGCCTCACCCGCAACGGCAGCCCGCTGGCCTTCACCCAGGTCACCATCAAGGGGGTGCAGTACGCCGCCTTCGCGGCCGCCTCCGGCCCCCACCTGGCCACCTACCTCGGCGACAACGCCCCCCCGGCCATCGCCGCGCAGACGCCCGCGCCGGGCAGCACCGGGGCGGGCGTGGCCGCGCCGGTGACGGTGGTGTTCAACAAGCCGATGGACGCGGCCACCCTGAACGGCAACACCTTCCAGCTGCGCGGCCCGGGTGGCGTGCTGGTCGACGCGGCGATCGGCTATGACGAGACGAGCCGGACCGCCCGGCTGACACCCTCCGCGCCCTTGGCGGGCCTGTCGACCTACACGGCGCGGCTGGCCGGCGGCAGCACCGAGCCGCGGGTGAAGGACCTGGCCGGCATCGCCTTGCCGGCCACCGTGACCTGGTCCTTCACCACCGCGGCGGCACCGCCGCCCTCGTCGTGTCCCTGCGGCGCCTGGAGCAGCAGCAGCGTCCCGACCCGCCCGTCCGTCGACGATGCGAACGCCGTGGAAGTCGGCGTGAAGTTCCGCACCGATGTCAACGGATTCATCAGCGGCTTGCGCTTCTACAAGGGCAGCGGCAACACCGGCACCCACGTCGGCCACCTGTGGCGCGCGGACGGAACCCTGCTGGCCAGCGCCACCTTCAGCAACGAGACCGCCTCGGGCTGGCAGCAGGTGAACTTCTCCACGCCCGTGGCCGTCACCGCCAACACGGTCTACGTGGCCTCGTATTTCGCCCCCAACGGCCACTACGCCGGCGACAACGGTTTCTTCGCCGGCGCAGGGGTGCACAACGGCCCCATCCACCTGCTCGCGAATGACGAGCAGGGGGGCAACGGGGTCTACCTGTATGGCCCGTCGGGCGGCTTCCCGACCTCGAGCTACCTCGCGAGCAACTACTGGGTCGATGTCGTGTTCGACACCGGGACGGCGGCCGACAGCACCCCGCCGCAGCTCAGCTCGCGCAGCCCGGGCGTGGACGCCGCCGGCGTCGCCACCGGCAGCACGGTCACGGCGGTCTTCAACGAGGCGATGGATCCGGCCAGTGTCAACGGCGACACGGTCCAGCTGCGCACGGCGGCGAATGCGCTGGTCAGCGCGAGCGTGGCCTACGACGCCGGCACCCGCACGGCCACCCTCACGCCGACCGGGCCGCTGGCGACCTCGACGACCTACACCGTCAGCCTGCGCGGAGGCGCGGCCGAACCACGCCTGAAGGACTCGGCCGGCAACGCTCTCGCGAACACGCTGACCTGGTCCTTCACCACGGGGGCCACGAGCGCCTGCCCGTGCAGCGCATGGCCGGCCAGCGCCAGCCCGGAGCAGCCCTCGGCGAACGACACGAACGCGGTCGAAATCGGCGTCAAGTTCAAATCCGATCTCGGCGGGTTCATCACCGGCCTGCGGTTCTACAAGGGCAGCGGCAACACCGGCACCCACGTGGGCAACCTCTGGACACTCGATGGCACCCGGCTCGCCAGTGCCACCTTCAGCGCCGAGACGGCGAGCGGATGGCAACAGGTGAAGTTCGCGACGCCGGTGCCCATCAGCGCGAACACCGTCTACGTGGCCTCGTATCACGCGCCCAACGGCCACTATGCGGGCGACAACCGATACTTCGCGAGCGCCGGGGTCGACACCGCGCCCATCCACCTGCTGCGCGACGGGGCACAGGGCGGCAACGGGGTCTACCGCTATGGGACGAGCAGCGCGTTCCCCACCGAAACCTATCTCGCGACGAATTACTGGGTGGACGTCGTGTTCACTCCGTCGACAACCGCATCCGCATCCACAACCGCACCCACATCGGCACCGCTGCCGGCGCAGGCCCCCACATCGGCGTCCCTCCCGGTGCCCCAGGCCTCGCCCCTGACGGACGGCCTGGCCGATGCCGGTCCGCTGCTCCCCCTGGCGTCGCTGGCCACGCTGGCGAAGCTGCGCTCGAACCTGGCGGCCGCCGCCAACTGTGCGGCCCCCCCCAATCCCATCGTGGCCGAGAACTGCCTGCCCGGCAACCCGGCTTCGGAGTGGGACGTGAACGGCGCGGGTGATCCGAGCCTGCAAGGCTTCACCACCGCCATGAGCGTAAACCGGGGCGAACGCGTGTACTTCAAGATCAAGACCAACGCCGCCAGCTACCGCCTGCACGTCTACCGGCTGGGCTGGTACGGTGGCCTTGGGGCCCGCAAGGTGGCGACCCTGTCTCCGTCGGTGGCCTTGCCCCAGGCGCAGCCGGCCTGCCTGAACGAAGCCGCGACAGGGCTGATCGACTGCGGCAACTGGGCCGTCTCGGCCTCCTGGCTGATGCCCTACGCGCTGCCCTCCGGCGTCTACGTCGCCAAGCTGGTCCGCAGCGACACGGGCGGGGCCAGCCACATCGTCTGGGTGGTGCGCTCGGACGCAGGACGCAGCGACCTGCTCTTCCAGACCTCCGACACCACCTGGCAGGCCTACAACAACTACGGCGGCAACAGCCTCTATACCGGCGCCCCCGCCGGGCGGGCCTACAAGGTCAGCTACAACCGCCCCTTCAACACGCGCGAGGTGGACGGCGGCCAGGACTGGCTCTTCAATGCCGAGTACCCGATGATCCGCTGGCTCGAGGCCAACGGATACCACGTCAGCTACCTGAGCGGTGGCGACACCGACCGGTCGCCCTGGCTGCTGCTGACCCACAAGGTGTTCCTGTCGGTGGGCCACGACGAATACTGGTCGGCAGGCCAGCGCGCGGCGGTCGAGGCGGCGCGCAATGCCGGTGGACACCTCGCCTTCTTCAGCGGCAACGAGGTGTTCTGGAAGACACGCTGGGAAAGCAGCATCGACGCCGCGGCCACGCCGCGGCGCACCCTGGTCAGCTACAAGGAGACCCACGCCAACGCCAAGATCGACCCGTCGTCGGCCTGGACTGGCACCTGGCGCGACCCGCGCTTCAGCCCACCGGCCGACGGCGGCCGACCGGAAAATGCATTGACCGGCACGCTGTTCCTGGTCAACGACGGCGCCACCACCGCCATCCAGGTGCCCGCCGAGGACGGCAAGATGCGCTTCTGGCGCCAGACCTCCGTGGCCACCCTGCCGGCCGGTGGATCGGCCACCCTGGCCGATCGGACCCTGGGCTACGAATGGGATGTCGATGCCGACAACGGCGTGCGTCCGCCCGGGCTGATCGGGCTGTCGCGGACGACGGTCGCCAACGCACCGGTGCTGAAGGACCACGGCTCCACCTTCGGCGAGGGGACCGCCACGCACCGGCTGAGTCTCTACCGCCATGCCAGCGGTGCCAAGGTGTTCGGCGCCGGCACCGTCCAATGGCCCTGGGGACTCGACGCCGTGCACGACCGCGCGGGCCCGGGCGCCGATCAGCGCATGCAGCAAGCCACGGTGAACCTGCTGGCCGACATGAACGTGCAGCCCGGCAGCCTGCAGCCAGGGCTGGTGGCGACATCGGCCTCCACGGACGGCACCCCGCCCGTGTCGGCACTGCTCTCGCCGGCCGCCGGGACGACGCTGTCGGTGGGCCAGGACGTGACCATCCGCGGCACGGCCAGCGACACGGGCGGGGCGGTGGGCGGCGTGGAGGTCTCGGTCGACGGTGGAGCCAGCTGGCGTGCCGCGCAAGGCCGCACCGACTGGATCTATCGCTGGACGCCGACGACGAGCGGCAGCGTCACCCTCAAGAGCCGGGCGGTCGACGACAGCGGCAACCTGCAGTCTGCGGGCAACGGCGTGAGCGTGACGGTGGGCCCGCGCAGCTGCCCCTGCTCGCTCTGGAGCGCGAGCACCATCCCGATGCAGCCCGCCGATCCGGACGGCAGTGCCGTGAACCTGGGCGTCAAGTTCAAGTCGGACATCGGCGGCCGCATCACCGGCATCCGCTTCTACAAGGGGGCGGGCAACACCGGGCCCCATGTCGGCAGCTTGTGGAGCAGCAGCGGTCAGCTGCTCGCCAGCGTAAGCTTCACCGGGGAAACGGCCTCCGGCTGGCAGCAGGCCAACTTCGCCACGCCCGTCAGCATCAGCGCCAACACGGTCTATGTCGCCTCCTACCACGCCCCGGCCGGCCGCTATGCCGTCGACGAGGGCTACTTCGCCGCCCTGCCCCTGGACAGCCCGCCGCTGCATGCCCTGAAGGACGGCAGCGCCGGCGGCAACGGTGTCTACCGGTATGGCGCCGCCACGGCCTTTCCCGATGCCACCTTCGGGGCCAGCAACTATTGGGTGGATGTCGTCTTCGCGCCGTGAAGAAAACGCGGCCGCCGCGTGTCCCCGACCGGCCCCACAAGACGAACCGAGCCGACGCGGGGCCGCGCCGCACCCGAGGCAGCCGCCACGCGGCTCTTCACGCCCATTGAAGTCGAGTTGCAGGCCCAACACAGCCCGCCCATCACTCGCAGGCCCGTCAGCCCAAGCACTCGCCGGCATCCAGCCCAATCCAGCTTGCTCGACTCGGCGGATACCTGGCCGGCGCACCCGATCCACCATCAGGTGACACGGTCATGTGACGAAGCACCACTTGGAGGGCAGGCATCGACAAGGCTTCTCGCCAGGGGCCTGGAACCGTAGGTAGAAGCAAGCTTCGCCGGACGCTCCCCCCGGCGCGAAGAGTGGTTGAGTTGCTTCCGCATCATTGGCGGCAGACCGCGCTCATACACTACAGAGTGACGCAACAGTTCGGCCCAGAACCAGTGAAACTTGAGACTCCATTGCTGGCACTATCCATCGTCAGCCCAAGCGGCAGCCATATCGCAGAAGGTCGCAAGACGCTTGAAGTTCGGTCCTGGCAACCTGACAACGTGCCGCTGGTGGACCTGCTCATCATTGAGAACAAGCGCTTCCTGACCAAACCGGGAGACTCGGATGACGACGGCTTGGCCGTGGCCGTAGTAGACGTGACCGACGTTCAGGCGTGGCTCCCGACAGACGTGGAAGCGGCATGTGCAAGCACATGGATGCCCGGGTACTGGGCGTGGAAGCTGGCAAATGTTCGACGCATTGCCAAGCCGATGCGCGCTGTCGCCGCGCGGGGGCTGTACAACGTGGACATCAATCCCTCCATACTGAGGAATTTGCTCGTTCGCTGATGGCGACCCGACAGCCCCGGGCGGACCCGCGGCACCCAGCCGAGGCGGACCCGACCGCTCCGCTGGGCTTGCGAGAAGAACGCGCGACGGCCACGCGGGAAAAGGCCGCTGCGGGGCCCCGGCGAGGAGCCGGGCAGGGCCAGACCTAGGCCCCGTTGCGCCCCGAGGTGCTCGAGCGCAAGGGCGTGCGGGCCAGCAGGCGTGCCGGATTGCCGATCCAGCGCGCCCCAGCCGGAAGGTCGCGCACCAGGTTGCTGCCCATGCCCAGCAACGCCCCGTCTCCGATGGACACGCCGTCGCGAATGCTGCAGCCGGCGCCGATGTAGCAGTTCTCGCCGATGCGCGTGCTGCCCGCGATGGTGACGTTGGAGCCGACCAGCGTCCAGTCGCCTATGCGGACATCGTGCTGGATGACACTGTTCGGCAGGACACAGACATGGTTGCCGATGACGGTGTCGCAGGTGATCACCACGCCCGCCATGATGAGGACGTTGTAGCCGATGGACGCACAGCGCGAGATCTGCGCGGACGGGTGGATGAGGCGGGCGAAGCGCGAGGGAGGGACTTCGAGCTCCTCGATCAGCCTGCGGCGCGACCGATAGCTGGAGGGGCTGCCGGGCACGGCCAGCACCTTGGCGTCGGACCACTGCTGCAGCCCCGGCCGGCCCAGCACGAGGTGGCCATGCGCGTCGATGCCCTGCTTGGCGGCCGTGTCGTCGATGAAGGCCACCAGCCGGTAGGCGCTGCCCAGGCAATCGAGCGCCTCCCGGCCGTTGCCGTTGTAGGGAAAGATCAGCAGCGGCTCGACGCCGGCCGCCCCCTGATGTTTGCCGGGGCCCATGATCAGCTGGCCCCCGCGCGCGCAGCCGCCCGCAATTCGGCCGGCGACGCCGCTGCCAGCTGGGCCACCGCCTGCGCCACCTGCTCGCATTGCGCGGCGCTGAGTTCGGCGAACATCGGCAGCGACAGGACCTCCGCCGCCGCGCGCTCGGCATGCGGGAAGTCGCCGGCCCGATGGCCCAGCTCCGCAAAGGCCGGCAGCAGGTGCACCGGCGTGGGGTAGTGGATGCCGGTCTGCACCCCCCGGGCCGACAGCGCCTCCTGCCAGGCCGCACGCTCTGCGGTGCGGATGACGTACAAGTGGTACACATGGCGGGCCCAGGGCATCACCTGCGGCGTGGCCACCCCACGTCCGGCCAGCAGCTTGTCGTAGCGGGCGGCGTTGGCGCGGCGCGCCTCGGTCCAGGCTTCGAGGTGACGCAGCTTGACCCGCAGCACCGCACCCTGGATGCCCTCGAGCCGGAAGTTGAAGCCCTTGATCACATGCTGGTACTTCTTCTCGGCACCCCAGTCGCGCAGCATGCGCAGGCTGCGCGTGTACGCCGGGCTGCTGGTGACCACCATGCCGCCCTCGCCGCACGCGCCCAGGTTCTTGCCGGGATAGAAGCTGAAGCAGCCCATGTCCCCCAGGCTGCCGACCCGCCGCCCCTTGTAGCGGGCGCCGTGCGCCTGCGCCGCATCCTCGATCACCACCAGGCCGCGGCGCCGGGCGATGTCGAGCAAGGGGTCCATGTCGGCCGCCTGGCCGTACAGGTGCACCGGCAGGATGGCCTTGGTCCGCGGGGTGATGGCGGCCTCGACGGCAGCCACATCCATGGTGAAGCTGCGCGGGTCGATGTCGACGAACACGGGGCGCGCGCCGGTGTAGTCGATCGCGGAGACGGTGGCCACGAACGTGAACGGCACGGTGATGACCTCGTCGCCCGGGCCCACCCCCGCGGCCAGCAGGGCCAGGTGCAGGGCACTGGTGCCGGTGTTCACGCCGACGCCGTATTCGGCCCCGCAATAGCTGGCGAACTCCTGCTCGAACGCGAGCACCTCGTCGCCCAGCGTGAACTGGCAGCTGTCGAGCACGCCCTGGATCGCCGCATTGACCTCGCTGCGGATGGACGCATATTGCGCCTTGAGATCGACAAAGGGAATCATGCGGCCACCTCCTTCGCACGCAGCACCACGCTTTCGCCCTGGCGGCGCATGGAGTCGTTGGCCGCCTCGATCAGTTCGACCACCCGCAAGCCGAGTTGCCCGCCGGTCTTCGGCGGCAGCCCGCACTGGATGCAGTTGACGAAGTGCTCGCCCTCCTCGCGCAAGGCCTCGGTGGCCACGAGCTTGGGAGCCCACATGTCACCGGTGCGATAGCCGACGCGCATCTCCTGGATCTGCTGGGGATCGTCGGTGAAGCTGACCCCCTTGTCGTAGACCTTGACCTTTTCGCTGGGCTCCAGGTCGTCGTAAGTGATCATCTTCTTGCTGCCGCCGACCAGGATCTGCCGCACCTTGACCGGCGCCAGCCAGCTGACATTGGCGTGGGCGATGGTGCCGGAGGCGTAGAACAAGGTGACGTAGGCGAGGTTCTCCGGCGAGCCCGGAAAGTGGTTGGTGCCACTGGCCGAGACCGCGACCGGATGCTCATCGAGCAGGTAGTCGAGGATGGAGAAGTCGTGCACAGCCAGGTCGGAGATGACACTCACGTCGCGCTGGAACAGGCCGAGGTTGACGCGTGTCGAGTCGTAGTAGTAGACCCGGCCGAGTTCGCCGCCGCGGATGATCTCGGCCATCTTCCTCACCGCACCGGTGTAGATGAAGGTGTGGTCGACGATGAGCACCAGCTTGCGCCGCTCGGCTTCCTCGTTGAGCAGGCGGGCTTGGCGCGAGGTCTCGGTCATGGGCTTCTCGAGCCACACGTGCTTGCCCGCCTTCAAGGCCGCCATGGCCAGGTCGAAGTGGGTGTTGACCGGGGTCGCGATGGCGATCGCGTCGATGTCGGGGTTGGTCAGCAGTTCGCGGCAGTCGGTGGTGGTGGCGATGCCGGGGTAGCGCTTGCGCGCCAGCCCGAGCCTGGCTTCGTCGAGGTCGGACACGGCGGCCACCGAGGCCCCGGGCGTTTCGACGAAGTTGCGTACGAGGTTAGGCCCCCAGTAGCCATAACCGATGATTCCTATGTTGATCACTTTTTTGTCCTCCTGTGAGATGCGGATGCGCCGAGCCAGCGCGCCGCCTTGCGCAGCGGCTCGTACGGCCACGGAACCGTGAACTGCGGAAAACTACGCTGTAGCGGGCGCGTCGCCACGACGCGCCCCCGCGCCCGCGAGGCGCGTTCGGGTATCGCCGACGACACGGGCCGGCACGCCCGCGACGATCGCGTAATCGGGAACGTCGCGCGTGACCACGGCCCCGGCGCCCACCAGGGACTGGCGGCCGACGGTGACGCCGGCGACGATGGTGGCGTGGGTGCCGATGGAGGCGCCGCGCATCACCCGCGTGGGCTCCACCGACCAGTCGGCCTCGCCCTGCAGGCTGCCGTCGGGATTGGTCGCCCTCGGGTAGCGGTCGTTGGTGAACATGACGCCGTGGCCGATGAAGACCTCGTCGTCGATGCGCACGCCTTCGCAGATGAAGCTGTGCGAGGAGATCTTGCAGCGGGCGCCGACGATGGCGTTCTTCTGGATCTCGACGAAGGCACCGATCTTGGTGTCGTCACCCACGCTGCAACCGTACAGGTTGACCAGCGAGGGTTGGAAGATGGTGACGTTGCGACCCAATTGGACGCTGTCGGAGCTCGGCATGGCGCGGCCTCTGTCTGCGCATGGGGCCGGGCTTTCGGACGCTGCCGCGACCCAAGGGCCCACATGCTGTTGTCGCTGAGGGAATCGACGGCATTGCACCGGACTGCGCTACTGCAACAATGCCTGGAAGGTGGCCCAGTGTGTGCTGATCTCCCTTGCTTGCAAACCCCCATGGACAGCAACTTGCCGTTCGCACTGAATGGGAGTAATACGTTGAAACTGCTGCGATCGCGGCACGCAAACCGTCAAGCTCGCGTCCGCACCGCACCCGTCGGCAAAGGGCGCATGCCTGTGGCCCGCCATGGATGATGGACGTCATCCATCGGCCCGACAACCCGACGAGCGCAGCGCGACAGCCGCGCAACATGAGCGGCGCGTGCGGCCCCGACGCAGGGCAAACAACATGCCGGGGGCGGGTCGGTGAAGCGTCGGTCGCGCACCGGAAGAACCGGAGGCTCCCGGCCGAAGCCGGGCAGGCCCGGCGCCGCAGGCCGGCGCTGTCGAGGGATCAATCGGGATGGCGTGTGCGGCCGTCGGGGGCGCCGATCAGGATGCGCCGGTCGACCTGCCGGATGTCGGTATGCCCGCAGAACGCCATGGTGATGTCGAGTTCCTTGTGGATGATCTCCAGCACCTTGGTCACGCCGGCCTCGCCCATGGCGCCCAGGCCGTACAGGAAGGCCCGGCCGATGTAGGTGCCGCGCGCGCCCAGGGCCACGGCCTTGAGGACATCCTGCCCGGAGCGGATGCCGCCGTCGAGATGGATCTCGATCTTCGAGCCGACCTCGGCGACGATGGCCGGCAAGGCCTCGATGCTGGACAGCGCGCCGTCGAGCTGGCGCCCCCCGTGGTTGCTGACCACCATCGCATCGGCGCCGCTGGCCGCGGCCAGGCGGGCGTCCTCCGGGTCCATGATGCCCTTGAGGATCAGCTTGCCGCGCCAGTGCTTCCTGATCCACTCGATGTCGTTCCAGTCGAGCCGGGGGTCGAACTGCTCGCGGGTCCAGGCCGACAGCGAGCTCATGTCGCTCACGCCCTTGGCATGGCCGATCAGGTTGCCGAAGCCGTGCCGGCGCGTCGCGGCCATGCCCAGGCACCAGCGCGGCTTGGTCATCAGGTTGAGGAGATTGGCCAGCGTGGGCTTGGGCGGGGCCGTCATGCCGTTCTTCAGGTCCTTGTGGCGCTGCCCCAGGACCTGCAGGTCGAGGGTGAGCACCAGCGCCGAACACGCCGCCGCCTCGGCGCGCGCCATCAGGCGCAGCATGAAGTCGCGGTCGCGCATCCAGTACAGCTGGAACCAGAACGGCTGCCCGGTGGCCGCGGCGATGTCCTCGATCGAGCAGATGCTCATGGTGGACAGCGTGAAGGGCACGCCGAACCTCTGCGCGGCGCGCGCGGCCAGGATCTCGCCGTCGGCATGTTGCATGCCGGTGAGCCCGGTGGGGGCGATGGCCACCGGCATGGCCACCTCCGCGCCGGCCATGCTGCTGCGCGTGCTGCGGTTCTGCATGTCGACCGCCACCCGCTGGCGCAGGCGGATCTTCTGGAACTCGCTTTCGTTGGCGCGGTAGGTGCTCTCCGTCCATGAACCGCTGTCGGCGTAGTCGTAGAACATGCGCGGCACCCGCCGCCGCGCCAGGACACGCAGGTCTTCGATGTTGGTGATGACGGTCATGAGGTGTTTCCTGGACTGGACGGGGCATCCGTCGGTGTGGAGGCTGTGGGGCTCGACTTTAGGCAAGGCCGGAGCACCGAACTTGAAATCAACGACAGGAGGCGTGAAATAAATTCAAACCCCTCGCAATCGCCGCCCCTTCAGGCCATCGCCCGGCGCAGCCAGTCCACGAAGGCCGCGCATTCCCAGCGGTCCAGCGTGCCGCGCTTCCAGCACAGGAAGTAGTGGTGGGGCGACACCACCTGGCGCCGCGACAGCCGCACCAGCCGCCCGCTGTCCAGCCAACCGGCCCCCAGCTGCAAGCGCATCAAGGCCACACCGAAACCGGCGACCGCGGCGTCCAGGACCAGGCCGATGTCGTTGAACTGCGAGCCCGTGCTGGGCTCGTCCAGCGCGATGCCGCTGGCCGTGAACCAGGTGCGCCACGGCTCCAGCGGGCAACGGATGAGACGCGCGCGTGCCACGGCTTCGGGGGTGTCGAAGCCATCGAAGGGCCCGGCTTCGTGGAGGTAGTCGGGGCTGCACACCGGCGTGACCTCGTCCGAGCACAGCAGCACGGCCTCGCGGTCCGGATAGGGGCCGGTGCCGAAGCGCAGCTCGATGTCGGCGTCTTCGGCGCCCACGTCGAGCATCGGGATCGCCACCTGCAGCACCAGGTCGATGTCCGGATACGCATGCCGGAACGAGGCCAGCCGCGGCAGCAGCAACTGCCGCGAGAAGGTGGGGGTCACCGCCACCCTCAGGCGCGTGGCGGCGCCCGGCCCGCCGCGCCCCGGCACCTGCTGCAGCATGGCGAGCGCTTCGCGCACCCGTTGCAGGTAGGCCGCGCCGTCGTGGGTGAGGCTGAAGTCCGCGCGCGAGAACAAGGCCACGCCCAGCTGCGACTCGAGCTGGCGGATGCGGTGGCTCACCGCGCTGGGGGTGACGTGGAGCGCCTCGGCCGCCAGGGTGACGCTGCGCAGGCGCGCCAGGGCCTCGAAGGCGAGCAGGCCCGGCATGGAGGGGGTGCGCTGGACAGCCATCGACACACTCAGCCCGCGCGAAACACGGAGCCCGCCGCGCGGCTCATGCCGGCTCCGGCCGGTCCAGGGCCGCCTCGATGTCCGCGGCGAGGGATTCGGGCGACTCCGTCGGCGCGTAGCGGCGCAGCACCCGGCCGTCGCGCCCGACCAGGAACTTGGTGAAGTTCCACTTGACGGACTGCGTGCCCAGCAGGCCCGGGGCCTCGCGCGTCAGCCACTTCCACAGCGGATGGGCCTCGCGGCCGTTGACCTTCACCTTGCTCATCATGGGAAAGCTGACGCCGAAGTTGAGGCTGCAGAACGAGGCGATGTCCTCGTTGCTGCCGGGGTCCTGGCCGCCGAATTCGTTGCTGGGAAAACCCAGCACCACCAGGCCGCGGTCCCGGTAGGTCTTCCACAGGGTTTCGAGGCCGGCGAACTGCGGGGTGAAACCACAGGCGCTGGCCGTGTTGACGATCAGCAGGACCTTGCCGCGCTGGCTGGCCAGCGGTGCGGTCTGGCCATCGATGGACAGGGCTTCGAAGTCGTAGACGCAAGGGGCGGTCGCGCTCATGGCCGGGCTCTTCGGGGGTTGAAAGCCGCCATCGTACGCCGCTGTCCGGCCTCGCGTGCCGAGGGCGTTCTTGACGCACCACGGGATGGCGCCGAACATCGGGGCCCAGCCTCGCGGAGACCCGACATGACCGAGCGCCTCGCCACGCGCTACACCATCGCCCTGGAGGGCTTCGGCGATGACGATCGCCCGGCCTTGGCGCGGTTCTTCGAGCTGGCGGCCGGGCGCGCGCCCGCCTACGAGCCCGCCGACACCCTGCACCAGGCCGATTTCGTCCTGGCCGACGCCGGGCATGCCACCGCCGTCGCCGCCGGCGGCGCCGCCGGGCGCCGGGGCGACACGGTGTTCGTGGGCGCCGCGGCGCCCGCCGGCGCGGTGTCCCGCCTGGACCGCCCGATCATCGCGGCCGACCTGGTGCGCGAACTCGACGCCTTGCTGGAGCGGCGGCTGGCCGGGTTCGACGCGCCTGCGCCCGGCGACTGGGTGATGGCCGACCGGGGCGTGCAGGCCGGGAAACCGGGCGTGCGCGACGTGCTGGTGGTCGACGACAGCCGCGTCGCCCTCAAGTTCCTGCAAGTCCGGCTGCAGGGACTGGGCTACCGGGTGCACCTGGCGCAGACCGCCGAACAGGCGCTGCGGCTGCTCGGCACGCAGCCGTTCTCGCTGGTCTTCCTGGACGTGGTGCTGGCGCCCGGGGACGGCATGGACGGGCTGGCGCTGTGCCAGCTCATCAAGCAGCGCAAATCGCACCCGGGCGGGGTGGTGCCGCGGGTGCTGATGGTCACCGGCCTGGCGAGCTCGAGCGACCGCGTGCGGGGCGACCTGGCCGGCTGCGACGCCTACCTCACCAAACCGCTGATGGAGCCGGCCTTCCTCGAAGCCCTGAGGCTGCTCGCGCCGGTCGCGCTGCCGGCCTGATCAGTCCGGCCGGGAGGACTCGAAGGCCGACATCGACGCGGCGCCGAGGATGAACGCGCCCCCCAGCAGCACCTGGACGCTGAACTCGCCCCCGCCCAGCCACAGCGCCGAGGCCGAGGCGAACACCACCTCGGTCAGCATGACCACCGAACTCACCTGGGCCGGCAGGCGTGAGGCACCGTATTGCAGGGCGGTGTTGCTGACCAGGAACAAGGCGGCCAGCAGCAGCGCGCCGGCCATCCAGGCCCAGTCGGGCGGCGGCAGCCAGGGCCCCTCGCCGCGCAGTGCCAGCACCGAGGCCAGCGCGGCGGAGACCAGCGCCCCGCCCAGGAACATCGCCAAGGCCCGGCACTCGGTTTGCCGGGCCGCCTCGCGGCGCAGCATGACGTTGTTCAACGCGAACGCCATGCCGCCCAGCACACCCAGCCAATCGGCCAGCGAACGCGGCCAGGGCAGCCCGCCCGACCCCTCGGGGCGCAACACGATGACCGCGCCGGCCAGGGCGAGCAGCACGCGCAGCGCGGCGGCACGGCTCAGGGGTTCGTTCAGGAGCAGCCGCGCCAGCAGCACCGACCACAAGGGCATCAGGTAGAACAACAACACCACCCGGACCACGTCGCCGGCCACCACCCCCCAGTTGAAGGCGGCGTTGGTGACACCGGCTGCGCCGACCAGCACCCACAGCGCGGGGGTGCGCAGCACCTGGCGCAGGGCCCGGGGTCGCCAGCACAGGATCACCGTGGCGGCCGTCAGGTGCACCGTGACCGTGGTCCACAGCGGATGCAGGCCCAGCGCCTGGAGCTGGCGGAACGGCCACCACGAGACACCCCAGACGAAGGCATTGAGGACCAGGGCCAGCGCGGGCCACAGCGAGGGAGGAGAAGTCACCGGGGCATTGTCGCAGCCTGCGCCGACATCCGCTGCCGCCCCCGGGCAGCGGAACGCGGCCGCTTCAATGCTGGTCGCTGCGCGCCAGGGCCAGCAGGTGATCGACCTCCTGCTTGTGCCTGACGAGGTTGCCGGCATGCCAGAGATAGATCATCACCATGATGCCGGCCACCACCATGCCGAAACAGGCGATGGCGGTGAAGGCCGAGAGGCCGAACTTGGTCATGCCGGTATAAAAGGCGCCCAGCACGAAGATGCAGGCCTGTTCGTTGAAGTTCTGCACCGCGATGGAACGCCCGGCGCCCATCAGGTTGTGCCCCCGGTGCTGCAGCAGCGCATTCATGGGCACCACCAGGAAGCCGGCGATCGCCCCCAGCAGCACCAGGAAGGGCGCCGCCACCCAGGGGCTGGTGATGAGGTTCATGCCGATCACCAGCAGGCCCATCGCGATCCCCAGCGGAATCACCTTGGGCGCCTGATCGAGCCGCATCTTCAGCGACGCCGTCACGGCGCCCGCGGCGATGCCCACCGCCACGAAACCGACCAGGTTCGACGCCTTGGTCGTGTCGTAGGCGAGTGCCACCGCGGCCCAGCTGAAGACGATCACCCGCATGTTGCCCGACACGCCCCAGAACAAGGTCGTGGTGGCCAGCGAGATCTGGCCCAGCTTGTCGGCCCAGAGACGGTAGTTGCAGCTCGAGAAATCGCGCACGAGCATCGGAATGCTGTGGCCCAGCGGCTGCAGCGGCGCCTCGGTGCGCGGGATCCTGATGTTGAACAGCGCGGCGATCACATAGAACAGGACCAGCACGACGATGGCCGCCTCGGGCGGGGTGTCGATGCCGGTGCTCATCATCGGCAGGTCGACCTTGAGCAGGAAGCCGGACAGCACCGGCCCGACCAGTTGCCCGCCCATCACCATGCCGAAGATGATCGACAGGATGGTCAGGCCCTCGACCCAGCCGTTCGCCTTCACCAGCTGCGAATTGGGCAGCAGCTCGGTCAGGATGCCGTACTTGGCGGGCGAGTAGGCGGCCGCGCCTATGCCCACCACCACATAGGACAGCAGCGGATGGGCGCCGAACAGCATCATCAGGCAGCCGACCACCTTCATGGCGTTCGAATAGAACATCACCTTGCCCTTGGGCACGGCGTCGGCGAAGGCGCCCAGCAGCGGCGCAAGCACCACGTACGGCAAGGCGAACATGGCCGCGAGGGCCGGTATCTGCCAGCCCGGGGCCTGGGTTGTCTGCAGCAGGGCGATCGCAGCAACCAACAGCGCTTGATCAGCCATAGAGCTGAAAAACTGCGCCGCCATGATGGTGTAAAAACCTTTTTTCATTCGCTCAGAGCTGCTGCCTGTCAGGCTGCCGGGATGATCCCGGTCGATGTCACGCGGCGTCGCGGCGCCGCTGTCCTGTGTTCCCTCGCGGCGGCGGTTATAGCATGAGGGTCTACCCGAGCCCGCCGGAGCCCCTGCCCGGGGCCGTCCATTCAGGGGGTGCCCCCCATGGACTTGACAGCCAGCCGGGCAGGGGCCCCGGGCCGGCTGGCAGAATTCACCCATGCCACGTCCCATTGAAGCGCTGATCCACACCGGCGCACTTGCCCACAACCTGAACCGGGCCCGCGCCAACGCCCCGGACGCCAAGGTCTGGGCGGTCGTCAAGGCCAACGCCTACGGCCACCGCATCGAGCTCGCCTACGAGGGCCTGCGGGGCGCCGACGGCTTCGCCCTGCTCGACCTGAACGAAGCCGAACGGCTGCGCGCGCTCGGCTGGCGCGGGCCGATCCTGCTCCTCGAAGGCTGCTTCGACGCCCGCGATCTGGAGCTCTGCTCGCGCCTGAACCTGTGGCACGTCATCCACCGCGAGGCTCAGATCGACTGGCTGGCGGTGCACAAGACCACCTGGCCGCACCAGGTCTTCCTGAAGATGAACACCGGCATGAACCGGCTCGGCTTCACGCCGCCCGCCTTCCGCTCCGCATGGCGGCGGCTGTCGGGCCTGACCCAGGTCGACAGCATCGCCCTGATGACCCACCTGTCGGACGCCGACGGGCCGCGCGGCACCGCCTACCAGCTCGAGGCCTTCGAGGCGGCCACCGACGACCTCGGCGGCGAGCGTTCGGTGTGCAACAGCGCGGCCACGCTGCGTTTCGGCATCGCCCACCCCGAGCTGCGCGGCGACTGGGTCCGCCCGGGCATCATGCTGTACGGCTCCTCGCCCGATTTCCCCCAGCACGGCATGGCCGACTGGGACCTGCAACCCGCCATGAGCCTGCGCTCGCAGCTGATCTCGGTGCAGACGCTGGAGCCGGGCGACACCGTGGGCTACGGCAGCATCTTCACCGCCAGCGTGCCGATGCGCATCGGCGTCGTGGCCTGCGGCTATGCCGACGGCTACCCGCGCTCGGCCCCCACCGGCACGCCGGTGCTGGTCGAGGGCGTGCGCACGCGGCTGGTCGGGCGGGTGTCGATGGACATGGTCACCGTCGACCTGGGCCCGGTGCCCGGCGCCGGCATCGGCAGCGAAGTCACCCTGTGGGGCGAGGCGTCGAAGGGCGGCCGGCTGGGCATCGACGAGGTCGCCCACGCCGCCGGCACGGTCGGTTATGAACTCATGTGCGCGCTGGCGCCGCGGGTGCCGGTGCGGGCGGTGCCGTGATCGAGATCGATCCGGCCGAGGTCGAGTTCAGCGCCATCCGGGCCCAGGGCGCGGGCGGGCAGAACGTCAACAAGGTATCCAGCGCCATCCACCTGCGCTTCGACATCCGCGCCTCGTCCCTGCCGCAGGAGCTCAAGGAGCGGCTGCTCGCCCTGGGCGACCAGCGCATCAGCGGCGACGGCGTGGTCGTCATCAAGGCCCAGACCTCGCGCAGCCAGGACATGAACCGCCAGGACGCCCTGCAACGGCTGCAGGCGCTGGTCGACAGCGTCGCGGTGGCGCCGCGCGTGCGCCGCGCCACCCGGCCGAGTTACGGCGCCAGGCAGCGCCGGCTGGAGGGCAAGAGCCAGCGCTCGCGGATCAAGGCCGGACGCGGCGGCAAGCTGCCCGACTGAAGCCGCGGCTCGCGCCGCGGGCGGGCCGTTTCGCGCCGCGGCGCCACCGTCCGTCGCACGCCGCTCGCCCGCGGACACGCGGATTTCTACAGTGAGGCCATCAACTCCTGGAGATATCCGATGTTCCTGCCACGACCTTCCCGCCTGTCCCGCCGCCTGCTTGCCGTCGCCCTGGGCGGCCTGGCCTCGGTCGGCACGGCCGCCCAGGCACAGGGCTGCCATCCGGTCGAGATCCGCAACGTCCGTCCCGGCCAAGGCACGGTGATGGTGAGCGCCTACACCGACGCGGCCGACTTCAACCTCAAGCGCGCCGCGGCCGCCGAGGTGCGTGCCGGCGCGGCCGACAGCCTCACGCTGCAGGTGTGCGGCCTGGACGGCGCCGCCAGTGTCGCGCTGATGGTGACCCAGGACCTGAACGGCAACGGCAAGCTGGACCGCAACCTGCTCGGCCTGCCGACCGAACCCTGGGGCGCCTCGGCCAACCCCTCGGCCATGGCCGCCCCGCGCTGGGAGACCACGCAGGTGCCGCTGACCGGCAGCGCCATCGTCATCAAGCTGTCGCAGTGAGGGCCGCCATGAACCGCCGGGACCTGATCCGTGCCCTGGCCGCCTCCGCGGCCGCCGCCACCCTGCCGGCCTGGGGGGCGAGCGCTGGCGAACGCTTCGACGCCGCCCTGCGCGACAAACCCTGGCTCGCCCCGTTCAAGGGGGTGAGCGACCGCGGCGGCGACCTGGCCTGCGACTCGCTCGCCCTCACGGGCGCCTGGCCCGCCGAGCTGCGCGGGCGTTTCTATCGCAACGGCCCGGCCCTGTTCGAACGCGGCGGACAGCGCCTGGGGCACTGGTTCGCCGGCGACGGCATGGTGCAGCAGTTCAGCCTGGACGGCGCCCAGGTCTCGCACCGCGGGCGGCTGGTGCGCACCGCCAAGCTGCTGGCCGAGCAGAAGGCCGGGCAGTTCCTGTACAACGGCTTCGGCGCCAGCGCCGGCGGCGCCGGCCTGGCGAGCGGCCCCGACAGCTTCAACACCGCCAACACCAACGCCATGGAACACGGCGGGCGCCTGCTGGCGATGTGGGAAGGGGGCTCGGCCTACGAGCTCGACCCGCGCGACCTGGGCACCCTCGGCCCGGTGGTGTGGCAGGACGGGCTGCAACAGGTGCCGTTCTCGGCCCATCCGAAAGTGGACCGCAGCGGGCACCTGTGGAACATCGGCAGCTCGGGCGACAAGCTGATCGCCTGGCACCTCGACCCGCAGGGCCGCCTGGCCGGCGTGCAGCTCACCGAGTCGCCCTATCCGAACGGCCTGGTGCACGACATGGCCGTCACGCCGCAGTACCTCGTGGTGCCGCTGCCCCCCGTCAGGCAGGACTTCGGCGCCATGGTTCGCGGCGCCAGCCCGGCCGAGGCGATCCACTTCGACACCGCGCAGCCGCTGCGCATCCTGGTCATGCGCAAGGACGACGTCCGCCAGCGCCGCATCTTCGAGCTGCCGGCGCAGATGGTGTTCCATGTGGGCAATGCACACGAGGCGGCGGACGGCAGCGTCGTGCTCAGCTACGTCGGCGCCGACGACCACCGCTCGCTGGTGGACAACGCCGTCGCCCTCGTCACCGGCGGCGACCTGCCGCCGCGCATCACGCACACCCAGGTGGCGCGGCTGGACATGCGCAGCGGCCGGGTCGATCTGCAGGTGATGGACGACGTGGTGGAATTTCCGCGCATCGACCCGCGCCGCGTCGGCCTGCCGGCGCGCCTGCTGCTCAGCAACGCCTGCTGGGTGCCGCCGGGGGCCCACGGCTCGCCGCTGTGGCACGGGCTGCAGCTGCGCGACATCGACAGCGGCCGCGTCGAACGCTACGACTATGGCCGCGACACCGTGGTCGAGGAACACCTGCTGGTGCCCAAGCCCGGCCGCAGCGGCGAGCGCGACGCCTGGGTGCTGGGCACCACCTACGACATCAAGCGCCGGCACACCGTGCTCAACCTGCTCGACGCCGCCCACCTCGCCGACGGCCCGATCGCGCAGGCCACGCTGCCCTACGCCCTGCCGCCGGGTTTCCACGGCAACTTCAGCCCGGCCTGAAAAACGCCCCCGACCGCAGCACGGGGCGGGTCCCGCGGCGGGGTCACAATACCTGCATGGCCAAGGAAAAATCGATCTACACCTGCAGCGAATGCGGCGCCACCAGCCCGCGCTGGCTGGGCAAGTGCCCGGGCTGCGGCGCCTGGAACACCCTGCTCGAGTCGGTCGCCGACGGGCCGTCCAGGCACCGCTACCAGGCGCTGGCGGCGCCCCAGCCCGTCACCACCCTGTCGGAGATCGAGGCCACCGACGTGGCCCGCCAGCCGACCGGCATCGACGAGCTCGACCGGGTGCTGGGCGGCGGCATCGTGGCCGGCGGCGTGGTGCTCATCGGTGGCGACCCCGGCATCGGCAAGTCCACCCTGCTGCTGCAGGCGCTCGACGCCCTGTCGCGCGCCATGCGCACGCTCTACGTCACCGGCGAGGAGTCGGGCGCCCAGGTGGCCCTGCGCTCGCGCCGCCTCGGGCTCGACGGTTCGCAGGTGCGGGTGGTCGCCGAGATCCAGCTCGAGAAGATCGCGGCGACCATCGCGGCCGAACGGCCCGGCGTGTGCGTGATCGACTCCATCCAGACCGTCTACAGCGAGCAGCTCAGCTCGGCCCCGGGTTCGGTGGCCCAGGTGCGCGAGTGCGCGGCCCAGCTCACCCGCATCGCCAAGAGCAGCGGCACGGCCATCATCCTGGTCGGCCATGTCACCAAGGAAGGCGCCCTGGCCGGCCCGCGCGTGCTCGAGCACATCGTCGACACGGTGCTGTACTTCGAAGGCGACACCCACTCCAGTTTCCGGCTCGTGCGCGCGATCAAGAACCGCTTCGGCGCGGTGAACGAGATCGGCGTGTTCGCGATGACCGAAAAAGGCCTGAAGGGGGTCGCCAACCCGAGCGCGATCTTCCTGTCCACCCACGGCGACCCGGTGGCCGGCACCTGCGTGCTGGTCACGCTGGAAGGCACGCGGCCGATGCTGGTCGAGATCCAGGCGCTGGTCGACTCCGGCGGCCCCAGCCCGCGCCGGCTGAGCGTGGGCCTGGACCGCGACCGCCTGGCCCTGATGCTCGCCGTCATGCACCGCCATGCCGGCATCGCCTGCATGGACCAGGACGTGTTCGTGAACGCGGTGGGCGGGGTGCGCATCAGCGAACCCGCGGCCGACCTGGCCGTCATGCTGGCCATCCAGAGCAGCCTGCGCGGCAAGCCCTTGCCGCAGGGCTTCATCGCCTTCGGCGAGGTCGGCCTGGCGGGCGAGGTGCGGCCGGCCCCGCGCGGCCAGGAGCGCCTGAAGGAGGCCGCCAAGCTGGGCTTCAGCGTGGCGCTGGTGCCGAAGGCGAACGCACCGAAAAAACCGATCGAGGGGCTCACCATCCACGCCGTCGAACGCATCGAGCAGGCGATCGACCTGGCCCGCGGGCTGTAGGGCCGATCCGCCGAAGACCGCACGGCGAGCGGTGTCCGGCGCGCCCCACCGCGCCGGCTGAATAGGAGTTGTTATCATTTTCGACTCTGTTGTCGAGTCGACGCCCCCTGCATGTCCACCTTCCGATTGCCCGATCTTCCCGCCGGCCAGCCCGCGACCGTGCGCGGCGTCAGCCCAGGTGCCCTGGGTGCCGACCCGCAGACCCTGCGCCGCCTGGGCGAACTCGGCTTCCTGCCGGGCGAGCCGGTGCAATTGCTGCGACGCGGCCCGGGCGGACGTGAACCGATCGCGGTGCAAGTGGGCGAGACCTTGTTCGCGCTGCGCCTGCTCGAAGCCCAGTGTGTCGAGGTGTCCGTGCCATGAGCGCCGCGTTCGACCCGCCGCTGCGCATCGCGCTGGTCGGCAACCCCAACTGCGGCAAGACGGCACTCTTCAACCTGCTGACCGGCACGCGCCAGAAGGTCGCCAACTATGCCGGCGTCACCGTCGAGCGCAAGGTCGGCACGGCCCAGTTGCGCAACGGGCGCAGCGTGTCGGTCATCGACCTGCCGGGAGCCTACAGCCTGGTGCCGGCTACCGCCGACGAGGAGGTGACACGCGAGATGGTGATGGGCGAACGCGCCGGCGAGGCCGCGCCCGACGCCCTGGTGGCGGTGGTCGACGCGACCAACCTGGCGATGAACCTGCGGCTGGTGCTCGAACTCAAGCGCCTGGGCCGGCCGATGATCGTCTCGCTCAACATGGCCGATGCGGCCCGCCGGCAGGGCCTGGACATCGACGTCGCGCGCCTGTCGGCCGAACTCGGCCTGCCGGTGGTCGAGACGGTGGCGGTGCAGTCGCGCGGGCACGAGGCCCTGCTGGCCCGGCTCGAACAGGTCGCGGCCTGGCCGGCGCCGGCACGGGAACCCGCCGCCGGTGCGGCCGCGCTACAGGCCGAGGTGCGCCGCATCCTGGCCCTGGCCGTGCCCGGGGCGGGCCGCTCCCGGCGCTTCAACCACCGCATCGACGCGCTGGTGATGCACCCGGTCTGGGGCCTGCTGCTGCTGGCCCTGCTGCTGTTCCTGATGTTCCAGGCCGTGTTTTCCTGGGCCAACCTGCCCATGGACCTGATCAAGGACGGGGTCGGCCTGCTGGGCCGCGAGATCACCGCCGCCCTCGACGAGGGACCGCTGCGCAGCCTGCTGGTCGACGGGGTGCTGGCGGGGGCGGGCGGGGTGCTGGTGTTCCTGCCGCAGATCCTGATCCTGTTCTTTTTCATCCTGCTGCTCGAGGACTCGGGCTATCTGCCGCGCGCCGCCTTCCTGCTCGACAACCTGATGGGCCGGGTCGGGCTGTCGGGCCGGGCCTTCATCCCGCTGCTGTCGAGCTTCGCCTGCGCCATTCCCGGCATCATGGCCACGCGCACCATCCCCCACTGGCGCGACCGGCTCGCCACCATCATGATCGCGCCGCTGATGACCTGCTCGGCGCGCCTGCCGGTGTATGCGCTGCTCATCGGCGCCTTCGTGCCCTCGCGCAGCGTCGGTCCGTTCAACCTGCAAGGCCTGACGCTGTTCGGCCTGTACGTGCTGGGCGTGCTGTCGGCGATGGCGGTCGCCTGGCTGCTCAAGCGCACCTGGAGCAAGAGCAGCTACCAGCCGCTGATGCTCGAGCTGCCGCCCTACCGCTGGCCGAACGCCCGCAACCTCGGGCTGGGCCTGTGGGAGCGCGCCGGCATCTTCGTGCGGCGCGTCGGCGGCATCATCTTCACGCTCACCGTGGTGCTGTGGTTCCTGGCCAGCTTCCCCGCCCCGCCGGTTGGTGCCGGCGGAGCGGCCATCGAATACAGCCTGGCCGGCCAGCTCGGCCATGCGCTGCAGACGCTGTTCGCGCCCATCGGCTTCAACTGGCAGATCTGCATCGCCCTGGTGCCCGGGCTGGCCGCGCGCGAAGTCGCGGTCGGGGCGCTGGGCACGGTCTACGCCCTGTCGGATGCGCAGGGCGAGGTGGCCGACTCGCTGCTGCCGCTGATCGCCCACAGCTGGTCGCTGGCGACCGCGTACGCGCTGATCGCCTGGTATGTGTTCGCGCCACAGTGCCTGTCCACGCTCGCCGTGGTGAAGCGCGAGACCAACTCCTGGCGCTACCCGCTGGTCATGGCCGCGTACATGTTCGCGCTCGCCTATGCCGCCGCCTTCCTCGCCTATCGCGCCACGCTGTGGCTGGGTGCCTGAGGGCGCGCCCGTGCAAACGCTGCTGGTCGCGCTGATCGTCCTGGGCTGCAGCCTGCATGCGCTGTGGCGCTTGCTGCCGGCCGCCGCACGGCGCGGCCTGGCGCGCGCCCTGCTGCGCGGACGCTGGCCCGCGCCCCT
>CBIHOH010000019.1:0-59604 GCA_966211755.1 uncultured Rhizobacter sp. | reverse complement strand
AAACGGACAAAAGGGTCAGCATGCGTGAACATGCTGACCCTCGTCTTTTGGTGCGCTGGCAGGAATCGAACCCACGACCCCTTGAGCTCGGCGAGCTGCGCGCCGTGGCCGAGCAACAAGGCTGGCTCGCCGCCAATGCCGACTTCTCCGACGACGAGGCCATCCGGCGCGGAGCCAGTGCCAACGAGCGCCGGCAGCACCGGCCCCGGCCCGAGCGCCTGGGCGCCTGGGCGCCTGGGCGCGACTATAGAGTTTTATAATTGACTATAATTCGCCCTAGAAAGGTGAGCCATGGTCAACGCTTCGATCTTTCATCGCCCTGCTCTGGCCGGGCAACTGGCGACCCAGATCCTGCACACGTCGCCCACGTCGGCATCGCCCTCGGGGGTCTTCTTGGCCGCGCCTCGACGGACGGGGAAGTCCACATTCGTTCGTGAGGATCTGCGCCCGGCGTTGCAGGACAAGGGCGCGGTCGTCATCTATACCGATCTCTGGGCGGACCGTAACGTCGACCCGAGCGACCTCCTCGCCGTTGCGATCCGTGCAGAGATGAGCAAGCACGACCATGCCATCAAGAAGATCGCCAAGGGGGTTGGCATCAGCGGTGGCAAGGTAGGCGGCATCGACTTCTCCCTTGATCGCATTGGAATTGGGAAAGACGTGACCTTGGCACAAGCGTTGGCTGCGCTCTCGGATGAAGTGAAACAGCCGATCGTGATCGTGATCGACGAGGCGCAGCATGCGCTCACCAGCCAGGCCGGGATGGACAGCCTGTTCGCATTGAAGGCCGCCCGCGACGAGCTCAATAGCAGCGCTCATCATGGCTTACGCCTGGTCTGCACAGGCTCCAATCGGGACAAGCTGGCCATGCTGCGCAACAGCAAGGACCAGGCGTTCTATGGTGCACCGCTGGTCACCTTTCCGCACCTGGGCAAGGGCTACGTCGAGTGGTTCTGTCAGAACGTGGGCTTGGCGGCGCAGTTGGATCCAGCCGAAGTCTGGACGCTGTTCGAGAAGGCTGGCTGGCGCCCGGAGTTGCTGGGTGCCGCGGCGGACGCCCTTCGCTTCGATTTCGAGATCGATGCCGCCGACGTATCAGCCCGATTCGCCACGGCCGTCGAGGAACAAATCGAGAACGCAAACACCGAAACCATGCGCGTGGTTCATTCGCTTACCCCACTGCAAACCGCCGTGTTGTATGTGCTCGCGGAGAGCGATGCGAACTATCGGCCGTTCGAAGCGGGCACGCTGGAGAGGTATCGGAAGGCACTAAAAGGCGCGGGCGAGCCGGACGAGTCGGCGGCAAAGGTCGACGTGCCCTCCGTACAGGCAGCACTGCAGGCACTGCAGGAGAAGTCGCTGATCTGGCGTGCTTCACGTGGCGTCTATGCGCTTGAGGACTCGGCGTTGCGTGACGTGCTACTGGGAACGGCTACCGAAACGTGAAGGAAGTTGATTCGACACTGCCACCTGTTCCTGGTCAATAAGGTCTGGGACAACCGGCCCGAGGAACGCCGGCCAAGAGTCTGTAGCACACCGATACCATCCACGGTCCCGCCGACAGGAACCGAATCGGTATTTGCCAAGTGGGAGCGGCCATTCCATCCATTGAACTACGGCGCGGGTTCGGTGCCTGCCGGGGGAATCGAACCAGACGGACCCAGCACACAGTGCCGGGACGGGGGTCGAACCCGTACGCCCTCTCCAGAGGGGCGGCAAGGTGTGCTGCAATGGCAGCTACAGAAGATTGGTTTTTCGCCTCACAGCATCGACCCGTGCATTGCGCATGTCCGCAACGCGGTGGTACGGCTCGGTCGGGTTCGGTCATGGCGCGAGTGCGCGACCTTTGCCGCACTAACGGATAGCGGCTACGCGACATGGGCATGCCAAAGAAGGAATTTCCCAGCACTAGGAGACATCCTGACCTGCCCCCCCCCCTGCTGACCGACAAGGTCAGCGAGACGAGGGACGGGATGACCGTCCTTGCAATGGTCAACGGACGATGAGAGGAAAAGTCACGCAGAGTGCCACCCAAACGGACAAAAGGGTCAGCATGCGTGAACATGCTGACCCTCGTCTTTTGGTGCGGCTGGCAGGAATCGAACCCACGACCCCTTGGTTCGTAGCCAAGTACTCTATCCAGCTGAGCTACAGCCGCGTAAGCTAGAAGTATACACTGAAAATCAGTGCTCATGTCAAACATGCTGCATTTTTATAGCATTGCGCAGCACGTGGTGTGTCCGACAGCTCTTCGGCCAGGTCGGCCAGCAGCAGCCAGGCGTGGCGGCGGGCGGCCACCGGCAGTTCGTTCGCCTCGGCCGCCTGCTCCAGAAGAACCCTGGCCTTGCCCCACAGCTTGCGCTCGGCGAGCGCAGCACCCACCGCATGGGCCACCGCCGCATCGCGCGGGTGCGCCTTGAGCGCGTCTTCGAGGCGGACCAGCCAGTCGGTGCCGATGTCCTTGACGCAGGGGATCAGCGCTTCGGCGATGGCCGTGCGTTCGTCGTCCGACAGCTCGGAGATGCGGTCCCAGAAAGGCCGCAGGCCGGCTCGGGCCTCGCCGTGCGCGCCGTAGGCGGCCAGACGGCCGGCGGCGCGCGCGGCCACCAGGGGGTCGCGCCGGTCGGCGGCATCGAGAGAGAGCCAGACGCGCCGCACCTGGTCGGCGTCGCGCGCGCCGTCCAGCGACTCGAAGGCGAGCGCCCGCAGCAGGCCTTGCGCCGCGGTGCGCGAGAAGCCCTGGTGCTTGGCCAGCAGGCGCGCGGTCTTCAGCGCTTCGTGCGGCTGGTGCGCCAGGCGGGTCGCCTGCAGCTTCAGGCGCAGGGCGTGGGTGCGGCGTGCCACCCCCGGCGGCAGGGCCGTGAGGAGTTCCAGCGCACGCGAGGCGTCGCGGTCATCGAGCGCCCACTCGGCGGCCAACAGGCGGGCCCCCTCTTCCGCCGGCCGGGCCAGGCTGCTGCGGCTGGACAGCTCGAGCGCGGCGTTGAGTTGCTCGTCGCGGCGCGCCCGGTCCTGCAGCTTGTGCAGGCTGCCGGCGGCGAGCAGGTGGCCGAGCACGGTGAATTCGTTGTCCTGCACCAGGTCGGGCGTGTCGGCCTGGATGACCAGCGCCCGCTGCGCCGCCTTGTGCGCCCGGCTGTAGCGGCCGCCGAAGTACTGCGCCAGGGCCTCGCGCAAGGCCGCCTGGGCGGTGCGGTCGCGCCGCGCGACCCGCCACTCGTGCGCCCGCTGGGGCAGGCTGAGCAGGGCATTGAGCGCCTGGATGACACTCACCACCGCGAGGCAGGTGGCGACGAGCCCGAGCAGGAAGAGGTTGAGCGAGATGTCGACGCGCCGGTATCCCCAGTAGAAGGACACCAGGCCGTCGTTGGCGCCGAAGGTGGACGCTGCCACGACCGCGGCGACGAACAGCAGGATGAACCAGATGACCGAACGCATGCGACCGCCCGCTCAGCGGCCCGCCGCAGCGGCGGAAAGCGCTGCGAGGCTGTCGTCGGGGCGTGGCAGCACCACGTTGCGCGCGCTGCCGCTGACTTGCTTGACCAGGTCGGTGGCGACGCTGGTGCGGCGCGAGCCGCGGTCGAAGTAGCGCTCGAGCATGGTCTGCGCCGCCTGCAGGTCGGTCTGCGAGGCGTCGAACTGGCGGCTGAGCAGGGCCAGGCGCGCGTTGAGCAGGCGCAGCTTGAGATTCTCGCGCACGAAGAAGGCCTGCTCGGGAGCCAGCAGCGCGGCGTCGGGATGATCGATGCGGGTCACGCGCACCAGCGAGCGGACCTCTCCCCAGGCGCTGTCGAGCGCGGCATCCCAGCCCTCGGCGATCGAGGCCCACCAGCCCGAGACCCCGTCGGCGGCTGGCGCGGAGGCCGGCTGGGCAGGCGCGGTCGCCGGACGGCCGGGCTCCTTGCGTGTCGAGGCCTGGGACAGCAGCGGCAGCTCGTCGACCAGGCGCACCACTTCGTCGAGCTTGATGGACAGCGAGGCGATGTCGGCCACGCCGACCGCCTTGACCCGGTCGATGTCACGCGCCAGCGCACGGCGCACGCCGTCCAGGCGCGGCTGGCTGTAGCGCAGCAGGCGTTCGTCGGCCTGCTTGAGGGCGGCCACCAGGGGCTCGGCGCTGCCGGTGATGGCGGACTGCTGCTGCGCCACGCGCAGGCCGGCTTCGATGTCCACCAACAGGTTCTCGTCGCGCGAACGCGACAGCGACTGGATCAGGTCCTCGAGCTGCGTGCGCTGCAACGCGACCTCGGCCAGGCGGGCTTCGAGCAGGGCCACCTTGGCCGCGCTGTCGCGGGCCAGGTCCTGGGCCTGCCGCGCCAGCATGCGGGCCTCGGCGGACTGGTTGCTGGTGTCCTGCTGCCGCCCGGCCAGCACCTGCTCGACCTGGCGCACCCGCTGCCGCGCCGACCAGGCGATCGAGATGCTCGCCACCACGGCGAAGCAGAGCAGGGCGGCCACCAGGCCGCCCCAGCGCTTGCGCGGGGACGGGGCAGCCGGCACGGGGGGCAGGACGGCGGCCTGGCCGAGGGGGGCGTCGATGGGAAGCGGTGTCTCGTTCACGATGCGATCGATTGTATGCATGCCACCACGGCCGCCAGCGACGGCCGGGCTTCATGCACCCGGGTGAAGCCGAGGCGACGGGCCGTCTCGGCGATGCGGGGATGGGTGGCCAGGGCCACGGCCTGCGGCCAGTCGGCAGCGCCGGCCAGGGCGCCGAGGTGATGGATGGCCTCGGAACTGCTGAAGAACCAGAGGTGGCGCGCCGGCTCGGCGAGAGCCTGGGCGAGCAGCCGCTGCTCGTCCGCGGCCAGGCGCGGCGCCGCCCGCCGGTAGGCGGCCACGAAGTCCAGGCCGGCGCCCCGTTCGCGCAGGCGCTCGGCCAGCCAGTCGCGCCCGCTGCTGCCGCGCACCACCAGCACCTGGCTGCCCTGCCAGTCGCGCCCGGCGAGCCGCTGCCACAGGCTTTCGGAGTCGAACTGGGCCGCGTCGGCCGGCGGCTCGACGAGCTGGCCGGGCGGCACGCCGGCGCGCAGCAGGGCCTGGCTGGTGCCGGGGCCGGGCGAGGCGGCCAGCGTGGCCGCGGGCCAGGGCCGGCCCGCGGGACGCAGCGCAAAGAAGTGAGCCACCGCATTCGGGCTGACGAACACCGCCATGGCCCGCGACGCCAGGCCGTCCCAGGCGCGGCGCACCGCATCGGTGTCGGCGGGCGGCTCGATGGCGATCAGCGGCAAGGCCTCGGCCGGCACGCCGGCGGCCTGCAGGCTGTCGACCCACTCGCGGGCCTGCGCGGCGGGCCGGGTGACCAGGACACGCATGGAGGCGGTCAAGCGGTGGGCAGGTACTGGGCCGCGCCGGCATCCCGCAACAGGGCGGCCGCCCGTTCGCCCAGGGCCAGCGCCGCGGCCTCGTCCTTCACCTCGGCCGCCACGGCGGCACGCAGCAGCGCGCGCCCGGTGTCTTCGGCATGGCCGAGCGCCGCGCCGAGCCGCAGGCTGTCGCCCTGCCACACCGCATGGGCGGCCAGCGGCATGCTGCAGCTGCCCCCGAGCGAGCGCGAGACGGCCCGCTCGGCCAGCACCGCCAGCCAGGTGGGCCGGTGGATCAGGGCCGACAGCCGGGCGCGCAGCGCCACGGCGGCGCTGCGCAGCTCGATGCCGAGCGCGCCCTGGCCGGCGCAGGGAATCATCTCGTCGATGCCGAACAAGGCGCGGATGCGCCCGCCCAGGCCGAGGCGCTTGAGCCCGGCGGCGGCCAGCACGATGGCGTCGTAGTGGCCTTCGTCGAGCTTGCGCAGCCGGGTGTCGAGGTTGCCGCGCAGGGGTTCGATCAGCAGGTCGGGCCGCAGCGCCTTGAGCTGCACCACCCGGCGCAGGCTGGAGGTGCCGACGCGGGCGCCGCGGGGCAGCTCGGCCAGGCCGGCGAAACGCGGCGACACCAGGGCGTCGCGCGGGTCCTCGCGTTCGAGCACGGCCGCGAGCTCGAAGCCGGGCGGCAGCTCCATCGGCACATCCTTCAGCGAATGCACCGCCAGGTGGGCACGGCCTTCCTCGAGGGCGGTTTCCAGCTCCTTGACGAACAAGCCCTTGCCGCCCACCTTGGACAGGGTGCGGTCGAGGATCTGGTCGCCGCGCGTGGTCATGCCGAGCAGGCCCACCGTCAGGCCGAACTGCCGCTGCAGCAATTCGCGCACGTGTTCGGCCTGCCACAGGGCGAGACGGCTCTCGCGGGTGGCGATCAGGAGGGGGGACGCAGGATCAAAAACGGTTTCGGACATCATCAAATGCTATCAGGCCCCTACACTCCCGCCGCGAACCGGGTTTCCTGCTGCTACGCTTGCACCCGCGCGAATTCCGCCGCCCCCTGTTTTTTGAGGACCACCATGCCCCGCATCACCGCCGCCACCGACACTGGCGACAAGAACCGCCCCTTGATCGAAGACATCCGGCTCCTGGGACGAATTCTCGGCGAGGTCATCCGGGAGCAGGAAGGCAAGGCCGCCTTCGAGCTGGTCGAACGGGTGCGGCAGCTGTCCGTCGCCTATCGGCTCAAGAGCGACGCGCAGGCCGGCCGCGCGCTCGACCGGCTGCTGAAGAACCTCAGCGGCGACCAGACGGTGAGCGTGATCCGCGCCTTCAGCTATTTCTCGCACCTGGCCAACATCGCCGAGGACCGCCAGCACGTGCGCCGCCGCGAGCACCACGAGCACCAGGGCCACCTGCAGGAGGGCTCGCTCGCCATGAGCTTCGAGCGGCTGGCCCAGGCCGACATCCGCGCCGACGACATCGCCCGCTCGCTGCAGCACGCCTTCATCTCGCCGGTGCTCACCGCCCACCCGACCGAGGTGCAGCGCAAGAGCATCCTCGACGCCGAACGGGCCATCGCCGAGCTGGTCGGGGCGCGCGACGCGCTGGTGTCCGAACGCGAACGGGCGGAGAACGAATCGCTGCTGCGGGCCCGGGTGACGCAGCTGTGGCAGACGCGCATGCTGCGCTACAGCAAGCTGACCGTCGCCGACGAGATCGAGAACGCCCTGAGCTACTACCAGTCGACCTTCCTGCGGCAGATCCCGCGCCTGTACGGCGAGATCGAGCAAGCCCTGCCCGGCCACGACATCGCGCCCTTCTTCCGCATGGGCAACTGGATCGGCGGCGACCGCGACGGCAACCCCAACGTCAGCGCCGACACCCTGCAGATGGCGCTGCGCCGCCAGAGCGAGACCGCCCTGCGCTTCTACCTGACGGAAGTGCACGCCCTCGGTGCCGAGCTGTCGATCTCGGGGCTGCTCACCCCCGTCACCCCGGCCATGCAGGCCCTGGCCGACCGCTCGCCCGACCACAGCCCGCACCGCGAGGACGAACCCTATCGCCGCGCGCTGATCGGCGTCTATGCGCGGCTCGCCGCCACCTTGCACGAGCTGACCGGCACCGAGGCACTGCGCCATGCGGTCGCGCCGCAGGACCCCTATGCCAGCGCCGAGCTCTTCCTGGCCGACCTGAGGGTGATCGAGGCCTCGCTGCGCGCCAACCACGGCCAGGCGCTGATCGCCCCGCGGCTGCGGCCGCTGATCCGCGCGGCGCAGGTGTTCGGCTTCCACCTGGCCACGGTCGACCTGCGGCAGAGCTCCGACAAGCACGAGGCCGTGGTGGCCGAGCTGCTGCGGGTGGCGCGCATCGAGGCCGACTACGGCGCGCTCGACGAGGGCGCCCGCCGCGAGCTGCTGGTGCGCCTGCTGAACGAAACGCGGCCGCTGCGCGTGCGCGCCGCCAGCTACAGCGAGCACACGCTCGGCGAGCTGGCCATCTTCGAGGCGGCGCTGCAGATGCTCAAGCAGTATGGGCGCGAAGCGCTGCGCCACTACATCATCTCGCACACCGAGGACGTGAGCGACCTGCTCGAAGTGCTGTTGCTGCAGAAGGAGGTGGGCCTGATGCGCGGCACGCTGGACGACGCCGGCACGGCCGACCTGATCGTCTCGCCGCTGTTCGAGACCATCGGCGACCTGCGCAATGCCGCGCCCATCATGCGCGACTACTACGCCCTGCCCGGCATCGCCGCGCTGATCAAGCGCTCGGGCAACGAGCAGGACATCATGCTGGGCTACAGCGACAGCAACAAGGACGGCGGCTTCTTCACCAGCAACTGGGAGCTCTACCGCGCCGAGATCGCACTCGTCAGCCTGTTCGACACCCTGCGCTCCAACCACGGCACCACGCTGCGGCTGTTCCACGGACGCGGCGGCACGGTCGGCCGCGGCGGCGGCCCGAGCTACCAGGCCATCCTGGCCCAGCCCCCGGGCACGGTGAACGGGCAGATCCGCCTGACCGAACAGGGCGAGGTGATCGCCTCGAAATACGCCAACCCCGACATCGGCCGGCGCAACCTGGAGACCCTGGTCGCCGCCACGCTGGAGGCCACGCTGCTGCACCCGACCAAGAGCGCCCCGGCGAGCTTCCTCGAGGCCGCCGCCGCCTTGAGCGACGCCAGCATGGCCGCCTACCGCAAGCTGGTCTACGAGACCCCGGGCTTCACCGACTATTTCTTCTCGGCCACGCCGATCCGCGAGATCGCCGAGCTCAACATCGGCTCGCGCCCCGCCTCGCGCAAGGCCACCCGCGCCATCGAGGACCTGCGCGCCATTCCCTGGAGCTTCAGCTGGGGCCAGTGCCGCGTGGCGCTGCCGGGCTGGTGCGGTTTCGGCTCGGCGGTCGAGGCCTATCTCGGCAAGGCGCCGGCCGAGCGCAAGACGCGGCTGCTGCTGCTGCAGCGCATGTACAAGCAGTGGCCCTTCTTCCGCACCCTGCTGTCCAACCTTGACATGGTGCTGGCCAAGAGCGACCTGGGCATCGCGGCGCGCTATGCCGAGCTGGTGGAGGACAAGAAGCTGGGCAAGCGCATCTTCGCGGCCATCAAGGCCGAATGGCAGAGCAGCTTCGACTGCCTGTCGCTGATCACCGGCGAGAAGACGCGACTGTCGTCCAACCCGACGCTCGCCCGCTCGATCGAATACCGCTTCCCCTACCTGGACCCGCTGAACCACCTGCAGGTCGAGCTGATGCGCCGCTACCGGCAGCGCGACGATGCCGAACCGGCGAACGAGCGGGTGCAGCGCGGCATCCACATCTCGATCAACGGCATCGCCGCGGGCCTGCGCAACACCGGCTGAGGGCCGCGGCGGGCTGCTCCGGCACCGGGGCGGCGACCCGCCGCTACACGGTGGCGACCATCAGCCCGCCCAGCCGTTCCAGGCAGATGCGCAGCTCGTCGTCGCGGCCTTCGAAGAGGCTGCTGTTCAGCTCCGCCCTTGTCAGGTGGCGAGGGTCCGAGAAACCGAGGGCGGCCATGTCGGCCACCAGCCGCCCCGGCTCGAACAGGCCGATCCACGGCTCGCCCAGACGGGCATGGCGACGCGACAGCACGCTCAGCATCAGCCGCATCGGCAGGTTCCATCGCGCCGGGCGGTACATGAAGTCGAAGGCCACGCCGCTGCCCCGGGGCAGCGAGGCGATGTAGCCCAGGGTCCGCCTCACCGCCTGCGGCGGCAGGTACATCGTGACACCCAGCCAGCCGAAAAACGCCGGCTGGTCGGCACGGAACCCCGCCGGGCGCAGCCTGTCGGGCAGGCTCTGCGTCGCCAGGTCGACGGGCACGAAGCTCAGGTTCGCGGGCTCGGCGATCCGGGCCTCGCGCAGCTTCTCCCGCTTCCAGGCCTGCGTCGCGGGACGATCGACCTCGAACACCCGCAGCGACTCGCCGAAGGGGTTGCGATAGGCGAAGGTGTCCAGCCCCGCCCCGAGGACCACGTACTGGGCCACGCCCCGCGCCACCGCTGCGCACAGCGCATCCTCGGCCACGCGGCTGCGGGCCGCCAGGGCGGCCCGGCCCGTCGTGCAGGCGAGGTCCTGCGCCTGCACGGGCTGGCGGATGCACTCCTGCATGGCGGCATCGCCGACGATCTTCGTGGCCAGCGGATCGTCGAACACCTTCGGATAATCCATCCACTGGTGACATGCCCTGGCCTTGGCCGTGAGCAGTGCCGTCCTACTGGCCTGGCCTTCGTGCATCTCCGTGTCTCCGCTGCGCATGGATTCGATGCCCGCATGCTAGTCAGCGTGCGCCCACCTCGCATACGCAGGCCCACCTACGCAGCATCCCGCTTGACCCCCGGCGCCGGATCGCCTAGGCCGGTCCAGTCACAAACACCGGGGCTGCCACGTCCTGGATGTACAAACCCAACCTGCACCCCCATGGATTCCACCGAACTCTTCAACACCCACCGCCCGCGGCTATACGGCCTCGCCTACCGCATGCTCGGCACACGCAGCGACACCGAGGACCTGCTGCAGGATGCCTTCCTGCGCTGGCAGGCCGTCGACGCCTCAGGGCTGCAATCGGCCGAGGCCTGGCTGGTGACGGTCGTGACGCGGCTGGCCATCGACCGCCTGCGCTCGGCCAGGACGGAACGTGCCGCCTACGCCGGGATGTGGCTGCCCGAGCCGCTGGTGCAGGCAGCGGACCCGGCACCCGCGCCGGACGCCCTGCTCGAACATTGCGACGACCTGTCCATGGCCTTCCTGCTGCTGCTCGAACGGCTGGCGCCCGAGGAACGTGCCGCGCTGCTGCTGCGGCAGGTGTTCGACGAGGACTATGCCGACATCGCCGCCCTGCTCGGCAAAAGCGAAGCCGGCTGCCGGCAGCTGGTGCACCGGGCGCGGCAACGGGTGCGCGAGGACCGGCCGCGCTTCAGCGTGCGCGCCAGCGACCACCGCCGCCTGCTCGAGAAGTTCGTGGCCGCTGCGCAGAGCGGGCGGCGCGCCGACCTGATGGCCTTGTTCGCCGACGAAGTCCAGCTGATCGGCGACGGCGGCGGGAAGGTGCTGTCGGTGGGCCGGCCGCTGCACGGCTCCGACCGGGTTGCGCGCCTGTTCCATGTGGTGCAGCGCAGCCACGGCGCCCGCCTGCACTACAGCGTCGCCAGCATCAACGGCCAGCCTGGCCTGCTGCGCTGGCACGATGGCGCGATCGAGGCCGCGCTGTCCATCGTGACCGACGGTGAACGCATCCACGCCCTCTATGTGGTGCGCAACCCGGACAAACTGCGCCACATCAGCGCCGGCGCTGTCACGGACGACCGGTCCCGTGCGTCTTGAACCATGACGGCCCAGCGGCCGCGCCTCATCAACCCACACGGAACCGTACTCCATGAACCAGACCCTGCGCCTGCCCTACCCCAGCCTCGTGCCCGCCGCCTACCAGGCCTTCGTCGACGCCAGCGCCGCCCTGCGCAAGGCCGGCATCGGCACCCGCCTGCTGGACCTCGTCTACCTGCGCGTCTCGCAACTCAACGGCTGCGCATACTGCGTGGACCTCCACTGGCGCGATCTCCTCTCGCAGGGCGAGGACGCCCAGCGGATGAACAGCCTGTCGACCTGGCGCGAGGTCGATTTCTTCGACCCGCGCGAGCGGGCGGCGCTGGCCTGGGCGGAAAGCCTGGGCGACATCGGCTGCACCCATGTCCCGGACGCCGAGTTCGACGCCGTGCGGGCCCTGTTCTCGGAGCAGGAAGTGGCCGAACTCAGCTTCGCGGTGGCCCTGATGAGCGCCTGGAACCGCATGGCCATCTCCATGCGCCAGCCGGTGCAGCGACGGGCCGCGGCGCAGCCGTCGGCCGCTTGAATCGGAGCCGGGTACCGATGTGTCCTGCCCCTGGCGCACGGGACATCGTTCACGCCGCAGAGGCCACGCCATCGGCCTTGGCGGCGTGCGGACGTGCTCCACCGGCCGCATTCCGGCGGCCGCTGCCCTCAAGGGCCGCGGCTGACGATCACCTTGCCGCAGGCCCGGCCGGTTTCCGCGTAGGCGATGGCCTCGCGCACCTGATCAAACCCATACACCCTGTCGATCACCGGGCGGATGACACCCTCGTCGATCAGCGCGGCGATGCCGGCCAGCTGGGCGCCGCTGGGTTGCATCAGCATGAAACGATAGCGGCAGTGGAACCGTGCCGCGGTACGCCGGACCTTCCAGCTCATCAGCCGAATGGCCAGCTTCAGGTAGAACGGCATCGGCCAGCTGCGGGTCAGTTCCAGGTCGGGCGGGCCTACCACGGACACGGCGATGCCCCCCTGGCGCAACACCTTGAACGCGCGCAGCAGCGCCTCGCCGCCCAAGGTATCGAACACCATGTCGCAGCCGCGGACCGTCTCGGCGAAGTCCTGCGAGGTGTAGTCGATCACCTCGTCGGCGCCCAGCGAGCGCACCAGGTCGTGCTTGGGCCTGCTGGCGGTGGCCACCACATAGGCACCGAGGTGCTTGGCGAATTGCACGGCAAAGCTGCCGACCCCGCCCGCCGCGGCCTGGATCAACACCTTCTGGCCGGGTTTCAGACCGGCCATGTCGAGCAGGGCTTGGCGTGCAGTCAGACCCACCAGCGGGATCGACGCGGCGTCATCGAAACTCAGGCTCGCAGGTTTCAAGGCCGCTTCGTCCTGATCGACCGCGATGCGTTCGGCGAACGAACCAATGCGAAGCCGGTTCGGCCGTGCATAAACCTGGTCGCCGACTGAAAAGCGCGTGACCTGCGAACCCACCGCGATGACCACGCCCGAAAGGTCCGTGCCCATGCGCAATGGAAAACGGTATTTGACCAGCGCCTTCAGGCCCCCGTTGCGGACCCTGATGTCGATTGGGTTGACGCTGGCCGCCCGGATGTCCACCAGCACATCGCGAGGCCCGGCGACCGGCTCGGGCACCTCCCCGCATTCGAGCACCTCCGGACCGCCATAGGCGCGTATGTACCAAGCTTGCATCCGCCGGCTCCGTGGACGCACCGGCTCAGGCCGTCGACACGAGGTGGATGCCATCCACCCGGCCGTCGACCCTCTGGCCGCCCGGACAGGTGTTTCCAGAGGCACGGAGGGGACGGGTAAAGCCAATCGACATCGACAGGTTCCGGGGATGCAGAGGCCGAGCTTAGCCGAAAACCGGCCCACGTCCGCCCGCCGCCTGCAGCAGCTGCGCCACCGTCGCCAAGGCGATCACCTCGGGCTCCTTGCCTTCGATGCCGGGCAGGCCGATCGGGCAGACCAGACGGGCGATCGATGCCGGCGCGATGCTGCGCTGCTCGAAGCGGCGGACGAAACGCTGACGTTTGGTCAACGAACCGATCAGGCCGAGGAACCCGAAGTCGCCGCGGCGCAGGATGGCTTCGGTGATGCGTTCGTCCAGGTCGTGCCGGTGGGTCAGCACGAGAAAGAACGCCCCCGCCTTCGCCTGCGCCACCTCCGCTTCGGCGGCATCCGTGACCAGCGTGCGGATGTGGGCCGGCCAGTCCGCGGTACCGGCGTCGGGCGGCGGCCAGGCCTCGCGTTCATCGATCCAGTCGACCCGCACATCGAGGGTGGCCAGCAGCCGCGCGATGGCCCGGCCGACATGGCCCGCCCCATGCAGTTGCAGGTGGAACAGCGGCTGCGGTGCGGGCCAGCCGGCCAGGTGCACCGCGGTGAGGCGTTCCAGCCTCAGCGTGACCGCCCCGCCGCAGCATTGGCCGAGCGAAGGTCCCAGGGCAAAATGCAGCGAACGCGGGACCGGGCCGCCCTGGTCCAGCAGCTCACGCGCCTGCGCGATGGCCTGGAACTCGAGGTGGCCACCGCCGATGGTGCCCTCCGTGTCATCGCGGCCGACCAGCATGCGCGTGCCCGCATCGCGCGGCACCGAGCCGCGCGCCTCGCTGACCTGCACCAGCACCGCCGGCCGGCCCTCGGCCAGCCAGCGCGTCGCCGTCTCGTACAGGCCCCGCCGGTTCATCGCGCCGCCGCCTGCACGGCCGTGACGGCACGCAGGATGGCTTCGCTGGTGGCCGGCGCACTGAGCGGCGGGTCGACGCGGTGGCCGCCGGCGGCCGACACCGCATCGCGGATGGCGTAGAACACCGAGAACGACAGCAGCAAGGGGGGCTCGCCGACCGCCTTGCTGCGGTGGATGCTGTCGGCCGCGTTGTCGGCCCCGAACAGTGCCACATTGAACTCGGGCGGGCAATCGTTGGCGGTGGGGATCTTGTAGGTGCTGGGCGCGTGCGTGCTCAAATGCCCCGTCTGCGGATGCCACACCAGCTCCTCGGTGGTCAGCCACCCCATGCCCTGGATGAAGGCGCCTTCGATCTGGCCGATGTCGAGGGCCGGGTTGAGCGAGCGGCCCACGTCGTGCAGCAGGTCGGCGCGCAGCAGGCTGCACTCGCCGGTGAGGGTGTCGACCACCACCTCGCTCACCGCCCCGCCATAGGCGAAGTAATAGAAGGGCCGGCCCTGCAGCGTGTCGCGGTCCCAGTGCAGGCCGGGGGTGGCATAGAAGCCGTCGGACCACAGCTGCACCCGGGCCAGGTAGGCCTGCGCCACCAGTTCGTCGAAGGCCAGGCGGCGCCCGCCGATCCACACGGCATCGTCGGCGAAACGCACCTCGTCGGCCTGGCCGCCATGTTGCCGCGAGGCAAAGGCGGCCAGCCGCTCGCGCAAGCGGCGCGCGGCATCCTGCGCCGCCTTGCCGTTGAGGTCGCTGCCGGTGGACGCGGCGGTGGCGGAGGTGTTGGCCACCTTCTGCGTGTCGGTCGCCGTCACCCGCACCCGCCCGAAGGCCACGCCGAGTTCGTGCGCCACCACCTGGGCCACCTTGGTGTGCAGCCCCTGGCCCATTTCGGTACCGCCATGGTTGACCAGGATGGAGCCGTCGGCATAGATGTGCACCAGCGCACCGGCCTGGTTCAGGTGCACCACGTTGAAGGAAATGCCGAACTTGACCGGTGTCAGCGCCAGGCCGCGCTTGAGCACCGGGCTGCCGGCATTGAAATGCGCCACCGCCTCGCGGCGCCGCCGGTAGTCGCTGGTGGCCTCCAGCTCGGCGGTCAAGGCATGCAGGAGGTTGTCCTCGACCGGCTGCCCGTAGGGGGTGACCCGCTGCCGGTCGATGCCATAGAAGTTGAGCCGGCGCACGTCCAGCGGGTCCTTGCCCAGGCGGCGCGCGATGCTGTCCAGGATGTTCTCGATCGCGATCGCTCCCTGCGGGCCGCCGAAACCGCGGAAGGCGGTGTTCGACTGCGTGTTGGTGCGCGCCGAATAGCCGTGGATGGCGACCTCGGGCAGCCAGTAGGCGTTGTCGAAGTGGCACATGGCGCGGGTCATCACCGGGCCGGACAGGTCGGCCGAGTGGCCGGCCCGCGACACCATCGACACCCGGCTGCCGAGGATCCGGCCCTCGTCGTCGAACCCGACCTCGTAGTCGAAATGGAAATCGTGGCGGCGCCCGGTGACGAGGAAGTCGTCGTCGCGGTCCAGGCGCAGCTTGACCGGCCGGCCCAGGTGGCGGGCGGCCACCGCCGCCACGCAGGCGAACAAGGCGGACTGCGACTCCTTGCCGCCGAAGCCGCCCCCCATGCGCCGGCACACCACCTGCACCTGGTGCGAGCGCAGGCCCAGGGCATTCGCCACCACATGCTGCATCTCGCTCGGATGCTGGGTCGAACAATGCACGAGCATGCCGCCGTCCTCCTGCGGGACGGCGTAGCTGATCTGGCCCTCGAGGTAGAACTGCTCCTGGCCGCCGACGCGGAACGAGTCCTTCAGGCGATGCGCCGCGGACGCGATCGCCGCGTCCACGCCGCCCGGCGCCGACTCCCGCACCAGCCGCATGGGCGGCACGACGTACTGCCCGGCCGCATGCGCGGCCAGCGGGTCCAGCTGCGGCGGCAGGGGCTCGATCGTGAGCACGTCGCGCGCCCGCGCGGCGGCGCGCCGGGCGGCGTCGCGGGTCCCGGCGACCACCGCGAACACCGGCTGGCCGAGATAGCGCACCTCGCCGTCGGCGAGGATGGGATCGTCGTGCACGATGGCACCGCAGTCGTTGCGGCCGGGCAGGTCCGAGGCGGCGAGCACGGCCACCACCCCCGGCAAGGCACGGATGCGTTGCAAGGCCATCGCGACGATGCGGCCATGCGCCACCGGCGACAGGCCAAGCGCGGCGTGCAGCGTGCCGCCGAGTTCGGGCAGGTCGTCGACGTAGGCGGCCTCGCCGGTCACGTGCAGATGGGCGGACTCGTGCGGACGGCTGGCGCCCACGCCCTGCCGCTGCGGGTCCAGGCCGGAGGGCAGCTCGCCCTGGCGCAGCTTGTTCATGTCAGCAGCCCTCGTTGACCGGCACGATGGTCCAGGCCCGGGTGCGGGCGGGCGCCAGGGGATTCTCGCTGCGGGTCTCCAGCCAGAAGCGCCGCAACAGGTTCTGCGCCACCTGCAGGCGGTAGGCCGCGCTCGCCCGCAGGTCGCTCAGCGGCTGGAAATCATCGGCCAGGGCCGCCTGCGCGGCACGCAGCGTCGCCTCGGTCCAGGGCTGGCCGCGCAGGGCCGCCTCGGCCCGGGACGCCCGTTGCACGGTGGCGGCCATGCCGCCGAAGGCGATGCGCACCTCGCCCACCGTGTCGCCGTCGAGGGCGATCGACAGGCCCGCGCAAACGGCCGAGATGTCGCAATCGAAACGCTTGCTGAGCTTGTAGGCACGCAGCTGGCGCTGCAAGGCGGCCAGGGGCACGACGACGGCCTGCACGAACTCGCCCGGCTGCAGCTGGTTCTTCATGTAGCCGGGATAGAACGCCGACAGGGGCAGGCGCCGCTGCTGCTTGCCGCGCCGCAGCAGCAGCTCGGCATCGAGGGCCATCAGCACCGGCGCGCTGTCGCCGATGGGCGAGCCGTTGGCCAGGTTGCCGACCAGGGTACCGGCATGGCGGACGGGAGGCGAGGCGAAACGCAGCCACACCTCGGTCAGCGCCGGCGCCCGTGCCGCCAGCGCGCACCAGGCCCGCTCCAGCGAGGTCCCGGCGCCGATGTGCAGCTCGCCGCCGTCCTCGGGCCGGCCCCTCTCCTCGATGAGGCGCAGCTCCTTGACCGCTCCGAGGTACAGGATGTCGCCCAGATCCTTGAACTGCTTGTTGACCCACCGGCCGACATCGGTGCCGCCCGCGAGCAGGCGGGCGTGCGGCCAACGCTCGCGCGCCTGGGCCAGCGCCTGGAGCGTGGCCGGGGCATGGAAATGATCGATGCGCTGCCCGCCGAGCTGGCGGTTGGGCGCGGCATAGTGGAAGCCGCCGGGCCGTTGCAGCAGGCGCAGGGCGGCCACCACCGGGGCCGTGTCGAAAGCCGCCGAGGGCAGGTCGAACATGCGCTCGCCGGCGTCCAGGATGGGCCGGTAGCCGGTGCAGCGGCACAGGTTGCCCGACAGCGCATCGGCCAGCTGACGACGCGAGGGACGGCCGCCCCGCGCCTGGTAGCGCTCGTAGAGCGACCACAGCGACATCACGAAACCCGGCGTGCAGAACCCGCACTGCGAGGCATGGCTGTCGACCAGCGCCTGCTGCACCGGATGCAGCTGCCCGGCGTTCATCGTCTTCAGCGCCTCGACCGTGAACAGCGCCCGCCCGTTCAGCGTGGGCAGGAACTGCAGGCAGGCATTGACGGTCTGCAGGCACAGGCCGCGCACCGCACGGCGGTCGCCGGTCTCGGCCAGCTCGGCCACCACCACGGTGCAGGCGCCGCAGTCGCCCTCGTTGCAGGCCTCCTTGGTGCCCGCACAGGCCGCGTCCTCGCGCAGCCAGTCGAGCACCGAGCGGGTGGGATGGACGCCGCGCACCTCGACGGTCTTGCCCTGGTGGTAGAAGCGGATCGGTTCGGAGGTCATGGCACGGGGCGGCGGTTGGATGTCGGAAGCCGCGGTCTCCCCCGGCGGGCTTACAGTGGCTACGATGCGGACGGCATGCTCCACATCCTTCCGGCCATTCTTATGGCACCCTGCGCAGAATGCAACCCGGCCCGCCGACCGCCCAGACCCGAACCGCCCCGATGACGACCGCCCCCGAACGCCTGGCCCTGCGGGCCGACCTGCTCGACTTCACCGACGCCCCCGCCTGGGGCGAGGTGGACTCGCCCGCGGTGCGCTTCCGGCCCGACCACTGGCTGCTGGTCGAAGCCGGCCGGATCCACGGCGTCCAGCCCGGCGGGCAGATGCCGGACCAGAGCTGGACGCGGCACGACCACCGGGGACGCCTGATCCTGCCCGGTTTCATCGACACCCACGTGCACAGCCCGCAGCTCGACGTGATCGGCAGCTACGGCAGCGAACTGCTCGACTGGCTGGACACCTACACCTTCCCGGCAGAGAGGCGCTATGCCGACGCCGACGAGGCCCGCCTCGGCGCGGCGCGTTTCCTGGACGCCCTGCTCGCCCACGGCACGACCAGTGCCGTGGTCTTCGCGACGGTCCATCCGGTCAGCGCCGAGGCCTTGTTCGCCGCGGCCGCCTCGCGCGGCATGCGCCTCGTCACCGGCAAGGTGCTGATGGACCGGCACGCCCCCGACGGCCTGCGCGACGACGTCGAACAGGCCGAACGCGACTGCCTGGAGCTGATCCGCCGCTGGCACGGCCGCGACCGCCTCGCCTACGCGGTGACCGTGCGTTTCGCGCCCACCAGCACCCCGGAGCAACTGGCCATGGCGGGGCGCCTGCTCGGCGCCGCGCCCGGCCTCTACATGCAGACCCATCTGGCCGAGAACCGGGATGAAGTCCGCTGGGTGGCCGGGCTGTTCCCGCAGGCCCGCAGCTACCTCGGGGTCTATGCCGACGCCGGACTGCTGAACCGGCGCAGCGTGCTGGCCCATGGCATCTGGCTCGACGACACCGACCGCGCCGCCCTGCACGCCGCGGGCGCGCAGATCGCCCACAGCCCCTCGTCCAACCTCTTCCTCGGCAGCGGCCTGTTCGACTGGCGCGCGGCCGAGCAGGCGGGCGTGGCGGTGAGTGTCGCCACCGACGTCGGCGGCGGCACCAGCCTGTCGCTGTTGCGCACCCTCGGCGACGCCTACAAGGTGCAGGCCCTGGCCGGCCAGCGCCTGACCGCCTGGAAGGCCCTGCATGCCTGCACCCGCGGGGCCGCGCTGGGGCTGGGGCTGGAGGCCGAGATCGGCTCGCTGGAACCCGGCCGCATGGCCGACCTGTGCGTGTGGGACTGGGCCGTCGGCCCGGTCGCGGCACGCCGGCTGGAGGTGGCGAAAGGCTTGCATGAGCGGGTCTTCGCCTGGATGACGCTCGGCGACGAGCGCAACCTGAAGACCGCCTATGTGGCGGGACAACGCCGGTATGAACGGGATGGGCCGTGAGCTGCGGCGCCGCCCGCCCTCCCCCGCGTGGCCTGGGTCGATAATCCGAGACCCACGACACGCCGCGCGGCCCGCGCCTTGTTGTGCCGTCATGGACGAGTGACGCTTTTCATCTGGATGGAGTAGACATGACCCGAGGTTCGAGACGTGCCCTGCTGACGATCGCCGCGTGGTCCGCCCTCGCCGCGTCGGCGGGCCTGGCGGGCTGCGGCAAAAAGACCGAAGGCGGTACCGCGGCGGCGGCGCCGTCCAGCGCGCCGGCCGCGGCCCCCCGCAAGGCCGACCCGCTGAAGATCTCGTTCGTCTATGTCAGTTCCGTCGGCGACGCCGGGTGGAGCTTCGCCCACGACAAGGCCCGCAAAGAGCTGGAGAAGTTCTACGGCGACAGGATCGCCACCGCCTACATCGAGAACGTGCCCGAGGGAGCCGACGCCGAACGGGTCTTTCGCGACCAGGCCGGCCAGGGCAGCAAACTCGTCTTCGGCACCACCTCGGGCTACGCCGAGCCCATCCTGAAGGTGGCCCCCGACCTCAAGGACGTGAAGTTCGAGCATGCCGGCGGCCGCGGGACCGCCGCCAACCTGCGCACCTACGACAGCCGCAGCTACGAAGGCGCCTACCTGGCGGGCATCATCGCCGGCGCCATGACCAAGACCCGTACGCTGGGGGTGGTGGGCTCGGTGCCGACGCCCGAGGTCATCCGCAACATCGACGCCTTCACGCTGGGCGCGCAAAGTGTCAATCCGCAGATCAAGACCCGGGTGGCCTGGGTCAACGAATGGCTGAACCCGGCCAAGGAGTCCCAAGCGGCCACCGCGCTGCTCGACGCCGGCGCCGACGTGCTGCTGCAGAACACCGAGTCGAATGCCGTGCTGCAGGCCGCCGAGGCGGCCGGCAAGCACGCCTTCGGCTGGTACAGCGACATGAGCGCCTACGGCCCCAAGGCCCACCTCGCCTCGGCCGTCGTCAACTGGGCCCCGTACTACATCAAGGCCACCGGCGAGGTCCTGGAAGGCAAGTGGGCCCCGGGCGCCTCGTGGTGGGGCGTGAAGGAAGGGGCCGTCGACATCGTGTCGATCTCCGACCAGGTGCCGGCCGACATCAAGGCCAAGGTCGACAGCGTGAAGGCCGGGCTGAAGGACGGCAGCTTCGCGATCTGGCGCGGCCCGATCGTCAGCGCCGACGGCAAGGAAGTGCTGAAGGCCGGCGTCGTGGCCGACGACAAATTCCTCGGCAACATCGACTTCTACGTCAAGGGCGTCGAAGGCAAGGTGCCCGGCCAATAGGCCGGCGCGCCCGCGGCGGCATTTTTTCTGCGACCATGCGCTTCGTCCCCCGACCAGGAACCCGACCATGAAGCTCGACACCATCTCCCGCGACAAGCTGCCCGCCTTGCTGCGGGCCATGCCCAAGGCCGAGTTGCACATCCACATCGAGGGCTCGCTGGAGCCGGAGCTGATCTTCGAACTGGCGCGCCGCAACGGCGTCGGCCTGCCCTACGCCAGCGTCGAGGCGCTGCGCGCGGCCTACGCCTTCACCGACCTGCAGAGTTTCCTCGACATCTACTATGCGGGCGCCAGCGTGCTGCTGAAGGAGCAGGACTTCTTCGACATGGGCATGGCGTATTTCCGCCGTGCCGCGGCCGACAACGTGGTGCATGCCGAGCTGTTCTTCGACCCGCAGACCCACACCGAACGCGGCGTGAGCTTCGAGACCGTGGTCACCGGCCTGACGCGCGCCTGCGAGACCGCCGCCCGCGAACTCGGCGTGAGCGGCCTGCTCATCATGTGTTTCCTGCGCCACCTGAGCGAAGAGGCGGCCTTCGAGACCCTGGAGCAGGCGCTGCCGTTCCGCCATCTTTTCGTCGGCGTGGGCCTGGACAGCAGCGAGCGCGGCCACCCGCCCGAGAAGTTCGCCAGGGTCTTCGCCCGCTGCCGCGAACTGGGCCTGCGGCTGGTCGCCCATGCCGGCGAAGAGGGCCCGCCCGAGTACATCCGGAGCGCGCTCGACGTGCTGCAGGTCGAGCGCATAGACCACGGCGTGCGTTGCGTGGAAGACCCCCGGCTGGTCGAGCGCCTGGCGGCCGAGCGGGTGCCGCTCACCGTCTGCCCGCTGTCCAACGTCAAGCTCTGTGTCTACAAGTCCATGGCCGATCACCAGCTGGCCGCCCTGCTCGACGCCGGCCTGTGCGCCACGGTCAACTCCGACGACCCGGCCTATTTCGGCGGCTACATGAACCAGAACTTCATCGAGGCCTTCGCGGCGCTGCCCTCGCTCGGCGCGCTCCACGCCTACCAGCTCGCGGCCAACAGCTTCGAGGCGAGTTTTGCCACCGAAGCGCAGAAGTCGCAATGGACCCAAAGACTGGACCAGACCTTCTCGGCCGCCTGAGCGCCCCCCGCGTCGGGGCCGCGCCCACCATACTTCTCCGCCCGCATGAGCACCGAAGCCGCCCCCTCCACCGACTGCCGTGAAGCCCTGCTCCACGACGCTCCCGCCATCGCCGCCATCGTCAACCGTGCCTACCGCCCCGAGCCGGGAACCGGGGGCTGGACACACGAGTCGGGCCTGGTCAGCGGGCCTCGCACCGACATCGCCCAGGTGGAGGCCCTGCTCGGACAGCCCCGGGCCTGCGTGCTGGTCTGCAGCGTCGGCGGGCGGGTCGCCGGCTGCGTGCTGGTCGAGCAGGAGGAGACCGAGGCGCACATCGGCATGCTGGCCGTCGACCCCGCCCTGCAAGCCGGTGGTGTCGGTCGCCGCCTGCTGGCAGCGGCGGAGGATCTTGCCGTACGCCGCTTCGGCGCCCGCCGCTTCGTCATGTCGGTGGTGGCCGGGCGTTCCGAGCTGCTCGCCTTCTACCTGCGCCGCGGCTACCTGGCCTCGGGCGAAGTCTCGGCCTATCCGGTGGATGCGGGCGTCGGCACCCCGAGCGACCCGGGGCTCGCGCTGCTGAAACTGGTCAAGCCGGCCGAAGCGATCTGAGACACCTCGGCGGAGTCCGCGCAGGCGCGCGGCCTCATGCCCCCTCTGGAGAGCCATATGATCCATGCCCTGCGGCACGCCGCCGCCCTGTTGATCCTCGCCGGCCTGTCCGGCGGCGCATCGGCGCAGAACCTGCGCTGCAAGAACGACTTCGCCGAGATCGGCGACTCCAAGTCGTCGGTGATCGAAAAGTGCGGCGAACCCGCACAGAAGGATTCGTTCTGCAAGACCACCCCGGACCAGGACACGCGGCAGGCCACGACCCAGGGCACGGTGCTCAAGCTGCGCGGCTGCGAGAAGGTCGACGAATGGACGTACAAGCCGGGCAGCGGCCAGTTCATCACCATCCTCCGATTCGAGCAAGGCAGCCTGGCCGGCATCCGCTACGGCGAGCGCATCCGCTGAATCGCCGGCCGGCCCGGTGCTTCAGGCAGCGATGGCGTACTGCCGGGCGATCCAATCGACGGCTTCGTGCAGGTCGCGCAGGACCGCCGTGGCCCGGCCGAAGTCCTGGTGTTCCGACATGACATGGGGCACCGCGACACAATCGATGCCCGCGCTGCGCGCCGCCTCGACCCCGTGTTCGGTGTCCTCGATCGCCACGCACTCGTGCGCCTGCAAGCCCAGGCGCTCCAGGGCCAGCAGATAGCAGTCGGGCGCGGGTTTGCTACGCCGCACATCGTCGGCCGACACCACGGTGTCGAAACCCGCCGCCAGGCCGTGGCCGCGCAGGCTGGACTCGACACCGTGCCGGCGCGCACCGGTCACCACCGCCTGGCGCAGGCCGGCGCGGCGGAAGAAGGCGATCGCCTCGAGCGCGCCGGGCATCAGCGGAAAGACATCCCGCGCCAGGTAGGCCGTCACGGCGGCATCCTTGGCCCGGGCCAGTTCCTCCGCCTGCAGCGGCAGGCCGAAGCGGGCCACGATATCGACCGCGTTGGCGGCCGTGGGCACCCCGGCATGGTGAGCCTTGTAAAGGGCCTCGGAAAACACGACGCCATGGCGCTCCAGCACCTGTGCCCACATGCGGCAGTGGATCGTTTCGGAGTCGACGAGCGTGCCGTCATGGTCGAACAAGATGGCATGGATGGCCAAGGAAAACCTCTTCAGGAAAACACCGTCGCGACGGCGGGACGGACAGCCCGGCCAGGGGAAGTCGAATGGAACACCGCAGCCTCAACGCACCAGCTTGCCGCGGATCTCCTGCAGGGCGGACTGGTAGATGTCGGGCGCCTCGCTGTGGAGGCGGCTGTGCGATCCGCCGGGAATCTCGACCCAGCGGGTACCGGCCGGCGCCGCATCGCGCAGGCGCTGCCCGAGGTAGACCGGCACGGTGTCGTCGGCCGAACCGTGAAGCATCAGGATGGGCGCATCGACCTTGCCGATCTTGTCCACCGAGTCGAAATCGTCGGAGGCGAACCAGGAGGCGATGCGGCCCAGCACACCCACGGCCGCGGCCACGTCGGGCCAGCGGGTGAAGGTCGACTCGACGATCAGGGCGCCGTAGTCGACCTGGGCGCGGCGCCGGCTGGCCATCTCGATGGCCACGCCGCCGCCCATCGAGTGCCCGAAGATCACCCGCTTGCCGGGATCGGGCTGGTGCTTGAGCAGCTCGGCCCAGGCCACTTCCGCGTCGGCATAGATGGTCGATTCGGAAGGGATGATGCGGGTGCTCTCCCCCCAGCCGCGGTAGTCCACCGCCACCACCGAGAAGCCGGCCTGACGGAAAGCCTCGATCTTCGGCAGGTTGCGATAGAGATTGCGAAAGGTGCCATGCAGGTACAGCACCGTCGGCGCCTGGGCATCGGCATGCGGCAGCCACCACACCTGGACCTCGTCCTCGGTGCCCGGCACCCGCACCGCATAGGTCAGGTCGCCGGCGCGCAAGCCGTTGAAGTCGAGCGGACGGCCCGGGGTGGGACGAAACACCAGCTCGCGCTGCTTGTCGGTGAGCCAGGCGCAACCGCCGAGTGCACCGAAGACGAGCACCACGACACAAAGTGTTGCGCCGCGTCGTAACCCGGAAAAGGGGCCCTTGAATAAATTGAGGACAATCGCGGCCATGAAATTTTCCATTCTTCTGCTGCCCCTCATTCTCGCCGGTACTGCCGGCAGCAGCTTCGCCCAGACCTCCGCGGACCCCGCCGTACCGGCCGCACCAGCCCCCTTGGCCACCCATACCGACCACTGGCGCGTGCTGTTCTCGCCGTACAGCTTCCACTACTCGCGCGACCCCGAGCACCGGCCGGTGTGGATGGTGGGCGGCGAGTACCAGCGCGCCGATTCCTACGTGCTAGGCGCGGTGTACTTCAGCAACTCCTTCGGACAGGACAGCACCTACGTCTACGGCGGGCAACGGCTGCTCAATTTCAGCGCCTGGAACCAGCTGTTCGCGCAATGGACGGCCGGCCTGATGTACGGCTACAAACGCCAGTACGCCGACAAGGTGCCGTTCAACCATGGCGGTTTTTCGCCCGGCGCGGTCCTCACGCTGGGCTGGCAGTTCTCGCCGCGCTACGCCGCGCAGCTCAACGTGCTCGGCAATTCGGCCGTGATGTTCCAGCTCGCCGCCGACCTGTGAACTGAAGCGCCGCGGACACCCCGCGCCCGCCCCCTTCACCGAGGTCGGATGTATCCACCGGTTCCCTCGGGTGAGTTCGGGAGGACGGATCCTGCCTGAATCCCGGCCTCGGTCCTCGGGCCCGCCAACTCGGCATGCACTTTGCTCTATGCAGGTCTGTCTGCTGCACTGTGTCCGCCAACCATGTTTCAAAGCTCGGGTAAATCTCGACAATTCATCAATGCACCGCCGTCTGTGGCCGGTTTTGTCTCGACCTTCCTGGAACCGGGTATCGCCATCCTCTGTTACGTGCTCGTCTCCTCTTTTTACGGGCAGGAGTTGGATCGGGCATCGGTAACCTTGTGCTTGCTGGTGTTCGCCCTGACCTTCCCGGGGGTCAACCGCTTCTATCAGCGGGCGCTCACCGCCACCGTCGAAGTCCTCGGTTCCTGGGCGATGCTGCTCGGCATCCTCGGGCTCTGCGGGTTCGCCACCGACAGCTTCCAGTTCTTCGACCGCCAGGCCCTGACCGTGTGGGCGATCGCCACCCCGGTGCTGCACCTGGCGGCCGTGCTGTCCGGCCTGGTCTGGATCCGCCACTACAGCGGGCTGCACCGCCAGCGCCGCTCGGCGGTCGTGGTCGGGGGTGGGCCGCTGTGCATGAAACTGGCGGGCTCGCTGCAAGGCGGGCGAGGCCTGGGGCGCGAGGTCGTCGGCTATTTCGACGACCGCAGCCGGGAGCGGCTCGAGTGCCCGCCCGGGCGCGACCATCTCGGGGGACTGGCCGGGCTGCGCGAATACGTCATCGCGCACGGCATCAAGGAGGTGTACATCACCTTGCCCATGAGCTCCCAGCCGCGCATCGTGCGCCTGCTGAGCGACCTGCAGGACACCACCGCCTCGCTCTACTTCGTGCCCGACGTCTTCGGCATCAGCATCATCCAGGGGCGACTGGCCGATCTGGGCGGGGTGCCGGTGGTGGGGCTGCTCGAGACCCCGTTCACCGGGGCCAACCGCCTGTTCAAGCGCCTCAGCGACATCGCCCTGTCCAGCCTGATCCTGCTCTTGATCTCCCCCCTGCTGGCCGTCATCTCCATCGCGGTGAAACTCAGCTCCCGGGGGCCGGTGATTTTCAAGCAGCGCCGCAACGGCCTCGACGGCGAAGAAATCACCGTCTACAAGTTCCGCTCCATGCACACGCAGGAGGATGGCGACGTCGTGCGCCAGGCGACGCGTGGCGACCCGCGCGTGACCCGGCTGGGGGCTTTCCTGCGCAAGACCTCGCTGGACGAACTCCCGCAGTTCATCAACGTACTCCAGGGCCGCATGAGCATCGTCGGCCCGCGCCCGCATGCCGTGGCCCACAACCAGCAGTTCCGCGGCATGATCAAAGCGTACATGGTGCGCCACAAAGTCAAGCCCGGCATCACCGGCTGGGCCCAGGTGAACGGCCACCGCGGCGAAACCGACACCATCGAGAAGATGCAGGCGCGTGTCGAATTCGACCTGGAGTACCTGCGCAACTGGTCGCTCGGCTTCGACCTCCAGATCATCGCCCGGACCATCAAGCTCGTGCTGCTCGACCGCAACGCGTACTGATGGCCCGCTCCGTCCCACCCTTTCCTGGCCCGCCATGCCCATGAACCGTTCACGTCCTGCTCTCTGCAGCCTGCTGCTGACCCTGTCCGGCCTCGCCTGGGCCGATGACGAGCCGAACCCCTACTACCTGGGGGTCTCCCAGGCGGTCACCGCCGACACCAACGTGCGCCGCGCCGCCGAAGGCCAGCCGACCGGCAAGGACCTCATCTCCACCACCGCCGTGTCGGCGGGCCTGGACCAGCCGCTGGGGCGCGGCCGGCTGGCGGCCGACCTGTCGTTCAACGCCAGCCGGTACAAGAACAACAGCGAGTTCAACCACAACGGCCACAACGCACGGGCCCGGCTCGACTGGGAAAGCCTGTTCCGCACCTCGGGCGACATCTCGCTCTACGACGGCCAGCGCCTCTACCGCAACGACGTTGGCGGCACGCCCGACCCCTCAGGCGTCAGCGAACGCGACCTACTGCGCACCAGCGGCATCAGCACCGGCATGCGCATCGGGCTGGTCACCCTGTGGACGCTCGAAGGCGGGCTGTCCTACGACCGGGCCCGCCATTCGTCGGCCCTCCTGGAGGCCAACGACCTGACCCAGCGCTCCGCCAACCTCGGCGTGCGGCTGCGGCCCAGCAGCCTCTGGAGCGTGCGCCTGGGTGCACGCAAGACCGAAGGCGAATACCCCAACTACCGGCCCGACCCGGCCCGCCCGGACCAGCACGACGAACTCGACCGCGACGACATCGACCTGTCGACCACCTGGACACCGAACGGCACCAGCCAGCTCGACACCCGCATCAGCTCCACCCACCAGACACATACCCTGCTCACCCCGCGCGAGGCCCGGTTCGTGACGGGCCTGCTCGGCTACAACTGGACTCCCACGGGCAAGACCCGCCTGCGGCTGCAGTTCTCGCGCGACACCAGCGTCGGCGCCACCGACGAAGAATTCAAACCCATCCCCTCGCTGACCTCCTCCTCGAGCAATACCGGGCTCAACAACAGCCTGCTGCTGCGCAGCACCTGGAACGCGACCGCCAAGATCACCGCCGATGCCAGCTACACCTACAGCCGGCGTTCGCTCGAAGGCAGCAGCAGCCTGGCGGGAGTCCTGCTGTCGTCCTCGAACTCGCGCGACCGCAGCCACAGCGTCGGCCTCGGCGTGGCCTACCAGGCCTCGCGCGCCATCGGCCTGGGCTGCAGGATCACCCACGACCAGCGCCACATCGAGACCACCGACACCATCGCGGCCACCAACACCAGCAGCGAACGCGACGAACGCTACCGCTTCAGCACGGGCAGCTGCTACGCGCGCTTCCACCTCCAATGACGCAGCAGCTCCGGTGCGCCCCGGCCGCACCGGAAACCCCTTGTTGAAGAGCCAAACCGCAACCAATCGTTACGGGGAAACCCGGTGAAAAATTGGCGCAGGAATTGCTTAATGGCTGCGGACTCGCGTGAGTCCAGGTTGGCGAAACGATACGAGGCCGGACGACCCGTCCGGCCACGCGGATCGCTCCGTCACTAATCCATATAAGGAGTAAGAGATGAGAAAGATGTTGAAGGGCCGGCTGACCGCAGCAGGCGTCGCGGCTGTCATGGCGAGTGCTCCGGCACGAGCTGCGGACATCGCGTGCCCCCCGGGCAGTACGCTGGACACCTGCTACTTCGGCTTGGCCGCGGGTGACGGGGCCAGCTTCACCGACTGGAAAGTCGGCACCCTGTCGCTGGACCCTGGTGTCTGGAACCTGACCGGGTATTTCGACGCCATCGGCGCCGGGGATCTGTCGGTGTCCCTCGTGGGCGCGACGACCCTGAGCGATGGCCCAGCGGGCGGCATCAGCTTCGACAGCGTGGCCGGCGGCGACTACGCCGTGCGCATTTCGGGCGACTTCACCTTCCCCACCTTCTTCGGCACGCACCTGGCGCTCTACGGCGCCGGCTTCGACATCAAGCCAGCGGTGCCGGAACCCGAAACCTACGCCCTGCTGCTCGCCGGCCTCCTGGCCATCGGGTACGTGGCACGGCGTCGCAAGTCGGACTGAACGAGTGTCCCGGGCGCCGAGACCTGGCGCCCGGCCGACACCGGAGCCGGCCCCATGGGGCCGGCTTTTTTTCGGACCAAGCGCGCCAGAACCGCCGCAAAGCCCGTCGACCGCGCCCTGGCACCCCGGATAGCAAAAAACTGGAAAAACGCCTTCCAGGGCCTCTGAAGCGCCTGCAAAGGCCAATGGCGGCCCTGCGGGATCAGGTTCGACTCGCCGCCAGGCCAACCCAGACATCCCAAGGTCCCAAAGTGGGACGACGACCCCGGATCGCTGATGCGAAACGTCTACCGCAGACCAAACAGGTGCAAGCCGGCCCATCACGCCCTTGACGCAAATGCGACACGCGCGGCCGCGCCCTACCAAGACAAAAAGCGGTTGCTCACACTCAACGACCAGGCAAGGATGAAACCGCAGGGTCGGGCGGTCTGCCAGGGCCTGAGCGCCCGACGATGAGCGCGGGGCCATCGAGCCCATCCCAAAGTACGGGGCTCCCAGCCCGATGAGAGGTGCACCCTCGGGGGACTGATGCCAGACTCAACAGTCCGGCGAACTGATTGGGCCAGGCGAAGAGCTGGACCATGGCCTAGCACGACTCGCAAGGCAGAAGCGCAAGGAAGTGGCGTGCCGCGCCTCACGCCCGAACGGTCGCAGTCATGCAATGCGAAGCGAGCCCGCACAAGCGAAGCGACGGGCACCATCACGCAACTCCCAAAGGACGGGTCTCCCGGCCCGATGGGAGGCGCCCCCCTTGGGGGGCAGGAACGAAGCGACGTGGGGGGCCAAACTCTACGAAGCGAGCCCCGCACGAGCGAAGCGAAGTGCCCATCAAGCAACTCCCGAAGGACGGGCCTCCCGGCCCGAAGGGAGGCGCCCCCTTGGGGGGGCAGGAGCGAAGCGACGTGGGGGGCCAAACTCTACGAAGCGAACCCCGCACAAGCGAAGCGAAGTGCCCCATCAAGCAACTCCCAAAGGACGGGTTTCCCGGCCCGATGGGAGGCGCCCCCTTGGGGGGCAGGAGCGAGAGCGACGTGGGGGCAAACTCTAAGCTCGGGCGTCCCCCCAACGCAACAAGCTCGCCTCATCCCCCGGATAAGTCGTATGGCCGTGGCGATCCACGCAATACTGCGGCGAAGCAATCAGATCTTCGAACACGGCGCCCTCGGACAGCCGGGTGTAGTCGAACAGGATGCTGCGCACGAGCTTGCTGTTCTTACGCAAGACACAGCCGTTGCCCAGCCAGGCTGGCCCTTCGATCGTGGCACCGTCTTCGACGCTGACACCCGAGCCGATGTAGACGGGCCCGGTGATGTCGACCTGGTCCCAGTTCACGCGGGTGTTGAGCCCCACCCACACGCCCGGGCGCACCTCGGTACCCGGCATGTCCATCTGCGCCACCTCGCCGCGCAGCACCCGCTGGCAGACGTTCCAATAATCGGTGACACGGCCGATGTCGATCCAGTTGAAATACCGGTTCTGGACGAAAAACGGCAGCCCCTGCTGTGCCATCAGCGGGAACAGCTCGCTCCCGATGTCGAAGACCTTGCCCTTGGGCACCAGCTCGAGCACTTCGGGCTCGAACAGGTAAATACCGGTGCTGGCCAATGTCGAAAGTGCCTGTTCGGGCGCAGGCTTCTCTTGAAACGAGGTGATACGACTCTGCGCGTCCGCCACCACGATGCCGTAGTTGCTGACCTGGTCGCGCGGCACGTCGAGCGCCACCACGCTCGCCATGGCCTTGTTGTTCCGGTGCTCGAACACCGCCGCGGAGATGTCGAGGTCGATGATGGCGTCGCCGCAGACGACGATGGTGGTGTCATCGAAGAAGCCGCTGTGATCCTGGATGCGGCGCATGCCTCCGGCCGAGCCCATGGGTTTGGCGACGATCTCGCCGTGTTCGCGCGCCCCCTCGAAGGAGTAGCCGATGTTCACACCCCAGCGATGCCCGTTGCCGAAGTAGTTCTCGATCTTCCAGTGGTAGTGCGCCACGTTGATCATGATGTCGCGTACCCCGAAGCGCGCCAGGTGCTCGATGAGGTATTCGAGCACCGGCTTGCCCAGGATGGGAATCATCGGTTTGGGCAACTGCTTGGTCAGCGGACGCACTCGGGTGCCTTGACCAGCGGCCAGGATCATTGCCTTTGGCATGTTTTGCTCTCCTTGGTTCGTGTTGGGTGGTGCGCAGGGCTCATACGAGATCGGCGAAAGACGGCGCTGCCGCATCCTTGGCCGAAAGCTGGGGCGCCATGCCGATGTCGGGCCAGGCGATATTCAGTGTCGGATCGTCCCAGCGCACCGCCCCCTCCGATGCGGGGGCGTAATAGTCGGTCGTCTTGTAGAGAAAGTCAGCGCTCGCACTCATCACCAGGAAACCGTGGGCCAGGCCCGGTGGCAGCCACAGCTGTCGATGATTTTCACCGCTGAGCTCCACGCCCACCCACTGGCCATAGGTCGGGCTGTCGCGTCGGATGTCGACCGCCACGTCGAACACCGTGCCCTGGGTGACCCGCACCAGCTTGCCCTGGGCATGCGGCGGCCGCTGGAAGTGCAGACCCCGGAGCACCCCCTTCGCGGAGCGCGAATGGTTGTCCTGGACGAAGATTACCTCCTCGCCCACCGCCTCGTTGAATTGGCGCTGGTTGAAACTCTCGCAGAAAAACCCCCGCTCATCGCCGAAGACCTTCGGCTCGCAGATGAGGACATCGGGAATGGCTGTGGACGTGAATTTCATCAGAAGACCTGGCTGTTGACGACTTGCATGAGGTACTGGCCGTACCCGTTCTTGAGCATGGGACGAGCCATGGACTCGACCTGCTCGGCCGTGATCCAGCCGGCGCGGAACGCGATTTCTTCAGGGCAGGCAACTTTGAGGCCCTGGCGTTTCTCGAGGGTGGCGATGAACTGGCCTGCTTCGAGCAAGCTGTCGTGGGTGCCGGTGTCGAGCCAGGCATAACCTCGGCCCATGATCTCGACATGAAGCTGGCCCTGCTGCAGGTACACCGCGTTCACATCGGTGATCTCGAGCTCGCCGCGGGCCGATGGCTTGATGCTTCCCGCGATGTCGCAGACCTGCTCGTCGTAGAAGTACAAACCGGTCACGGCGTAGTTGCTCTTCGGTGCCTTCGGCTTTTCCTCGATGCTCAGGGCCTGCCTGTTGCCGTCGAAGGCCACCACGCCGTAGCGCTCGGGATCCTGCACGTGATATGCGAACACCGACGCCCCTTGCGGACGACCCGTTGCCGATTGCAACAATCGCTGCAGGTCGTGGCCGTAGAAGATGTTGTCGCCCAGCACCAGTGCACTGGGATGGCCATCGACGAAACTCTTGCCGAGGATGAAAGCCTGGGCCAGGCCATCGGGACTGGCCTGCACGCAATAGCTGATGTTGATGCCCCACTTGGCCCCATCGCCGAGCAAGGCCTCGAAACGCGGCGTGTCCTGGGGCGTGCTGATCAGCAGGATGTCGCGGATGCCCGCCAGCATGAGCGTCGCCAGCGGGTAGTACACCATGGGTTTGTCATAGACCGGCAGCAGCTGCTTGCTGATGGCCAGGGTGGCTGGATGAAGCCGGGTACCGGAACCGCCCGCCAGAATAATGCCTTTGTGTCGCATGCTCGTCCTTGGTCGTGTCTTGTCGGGAAAGGGGTGCGTCAATCCACCGCACCCGCTTGCGCGGTGCGATGGCTGTAGTTCTGCTGCAGCCATTCACGGTAGCGGCCGCTCTGTACGTTGCCGACCCAGTCGGCGTTGTCGAGGTACCACTGCACCGTCTTGCGTATGCCGGTCTCGAAGGTCTCCGCGGGCTTCCAGCCCAGCTCGCGTTCGAGCTTGCGGGCGTCGATGGCGTAGCGCCGGTCGTGGCCAGGGCGGTCGGTCACGTAAGTGATGAGCCGTGCGTACGGGCCGGCCGGGTCGGGACGGAGCTCGTCGAGCAAGGCACACACGGTGTGGACGATGTCCAGGTTGGGTTTTTCATTCCAACCGCCGATGTTGTAGGTCTCGCCAACCCGTCCCCGCGCCAGGACTTCGCGGATGGCCGAACAATGGTCCTTGACATACAACCAGTCGCGAATCTGCTGGCCATCGCCGTACACCGGCAGCGGTTTGCCGGCCAGGGCGTTGACGATCATCAGCGGGATCAGCTTCTCGGGGAAATGGTACGGCCCGTAGTTGTTACTGCAGTTGGTGGTAAGAACAGGAAAACCGTACGTGTGGAACCAGGCCCGCACCAGGTGATCGCTGGCCGCCTTGCTGGCCGAGTAAGGGCTGTTGGGTTCGTAAGGATGTGTTTCAGTGAAGGCAGGATCCCCAGGGCCCAACGAGCCGTAGACCTCGTCGGTGCTGACATGGTGGAAGCGGAAGTTCGCCTTGCTGGCGCCCTCGAGCGACGTCCAGTGGGCGCGTGCCGATTCGAGCAAGGTGAAGGTTCCGTTGACGTTGGTACGCACGAACTCACCCGGCCCGTGGATGCTGCGATCGACATGGCTCTCGGCGGCGAAGTGCACGATGGCGCGCGGCTGGTGCTCGGCCAGCAGGCGATCGATCAAGGGGCGGTCGCAGATGTCGCCATGAACGAACACATGCCGGCTGTCGGCTTCGAGCGAAGCGAGGTTGGCCAGGTTCCCGGCATAGGTGAGTGCGTCGAGGCTGACGACCGGCTCACCGACTTCGACCAACCAGTCGAGGACGAAATTGCTGCCTATGAATCCGGCTGCGCCGGTGACGAGAATGGTCATGATGATCCCTGGAAAAAATGAGGTCAGCTGGCGCGACCGTAGGTGTCTTCAAAGCGGACGATGTCGTCCTCGCCGAGATAGCTGCCCGACTGGACCTCGATGATCTCGAGCGGCACCTTGCCCGGATTGGCCAGGCGGTGCGTCTGCCCGAGAGGAATGTAGGTGCTCTGATTTTCGGTGAGCATGATCTTTTGGTCGCCGCAGGTCACCTCGGCGGTGCCCGTGACCACGATCCAGTGCTCGGCCCGGTGGTGATGCATCTGCAGGCTGAGGGAGGCCCCCGGGTTGACCAGGATGCGCTTGACCTGGAAGCGCGGTCCGGCATCGATGCTGTCGTACCAGCCCCAGGGACGATGCACCTTGCGGTGCAGCGAGTGCTCGCTGCGGCCGTTCTTGTCCAGCAGACCGACGATCTTCTTGACGTCCTGGCTGCGCGAGCGGTCACTCACCATCACGGCATCGGGCGTCTCGATGACGACCACGTCCTGCAGTCCCACCACACCGACCAGCCGACTGCTGGCATGCACCAGGCTGTTGCGGCTGTCTTCCAGCAGGACGTCCCCGAACCGGGCATTGCCATCGACGTCCTTGTCCGACACCTGCCACACCGCGTCCCAGGCCCCGAGATCGTTCCAGCCCGCGTCCAGCGGCACCATGCGGATCGGGAAGGCGCTGCCCGGGCAGCGCTCCATGACGGCATAGTCGACCGAATCGGAAGGGACGGCGGCGAACTCGGCCTTGCCGGGACGAACGAAGCCGGCATCCGTGCTGCGGACATCCCAGGCTGTCCGGGTCGCCTGCAGAAGCTCCGGCCGGAACTCATCGAGCGCCGCCAGCCAGACCGACGCCTTGAGCACGAACATGCCGCTGTTCCAGCTGTAGTCGCCCTCGGCCAGATAGCGGCGGGCGGTCGCCTGGTCGGGCTTTTCGACGAACTCGGCGACATGGTCGCTGCCTTCGCCCGGCTGGCTCCTGATGTACCCGTAACCCGTCTCGGGGCGCATGGGCTTGACGCCGAGGATGACGATATCGCCTTTGGCCGCGAGCCGGATGGCCCGCTGCAGCGAAGCGGTGAACGCGGCGCCGTCGGTCACCGTCTGGTCGGCGGGCGTGACCACCAGCACTGGGTCCTGCCCCTGGGCACGCGCCTGCAGCGCAGCCAGCGTGAGCGCCGGCGCGGTGTTGCGCCCGAGCGGCTCGAGCAGCACCGCGGCAGGGGCGACGCGGATCTCCCGCAGTTGATCGAGCACCAGGAAACGATGCTCCTCGTTGCCGACGATGAGCGGAGCTGCGACGCCGATGTCTTCGGCCCCCAACGCAACCAGACGCTCGACGGCGAGCTGGAACAGCGACTGGTTGCCCGACAGCACCAGGAACTGCTTGGGATAGCCTGCACGCGACAAAGGCCACAGGCGGGTACCGCTGCCGCCGGCCATGATGACCGGAAGAACAGGAATGGTCTGATTGTTCACGCGAACCTCTTCATACGTTGTCAATGGAATGAAATGTCATCTGAAGCCCCGCGCTCCCCCAGGCCGATGAACCAAGAGCCAGTGTAGCGACGGTGCGGCGGCGGCAACCGACCCGCTTGCCGCGTTGGCGGCGACCGTTGTTCAGGTATGCGGAAGGCCCTGTGCATCGATACGCCGTCGCCTGTGGCTCCGCCCCTCGACCCAGCGCCGCCCCAGGCTGATGAACGGCGCCTCGACGGTTCGATAGAGCACCAGCGACACGATGGGCAACAGCGCCATGGCCAGCAGCAGCGCGGCGACCATCTGCGCCTGGGTGCTCACTCCCCACAGGTGCACGACCAGCGAGAACAGGGGGATGTGCACGAGATAGGTCGAATAGGACACCTTGCCCAGCATGCCGACGAAACGGTTGCCCGCCACCAGGTGGACGACGGCGGACATCAGCCGGGTTCCCGGGCGGTCCGAACCCGGATCTCGGGTTTCGAAAAGAGCAAACCCGAAAAAGACCATCCAGACCAGCATCTCCTTGGACTTGAGCGCCACGACCGACGCGGCCATGGCGGCGAAAAGCAGGACCACCCTCGCCCCATGTCCGCGGACCCGGTCGACGGCCAGCCGTGAGCCGATGCCCACCATGAACCACGAGATGGACATCAGCAGCATCGATGGGAAGGGGTACTGCGCCTGCAGCCACCGGTTGGCCGCCCAGCCGAGCGCGCACAGCAGCGCCGCGCCCGCGATGAACTGTCCCGGGCCCCTCGAAAGCACGGCCACCACCAGCGGCGCCACCAGATAGAACTGCCATTCCAGCGAGAGGCTCCATGCCGGGCCGAGGAAGGTGGACGCGCTGTACGGGAGCACGTCCCTGGGCACCATGCCGTGCAACATCGTGGCGTGCAGGGCGAGGTGGGTCCACCAGTGGCGCGACTCCTCCAGCTTGCTCGCGCGGCGCAGCTCGCTGAACCAGCCCCAGGGCGGCTCGACGAAAGCCTCGACATAGAACGAGGTGGTCAGGATGGCCAGGACCATGCACACCACGTAGATCGGTGCGATGCGGAAGAAGCGACGGCAGATGTAGTCGCGGTAGGGTTCCCGCCGGGTCAGGAGCAGGTGGGTGATGACGAAGCCGCTGGCGATGATGAAGACATTGACAGCGTGGTCCCCGAGCGCCAGCAGCTTGCTGAGGCCGCGGGGAAGCCAGCTCAAGGTGCCGCAGAAGGCGAGCACGTGGCTCAGCACCACCCACCAGGCCATGTAGGCCCGCAGCCCCTCGATGGAAGGAAAGCCCTGGCTCATGCGCGCCGCCGGGCCCGCCGTCGCGGAGCGAAGGGTTTCGCCGAGAGGCAGCGATGCCGCGTTCAAGAGCGGCCCATCCGTTTCAGTCGGGCCAGCAGGATGGGCGGAAGCCATTGCCTGGCGATGGCCTTGGCCCGGTCGGACCGGGTGGCGAACAGGAACTTGGACAACATGGGCTCGCGCCTGTCCTCGCGCGCGAATCGGTTGGCGTAGAAGTAGGCGGCCACGGACCGGCGCGTGACACCGGGCGGCGCGGCCAGGGGGGCGGGATGGCCATGGAAATGGGTGCGGCCATGGGTCATCAGGATGGAGCGGCCGAAGTCGGGTTCGATCCGCGCGGCGCACACCCGCTTGGTGGCGTCCCAGAGTTCGAGGGCACCCCGCCATTCGGGCTTCCAGTCCTTGTTGAGATAGGTGATGAAGACCATCTCGTTGTTCAGGGCGGTGCACGGATGCCGGTCGAAGTCGGTGTGGATGCCGAAGGACCCGCCGGCCACGGTTTCGTGCAGGCCACCGCCCTGCAGGTACGGATCGGCGATCAGGTCGCTCACGCCGCTCACGCGCGAGAGCACATTGACGAAGAAGGCCGAATGCAGCGTGGCGAAATACAGCTTGCTGGCAGGGCCCAGGCAAGCGCTGCCCCGCGAGCGCTCGACGCGGGCGTAACGGTTGGTCTCGGTGCTCCACCCGCTGCGGTCGACGTCGTCGAACTCCTCGCGCACGAGCTGCAGCAGGACGGGGTTGAACCAGTCTTCCACGACCAGGTGCGGAAAGGGCTTTGCCGCCAGCATGCGCTGGTGCAAGGCATCGAGGTGGTCGGCATCCTGCAGCGTTGGATGGGTCAGTTCGCCCAGCGGGAGCCGAACGCCGCGGATGATGACTTCCGCGGCAGGTGAACGCGGGACCAGAGCCCGAAGGTCCGAAGTCATGGTGATGTCCATGCTGAGCCTCCCCACATGACCAAGGCCCGCGAGGGCCGGTGGAACGCCTCGACCGGACCGCGCGGCGATGGAACGGATCCGTTCACGACAGACTGTCCTTGCGAGTTTGACCGGCCGCCGGCCTGGTGACCGGCAGATGACGCAACAGGAGCTGCTCGTACTCGCCGAGGATTTTGCCCCAGGTGAAACCTTGTTCGAATTGCAGGCGGCTGGCCTCCCGCATGGCCGCCAGGGCGCTCGGGTCATCGAGCAGTTGGTCCATCACACCGGCGAAACCATCCGCCCCTTCGAAAAACCTCGCTCCGGTACCCGCCACCCATCGATTGAAGCGGTTGTCGTGGGCGATCACGGCATTGCCCGCGCCCAGGGCCTCGACCAGCGACGGGTTGGTGCCGCCGACCTGGTGCCCGTGCACATAGGCCGCGCTGTGCAGGCGCAGGGCCTGCACCACGGGTTTGTCGTAGATGGCTCCCAGGAACAGGACCTCCCCGCTGGCCGCCTCGCGGACCGCACGGTGGTAGGGGTTGCCCGGCAGATAGTTGCCGAGTACCGCCAGCTTGACACCGCGCGGCTTGCGCGAGAACCCCTGCACCACTTCGAGGATGGAGTTCTCCGGCTCGGGCCGCGCTACGAGCGTCAGGTAGCGTCCCGGCTCCAGGCCGCGCGCGCGCACCGGTTCTTCAGGCGCTTCGTGCAGCGGATCGGCACCATAGGCGATGGTGGTGATCTTGCCGGGCCTCACGCGCGACGAGAGATGCCGCTTGATCTCGGGGTGGTCGGCGACCAGGTGGTTGCCGAGCCAGCAGCCTGCCCAGTCGTTCATCCAGAACCAGGTCTTGGCCACCGGCCCCCACTTGGCGCGGGACCATTCGATGCCGTCCATGTTGATGAGGTTGGGCACCCCCCTCAAGCGCAGCAAGGCGCAGAACACCGCCGTGTTGTAGCCCAGGGTCAGGCAGAGATCCCGGTGCTGCGCCGCGTGATGGGTGGCACGCCAGTCGAACACGATGGTGCCCTTCGGCCCATCCTGCGGCACCGGGATGTGCACCCGTTCCACCCCCTTCCAGCTGTCCTGGAAGACCGGTCCGTTGCCCTCTTCCTGGCAGTAGACGACCACGCGCCAGCCGTGCTCGACCAGGTACAGGGAAAGATATTCGGCAAAGGTCTCGAAACCGCCGTGGGCGGCGGGAATGCCGCGGGTACCGAGAATCCGAAGTGTTTTTTGCATGACTAGAGCAGTGCGGCGACGGGAACGCCCACCTGATGTTTCGAGAGAGAGGGAACGCCACGAGCAGGCTCGTGGCCGGAAAACGGGAACGCCAGGGCCATAGCGGGGCGGCAGGTCCCGGACGGGTCGAACGAGGGGTCCGGCGCGGGACCGGCCCCGGCACTCCGGGATGGAGCATGGCAGGCGGTGTTCACGACGATCATGGGGCTGCGCGCTTTCCGCCCCGCGACTGCCAGGCATCGAAGATCCTCGCGGCGATGTCGGCCATGCCGGCATCGCCCGGATGGCTCAGCACCCCCGGGTCGCTCAGGCCCTGGCCGCGGGCCCCCGTCTTGCCGGGCTGGCGGTGAATGTCGCCGATGCGTACGAACACCCCCCCGGCACGCTGGCACGCGGGCTCGATGAGCGCATCGGTCGCCGCCGAACCCCACCAGGTGGACAGACAGACCAGCAGCCCTTTCTCGGGGCGCGACTGGGCGAGCAGGCGGGCATAGGCCGGTTCGAAATCGGCCAAGCCGGAAGCCTTGACGTTGTCGCCGAGCTCGACCACCAGCAGGTCGCTGGCCCGTGCGGCCGACAGCATCTCGGCGCCCGGCCTGGCCTGGCCGGGCTTGGATTCCATGGCGGCGATGTTGAAGCGCTGCGCGCTGGCCTGCACCTGCGCACGCTCGTTGAGCAGCCGCGCAAGCTGGCCGACGTAGTCGGTTTGCAGGGACGAGGCGGCCATGCCCCAATCGCCCGTCCAGCGGACGGCCGGTGCCGGCCCGTGGCGGGTGATGGAGTTGCCGAGCGCGACCACCGACAGCGGCTCGGCGGCCACGCCCGTGCAGCTGCCGGACAGCAGCAGCACCCATGCCGCCAGGCGGCCCACGGCCCTGCGGCGCGGGCTCATGCGGCTTCTCCGACGGCGGAGGCCGGACGCGGGCTGCGCCTGAACGCACGCCTGGCCCAGCGGTTCAAGGGCAGCTCGACCACCCGGTGGATGCCGTGGGCCAGCACGATGGTGAACAGGACCACCAGGCCGATCTCGCCCGCCACCCCCGCCCCCGGCAGCAGCTTGTGGACCAGCATCAGGGCCGGCGGCGCGATCAGTGGATGGAACAGGTACAGGGCGTAGGAACTGTCTCCCAGTGCCACCGGGCCCCTGAGCACCCGGGGCGGCGTCCACGAGGCCAGCGCCAGCATGGCGCAAGCGAGCAGCAACACGATGGGGTCCAGCGGCAGCCAGCCCATGGCCGCGGGGATGAAGAGCTTGGCCAGCACCAGCACCAGGGACACACCGACGAGCGCCTGGGATGCCGGCCGGCGGATGCCGCCGCGCAGGCTGACGCTGCCGATCAGCATGCCGACGATGAAATACAGATTGAGGGGACTGGTGGCCACCTCCATGAACGCGCTGTGCGCCGGGAACACCCGCCCCAGCAGGTACAGCGACAGAATGAACAGCGAGGCGTGGCGCGCCGGCCTGCCTTTCAACAGCATCACGGATGCAAAGACGACATAGAAGAACATCTCGTGCAGCAAAGTCCACCCCACTCCATGGATGGGACGCACCTCTCCGGCGGCGTTGTAGGCGGGGATGAACAGGAAGGACTTGATGGCATGCACCAGGTCGAAATGGTTGTGGTGGACCGCGGCGGGGATCGCCAGGGCGATCGCCACCTTGGCGAAGGTCACCAGCCAGTACAGCGGCAGGATGCGCAGCAGCCGGCGGGCCATGAATTCACGCGCACCCGCGGCGTTCGAGGCCAGCCAGGCGCTCGAGGTCACCATCACGATGCCGCTGATGACAAAGAAGATCGGCACGCCGGCCTCTCCGGCGTGCCAGACCGCGACGGCCGGGTCGATGCGCTCGTGGTAATAGAAGGTGGCATGGGTCAGCAGCACCAGGGCCGCGGCAACGAAGCGCATCGTCTGGATGAATTCGTTGCGCGAGTGGTCCCGTGCCGGCTGGAGTGAACCGATGGATGCAGCGGTCATGGATGCTTCCTTCGCAGGTTGGCGCCAAGGCGTTGAACAAGACTGGGGCGGCACCGGCGCGCGAGCCGAAGGGCCCGGCCGGCAGCGACCGCGCCCGAGGTGTTGCAAGTTCCGTGCAAGTGTCTTGACGCGTCCATGCCGGCTTCAGGTGGAGGCGCAGGGATCGGCAGCCATGCCGCCGGGGCGGGTCAACTCGCGGTACAGGCTCGCGGTCTGTTCAACCTGCGCGTCGAGCGAGAAATGGAGCGCCTGGCGCTTCAGCCCGGCCTGGCCCATCAGCTCGCGCAAGGGGGCGTCGGCGATCAGGCGAGCCAGGGCATCGGCCAGGGCACGGCTGCTTCTCGGCGCCACCAGCAGGCCGGTCTGTTCATGGACCACGATGTCGAGCAGGCCACCATGTTCGGAGGCCACCACGGGCAGGCCGGCGGCCATGGCCTCGATGGCCACCATGCCGAAAGGTTCGGGTTCGGTGCTCGGCACGACCGCGATGTCGGAGCCGAACCACACGGGCCAGATGTCGGCGTCGAAACCGACGAAGCGGACACAGGAGGAGATCCCGAGCGCATCGACGCGGCGCGCCAGCTCGCCGACCAGATGGTCGAGCCCGGGCGCGGGGCTGCCGACGATGGCGAAGCGTGCCCGGCCGAGGTCGCCGCTGGCCTTGAGCAGGCCGATGGCTTCGATGAACACCTCCTGGCCCTTCCAGCGGTTGATGCGCCCGACGAGCGTGACCACCGGGTCGCCCTCGGCCGCGCCCAGCTGCTCGCGGAAGCGGCGGACCGGCTCGGGGGCCGGCACCTGGACGGGAGGCAGGCCGTTGAACATCACCCGGCTCTTCTTCTTGAGCGCCGGCACGACATCGAGCAGCCAGTCCTCGGTCTGCCGCGAATTGGCGATCACCGCATCGGACAGCAGGCCGACCAGCCTGGGCAGGGCACGGCTGACCAGACGCGGCGAGAGAATGATCTCGTGCACATGCCAGACGTGCTGCAGCTTGCGCCGCCATGCCCAGGCGGCCCCCGACAGCACGGCGACGGTATTCGAATGGACCACCGCCACCTGGCGCCCGGCCGCGATGCGGTCGAGGTCGCGCAGGCCCTGTCCCAGGGCCTTCAACAGTCTCCAGAGCCCGGCCGGGGAAAACATCGCCCGGCTGATCTTGGCGATGGAACCCACATGGGTTTCGATGCCGGCCGACACGAGTTCATCGTACAAGGGGCCGCGGTCGGGCAACACGACCACCGGCTCGAACTCGGCCTCGGCACGGAGCGCGGCGACCAGCATCAACAGCACCCGGTCGGAGCCGTACAGCTCCGATGACTGGTGGACGAACAAGACCATCGTGTCGTTCGACACGTTGCGCGAGAGCGGTTTCAGGCCAGATTGCACGCGGTACTCCCTTCTTCGGCCGGCGCGGGCCGTTTGATCAGCTTGCGGCTCAGCTGCACGTGCCGCCAGGCGAAGCCCTCGGACGTGAAACGCTGCTCGGCCAGGCGGCGCTGGGCGGCGGCGACCTTGGCCGCGCTCTCGCCCGGCACGCGGGCGAACGCATCGACGGCACGGCGCAAGCCGTCGGCATCGCCGATGTCGTAGTAGCCTATGCAGGAATCGTCGAAGTAGTGGTCCAGGCCGCCGGCGCGCGCGGCGACCACCGGCACCCCCATGGCCACGCCCTCGAGCGTCGCGGTGAGGCCCGAGGCATGGCGGTTGTGGCGCAGCGGCACGACCACGCAGTCGGCCCAGGCGTACTCGGCGACGATCTGCGGCTGGGTCAACGGACCGACCCGCATGTTGTCGCGGACCAGCCCGGGCGCGACCGAGGTCGACCCGATGTGCAGCTCGTAGCGCTCGTTGCCGCCCAGCGCGCGTGCCAGCGTCGACCAGTCGCGGTGGCGGTCGTTGCCGAGCGCCAGCACGCGCAACGGCCGCGAAGCATCGACGGTCTCGGGATGGCTGCGGGCGACCAGGGGATAGCTGTCGAGCGAGATGCCGAACTCGACGATCTCGACCGACTGCGCCAACCCCAGGCGGCGCGCCTCGCCGGCATTGAGCGGCGAATGGAAGGTGGCGACCTCCGCCTTGCGCATCAGCTGCCGGTAGCACCAGCGGCGCAGCGCCGACCAGGCCGGCCACTCGTCGATCAGCCACACCGATTGGGCGATGACCGGTGGACAGGCCACCCGGCCGAGCGCGCGCAGCAGGCCGATCGCGAGGTGTTCGTATTCGGTATGCGTCCAGACGCAGTCGAAGCGGTCGACATCGAGCAGCTCGCGCTGGGCCCACACATGCCGCAGGTCGAAGCCGAGCACGCGCTTGAAGGCCTTGTCGAGCAGGCCGCCCAGCCCGCGCCAGGTCGCGGTCGGACGGGAGAAGCTCAGCTCGCAGCCGAATTGGCGCGCGAAGTGATAGCCGTAGGGCGTGGCATCGGGCACTTCGCCGCGAGCGAAACGCCGTGACCACTCGGCCGCGTCCAGGTGGCGCGGCAACATGACCAGCACGCGCAAGGGCGGGGACGGGGGATCGCCGGCCGGGGGGAAAGTCGCTTCGGCCATCAGTCGGCTCCGAAGACCTTGCGGATACGCTGCAGGTACTGCATGCCGTGTGCCTTGGTGGGTTCGATGTACGAGCCCTCTCCGTATTCGTTCCAGCAGCACACGACGCCGATGCGATGGGTCTTGTCGGGGTTCGCGTCCATCACCGCCTTGGCGGCGCGCAGGTGGGCCTCGAAGCTGGCCGGGGTGGAGACGGAATCGTCATGGCGCCGGTCGGCGCTGCCGCCCCACGGCCGCTTGTCCCAACCCGAGGTCATGGGCACGAAATACGGCAGGGGACTGCGTGCGACCAGCCATTTCCACTGGCTGCGGTAGCCCTGGTCGAGCTCTTCGAAGCTGCGCGACAGCGGACCGCGTTTCAGGTCCTCGCCCACGCCGTTGTGGTAGTTGTAGGCGGACAAGGCATCGAAACCGGCCTTGGGCGCGAAGTCCCTGACCCAGTATTCGTCGGCGGGCACACAGAGCACGAAGTAGATGCCTTCCAGCCCGGCCGCCTTCGCCTTGTCGCGCGCGCGGTTCAGCAGGCGGTCGACGGGCCAACCGATGACCCGCGCCTGGCCGCGCAGGATGTCGGGCGCGAACACGAACAGCGCCGGCTTGCCGTCGACCTTGAGATATTCCGGATTCTTCAGGTGATTGTCGATCCAGAAGTCGGTGAGCTCGTCCCACTCCTGCAGGCTGCGCGGCTCCTTGGTGTGGTTGGCCCACAGCAGCGCGTACTTGACCCGGCTGCGTTCGGGCGACTGCAGGTAGGCACGCACCGAGGTCTGCGGCGCCGGCTTGCCCTTCTCCCAGTACCAGTCGAAGATCGTGAAGTCGATGCCGTGGTCGGCCATCCAGCCAAGCTGGCGGTCCAGCGTCTCGCCCTTGCCGTCGTGGTACCAGCCGAGCGCCGGCTCGCGCTCGGGGAAACGCTTGATCGCAGCCCAGGGGTCGGGTTCGTGGGCGCCCTTGGTGTAGGGCGACCAACCCGGGTAATAGTAGACCCCGATCTGGTAGGGCCCCGCGGCCTGGGCGCAAGCGCCGGCCAGGGCCAGCCACACGCACAGCAGCCAGCGGGCGGCAGCACGCGGCGGCGAGGAAAGACGCGACAGTCCCAGCATCCTAGTGGCTCTCCTTCAGACACAGGGCGATGGCGGCGGAGGCCATCGCCTCGACGCCTCCGCGCCTAGAGGTGATCTGCGCCTTCGTCGATACCAAGGTGTCGAGGCGCGCCGTGACACTGCGGTACAAGTATTCGACGTCGCAGACATCGATCGGTTGGAGCAGGCAGGCCTTGCCGAGGCCGAAGTGGTTCAGCGCTCCGGCGAACTTGCCTTGGTACTCGATGGCCAGCACGGGCACATCGCGTCCGAGGGCGGCGATCATCAGGTGCATGCGGCCGGTGAGCACCAGGTCGAAATGGACGCAGCACTGCTTCACTTCCGCCGCGGTGTACGGCCCGGCCGGCAGCAGCACGCGCTCATGCACCGACACGGGGAGCTGCGCATACACCTCGGCGAGCATTTCGGGATCGCTGGCGTGCGCGCGGAAATCGTGGGGCACCAGCACCACGGTCGCGTCGCGCTCGCGGACCAGGCGCGCGATGGCGGTGGCCGAGGCTGCGATGGCCTGCTGCCGCTGCACGCCGGACAGCAGCTGCAGCGAATGGGGCGAGAGGTTCCAGCCGATCAAGGGGCCGCGCCCGCGATGGCCCTCGGCCAGCCAGCCGGCCACGGTCGACTCGAGGCTGCCGCCGCGCGCCGGCTCGAGCAGGAAGCCCAGGTCGGCCGTCAGTTGCACGCGTTCTCCGGCGAGCCGGGCGACACGTTCGCGCGAGACACTGTCGCGGCAGAGCAGGGTCACGCCCGGCGGCAGGCGGCCGAAGGCCGCCGCGGTGGCCGGGTCGGGCCGGTCGTTGAAGCTGAAGCTGCACAGCAGCGCCGGGATGCCGCGGCGGGCGCAGAACGAGGCCATCTCCAGCCGCAGGATGGACTCGAAGCGCGAATAGAAGCCGTCGAGCACGTCGGCCCCGACGACGATGAAGGCGCGCGCGTCGGTGAGCTCGCGTCCCAGCGACCTCGCCCGGCGCAGCTCGCCCCAGTACGGCAGGGCCTCGAGCTCCAGGCCCTCGCAGCGGGGAACCTCGACCCCCGGACGGCACAACACCCGGGCCCGCTTGACGCCGGCTTCGCGGAGCATCGCCACCAGGCCCCCGAACAAGGCCTGGTCGCCGACCGAGCCGACCACCGAGTAGGTGTCGGCCACGACCACGAAGACATCGCCGCTGCGCCGGGACTGGCGGCGGATCGACAAGGCCGATTTCATCAAGGCCATGCAACTCAGCACGCGAAGGCTGTCCTGCAGGCGCACCAGCCGACCCAGCCAGCCCACCAGCCGCCCGCCGACCGCCGCCGGCAGGCCCTGGGCCGCCTGGTGCAGCGTGCGCGGCATCAGCAACGCCAGCAACACCAGGAAGACCACGGAACACACCAGCAGGCTGAGCAGCGCAGCCGCGCCGGCCGGCACGAACCCGGCCGTCGCTTGGGCAGTCGCCCAACCCAGCAGGGCTGCCACGACGGCGGACGTCGTGGGCTTCATGATGTTTCTGACAAGTTGCACGGCGTCCAGCTCCAGTTTCAAACGAATCACATGAAAAACAAACGGCATGGCCACGATCTGCCCGGCGAGGAGACAGGCCGCCACCCCGGCGGGCCCGTAGCGCAACAGGACCGGGAGACATCCCAGCGTGACGATGGAGCGCAGCACCGCCACCTTGACCGAGGTGCCGACCGCGCCGATCGCCTGCAGCATCGAGCCGTACAGGAAGGTCACTGCACGAACCGCGCCCAGGATGCACAGCACCTGGAACGCCGTGACGGCCCCGGCCCACTTGGCGCCGAACACGGCGGGAATGAGCACCTCGGCGCTGGCGGCCACGAACAGGAACACCGGCGCGAGGAATGACGCGGCCAGCAGGGCCCGTTGCTGGAGCGCCGCGTTGAGCCCCTGCGGATCGGACTGCCGGCGGCTGAACACGCCGATCGAGGCCTCCCACATCGGTGCGGCCAGCAGCTGGGTCGCGGCCTGGTGGGCGCGCGACGCCAGGGCATAGTTGCCCAGGGCCGCCAGGCCCAGCTGGCGCCCGACCACCAATTCGACGATGCGGGTCTCGGCGAGTTCCAGGAGCTTGACGAAAGTGACCCGGGCCGAAAAGCCGCTGAGCTGGCGCAAGGCCTGGCCATGGAAGCTCCAGCGCGGCCGCCAGCGCTCGCTGCGCCACAGGATGAAGGTGCCGATGAGCTGGTAGCTGAGCTGTTGCAGCACGAAGGCCCAGACGCCCAGGCCCGCCAGCGCCGCAGCGACCGCCACCGTGCCGCTGACCACGTTGGAGACGGCCGTGCGCCGTGCCAGCGCGCGGTAGTCGAGCGAGCGGCGCAGCAGGGCCGCCGGGACCGCCGACATGGCCATGAAGAAGAACACCGGCGACAGCGCCATGATGAGAGGCTCGACCGCCGGCGCGTCGAAGAGGCGCACGAACAAGGGAGCGGCCAGCAGGGTGGCCAGGGCGAACGCCGCAGCGCAGGCCAGGGTCGTCCAGAAGGCTGCATCGAGGTGTTCGTCATCCAGCCTCTCGCGCTGGACGATGGCCGGGGCGAACAACTGTTCGACGAACATCTCGCCCAGGGTCAGGAACACCATCGCGACGGCGAAGGTGCCGAACTCGGCCGGACTGAGCAGCCGCGCGAGCGCGAAGAACACCACCAGCGTGATGCCGCGGGCGGCCCAGTTCTGGACGTAGGCCCAGAGGGTGCCGTGGACGGCCGAGGCCACCGGTTTCGGTTCAGCAGCCATGGCGGACCTCCATGGCGCTGCGGAGCACCCCGGCGACCCGCTCGCGCCAGGCATCGGACGAGAACAACACGCCGGCATGCGCGCGCGCCTGGGCACTCAGCCGGGCACGCAGGCTGTTGTCGGCCAGCACGCGCACCACCGCGCGTGCGAAGGCGGCGGCATCGTCCTCCACCAAGGCGTGCTCGCCCTGGCCGGCCCCGGTGCCTTCGACACCGATGCGCGTGGACACGATGGCCGAACCGGCGAGCATGGCTTCGACGGTCTTGATCTTCACGCCGCCGCCGCTGAGCAGCGGCACCACCGTGACGGCATTCGCCGCATAGAAGTCGAGGATGTCCGGCACGAAGCCGGCGAACTCGACCCCCGGCCCGGCCTCGGCCACCAGGCCGGCCGGCGGATTGCGCCCGGCCACCACGAAACGGGCCTCCGGCCATTCGCTTCTCACCCGCGGCCACACCTGCTTCAGGAACCAGTCCAGGCCTTCCAGGTTGGGCCGGTGGCCGAAACTGCCGGCAAAGCCGACCTGCCCGGTCACGGCTGCCACGCTGGGGGCGGCCGAGGCACCCAGCGGCAAGCCGATGGACGCCGCGGGCACCGCCGGGTTCATGGCGTGCAGCACGTGGGCATCCTGCTCGGACAAGGTCAGCACCGCGGCAAAACGGGCATAGTGCCGCGCCTCGTAGCGCGACCAGCAGACCCAGTCCAGCCAGCCCAGCCATGCACCCCTGCCCTGGCGGCGCTGCGCCAGCCGGAAGCCGGACAAGGTATAGGCGTCCTGCACGTCCATCACGCAGGGTACGCCGCCGCAGAGCTCGACGTACTGGGCCATCTGCGGGAACTGGATCCACACCAGGTCGGGACGGAACTCGTCGAGCATCCTTCGCAAGGCCTGCTCCATGGCGGGCGTGCGGCACAGGGCGGCGAGCTCGGGTTGGCGCAGCCCGATCGACCCCAGGCGCGCGCGCAGGACCTGGACACGGCCGATGCGCAGCGGCACCTCGGCGACCATGCTGCACAGCGCCGCCAGCGAGCGGCGCTGACGGGCCTCGCTGTCCGGCGTATCGATGCCCGAGAAACCGAGAAAGGCCAGTTCGGCACCCAGGGCCAGTTGCTTCATCTGCGCGTACGACAACACCGCGCCACCGCTGGTGGCGCCCTCCCCGTACAAAAACGGAGACAGCAAAAGTACTCGGGGCCGAACCCCGGTCGGTTGGATCGACATGTCTACTGCGCGCGCGTGGAGGGGAAATACATCGAAGGCTGGTGCGAGCCGGTGCGGCGCTCACGCCTCACCCCCCGGCGCGCGGCGGCGGCACCCGCGCCGCGGGTGGAGACGGCCGCCGTCTCGGACGAGTAGCCGGGCTCGGCCGCCTGCATCACCCGGCCCGTGAGAACGAACAGCATCAGGAAAAAGCCGATCATGTCGGGCTCGAACACGTAAGGCAGGAACATCGACGACACCGAGAACGCGGCCAGCATCCCCCACTGGGCCTTGTGCATCCACAGGTTGCGGAGCACCGCCACGACCAGGGCCAGGAACACCAGGCCGATCGGCACGCCCATGTCGAAGAACACGCTGAGAATGCTGTTCTCGGCGTTGTTGACCACGCTGCCGAACAGCAGCGCGCGTGCGCCGACCGAGCCCTTCGGATACCCGTACCAGAAGTAGTCCTCCAGGCCGTAGTAGGCGAGCAGGAACGAGTGGCCGTGGCCGACCATGGAGGGATCGGTGCCCGAGGTGTTGAGGGTGAGCCAGCGCGAGATGAAACCACCCGAGTAGTCGTCGACGTAGATCAACGCCAGCACGACCGCCACCGACATCCCCACCAGCGCGCTGCCCAGCTTGACCAGGCCCATGGCGCTGCCGATGCCCCACTCGCGCCGGCAGAGGAGGAACAGCAGGCCGGCGCCGCAGAGGAACGACAGCCAGCTGCTGCGCGAAAAGCTCAGCGCCATGACCATCACCGCAGCGGTGACGACGAGCACGCGCGCTAGCTTGCCCACCTGCAGGTAACGCCCGTCGAACCAGACGGCCAGGACGAACAACAGGTACATGGCGGTCATCAGGCCGAGGGCATTGGGCGAGGTGGCCGGCAGGCCCATGCGCAGCCAGGTTCCGCCGGCGATGTACCAGGCCGTCGCCAGTTCGCCGCTGTCGCCGCCCATCAGGGAGTGAAGCAGCGCGGGGTTGTATTCGACGGACAGGAAGATGCCGATGGCCGCCGCGAGGACGATGGCGCCGGTCCAGAAGATCTGGTGCGACAGGCCGCGCAGCTGTTCGGTCCCCGCGTGGCGCAGCAGACCGTTCACAGCGACCGCGGACAGCAGGGGCAGTGCATACAGGCGCGCGTAGTACAAGCCGGCGAAGTGCCGGTCCTGCAGGGCGCCGATGGCCGCATTGAGGATCAGCAGGAAACCCAGCAGCAACAAGCTGATGAACAAGCCCCGCTGCTTGAAGACGTCGACCCGGTACAGCGCGACCGCCGCCAGGGTGAGCAGCAAGCCGTCGCGAAGCACCGGGACCGGGTTCGGCAGCCCCCCCAGGCCCAGCAGCGTCTTGATGAACTGCGAGAGGATCGCGACGAAGGCGACGATGCAGAGAATGCGCGCGGCCATGTCTACCCGCGTTCCACGACCGTACGGCTGAGCGCCGAACGCAGCAGCTGCCGGGCGGCGGCGAGATAGCCGCCGCATTTGTCGAGCCACAAGGCGCGGCGGCCGGGCTTGAAGGCGACGGCCCCGACCAGGGAGAACGCCACGGCCCGTGCGAAAAAGATGAAACTCAGCATGAAGGCGACACGCTGCGCGGCCCCCGTGCCGAAGTGCTTCTCGACGAAGGTGAAATAGGAACGCGAGGTTCGCGACAGGGCGGCGCGGCCGATCCAGGCCTTGCCGGCGCCTTCGTAATGGGTGACATGGACGTCGCAGACGTACGCCACGCGCAGGCCGAGCTGGGTGACACGCAGGCAATAGTCGACGTCCTCGCAGTACATGAAGAAGACATCGTCCAGACCGCCCAGCGAGCGCCACACCTCGGTCCGCGTGGCCAGCACCGCACCGGAGACCCAATCGACGCTCGGATGCGAGGCGCCGTAGAAATCGGGCCGTGTCTGGACGCGCCGGAAGGCGCTGGGCAGCTGGTGGCGGCGTTCGAACCCGAGCCATGACAACACGATGCGCGTCGGCGTGTGGTTGAAACCCACCGAATACTGCAAGCGGCCGTCGCCGTAGGCGAGCCGCGGGCCGGCCGCCCCCACCTCGGGCAGCAGGGCCTGATCGACGAGCGGGTCGAGGCAGGCCTGCACGCGGGTGTCATTGTTCAGCAACACCAGCACCTTGCCGCGTGCGACCTCGGCGGCGCGGTTGTTGCCGCCGGTGAAGCCGAGGTTGAGTGTCGACTCGATATAGCGGATGTCGCCGCGCGTGCGCAGGAAAGCCTGGCTGCCGTCGCTGGAGGCATTGTCGATCACCACCACTTCGTGGCTGTAGCGCACGAAGGCGCCGTGCAGCGAATCCAGGCATTCGGCCAGGAAGCGAAGACCGTTGTAGTTGACGATGACGACGGAGACGTCGGGCGCAACCGCGGCGTGCGGGGAGGCCGCGCGGGGGATATCGGAACTGCTGATCATCATGGTGCTGCAGGCGGAGCGGCTTGGCTGACGGGACCGATGAGGAAACGCCGGGCCCTTGCGTCGGTCGAGGCCAGCAGGTCCCGCACGAAGCGGTCCTGGACGGCGAAGGCGGCCTGCGGATCGTCGGACAGGGAGGAGACCCGGAACAGCACGCCGTCGGGGATGAAGCCCTTGAGGCCGTGCCGCACCCGGGACAACTGCTGCGACAGGCCGGACACCATGAGGTCATCGCCGACACGCATCCAGTAGGAAATGGGCTCGTGGCGCGTGCCCTGCTGGGAGAGCAGGCGCTGCAGCGGCACCGGCGGGGTGGCATCGTCCACCTTCAGGAAGTCGCGCCCGGCCGATTCGAGCTTGAAGCCTTGCGCGACATAGCAGACCTCGGGCCGGTGCAGCTCGAGTCCGCCGTCCTGGGCGCTGCCGTAGGCGATGGACAGCATGACCCGGCGCCCCTGCGCGTCGACATAGATGCGGCTGACCGTCTGCGAGTAGAGCGAGCGGACCAGCGCCTCCTGCTGAGGATTGACGACGCCCCCCAGGACACGCTCGTCGAGGCGCCAGCCGCGGAACGACTTGGGCAGCGCATTGTCGAGACGCACGTCCTCGCTCAGCGCGGACAGGCGTTCGCGCGGCATGAGCCGGTGGGCCAGCACGGCCGCGCAGGCCATCAGCAGCAGCAGCAGGACGGCTTGCGGCCAGCGCAGGCCGGAACGGGGGCTGGAGGGCTTCATGCGGCGGAGGTCTTTCGCACACCGAAGCGCAGCACGGAGTCGGTGGCCATGATGAGCAGCAAGGCGGCCATGAACAGCACCATGCCGGCAAAACCATGCAGGAAGCCCTGCCCGGCCTCGTCGCCCAGGTAGTAGGTGATGAGGGTGAGCACGATCACCCGGATGACGTTGGCGGTGAAGCTGATGGGGACGATCAGGATGGCCAGCGCGATGTTGCGGATGGCCGAGGCATGGCGCACGACATTGAGGTACAGCAGGCCCATGGCCTCGAGGGTGAACAAGGTATGCAGGCCGGCGCAGGCATCGGCGACCTGCAGCTGGTATTGGGCGATCTGCAGCAGCACGCCGGTGCGCGAGATCGGGTAGCCGAAGGCGAACAGGATCTGTTCGGTCGCGTAGCTGACGGCCAGCTTCATCGGCTGGGTGAGGGCATCGACCACCGGGCCCGGCAGCGGGATCATGAAGAACAGGAAGAACAGCGCGAAGGCGCTCGCGCGGAGCGCGCCGGGACCATGCAGGAGCAGCAGCCCGGCGATCAGCAGCAGGGCCGACCCCATCTCGAACATGAGGATGCCCTGCGAGCGGCCGAGGACATACAGCACAAGCGCCAGACCCAGCAGCGGCCAGGCCCAGCCGGGCGCAGGCGCGTACGGCGCGGAGACGATGGCGTCGCGGCGCAGCCAGAACAGCCACAGCGAAAGCAGCAGCACCAGCGGGCCGTGGGCCTGCTCGCTGGTGGCCCAGATGCCGTGGCTCAGGTCCCACACGCTGGGCGCGTACAACACCAGCAGCCCGAGCAGCACCAGCCCCCAGGGCGGGGTGACGCGGGGCACCGACACCTCTTTTCTAAGCAGCCGCAGGGTGAGCATCATGGTGTCAGAACTCGTTCATGACCACGCCGGCGAGCTTGGCCGGACTTTCTCGCAACAGGCCGACGAACTCCTGCAGCATGCCCATGCGGCTGCGGCCCTGGCGGGCGATCACGACCGCCGCGCCGCACTTGGCGGCCAGCACCCCCGCGTCGGCGCCATGCGATGCCGCCGGCGTATCGACGACGATGTGCTCGAACTTGGACAGCAGCTCGCGCAGCAAGAGCTGGAAGGCGGGCCTCTCGACGAGCTCGAGCGGATTCGGCGGCACGACCCCGACCGGCAGCACGTACAGGCTGGGCAGGTGGGCCGCCGGACGGATCACATTGGCTTCGTTGCGGCCGCTGAGAATGCCGCTCAAGCCGCTGTTGTTCTCGATGCCGAAGACCTCGTGCATGCGCGGGTTGCGCATGTCGGCGTCGATCAGCAGCGTGCGCCCGCCCAGCTGGCTGAAGGCGATGGCGACGTTGGCCGCGAAGTAGGTCTTGCCGTCGCCGCTGTCCGGGCTCACCACCGCGAGGGCGCGGCGCTGCGTGTCCTGCCCGTTGAAGAGGCGCATCATCAGCTGGCTGCGCAGGGCGCGAAAGGCCTCGGCCTGCCGGCTGAACGGCTGGCTGGCGACGACCAGCTCGCTGTTGAGCTGCTCCGCGGCCTCGGGCGCATAGGGGTAGTGGAATTGCTGGCTGAGCGCCCAGACGACATCCTCGTCACGCGCCAGGCCGAGCATCACCGCGGCTTCGCCGAACTTGATGCCGCGGTCGCGCTGCAGCTCCAGGATCTGCTCGACCTGGTGCGCGCTCAGGTTCTTGGTCTGGCGGATGATGTCGCCGATGGAGCGGTCGTGCAGGACGCCATCGGCCGCGTTGTCGGCTTCGGTGCGCTTGAACCCCAGCGTGTCGAAGGATGAGATGACACTCACCGGATCGGGTTGGGTGAATGGTTTCGGATGGTTCATGGGGGCGACTTTCAGGCGCGGGACGGGGAGCCGGACAAACGAACGAGCATCCGCTGGGGCAGCGCGCGGTCGTGGCTGCCGAACAGCCGGCGGCGCGGCGGCGGCGGCATGGTCCCGATGACGGGCAGGTCGAGCGCATACACCACGTCGTGCGGAATGCGCACGCGGCGGTCGAGCAGCTCGCGCATGAGGGTCGTGAGCACGCCCAGGAACAGGCCGAGGAACACCGCCAGGGCGACGTTCAGCGGCAGGTTGGGCGATGAGGGATCGGCGGGTTCGACCGCGGGGTTCAGCACGGCCAGGTTGGTCAGCTGGCTCTGGCTTTCCAGGCTGGTCTGGGTGACGCGCGAGGCCACCGCGTCGTAGGCACGCTGTGCGTGCTCGACGTCGCGCTGCTTGACGGCGAGCTCGTCGCGCTGCGACTTGAGCTTGAGCACGCGGGCGCGCTGCGCTTCCAGCGCCGCGCGGACCTCGGCTTCGCGGCTGCGGTTGATGGTGGCGTCGATGCCGACGCTGTTGCCCACGCGCCGCACCTCGGCATCGATGCGGTTGCGCAGCTCGGCGATGCTCGCCTTCAGCTCCACGACCTGCGGATGGGCGTCGCCCAGCCGGGAGCCGAGTTCCTGCAGGCGGGCCTGCTGCCTCGACATGTCGGCCTTCAGACCGGCCACCAGGCCGTTGTTGAGGACATTGCTGAGCTGGTCGCCGCCGTTCTTCACCTGGGCCTGGCGGCTGGCGGTTTCGGCGCTGATGGCCTGCAGGGCCACGAGCTGCGAGGACAGCTCGTTCAGCCGCGCCGTCTCGACATCGACACGCTCGTCGTTGCCGGTGATGCCCTGCTCGCGCTGGTAGGCCGAGAGCTGGGCCTGCGCGGCCTCGAGCTGCTGGCGCAACTGGACCAGCCGGTTGTCGAAGAAGCTGTTGTTGGCCTTGGCGGGGTCGACGCGCAACTCGATGCTGGTATCGATGTACGCCTGCACGAAGGCGTTGGCCAGCAAGGCGCTGAACTGGGGATCGGGCGACTTGTAGGACACGTTGATGACGTTGCTCTCGCGCGAGGGCTTGACGCCGAGGCTGCCTTGCAGCCGCTCGCCTATCCATGCGGCGAGGTTGCCGCGCCCATCGGTCTGCTCCTGCCAGGCGCTGCGCAGCTGGGGGTTGTCGACCAGCTTGAGGGTCTTGACCACCCGCTGCGCCACGCGGTCGCTCTGGATGATGTCGACCTGGGTGGCCATGTAGCCGGGCGACATCATGCCGGCCAGCACCACCCCGGCGATGGGGTCGGGCGACTTGACGTCGACCAGCACCGCGGAGGTGGCCGTGTACTTCTTCGGCAGCACCAGGCTCAGCACCACGGCGGCCAGCACGGTGGCGAGGAACACCGCGAGGCCGATACGCCAGCGCGCGCGCAGGATGGACAGGAATTGGGTGAACGACATGCGGAGTCCCTCGGCGGGCGTGTGGCGGGAGTTAGAACAGGCTTTCGCGGACGTAGATCACGTCGCCGGAAAGCAGGACGGTGTCCATCGTGGGCTGCAGCACCTGGACCTTGCCGTCCGCGCCGCGGCGGTGGATGCGCAGGCCTTTTTCGGTGCCGCGCTGGGTGAGGCCGCCGCCCGCGGCCAGGCCCTGCATCAGCGTCATGCCGCGTTCGAGGCGCAGCACGCCGGCGCGCTGCACCTCGCCGTAGATGTAGAAGACCGGCATGCGATCGACGAAGACGACGTCGCCGTTCTGGACCACCGGATCGTTGACCCGCGAGCCGGAGCCGAACAGCGATGGCAGGTCGAACTCATAGCGGAAGGGCTTGCCCTCGCGCACGCCGGCGAGGGTGACGATGTCGCTGCCGCCGACCGCCACGCCCCCCGCCATGGCGAGCAGCTCGCTCAGCTTCATGCCGGCGGCTTCCAGCGGATAGCGCCCGGGCCGGTTGACCTGGCCGAGCGCCGAGGCCTGATGCCCGCGCACCTGCGTGACCAGCACGCTCACCTGCGGCGCCTTGACGAAGTTGCCGCTGCGCAGGCCGTCGGCGATGGCCTTCTCGGCGCCCTGCACGCTCAGGCCGCCCAGCTTGACCGAGCCCAGCAGCGGATAGCTGATGACGCCGGTCTCGGACAGGCGCGTCTCGAGCGAGAGGTCGGCGTTCTGGAACACCGTGACGCGGATGACGTCGCCGGCACCGAGGATGTATTCGCGCTGGACCGGCGCCTGCGCCGGCGACGCGGCCTGGGTCTGCGCCTGCACGAGGGAGGACAGGCCGAGGCAGGCCCACAGCACGAGGAGGGCTGGGAAACGGCGGAGGACGGGAGAGGTCATGCAGGTGCTAGCTTTCATTTCAGGCCACGGTTGATGGTCTCGGCATCGAGGGCGGAGGAGGCGGCGGGTGCGCCGCTGTCCAGGGGCGCGGCGGCGGGGGCGACGGCGGACGACGGCGAGGCCGCTGCGGAGGTGGACGCGAAGGGCCCGGTGTACTCGACCTTGGTCGCGGCGCGCAGCGACTTGAGCTCCTGCTCCATGAGTTCACGCTTGCGGGTGTTGTGAAGGTAGTCGGCGATCTTGGGCAGGGCCGAGGCTTCGTCGACCGGGGCCGAGCGGCTGCCCTCGACGAACACCAGCTTGGCGCCGCCGACGGCATTCAGCGACATGGACTGGCCCGGCTGCAGGGCGGCGATGCGCTCGAAGAGTGCGGCGGGCACAGTCTCGGGGCCGATGCTGCTGCTGCGCACCTGGACGTTCAGGCCGGCGGCGCGCAGCAGCTGGCTCGCTTCTTCAGGGGTCTTGGCCGCCTGGAGCCGCGCGGCGAACGGCTGCAGCTGTTCGGGCGAGGCCTGGACGTTGACCTCCTGCAGGTCGTACACCTTGCGCCGGGCGAACATCTCGGGGTGGCTGTCGTGGTACTTCTTGACCTCTTCGGCCGACGGCCGCGGCACCGCCGAGGTCATGCGGTCGATGTAGGCGCGGGCGATGATCTCGCGCCGCGCGGCATCCAGGGCCTGGGTGATCTCCGGTTCGCGGTCGAGCTTGGTCTCCTGGGCCTTGGCCAGCGCGAGCTCCTGGTCGATCAGGCGCTCCAGCGCGTCGCGGCGGAGTTTCTCCTGTTGGGCCGGCGGCACCTGGCCTTGCCGCTTCAGCAGAAAGTTCACCTGATGGACGGAAATTTCCTGCTTGCCGACCTTGGCCGCGACCTGCGTCGGCGAGGCGGCGCTCTTTTGCCCGCAAGCACTCAGTGCGCCCGCAAGCACCAGCGCCAAGGCCACGGAGCGGGCCCTGGCAGGGAGTAGGCGTTGACTAACATCAAGACACTCTGACATGGTGGCTTCAATGGTTGGAAGGGCGTAATGCCGTGGATAGGGTGCGCGCCGGATCGGCGCGCCCAAGCACGAAGCACTATTCGTTCCAAGTGCATTTTTCACATTCCACCGATGTCCACCACGCCCGGTCCAGGCAGGGTGAAAGACGTGTCGAACGCCCCGAAGTGCAATCGGGGATTACACGAAGCCCCAGGAAGGTGCTCTTCCCTTTGCGAGACAAAGGGGTCTGCCGCCCGGCAGGAAAGTCAGGTCAAGCCGGTAATAATGTGAACGTAGATCACGACGTTCACGTAAAAAAGTACAGGCACCATCGCCAATCGGAAAGTCTTGACACCCAGCCTGCGCCAGTCGGCATCGTCCATCACCAAGGCGACACCCCAGCAGATGATGCTGGCCAGCAACAAAAGGCTGGCCAGCCCGAGAATGATCCAGCTGAAGATGGCCATGCGGAGGGATTCAGTGGGGAGCGGCGAGCTGCTCGAGCAGGAGGACGGCGAAAAATGCCAGGCCGGCGGTGACCGACCATTTCAGGATGACCAGGCCGATGCGCCGGTAGCGCAGCTCGCCCGTGCCTGCGTAGAACGCAAAACAGACGATGGCCGCGAGGCCGAGCAGCATGAAGATCCAGCGGGCGATCAGCATGTCGGCCATTCCACCCTGCGCCCGCTCACCACGCCGGCGCCAGCGCCGCCAGGCCCGCGGGCGCCAGGCGCTCGTCTTCGAAGCTGACGATGTCGTAGCAACTGGCATCGGCCAGGACGGTTCGGATCAACTTGTTGTTCAGGGCATGGCCCGATTTGAACGCCGTGTAGGCGGCCAGCAGGGGATGGCCGCAGACGTGCAGGTCGCCGACGGCGTCGAGGATCTTGTGCTTGACGAATTCATCGTCGTAGCGGAGACCGCCGCTGTTGAGGACACGGTAGTCGTCGACCACGATGGCGTTGTCCATGCTGCCGCCCAGGCCCAGCCCGCGTGAGCGCATCATTTCGACATCCTTGGTGAAGCCGAAGGTGCGCGCGCGGGCGATGTCGCGCTTGTACAGGCCCGAGCCCATGTCGAAGCTGACCTGTTGCCCGGTCTGGTTGACGGCCGGATGGTCGAAGTCGATCTCGAAGGTGAGCGTGTAGCCGTTGTGCGGCGCCAGGCGGGCCCACTTCAGGCTGCGGCCCTCGCCCTCGCGCACCTCGACCGGCTTGAGGATGCGCAGGAAGCGCTTGGGCGCGCTTTGCAGCTCGATGCCCGCACTTTGCAGCAGGAAGACGAACGATGCGGCGGATCCGTCGAGGATGGGCACTTCCTCGGCCGTGATGTCGACGATGAGGTTGTCCAGGCCCAGGCCGGCGCAGGCCGACAACAGGTGCTCGATGGTGTTGACCTTGGGGGCGCCGGGGTCGCCTGCGGGCGAAATGGTGGTCGCCAGCCGGGTGTCGCAGACCGACTCGGCGCGCACCGGGATGTCGACCGGCGAGGGCAGGTCGATGCGCCGGAACACGATGCCGGTATCGGGCGGGGCCGGGCGCAGCGTGAGTTCGACCCGCTGGCCGCCGTGCAGGCCCACGCCCACCGCCCGGGTGAGAGATTTGAGAGTTCGTTGTGCCAACACTTTGGATTCACCCTTCCGGGCGCTGCTTCCGCGCCGGCGCCCGCACCCGCTGCGGGCAGGTCACGGAGCCGGGCACGGAGCGCCGCGCCACCAGCCCGAAGGTTACTGTGTTTCGGACGCGATCGCACGGCCGGGGGCATGCCCCCCGGACGACTCCGGAGGGCATGCGCGCCGGCCTGGTCCTCAGTCGGCCTGCTTGCGCAGGAAGGCCGGGATCTCGATCTCGTCCATGCCATGGCTGGCCAGGGCGTCGACCTTGGCCGCCGCGGTGCGGCCGTTGCGCCACACGCTCGGCACCGACAGGCTGCTGTAGTCGTGCGACTGCGGGCCGGCGGCGTGCACCGGCTGGTTCAGCACCGGCAGGTTGTCGGTGCCGGTGCGTTGCATCACCTGGCTGTGCACGACGCTGATCGGCGCCTGCTGGCGCTTGGCCGGGCTCAGGCCGGTGGCGATCACCGTGACCCGCAGCTGGTCGCCCAGGCTTTCGTCGTAGGCGGTGCCGTAGATGACATGGGCGTCGTCGGCGGCGTAGCGGCGGATGCAGTTCATCGCGTTGCGCGACTCCGACAGCTTGAAGGTGCTGCGGCCGGCGGCGATCAGGACCAGCACGCCACGCGCGCCGGACAGGTCGATGCCTTCCAGCAGCGGGCAGGCGACGGCCCCTTCGGCGGCCTTGGCGGCACGGTCCGGACCGCTGGCGGTGGCCGTTCCCATCATGGCCTTGCCCGGCTCGCTCATCACGGTCTTCACGTCCTCGAAGTCGACGTTGACCAGGCCCGGGATGTGGATGATGTCGCTGATGCCGCCCACGGCGTTGCGCAGCACGTCGTTGGCGTGCGCGAAGGCCTGGTCCTGCGTCACGTCGTCGCCCAGGACGTCGAGCAGCTTGTCGTTCAGGATGACGATCAGCGAGTCGACGTTGGCCTCGAGCTCGGCCAGGCCGGCATCGGCCGCCTTCATGCGACGGGCGCCTTCGAAGTCGAACGGCTTGGTGACCACGCCCACGGTCAGGATGCCCATCTCCTTGGCCACGCGTGCGATCACCGGCGCGGCGCCGGTGCCGGTGCCGCCGCCCATGCCGGCGGTGATGAACAGCATGTTCGAACCCGCGATGGCTTCGCGGATGCGATCGATGGCCTCCTCGCCGGCGGCACGGCCGGCCTCGGGCTTGGCGCCCGCGCCCAGGCCGGTGTTGCCCAGCTGGATGAGGTGGTGGGCGCTGGAACGGTTGAGGGCTTGCGCGTCGGTGTTGGCGCAGACGAACTCCACGCCCTGCACCCCCTGCGCGATCATGTGGTCCACGGCGTTGCCGCCGCCGCCACCCACGCCGATGACCTTGATCTTGGTGCCGAGGTCGAATTCTTCGATCATTTCAATTGCCATGTTGTGACTCCAATCCTGTTGCGGTTGCCGATACTTGTCTTTGAATGTCTTCAGACGTCATGTCTGCCGCGGTCCATCCCGCGGTCTTCTGGTATTCCTGGTCGGGCGGTCCGGTGCTCTCGCGCAGGTGACCGCCCAGACACTCGAAGCGTTGGTTGCTCATGGTGGGCCCGTTCGGTGTGCGTCAGAAGTTGCCCAGGAACCAGTCCTTGGCGCGGCCGAACCACGTCTTGACCGATCCCGCCTGTTGCGCTGCCTTCATGCCGCGCGCCCGTCCCAGCCGTGCTTCATCGAGCAGCCCCATCACCGTCGCCGAGCGCGGGCTCGCGACCATGTCGTGCAGTGCGCCGCCGTAGGTCGGGATGCCCTTGCGGACCGGCTTGAGGAAGATGTCCTCCGCCAGCTCGACCATGCCGGGCATCACCGCCGCGCCGCCGGTGAGCACGATGCCGCTGGAGAGCAGTTCCTCGTAGCCGCTTTCGCGGATCACCTGGTGCACCAGCGAGAAGATCTCCTCGACCCGAGGCTCGATCACGCCGGCCAGGGCCTGGCGGCTCAGCATGCGCGGCGCGCGGTCGCCCAGGCCGGGCACCTCCAGCTGCTCGCCGGGGTCGGCCAGCAGCTGCTTGGCCACGCCGTACTCGACCTTGATCTCTTCCGCGTCCTTGGTCGGCGTGCGCAGCGCCATCGCGATGTCGCTGGTGATCAGGTCGC
>CBIHOH010000018.1:0-63784 GCA_966211755.1 uncultured Rhizobacter sp. | reverse complement strand
GGCCTGCTGCTGCCGGAGCACGACTCCTCGTCCAGCAGCGCCGAGCTGGGCGGGCAGGTGGCCGCGCAGCTCGGCATCCGCCACCAGCTCGAGCACATCGGCCCGACGCTGGAGGCCATCGGCTGCTACCGCTGGCGCGACGAGGCCATCCGCGTGTTGTTCCCCGACTACGGCGAGGGCTGGAAGAGCAAGATCGCCATCAGCGGCGGCACGCAGGGCGGCATGAACTTCTTCAAGCTCGTGGTGCAGTCGCCGGCCGGCGAGATCGCCGAGAAGCGCCTGCCCATCCGCGAATACCTGCAGATCGTCTCGGCCACCAGTTTCAAGCAGCGCATCCGCAAGACGGTCGAGTACTTCCATGCCGACCGCCTCAACTACGCGGTCATCGGCACGCCCAACCGGCTCGAGTACGACCAGGGTTTCTTCGTGAAGAACGGTGACGGCGCGGCGGACATCAAGCCCATCGCCCACCTCTACAAGACCCAGGTCTATGCGCTGGCGCGCCACCTCGGCCTGCCCGAAGCCGTGTGCACCGCCGTGCCCACCACCGACACCTACAGCATGGCCCAGGGCCAGGACGAGTTCTACTTCGCCTTGCCCTACCACCAGATGGACGTGGCCCTGTGGGCGCACAACCACCGGGTGCCGGCGGCCGAACTGGCGGCCACGCTGGGCATGGCTGAAACCCAGGCCCAGTTCATCTATGCCGACATCGAGGCCAAGCGCCGCGCCACCCATTACCTGCACGCGCGTCCCGAGCTGGTCGAGCCGGTGATGCAAGTCACGGCCTGAACCCCCTGTCCCGGTGCCGCGCGAGCGGCCCGGGCGATCTTCCCGCACGTCCGGCCCGCCCTCCCCATGAACGACTCCACCGCCGCCGCTTTCGCACGCCATCTCGATGTGTTGTCGGAACGCCTGCAGATCCTGCCCGACAAACCCCTGGAGACACCCTCGGCCACGCTGCGCGTGCTGTGGCACCTCGCGGTCGGCGAACCGCTGTCGGTCGAGGCTGCCGAGGCCGCCCCGCTGCCGGCGCTCGACGGCGTTGCCGAGGCACGCCTGGCGGGCCTGATCGAGCAACGGGTCTCGGGCATTCCGCTCGCCCACCTGAGCGGCCGCCAGCGCTTCATGGGCCTGGAGATGCTGGCCGGCAGGGACGCCCTGATCCCGCGCCACGAGACCGAACTGCTGGGCCATGCCGCCCTCGGCCTGCTGCGGGGGCTGGCGGGAAGCGTGCAGCCGCTGCGGGTGCTCGACGTCTGCACCGGTTCCGGCAACCTGGCGCTGGCCATGGCCCACCACGTGCCCCAGGCGCATGTGTTCGCGGCCGACCTGTCGCAGGATGCGGTGGCGCTCGCCGCACGCAATGCAGCCCACCTGGGGCTGGACGGACGCGTCGAGTTCCGCGCCGGCGACCTGCTCGAACCGTTCAACGAGCCGGCCTTCCATGCCTCGGTCGACCTGCTGCTGTGCAATCCGCCCTACATCTCGTCCGGCAAGGTGGACACGCTGCCCGAGGAAATCGGCGGCTTCGAGCCGCGCCTGGCCTTCGACGGCGGCCCGCTGGGCGTGCGCATCCTGCAGCGCCTGATCCGCGAGGCGCCGCTGTACCTCAAGCCGGGCGCCTGGCTGGCCTTCGAGGTCGGCCTGGGCCAGGGGCAGGCCGTGCTCAACCGGGTCCGCGCCAGCGGCGCGTTCTCGGAGCAACGTTCGGTCAGCGACGGCCGGGGCGAGGTCCGGGCGATCCTGGCGCAACGCGCCTGAGTCCGGTGCCGGCGCTTGCTTGCCGGCAGCGCCTTTCCTGCGCAAAACCTGCTGGCGTGCCGTGCCGGCACGCCGCGAGGCATCAAGATACGCGACAAGCCACGCAAGGCGTAATACCATCGCCCGGTCGTGGTCCCCGGGTATGCCGCCCGGGAAGCGGCAGCCGGAGGGGGCGGGGTGGTGCAAAACGGGCGCGTGGACTGGGAACATCGGGGACGACAGGCGCTTCGCTGCGCCGCATGGTGGGCCCTGGTCCGTCTCGCCGCGTTGCAACGCAGGCTCGTGCGCCTGGGCCCGCCCACCGGCTGGCAGCGCCGGTTGGCCGCCCGGGTGTTGCCGGTACTGGTCGGGTGGTTGCTGGCGCGCATGGGTTGAAGCGCTCTCGCCGGGCTGCCGGCGCAGCCTTCTGACCGGCGCGTCGGCGGCAGAGGCGCTGCCCCCATCCGACCGTTCAGTCCGACCTGCGCCAGCGCCGGTCGCTGCGTCGGCGCACGACGGCGCCCAGGTGGGCAAAGTGGCGCGGCCCAGGCGGCGCGTGTAAGTGCGCCCGCGTTCGCGAACCGCAGATGCATGCCACTGCAGATGCATCTGCGTATTGACAACAGCTACACATCGATTGGCATGTGTAGCTGTTGTACATCCGCCAAGGAGAAATTCATGCGTGACGCCGCCATCAACTTGCGCGCACTCCCCGCGCAGCGCGACCTGATCGACCGCGCCGCCAGCTTGCTGGGCAAGAACCGTTCGGACTTCATGCTGGAGGTTGCCTGCGAACGCGCGCAGGCCGTGGTGCTCGGCCAGGTCTTCTTCGCGCTGGACGACGACAAGTTCCGGCAGTTCACAGCCCTGCTCGATGCCGCGCCCGCCGCCAATCCAGGGCTTCAGCGACTGATGGCGGTGAAGGCCCCTTGGCACTCCGGCCCAGCATGAGCATGCAGTTGTCGGCCCCCAGCCGCTGACCGCCAGGCACCAGACGGCCGAGTTCGAGTGCGGCGAGCCTGCTTTGGACGATTGGCTCAAGCGCCACGCGATGTCCAACCACTTGAGCGGCGGCAGTCGCACCTTCGTCGTGGCCGATCCGGCGGGGCGGGTTTTCGGCTACTACGCGCTGGCCGCTGGCGCGGTGTCCCATCACTACGCAACGGGCTCCGTCAAACGCAACATGCCCGATCCGGTGCCGGTCATGGTGCTGGCCAGGCTCGCGGTCACCATCGGGCGCAGGGCATCAAGCTCGGCGCGGCCTTGCTCCAAGACGCCGTGAACCGAAGCGTGGCCGTGTCGCAGCAGGCCGGCGTTCGCGCTGTGCTGGTCCATGCCCTGCACGACAGGGCCAAGCAGTTCTACGAGCGCTACGGCTTCCAGGCGTCACCGCTGCATTCGATGACCTTGATGCTGCGCCTGGCCGACGACCAACGCTCCAGCCCCACGAAGTTTTGACTAGCACTTCAGCCACAGCTGATGGGCGCGGCTTGTCGCACTCGATCGCGGCTTGCATGGGGTGGAGGTAGCGTGAATTGGGCGACACGAGTTCATTGTCCAATCCGCCCGTTTTTGCGACTGTCCTGTCTTGGCGTGCATGCGTGTCGAGCGCCCTTTCCGACGGGCGTCGTCCAGAGGTTTGTGTCGAGATTGCGGCCAAGCCACTGATGGATGTCGCAGGAGCCCGACAAGACATCCATGCCAAGCGCTGAGCTTGCCTCGTATGCACGCTGCGAGAGCGTCCGGCCAACCATGTCGCCCTACTATCAGCAGCACGACAAGCCTGGCGAGAATCGGGGATTCACCCCGTCGCCACCGCCCCCTAGACTGGCGCCCTTTGCATTTGGCGAGCCTCTCCCCCATGTCTCCTGCGGTCCTGCGGAATCTCCAACTCGTCGCCCTGCTGGTTCTGCTGCCGCTGGCCATGTGTGTCATCGGCCTGTGGGAGCTCCAGCGCGTGCGCCTGGAAACGCAGGGCGCCGATTCCCCCGCCGTCGTGGCCGAAGTGGCCGAGCTGCGGGAGATGCAGCGCCGGGTGCTGACCGACGGTTCCATCCAGGTCAAGTCGCACGGCAAGCTCTATTCGTATGGCGCGGCCCATGCGGTGCTGCAGGAACGCATCGACCGCCTGAACGGCGGCGGCGGCCGTCATTGGGGCAGCAACACCCTGGCGCCCAAGGCCATCGCCGGCTTTTCCGCGCTGGCGGTGGGCAGCGGCGGCATCGGCCTGCTGCTGGGCCTGGGCGGGCTGGTGATGGCCATCCTGGCCGGTCGCATGGCGCGCCGCTCGCGCGAGCGGCTCATCGCCATCTTCTCGCTGTCGCGCGAGATCCTGCCCTTCCTGCTGGCCGGCGTGGTGCTGCTGATGGTGCTGGGCCTGGCCGGCCTCACCGGCGTGGAGGGCTGGCGCGCGTTCGACGCAATGGTGCACAACCGGCTTTCGCGCAGCGAAACCAAGTTGTACGTCGGCCTGATCCTGCTGTGCCTCCTGGCCATCTGGGGGGGATTGGCGGCGATCTACAACCTGCGCAAGGCCTTCGCCGCCTTCCACAGCGAACCCATCGAACAGTTCGGCCGCGCGGTCACCGCGGCGCAGGCGCCGGGCCTGTGGCGCCATGTGCAGCACCTGGCCGGCAAGCTGCAGGCGCCGGTGCCCGACCACATCGTCGTCGGCCTGACCGACGGCTTCTATGTCACGGCCCATCCCATGCTGCTGCTGCCCGAGCAGCGGCCCCTGTCCGGCGAGACGCTGTATTTGCCGCTGAGCTACGCGGCGCTGATCCGGCCGGACGAGTTCAACGCCATCGTCGGCCACGAGCTGGGCCATTTCTCGGGTGACGACACCGCCTACACCCGGCGTTTCGTGCCGATGCACGCCGGCATGCAGCGCAGCCTCGAGCTGGCGGCCGAGGGCGGCTGGATGGTCGCGCCGGCGCGGCTGCTGGGCGAGTTCCTGATGGAGCAGGTGAACCACGCGGTGATGCACTGGAGCCGCGAGCGCGAGTTCGTCGCCGACGGGGCCGGCAAGCACATCGCCGGCAGCCGTGCCAGCGCGCGCGCGCTGGTGCGTTCGTCGGCGGTCGGCCCGGTGATCCGCGACTTCCTCGGCGAGGTGTTCCGCCGCCCCGAGGACGCTCCCGCCGATCTGTTGCAGGCGCTGGTCGATCATGCCCGCACCCATGGCCTGGCCCAGCCCGAGCTCGAGGCCGAAAGCGCCACCGCCCACCCGACCGACACCCATCCGCCCACCGTCCAACGCATCAAGGCCCTGGGCGAACACCTCGATGCCGGCCTGCTGGCCGAGGCCGGCCAGCCGGTCGACGAGCGCGGCATGCAACTGCTCGACACCTTCTTCGTCGACCGCCTGGCGCTGCAGCGCCAGTTGTCGGCCGACCTCGCCTCGGCCTCGCTCGAACACAAGGAATCCGCGCGCGCCGAACTGCAGAGCCTGGCGGCCGAGGCCGAGGCGGACCCGGCCGCCGATGTGATGGAAAAGACCTGGCGCATGATCGCCTTGTTCGGTTTTTTCGCCGTGGCGGCACTGGCCTTCGGCGGCTGGGCCGTCGTAGTCTCCCACAAGGCATCGCTCCAGCTGCTCGGCCTCGGCGCGCTGGCGCTGGCGTTGCTGTTCGTCTGGGCGGGCTGGCTCTTCGTGCAACGCGGCCGGCGTCCGGTCATGCACCTGGCCCCGAGCGGCCTGTCGGGCGGCGGTCTCGCGGCCGAGGTGCCCTGGTCCGCCATCGACGACCTGAAGATGACCGTGGTCAACGATTCGAGCTGCACCATCGTGTTCGTGCTCGACGCCCACGCCGAGGTGCCGCGCTTGCTGCACGGCAACCTGCGGCGCATGGCCTACAAGGCGAAAAAACGACACTTGATCATTAACATGACCCTTCCTAAGGGCATCAGTTACGACCTGCTGTCCGAAAAGATCGCCCGTTATCGTCGCGCCGCCTATGCACGCGACGCTCTGAAAAACTTCTGACGGATCGGGCGGCGGGCCGATGAGCCGCCCTTCTTGCATGCCAGGCCCGTTGTTACACCCTTGATTCATGGCTTCAAAATGGGGATGGACGCTGCGCTGCCCGATTTTTTAGCATGCGCACCCCAAATGTCGATCAAGACATGAGTCCGATGACTGGCGATGGGCGCCGGTCGGGACGGGGGAACGTCAAAGGGAAACATATGAACAAGTTCATTCGCATGGTCATCGGCGCCGCGGCGCTGGCCGGTTTCATGGGCCAGGCGCTCGCGCAGGACAAGGGCACGCCGGCGGAAGCCAAGGCCATGGTCCAGCAGGCTGCCGAGCATGTGAAGAAGGTCGGCCCGGAACAGGCCTTCAAGGATTTCAACGACAAGGGCAACCCGGCCTGGCAGAAGAAGGATCTCTACGTCTTCGCCTACACCATGAAGGGCGATTGCCTGGCCAACGGCTCCAACCCGGCCCTGGTCGGCAAGAACCTGATCGAACTCAAGGATCCGAAGGGCCGCCCCATCGTCCAGGAGCTGGCGGCCGCGGCCGGCAAGGGCGAGGGCTCGGTGGACTACGAGTGGCCGAACCCGCAGACCAAGCAGGTCGAGGGCAAGACCTCCTTCGTCGCCAAGCTCGCGGGCGTGGATGGTTTCGTCGGCGTGGGCGCCTACCGCTGACAGGCCACCGGGGCGGCGGCCGTCGCTTCGGGCGCCGCTGCCCAGGGGCTTCTCGTTCGCACGGCCCCTCGTCGTACGGGCGAGCCCCTAGCGAAGCGCCGGGCCCGCGGGCCCGGCTCCCAGCAGATGCGCTCCCAGGGCCTCCGCGACCTCGATGCCGTCCACCCCGGCCGACATGATGCCGCCGGCATAGCCCGCGCCCTCGCCGGCAGGGTACAAGCCCTTGGTGTTGAGGCTCTGCAGGTCGCGGCCACGGGTGATGCGCAGCGGTGAGGAAGTCCGTGTCTCCACCCCGGTGAGCACCGCATCGGGCATCGAGAAACCCTTGATCTGGCGTTCGAAGGCCGGCAAGGCTTCGCGGATCGCCTCGATGGCGTAGTCGGGCAGGCTGCTGCGGCCGGGCCGGCCGAGGTGGGTCAGGTGCACGCCCGGTTTGTACGAGGGCATCACGCCGCCGAGGACGGCCGAGGGCTGGCCCTTGATGAAGTCGCCGACCAGCTGCCCGGGGGCCTGGTAGCCGCCGCCGCCGAGCTCGTAGGCGCGCGACTCCCAGATGCGCTGGAAGGCCATGCCGTCCAGCGGGTTCACCGGCCCGTCGGCCCGGCCATCCTGCCGGTAGTCCTGCGGCCCGATCCCCACCACGATGCCGGCGTTGGCATTGCGTTCGTTGCGCGAGTACTGGCTCATGCCGTTGGTGACCACGCGTTGCGGCTCGGAGGTCGCGGCCACCACGGTGCCGCCCGGGCACATGCAGAAGCTGTAGACCGAGCGGCCGTTGCGCGCGTGGTGCACCAGCTTGTAGTCGGCCGCCCCCAGCAGGGGATGGCCGGCGTTGGGCCCGAAGCGGGCGCGGTCGATGACACCTTGCGGGTGTTCGATGCGAAAGCCCATCGAGAACGGCTTGGCCTCCATGTAGACCCCCCGCTCGTGCAGCATGGCGAAGGTGTCGCGTGCGCTGTGGCCCAGGGCCAGGACCACGTGGTCCGAGGCGATCTGCTCGCCCGAGGCGAGGGTCACGCCGCGGATGTGGCCGTCTTCGATCAGCACGTCGCTCACCCGCTGGCCGAAGCGGATCTCCCCGCCCAGGGCTTCGATGTCGGCCCGCATCTTCTCGACCATGCTGACCAGCCGGAAGGTGCCGATGTGGGGCTTGCTGACGAACAGGATCTCCTCCGGCGCGCCGGCCTTCACGAACTCGGCGAGCACCTTGCGGGTCAGGTGGCGCGGGTCGCTGATCTGGCTCCACAGCTTGCCGTCCGAGAAGGTGCCCGCCCCGCCTTCGCCGAACTGCACGTTGGATTCCGGGTCGAGCACGCCCTGGCGCCACAGGCCCCAGGTGTCCTTGGTGCGCTCGCGCACCGGCCGGCCGCGCTCGAGCACGATCGGGCGCAGCCCCATCTGCGCCAGCACCAGGGCGGCGAAGATGCCGCAGGGGCCGAAGCCGATGACCAGCGGACGCGGCCGCCCGGCGGCGAAGAAATCCGCCGGCGCATGCCCGACGAGGCGGTAGGCGGTGTCGGGCGTGGGCCGGATGTGGGGATCGCCGGCATGGCGCTGCAGCACGGCGGCCTCGTCGCGCAGCTCGCAGTCGATCGTGTAGATCAGCACGATCGCCGATTTCTTGCGCGCATCGTAGCTGCGCTTGAAGATGTTCACGCCACCCAGCTCGCCCGGGGCGATGCCCAGCCGGGCGGCGACGGCCGGGCGCAAGGCGTCCTCGGCATGGTCCAGGGGAAGGCGCAGTTCAGTGATTCTCAGCATGGACGCGATTTTCAGGCATTCGGACGCGCCGGCTCGGTGCTGATGTTCGGCTCGGGTTGCTCTTCGACCCGCAAGTCGTCCAGCGGGCCGCTTTCGGTGGGGGGCCAGTCGTCCTGCGACAAGGCGGCACCGATCGGCTCGGCATCGAGTTCGTCCGGCAGGAAGCCGCCCGACTGGTGGCGCCACAGCTGGGCATAGTGGCCGCCGAGGGCCAGCAGCTCGTTGTGCGTGCCCTGCTCGACGATGCGGCCCTGCTCGAGCACGATCAGCCGGTCCATGCGGGCGATGGTCGACAGGCGATGGGCGATCGCGATCACCGTCTTGCCTTCCATCAGGTCGAGCAGCTGGCCCTGGATCGCCTGCTCGACCTCGCTGTCGAGTGCCGAGGTGGCTTCGTCGAGGATGAGGATGGGCGCATCCTTCAGCACCACCCGCGCGATGGCGATGCGCTGGCGCTGGCCGCCGCTCAGTTTCACGCCGCGTTCGCCCACCTGCGCGTCATAGCCGGTGCGTTCCTTCCAGTCCTGCAGGTCGACGATGAAATCGTGTGCCTGGGCCTTCTTGGCCGCGGCCACGATCTGCTCCAGGGTGGCGCCGGGCCGTCCGTAGCCGATGTTGCCGGCGATGGAGCGGTGCAGCAGCGAGGTGTCCTGCGTCACCAGCCCGATGGCGCCGCGCAGGCTTTCCTGGGTGACCGAGGCGATGTCCTGGCCGTCGATCAGGATGCGGCCCTGCTCGACCTCGTGGAAGCGCAGCAACAGGTTGACGAGGGTGGACTTGCCCGCGCCCGAGCGGCCCACCACGCCGACCCGCTCGCCCGGCCGCACGATCAGGTCGAAGTCGTCGAGCACGCGGCGGCCGTCGCTGCGGCCATAGGTGAAGCTGAGGTGCTCGAAGCGGATCTCGCCGCGCGAGACCACCAGGTCGGGGGCCCCGGGCGCGTCGACCAGGGTGTGGGGCACGGCGATGGTCTCCATGCCTTCCTGCACCACGCCCACGTTCTCGAAGATGCCGGTGACTTCCCAGCTCACCCAGCCGGCCACGTTGGCGATCTGCCAGGCCAGGGGCAGGGCGGTGGCCACCACGCCCGCGCTGGCCTGCCCGTAGCCCCACAGCGTGATGCCGATGGCGGCCGTGCTGACCAGCAGCAGCGCATTCATGATCGACAGCGTGGCCATGAAGCGCGTGGTCATGCGCATGTGCTGGGCGATGGCGCCGGTGTGTTCGTCGATCGCCTCGCGCACATAGGCGTCCTCGTCGCGTGTGCGGGCGAACAGCTTCACGGTCAGGATGTTGGTGTAGCTGTCGACCACCCGGCCCATGACGTTGGAGCGCAGCTCCGAGCTGGTGCGTGCCCGGTCGCGCATGCGCGGCACGAAGTAGCGCAGGAAGAACACGTAGCCGATGAACCAGAGCAGGGTCGGGATCGCCAGGCGCCAGTCGGCCAGCGCCATCAGCACCAGCGAACTGATGCCGTAGACGATGATGTACCAGATCGCCCGCACACTGGCCACGACGCTCTCGCGCACCGCGTTGCTGGTCTGCATGACCCGGTTGGCGATGCGGCCGGCGAAGTCGTTCTGGAAGAAGGGCCAGCTCTGGCGCACCACATGCCAGTGGCTCTGCCAGCGCACCAGGCCGGTGACGCCGGTGACCACGGCGTTGTTGCGCACCAGGCTGTCCGCGATGAGCGTGAGCGGCCGGCCGATGAGCACCAGCGCGCCCATGGTCGCCAGCGCCGGCAGGGCCTGGCCGAAGGCGGCGGCGCGGTCGGGCGACTGCATCAGCGTCACCAGCCGCCCGATGAACAGCGGGATCAGGGTGTCGATCAGCGCGACCGCCATGCCGGTGGCGAACATGGCCAGGTACAGCCCGCGCGTCTGGCGGATGAAGTGCCAGTAGAAGGCCATCAGGCCCGGGGGCGGCGGCCCCGGCGGCAGGGCGGTGGAACGGACGCGGGATTCGAAGAAAGAAAACATGGGCGCGACGGTGGACGGCCAGCCTGGGCGGACGCCGATCTGAAACCAAGGCCCACTCTACCCGCGAGGACGAGGCTTGTCTCGTGCCGCACGGGCTGAGTACCCTTGAGGCTACAGTCGGGCCGCGCAGCGGCGCCGCCGCTCCTCCTTTTTCCGGAATCCATCGATGCGAATCACCCTGGCTCCCCTGCTCTCCCTGCTGGCCGGCATCCTCGTCCTGGTGATGCCCAAGCTGCTCCACGTCGTCGTCGCCGTCTACCTGATCGCGATCGGGCTGATCGGCCTGTTCGGGGTCTCGGCGTTGCGGCTCCACTGAACCCGGCCCGGCGCTGACGGACACCTTGTTGTTGCTGATGGGTCAATAAACATCCTGTGTTTCAATTGCGCATTGCCGATTGAGAAACAATGGGGCGCGCAATGGACAGACTGCATTCGATGAGGGTGTTCGCCCGCGTGGTCGACGAGGGCAGTTTCGCCAAGGCCGCCCGCGAGATGAAGCTGTCGGCGGCCGTGGTCACCCGGCTGGTGGCCGACCTCGAGGATCACCTGGGCGCGCGGCTCATCAACCGCACCACGCGCCGCCTCGCGCTGACCGACATCGGCGAGCTGTATCTCGAGCGGGTGCGCGGCATCCTGGCCGAGGTGGAGGAGGCCGAGGCGCAGGCCGGCGCGGCGAGCTCCGGGCCGCGCGGGCATCTGCGGGTGCTGGTCCCAGCGGCCTTCGCCGTGCACCAGCTGGCCAGGCGGCTGCCGGCATTCCGCGTCCTGTGTCCGCTGGTGACGCTGGAGCTGGCCGTGCCCGGTGGGGTGGACACGGTGGACGAGAACTTCGACCTCAGCGTCCTGTGCTCGGCGCCCCCGACGCTGCAAGGCGAGTTCAGCCTCAGATGCCTGGCCTGGTCGGAGGCGGTGCTGTGCGCCTCACCGGGGTATCTCGACACGCGGGGCCGGCCGCGGCACCCGGACGAGCTGCTCCAGCATGAGGTGATGCTGCCCTCGTCGACGCGTGAACTGGGCTGGCGCCGCGTGCCGGACGGGGCCTCGGCGGCGCTGGAGTCGGTGAACCTGCGGCTGCCGCGCTCGGCGCTGAGCACGCTGCACATCGAGACCGCCCGTGCGGCCGCACTGGCCGGCATGGGGCTGGCGCTGCTGCCCTCGTTCGTGGTCGAGGATGCCTTGCGGACACGCACCCTCGAGCGGGTGCTGCCCGAATGGCGGCAGTCCGGCAACCTGATCCAGGCGGCCACGCCCACGCGCCGCCACCTGCCGGCGCGCACGCGGGCCTTCGTCGATTTCCTGGTGGCCGCCTTCGGCGGCGAGGAGCGCGATCCCTGGCTCGCCGCCCGCTGAGCGGGCTTTGCCCCGCCGAGGGAGCTGCGAGGAGCCGCCGGGTCAGTAGAAGCCCTCGACCCGCTGCGTCCCGGCCAGCCGCTCCAGCAAGAGGGCGAGCGGCCCCAGGCCGTTGTAGCGGGTGCTCACCTTGTGGGCATAGCGCCAGACCAGCGGCAGGTCCTTCAGGTAGCCGTCCTTGCCGTCGCGCTTGGACAGCCGCGAGAAGATGCCCAGCACCTTCAGGTGCCGCTGCAGGCCCATCCACTCGAAATCGCGCCAGAACGTGCCGAAGTCGCTGTCGACCGGCAGGCCGGCCTTGCGCGCGCGCTCCCAGTAGCGCACCGCGAAGTCGAGCTGGACCTCTTCCTCGAACTCGACATACGCGTCGCGCAGCACGCTGGCCAGGTCGTAGGTGATGGGGCCGTGGACCGCGTCCTGGAAATCGAGGATGCCGGGGTTGGTGGGGCTGCCCGCCGGCCCGCTCAGCATCAGGTTGCGCGAGTGGTAGTCGCGGTGCACCAGCACGCCGGGCTGCGCCAGGTTGTTGGCCAGGATCAGCTCGAAACACGCAGCGAGCTGCTCGCCTTCCTCGGCCGTCAGCTCGCTGCCGATGTGCTGCGCCACGTACCAGTCGGGAAACAGCTGCAGTTCGCGCTGCAGCAGGGGCCGGTCGTAGGCCGGCACGGCCTCGGCGGCGGCGATGCCCTGCAGGCGCACCAGGGCATCGAGCGCGTCGGTGTAGAGCGCCTTGGCATTCGTGTCGTCGAGCTGGGACAGGTAGGTGTGTTCACCCAGGTCGGACAGGAGCATGAAACCCAGGGCCTCGTCCCAGGCCAGCACCTCGGGCGCGTTGAGGCCGCCGTCGCGCAGCAGCCGGGCCACCTTCACGAAGGGGCGGGAGTCCTCCCGATCCGGCGGCGCGTCCATGACGATGCGCGGTCCCTGGGGCGAGTCGATGCGGAAATAGCGGCGAAAGCTCGCGTCGGCGCTGGCCGGGCGCAGGCTGTCCAGGTCGAGGCCGTGTGCGGACAGGCCGGCCAGCCAGTGGCCGAAGGCCTGTCGGCGGGCCGGATCGGCCCATTCGATGGGCGCAGGAGCAGGGGATGTGGAGGACGACATGGCGCAGGATTCGGTTGGAATGAGCGGAGCAAAGAGGGCGGGACGACCGGATGCCACGGCGTGACCCGGGGCGGCGGGGACCGTGTCGACCGTGCCCCGCCCGACCCCATGCCGCACTGGCCGATGCCCTCGTGGATAATCCCGATTCTACAAATCGTGCCGCCGCCGGGCGCTGTCGTCTTGCCCGCGCGGCCTTCCTTCCCGCTCTCCTGGCCCTTCCACCCTTGTTGCGACCGCCCTCGACACGTCCCGCCCCGTCCTGCCTGCCCGCCCATCTGCGTCGGCGCGGCTTGCGCGTTGGCGCCGTGCTGCTGGCCACGGCCGCGGTCTGGCCGCCGGTGCACGCACAGTCGTCCCCGCTGAAGCCACCGTCCGCCGGGGCCCTGCCCAGCACGCTGGAAGCCGACCACATCGAGGCCCGGCCCGACCAGGACGCGGTGGCGACCGGCCATGTCGACTATCGCCAGGGCCGGCTGCGCATCCAGGCCGACCGGCTCAGCTATGACCAGCCGACCGATACCGCGCGCGCCACGGGCTCGGTCATCTTGTCGAGCGATGGCAACTGGTTCAGCGGTCCCGAGGTGCAGCTGTCCGTCGACAAGCTCGAAGGGTTTTTCCTGCAGCCCACCTACTACTTCGGCTTGAAGCGGGCGGGCGGGCGGGCCGAGCGCTACGAGTTCCTCGGGCGCGAGCGGGGCATCGCCACCCGGGCGAACTACACCAGCTGCCAGCCCGACGACCCGGCCTGGTTGATGTCGGCCGAGCGGCTGCAGCTCGATTTCGAGAAGAACGAGGGCATCGCCGAGGGCGGCCGGCTGTATTTCTACGGCGTGCCCATCCTGGCGGCGCCGACCTTCAGCTTCCCGCTGAGCAACGACCGCAAGTCCGGCCTGCTGCCGGCGTTTCCCGACATCGACAGCAAGGCCGGCCTGCAGGTCAGCGTGCCGTACTACTGGAACATCGCCCCCAACCGGGACGCCACCATCACCCCGGCGGTCAGCACCAAGCGCGGCTTCGGCCTGGAAACCGAGTTCCGCTACCTCGAGCCTTCGCTGCAGGGCACCTTGCACCTGCATGGCCTGCCCGACGACCAGCTGCGCGGGCGCGACCGGGGCATGTTCAGGCTGCAGCACGAAGGGCTGCTGGTGGGCGCCGTCGGCTACGGCGCCAGGATCACCCGCGTCACCGACAACGACTACTGGAAGGACTTCCAGCGCAACCTGGACAGCCTGACGCCGCGCCTGCTCGAGGGCGACCTGCGGGTGAGCCGCCGCTTCGACCGCTGGACGCCTTATGCCCGGGTCAAGCGCTGGCAGGTCCTGCAGGATGCCGATGTCACCCAGCCCATCCTGGCCGCGCCTTACGACCGCCGGGCGCAGGTCGGCCTGCGCACGACGCAGCCGCTGCCGGCGGGGTTCCGCTTCGGCCTGGAGACCGAGTACAACCAGTTCGCCAACCCGCTCGGCTTCCACGGGGCGACCAAGACCGGCACCGCCGCCGGGGAGCCCCTCGAAGAGCGGCCCACCGGCTCGCGCACCCACGCCCTGGCGGCGCTCAGCTGGCCCTATGCCACGCCGGGCTGGAGCTTTGTTCCCAAGCTGTCCTTGAATGCCGCGGCTTATTCCGTGGACCGGCCGCAGGTCATCGAAAAGGGCAGCACCACCAAGTACAGCCGGTTCGACCGTGTGATCCCGAGCTTCAGCCTCGACAACGCCTGGGTGCTCGAGCGCGACGCCGACTGGTTCGGCCGCAGCGTGCGCCAGACCTTGGAGCCGCGCCTGTTCTACGTGAACACGCCTTTCCGGGACCAGTCCCGCCTGCCCAATTTCGACTCGGCGGCCAAGGACTTCAACGTCGACTCCATCTACACCGACAACGCCTTCACCGGCATCGACCGGGTATCCGACGCGAACCAGCTGACCACGGGCATCACCACCCGGCTGCTCGACCCGGTCAGCGGCGCGGAGTCGATGCGCCTGGGGATGGCCCAGCGTTTCCTCTTCAACCACCAGCAGGTCACCGCCGACGACGGCCCGGCCGACACCAAGAGCCTGTCGGACGTGCTGCTGTACGGATCGTCCCACCTGTCGCGGCGCTGGTATCTCGATGCCGCCCTGCAGTACAGCCACGAGGAACGCAGCATCCGGCGCTCGGTGGTCGGCGCTCGCTACACCACCCAGGGCTTCCGCACCGTCAGCATGGCCTATCGCCAAAAGGACGGCGACAGCCGCCAGGTCGATTTCGCCTGGCAGTGGCCGCTGTACCGTCCCAAGCCCGCCCAGGGCGGCGGGGGCGCCTGCTCCGGCGCCTGGTACAGCGCCGGCCGGGTCAACTACAGCCTGCTGGAAAGCCGGGTCACCGGTTCGGTCGTGGCGCTCGAGTACGACTCGGGTTGCTGGATCGGGCGCGTGATGGTGCGCCGCCAGTCGCTCAGCTCGAACGAGGCCACCACCCAGGTCGGCCTGCAGCTGGAGTTCGTCGGTTTCACGCGCATCGGTCCGCACAACCCCCTCAAGTACTTGAAGGACAATATCCCTGGTTACCGCCCGCTGCGCGATGATGGCGACACGTCCGCCGCCCCCTAGATGTCCATGAGCTCATTCCCCATGTCTTCCCGCTTCGTGTTGCTGTCGCTGCTGCTGGCCCTGGTGTCGCCGGCCGCGCATGCGCAGGCCCGGCTGGCCGTGCCCCGCACCGCCGACTACATCCTCGCGGTGGTCAACCAGGAGCTCGTCACCGCCAACGAGCTGCAGATCCGCCTGGCGCAGGTCTACGACGAGGCCCGGCGCAGCGGCGGCCGCCTGCCCGGCGAAGACGAGTTGCGGCAGCAGTTGCTCCAGGCGCTGATCGACGAGCGCGTGCTGATCACGCATGCGCGCGATACCGGGCAGCGCGTCGAGGACGCCGAGCTCGACCGGGCGGTGGCCAACGTGGCGGCCCAGAACCAGCTCACCGTCCCGCAGCTGCGCGAGCGGCTGCGCGCCGAAGGCATCGACTACATCCGCTTCCGCACCAACATCCGCGACCAGATGATGGTCGAGCGCATGCGCGAGCGCGAACTGCAGTCGCGCATCCGCATCACCGATGCCGACATCGACGCCTATCTGGAAAAACAGCGTGGCGCCGGCGGGCCGCTGCTGAACGTGGCGCAGATCCTGGTCACCGTGCCCGAAGGGGCCGGCGAGGCCGTGGTGGCCGAGCGCCGTGCGCGGGCCCTGGCCGCGATGGCGCGGGTCAAGGCGGGCGAGGCCTTCGACGCGGTGGCACGCGAGGTCTCCGAGGACGGCAACAAGGCGCAGGGCGGCGAGATCGGCCTGCGGCCGGCGGCGCGCCTGCCCGAAGTGTTCCTCGAGGCCGTGCGCAACCTGAAGGCCGGCCAGCTCGCTCCCGACCTGCTGCGCACGGGGGCCGGCTTTCACGTCTTGAAGGTGATCGAGCGGCGCGAGGAGGGCGGTGTCACCGTCGTCCAGACCCATGCCCGCCACATCCTGCTGCGGCCCTCGGCCCAGCTCTCCCAGGAGGCGGCCCTGCGCCGCCTGGCCGAGTTCAAGCGCCAGATCGCCGGCGGCAAGCTGCCTTTCGAGCAGGTCGCGCGTGAAGTCTCCGAAGACGGCAGCGCCGCCCAGGGCGGCGACCTGGGCTGGGTGGGGCCGGGCGCCTTCGTGCCCGAGTTCGAGGAGGTGATGAACCAGCTGCCGCTCAAGGGCCTGTCCGACCCGGTGGTCTCGCGTTTCGGCGTCCACCTGATCCAGGTGCTCGAACGCCGCGAGGTCGTGCTCGAGCCCAAGCAGCTGCGCGAGCAGGCGCGTGCGGCCCTGCGTGAGCAAAAGCAGGAGCAGGCCAACATCGAGTGGCTGCGCGAGTTGCGCAGCCGTGCCTACATCGAGATGCGCGAGCCTCCGCAGTGAGCGGCGGGGCGCACCAGGCCAGAAAGCGTTTTGGCCAGCATTTCCTGACCGACCGGGTGGTGATCGAATCCATCGTCGACGCCATCGATCCCCGCCCCGGCCAGGCCCTGGTCGAGATCGGCCCCGGGCTGGGCGCGATGACCGACCCGGTGGTCGAACGCAGCGGCCGCCTGACGGTGGTCGAACTCGACCGCGACCTCGCGGCCCGGCTGCGCCGGCGTCCGGAGCTCAGCGTGGTCGAGTCCGACGTGCTGAAGGTCGATTTCCCGGCGCTGGCGGCCGCGGCTGGCCAGAAGCTGCGGGTGATCGGCAACCTGCCGTACAACATCTCCACGCCCATCCTGTTCCACCTGCTCGACTCGGTGGACCAGGTGATCGACCAGCACTTCATGCTGCAAAAGGAAGTGGTCGACCGCATGGCCGCCCGGCCCGGCACCAAGGACTACGGCCGGCTGAGCGTGATGCTGCAGTGGCGTTACGACATCGAGTCGGTGCTGGACGTGTACCCCGAGGCCTTCGACCCGCCGCCGCGGGTCGACTCGGCCGTGGTGCGCATGCTTCCCCTGCCGGCTCCCGAGGGGGTCGACGCCGGGCTGCTGGGGGAGCTGGTCACGGTCGCCTTCTCGCAGCGCCGCAAGATCCTGCGCAACACCCTGGGGGTCTGGCTGAAGGGGCGGGGCTTCGAGGGGGAGTTCGACCTGCAGCGGCGGGCCGAGGAGGTGGCGGTGGGCGAGTACCTGGCGCTGGCCGCCCGGCTGGGCGCGGCGGGCCATCCACTCTAAGCAAAGGGATCCACCGCTCGGGGAGCGGGCCGCCTGATGCGTTCGTCCAGGCTGCTTGCCGCCGTCGCAATCACCTGTTCGGGGGGGGGGCGGTTTCCGCCGGACGATGTGGCATAGTGCCCGGCCGAACCGTTACATCCAGAAAAACAAGCGCCAACATGGCGGGCGAGTGGGTGGCGATGCATTCCGATGTCTCGGGGCACAAGTCCGATACAGCTCATGTCTGCCCAGGGGCGGCTCCGTATCTGCCTCGGGCGGTGTCGCGTGTTGCGGTCGTGCGCGATGGTCGGGGTCATCCTCGACAAAACAAACCATGAATGGACTATCCAGATGACTTTTCTCCCTGCCCGATTTTCAGGCGCATCTTCTTTCTGTGCCGCATGGCTGGGAGCGATGTTGCTGGCACATGCGGCACCTTGTGCGGCTGAAGTCACTGGCCATGGCCGCCAAGAAACAGTCACTCAGGTGCTGACTTACACCGAGTCGGGTGTCGTGTATTTCATCACCAATGATCCGGCCACGGGCTGTCCCGACGGCTACTGGCTGCGTCCCAGCGATGCGGGCTTCAAGACGGCCTATGCCGCGGTGGTGATGTCGTACACCACCAAGGCGCCTGCGCGTGTCTGGGCCTACAACGACAGCCTGTGGGCGGGTTCATCGGGCAAGATCTGTCGGCTTTATGCCTTCAACCCCGTCTGAGTTCTTACGGCGGGCGTGTTCTGCCTGATCCTGACCGACCGGGTGGTGATCGAATCCATCGTCGATGCCATCGATCCTCGCCCCAGCCTGGGCGCGATGACCGACCCGGTGGTCGAACGCAGCGGCCGCCTGACGGTGGTCGAACTCGACCGCGACCTCGCGGCCCGGCTGCGCCGGCGTCCGGAGCTCAGCGTGGTCGAGTCCGACGTGCTGAAGGTCGATTTCCCGGCGCTGGCGGCCGCGGCTGGCCAGAAGCTGCGGGTGATCGGCAACCTGCCGTACAACATCTCCACGCCCATCCTGTTCCACCTGCTCGACTCGGTGGACCAGGTGATCGACCAGCACTTCATGCTGCAAAAGGAAGTGGTCGACCGCATGGCCGCCCGGCCCGGCACCAAGGACTACGGCCGGCTGAGCGTGATGCTGCAGTGGCGTTACGACATCGAGTCGGTGCTGGACGTGTACCCCGAGGCCTTCGACCCGCCGCCGCGGGTCGACTCGGCCGTGGTGCGCATGCTGCCGCTGCCGGCCCCCGAGGGAGTCGATGCCGGGCTGCTGGGGGAGCTGGTCACGGTCGCCTTCTCGCAGCGGCGCAAGATCCTGCGCAACACCCTGGGAGCCTGGCTGACAGGGCGGGGCTTCGAGGGTGAGTTCGACCTGCAGCGGCGGGCCGAGGAGGTGGAGGTGGGCGAGTATCTGGCGCTGGCCGCCCGGCTGGGGACCGCGGGGAACCCGGCCTGCTGAGTCGTATGGGCGGAAGGTCGCGCCAAGGCAGCAAGTATGGTAAGGTAATACCTTGGAATACCAAGTGGGGTTGCCATGACTGCTGCCACCATTCGCCCTGTGGCGATCAAGATCGACGAAGCTACCAAGGCTCGCTTGAAGCGCCTGGCTGACGCGCGCCATCGCACGGCGCACTGGTTGATGCGCGAGGCCGTCAATCAGTACCTCGAGCGCGAGGAAAAACGGGAAGCGTTTCGCCAGGACACGCTCAAGGCGTGGGAAGAGTATCGCAGCACCGGACTGCACGTGACCGCTGATGAGGCCGATGCCTGGTTGATGCAGCTTGAACAGGGTAACGACATCGAGCCGCCTGAATGTCGGGTCTGATCTGGTCAGCACCGGCGCTGCTTGATGTTCAACGCCTCTATCGCTTCCTGGCACCCAAGAACCTCGATGCCGCCAAGCGGGCGGTAAAGGCCGTCCGCCAAGGGGTGAGGGTGCTGGGGCAGCAGCCTGGCATAGGGCGCCCCATCGAGGACGTGCCCGACGAGTTTCGTGAGTGGGTCATCGACTTCGGCGATAGCGGCTACGTGGTTCGCTATCGCATCGATCCGGATGCGGTCACGATCCTCGTGGTGCGGCACCAGAAAGAGGTGGGCTTCTGAGGGGTGTTCGCTTCGGCCGCTGTGCAGCGGACGGCGCGTCCGAACATCACGACTCCAGCGAATCGCCGATCGTGGCCGGGCGCCGCGACGGCAGCGGTGCGCGCGCAGGGCAGTCCGGCTTGATCGGCCTGTCGGTCTGTGGTGGACGCGCTTGCGTTGGCTGGATGGCGTGAATTGGAAAGCCTCTCCAGCATCAACGACGTGCGGCTTGCCGTGCTGCTGGCTTCCAAAAAGAAAAAGGCCCGCGAACGCGGGCCTTTCAGGTGGGTCGAAAAGACGACGCTCAGGCCGCCGACAACCACATCGAGGTATCGAACGCACTGCTCATCATCGGCATGTTGGTGCCGAAGCTGGCCGCGGCCGCGCTTTTGCTTGCCGGCTTGGCGGGTTTGTCGCTTGCAATCTGGGCCGTATCCGTAGCCCGCTCCCATGACCCTTGTTCTTGGGAGCGGGCTACTGAAAAGAATAGAAGCACCGGAAGGGGACCTTGCGTTCGGCCCAGAAGTCGGCCGTGTCGCGGAAGACGTCGAGCAGCTGCTCGCGGGCTTCACGGTCGAAGCGGGGGTTGTCCGGCAGCTGTTCGAGCACCACCACGAAACCCGGCTGGGTGCCGGACTTGTGGACGAGGTCCGTCATGCAGTCGTACAGGGCGTCCAGGTTCTTGCCAAAGTGGGCCGGAAACAGGAAGGACTCGGCAATGGCCTCCATCACGTCCTGCTTCGTTTGCGCAGAGGCGAGGTTGGCGTAGAGGAAATGCTGGCCCACATGCTGTGCGGCTTCGTGCAGATCTTCTACGCGGTAGGCGCGTATCGACTGAACAATGTTTGGACGGACTGTCTGCAAAAGCATGGTCGCGTTCCTCCTTAGGTCAAAAAAAGCTTCGGGCCTGGATCACTTCGCGACGCGGCGAAAGCTCGCGTAGTGATCGTCGGTATAAAAACACGCTTCGGGACTCTTTGCAATTTCGCCACCGCATACCAGCCTGCGCGCTCCACGGTCGCGCGCGCCGACGGTCTTCACCGTATATTCGCGGTAATAACCCCGGCTCTTGATGGGCAGCAGGCGTTCGCGATTGCTGAATATCGAGCCGTCCTTGGAATAGGGGAAGGGACCGCCCCGGTGGATCAGCACAATGGTCTGTGCCGCTTCGACGGGAAGCTCTTCCACCGACACCGTGGCGACAGGCGTCTGACCGGCCTTGTTCGCGGCTTCTTTCGCCACGGCCGCCTCGGGAGAGACGAGGGCGAAGGCCGCCAGAACGATCGCAAGCCCTGCTTTGCAGGAGGTGCGCCACGCGGCGGACCGGGCAGAGAACCGGGCAGAGAAAAACACGGGTTATCCCTAAATCGATAATCCGTGATGTTACCGAATCGCCCGGAAAATCTCAAGCCGCTGCCTCAATTTGGAGCAGCTGAAGGTGGCGTGACGTAAGTGTTTGCTATCGTATTTTCCGTCGCCGGGGCGAAGCTCAAAACAGCTGTAAGTTTGTTTTGAAGGCGATGAAAAGAGATGTGCGGTTTTGTCACGCCCTGCAAGCCATCCCGGCCGGGGGTGAACGGGCAGGGCGGCCCTGCGAGGGGGCCGCCCTGCCTGTCTTCAGCGCGCCGCGTTGGCGTCGGCGACGGTCAGGGCCGTCATGTTCACGATGCGCCGCACGGTGGTGGACGGCGTGAGGATGTGCACCGGCTTGGCGGCGCCGAGCAGCACCGGGCCGATGGCGATGCCGCCGCCGGCCGCCGTCTTCAGCAGGTTGTAGCTGATGTTGGCCGCATCGATGTTGGGCATGACCAGCAGGTTGGCCTCGCCGCTGAGGGTGCTCGACGGCATCAGCCGGCCGCGGTAGGGGGCGTCGAGGGCGGCGTCGCCGTGCATCTCGCCGTCGACCTCCAGCCACGGGGCCTGCTCGCGCAGCAGGGCCAGGGTCTCGCGCATCTTGACGGCCGAGGGCTGGTTGCTCGAGCCGAAGTTGCTGTGCGACAGCAGGGCGGCCTTGGGCAGCAGGCCGAAGCGTTTCATCTCCTCGGCGGCCATCACCGTGATCTCGGCCAGCTGCGCCGCGGTCGGGTCGTAGTTGACGTGGGTGTCGACGACCATGACCATGCGGCCCGGCAGCATCAGGCCGTTCATGCAGGCGTAGGTCTTGGCGCCCTTGCGCAGCCCGATCACCTGGTCGATGTAGTTCAGGTGCATGCCGGTGGTGCCCCAGGTGCCGCACAGCAGCCCGTCGACCTCGCCCTTGTGCAGCAGCATGGAGCCGATGAGGCTCAGGCGCCGGCGCATCTCGATCTTCGCCAGCTGGGCGGTCACGCCCTTGCGGTCGGTCAGGCGGTGGTAGGTCTGCCAGTAGTCGCGGTAGCGGTCGTCCTGCTCGACGTTGACGACGTCGTAGTCCTGGCCGGCCTTCAGGCGCAGGCCGAACTTCTCGCAACGCTGGGCGATGATGGCCGGGCGCCCGATGAGGGTGGGGCGGGCCAGGTTCTCGTCGACGACGATCTGCACCGCGCGCAGCACGCGTTCCTCTTCGCCCTCGGCGTAGGCCACGCGGCGGTTCTTCGCGCCCTTGGCCAGGGTGAAGATCGGCTTCATCGTCGTGCCCGAGGCATAGACGAAGGCGTTCAGCTTGTCGCGGTAGGCGTCCATGTCGACGATGGGCCGCGAGGCGACGCCCGAGGCGGCGGCGGCCTGGGCCACGGCCGGCGCGATCTTCATCATCAGGCGCGGGTCGAAGGGCTTCGGGATCAGGTATTCCGGGCCGAAACTCAGCGTGGCGCCGGCATAGGCCGCCGCCACCACTTCGCTCTGCTCGGCCTGGGCCAGCTCGGCGATGGCATGCACGGCCGCGATTTCCATCTCGATGGTGATGGTGGTGGCGCCGCAGTCGAGCGCCCCGCGGAAGATGTACGGGAAGCACAGGACGTTGTTGACCTGGTTCGGGTAGTCGGTGCGGCCGGTGGCGATGATGGCGTCCGAGCGCACTTCCTTGACCTCTTCCGGGAGGATCTCCGGGGTCGGGTTCGCCAGGGCGAGGATGATCGGCTGCTTGGCCATCTTGGCGACGGCCTCTTTCTTGAGCACGCCGCCGGCGCTCAGGCCGAGGAAGATGTCGGCGCCCTCGATGGCCTCGCCCAGCGTGCGCAGCGAGGTCTTCTGGGCGAAGACGATCTTGTCTTCGTCCATCAGCTCGGTGCGGCCTTCATAGACCACGCCGGCCAGGTCGGTGACCCAGATGTTCTCGCGCGGCAGGCCCAGCTTGACCAGCAGGTTCAGGCAGGCGAGGGCGGCGGCACCCGCGCCCGACGACACCAGCTTGACCTTGGTGATGTCCTTGCCCGTGACCTTCAGCGCGTTCAGCACCGCGGCGCCGACGACGATGGCCGTGCCATGCTGGTCGTCGTGGAAGACGGGGATGTTCATGCGCTTGCGCAGCGCGCGCTCCACGTAGAAGCAGTCGGGGGCCTTGATGTCCTCGAGGTTGATGCCGCCGAAGGTGGGCTCCAGCGAGGCGATGATGTCGACCAGCTTGTCGAGGTTGCGCTCGGCCACCTCGATGTCGAACACGTCGATGCCGGCGAACTTCTTGAACAGCACCCCCTTGCCTTCCATCACCGGCTTGGAGGCCAGCGGCCCGATGTCGCCCAGGCCGAGCACGGCCGTGCCGTTGGTGATGACGGCCACGAGGTTGCCGCGCGAGGTGTAGCGGAAGGCGTTGGCCGGGTCGGCGACGATCTCCTCGCAGGCGGCGGCGACTCCGGGGGAGTAGGCCAGTGCCAGGTCGCGCTGGTTCACCAGCTGCTTGGTGGCGGCGATGGCCACCTTGCCGGGCGTGGGGAACTCGTGGTATTCGAGGGCGGCGCGGCGCAGTTCTGCGCGTTTTTCTTCTGAATTGGCCATGGCGGTATCTCTTGCTGTTGTCCGGTCGACGGGAAGGTCGCGGGGGCGCGGGACGGGATGAAATGCGGCTCGTCGTGTCACGGTGACCCCCGGCCACGAGCGTTTCATTGTAGGAGCCTCCATGCCCGCGGCTGCACGCGACCCGAATTCAAACCGTTTATGGCCTGCGGCGCATGAGCGAAACTGCGTAGGGCGACGAGGTATCGTTGGGGCAATACTGGGCCCCTGCCCGCTCCCGTCGCTTTTCCCGGCTCTCCGGCCCCTGTGCGCTGTACCATGTCCGAACCAGCAAGTTTGTCGTCGACCGGCGAGTTCGGCCCGCGCCTGAAGCGCTGGCGCCGCGCCTTGCTCTGGACGGCGCTGGTCGCCCTGCTGCTGGTGGCGCAGTCGCTGCTGGTCTGGCTGACGCTCAACTACGAAAGCAACCGGGCGCAGGAGCAGGTCGACGCTGTCGCGGCCACGGCGGGGGTCGATCTGCGCCAGGCGCTGCGCCGCGACCAGCAGAACCTGCAGGCCCTGCTCTGGAACGACCCTTCCCCGCAGCAGTGGCGCCAGGACGCCGCCCAGCTGCTGCGCAGCCGGCGCGAGCTGATGCGGATCGAACGCCGCGAGCTCGACATGAGCGTCGTCGACGTCGTCGATTCGCCGTTCCAGCAGCCCTTGTTCGGCCAGATCCTGCGCGAGGACCTCAACCTGGAGGTCGATCTCGCCTGCGCCTCCGCCTTGCGCCAGGCCAGCCCGGCGTATTCCCGCTCGTATTTCGTGCCGGCACCGGGCGGGCTGGGCCAGGAAGTGATCGACCTGTGCATGCCGGTGCAGGCCGACGGCCGCCCCGTCGGGTTCATGGTGGGCACCGTGTCCCTGCCGCGGCTGCTCGACGACGTGGTCCCGGCCGACATCACCCGCAGCCACGAGCTCTCCTTCGTCGAAGGCGACGGCACCCGCCTGGCACGTGCCGGGGTGCCGCGGGGGGCCGGTGTCTTCAAGGCCGAGCGGCTGGTCGACCTGCCCGGCCTGACCCTGCAATTGCGCGTCGACAGCAGCGGCGGGCGTCCGCAGCTGATTCCCAACCTGGCGACGGCGCTGGTGCTCGGGCTGTCGCTGGCTCTGGGGGTGGTGGTGGTCCTGCTGGCGCGCGACGTGCGCCGGCGCGCCGGCGCCGAGGCGGCGCTGGCGGAGTCGCTCGCCTTTCGCAAGGCGATGGAAAACTCGCTCGTGACCGGCCTGCGGGCCCGCGACCTGCAAGGCCGCGTCACCTATGTGAACCCGGCGTTCTGCAACATGGTCGGCTTCAGCGCCAGCGAGCTGGTGGGCCAGACCATCCCGGGCTACTGGCCGCCCGAGATGGTGCCCGAATACCAGCAGCGCCAGCAGAACCGACTGGCGGGCGAAGGCCCGCCGCGCGAAGGCTACGAAACCGTCTTCATCCGCCGCAACGGCGAGCGTTTCCCGGTCATGATCTTCGAGGCGCCGCTGGTCGACGGCACCGGGCGCCACACCGGCTGGATGAGCGCCACCCTCGACCTGAGCGCCCAGCGCAAGGTCGAGGAGGTCTCGCGCCATCAGCAAGAGCGCCTGCAGGCCACCGCACGCCTGGCCACGGTGGGCGAGATGGCCTCGATGCTCAGCCATGAACTGAACCAGCCGCTGGCGGCCATCGCCAGCTACGCGACCGGTTCCTTGAACCTGATGGACGATCCGGCGCCCGACGGCAACTGGGAGGAGACCCGGGCCCTGTTGCGCCAGGCGGCGCAGCGCATCGCCGAGCAGGCCGAGCGCGCCGGGCGGGTCATCAAGAGCGTGCACGACTTCGTGCGCCGCCGCGAGCAGGCACATGAAACCGTGCGTACCGACCACCTGATCGATGCCGTGATGCCGCTGGTGCGCCTGCAGGCGCGCAAGAGCGGCACCCGCGTCGAGGTCGACATGCCCAGCCCGGTGCCGCGGGTGGTGTGCGACCGGACCATGCTGGAGCAGGTGCTGCTCAACCTGACCCGCAACGGCATCCAGGCCATGGAGAACAGCCCCGGCCAGGAGGGGCGCGAGCTGATCATCCGCGTGCGCCAGGTCAACGCGCGCTGGGTCCGCTTCAGCGTCATCGACCGCGGGCCCGGGGTGGCCGCCGACATCGCCAACCGCTTGTTCACGCCGTTCTTCACCACCCGGCCCGAAGGCATGGGCCTGGGCCTGAGCCTGTGCCGTACCGTCATCGAGCAGCACGGCGGCGCGCTCGACTTCGAGAACCTGAAGAGCGAAGATGGCATGATCCAGGGCGTCGAATTCCGTTTCACGCTGGCTGCCGACGTCACCCCTCCGCGACACCCCTCACCGCCCGACAAGCGGCCCGACACAGTCTCTTCGTGAGTCCGCCATGAGTCTGAACATCTCCTTGCAGCTAGGTCTTCCGATGGTCTATCTTGTCGATGACGAGGAGGTGGTGCGCGATGCCCTGGCCTGGCTGCTGCGTTCGCGCAGGCTGTTGTCCGAGGGCTTCCCCAGCGCCGAGGCCTTCGAGGCCATGCTGGACACCCATCCGGCCGCGGTGCGGCCGGAGCCGTCGCGCATGCCCTGGCCCGCGTCCCCGAGCTGCCTGCTGCTCGACGTGCGCATGCCCGGCACCAGCGGGCTGGTGCTGTTCGACCGGCTGGTCGAACGCGGCCTGACCCACCTGTTGCCGGTGATTTTCCTGACCGGCCATGGCGACGTGCCCACCGCCGTGGCGGCCGTCAAGCGCGGCGCCTTCGATTTCGTCGAGAAACCGTTCTCCGACAACGCCCTGGTGGACCGTGTCGAACGCGCGCTGGAGCAAAGCGCCCTGGCCATCGGCGCGCAACGCCATCAGCAGGCGCTGCAGAAGCGGCTGGCCGACCTGACCGAGCGCGAACGCGAGGTGATGTACTGCGTGGTCGACGGACGGCCCAACAAGCTCATCGCCGATGAACTCAACATCAGCGTGCGCACGGTGGAGGTGCACCGGGCCCGGGTGTTCGAGAAGATGGAGGTCAAGTCGGCCGTCGAGCTGGCCAACTTGCTGAGGGAAGCGGGAGCGTGAGCGGCCTGGGCCGATCACGCTCCACCCTTGTCATGGCCGGCGCAGCTCGGGCGAGGTTTCCAGGGCCTTGACGAGTTGCACCAGGGCGTCCTCGGCCGCCCGGCGTGAGGACAAGGCGAAGTCGTGCTTGAACTCGTTGAAGGAGGCCTTGCCGACGCCCTTGACCTTGATCTCGGGCAACGAGTTGCCTTGGGCGTCCGTCACCTTGCAGGTCAACTCGATGCTGAAGTCGGTGGCCGGCCAGGTCAGTGCGCTCTCCGACGACGAGGTGGTCACGATGCTGGGCGTGAAGAGCAGCTGGACTGGCCGGCCTGCCGGTTTGGCCTTGTCGATCGGTGTTTCCAGCTTCACCACCGAAGTGAACACTTCCGACAGCGCCTTGTAGATGCCGAGGTCGAGGTCCCGGTAGGGCGAGTAGCTGATGCGGTCGCCGCCGCCGCCGGGGGTGATGACTTCGCGTTTCATGTCCTCGGCCGACACATAGTAGGCCACCGCCTTGTCGATGCGCGGGGCTCCCGACCCGACGATTTTGTCGGCGGGCGGGGTGAACGTGATCTGGTGGGCGCAACCGGTCATCAGCGACAGCAGCGCCAGCCCGAGTGCGAGAAAGCAACGTTTGAACAACATGGTCAGGCCTCTTTTCTCAACGGATGGCGGACAGGAAGTCCGGGTCGGCATACAGCGACGTCAGCAGGTTCTGCACCAACAGGGGATAGCTCTGTGCTGCATTCGGAATGGCAATGTTGCCGATGAACGAGCTCGGCCATTCCGCCTTGCCCGACTTCATCTTGTCGAAGCGGACCTCACCGTTGCGCCGCACCACGAACTGCGCTTCGATTTCTCCCTCGCCCTTGGTCATGCCATCGGCGTTCAGAACGTTCTTGGTCAGCACGCCCGTGATCTCGATCGTTGTCTTCGGATCGAATCGTTGTGCCAGCTCCAGTTCAGCCTTCAAGGCCTGGGCTAGGTAGTCGGCGAAGTTGGTGCCCACGGATGAGGCCAGGGTGACGGCCCGCAGCGGCAATGTGGTGGCCCCCGGCATGTCGGTTTTGACGCTGAACGCCCCCACCGCCACGGTCGAGTTGGTGGCGGTCTTGAGCGTGCTCACGTTGGCCACCGAAGGTTGGTAGGCCGGAGCCTTCCATGTGGCGCAGCCGCTCATCATCAGCGCGCCGATGGCTGCACCCAGCCCCACCGCTATAGATCGAAAATTCACACGTTACCCCTGGTTGGTTTTGGACAGAAGAATGCACACGCCTGCAAGACGCGCCCGCGATTGTGGCCCCAAGCCTCATCGAACCGATAATGGTTGATCGCTCTCCGCGGCGCCGGCCGTGTGGAAATTCACCTTCACCGCACGGCTGTCGACGCACTCAAAGGCCTGCCCGTGTCCTCTCTCGGTGAATTCGATCTGATCGCCAAGTACTTCACCCGCCCGGTGCGCCGCGCCGCGCTGGGCGTGGGCGACGACTGCGCCCTGTTCGCCCCCTCGCCGGGCATGCAGCTCGCCACGTCCAGCGACATGCTGGTCGAGGGGCGGCATTTCCTGTCCACCGTGCCCCCGGCGCGCCTCGGGCACAAGGCGCTGGCGGTCAACCTGAGCGACCTGGCCGCCTGCGGCGCGCAGCCGCTGGCCTTCACCCTGGCACTGGCGCTGCCGCGGGTCGACGAGGCGTTCCTCGACGGCTTTTCGCGCGGCCTGCTGGCCTTGGCCGACCTCCATGGCTGCGAGCTGATCGGTGGCGATACGACCCAGGGGCCGCTGAACATCTGCATCACGGTGTTCGGCGAGGTGCCCCCGCAGCAGGCCTTGTTGCGTTCCGGGGCGCGGGCCGGCGACGACCTGTATGTCAGCGGCCGGGTGGGAGACGCCCGTCTGGCGCTGGAGGCCTTGCGCGGCCGGGTGCAGCTCGGCGGCGAGGTGTTCGAGCGCGTGCGCTTGGCCATGGAGCAGCCGCAGCCGCGCGTGGAGCTGGGCCTGCGCCTGCGCGGCGTGGCCAGCGCCGCGATCGATGTGTCCGATGGCCTGCTGGGCGACCTGGCGCACCTGCTGCGGCGCTCTGCGGTGGGGGCGACGGTCGAGGTCGACGCCTTGCCGCTCAGTCCCGAGCTGGCCGCGCAGGCGCAGGAGTGGCAGCGTGAATGCGGCCTGGCCGGGGGCGACGACTACGAGCTGCTGTTCACGGCGGCGCCGGCCGCGGCCGGCCAGGTGCAGGCCGCGGCGCGCGAGGCCGGTGTGGCGGTCACGCGCATCGGGCGCATCGAGGCTGAGGCCGGCCTGCGGCTGAGCGACCGCGACGGCCGGCCGGTGGCCCACACCTTCGGTGCATTCGACCATTTCAAGACATGAGCATGAGCGACACCCCCCTGCAACCCCTTCTGCGGGCACCGATCCGCCGGCCGACACTGCGTTTCATGTTCAGCCATCCGGCGCACGTGATCGCCCTGGGTTTCGGCAGCGGCCTGTCGCCGGTGGCACCCGGCACCGTGGGCACCCTGTGGGCTTGGCTCGCCTTTCTCATCCTGCAGCCCCAGCTCGACGAGCTGCAATGGGCGCTGCTGCTCGGCGTCGGCACGCTGGTGGGCTGGTGGGCCTGCACCTTGACCGCGCGCCACATGGCGGTGGCCGATCCCGGGGCCATCGTCTGGGACGAGGTGCTGGCCTTCTGGCTCGTGCTCTGGCTGGTGACCCCGGCCGGCTTCTGGGCGCAGGCCTGGGCGTTCGCGCTCTTCCGGCTGTTCGACGCGGTCAAGCCGGGGCCGGTCGCCTGGGCCGACGAATTGTTCAAGGGCCGGCGCGGCGAGCCGGTTGGCTGGGGCCAGGGTTTCGGCATCCTGTTCGACGACTATGTGGCGGCGCTGTGCACGCTGCTGCTCCTGGCCTTGTGGCGCTGGTGATGGGCGGCGTGCTCGACCCCTTCGAGCCGGCGGTGCATCGGCTGGCCGGCCTGCTGAGCGCGCAGGGCCGGCGGCTGGCGACGGCCGAGTCGTGCACCGGCGGGCTGATCGCCGCGGCCTGCACGGCCGTGCCCGGCTCCAGCGCCTGGTTCGAGCGCGGTTTCGTGACCTACAGCAACGAGGCCAAGCACGAGATGCTGGGCGTGCCGCTCCAGCTCATCGCGCTGCACGGGGCGGTCAGCGCCGAGGTGGCGCAGGCCATGGCGGAGGGGGCCTTGCTGCATTCGCGGGCCGAGGTGGCCCTGTCGGTCACCGGCATTGCCGGTCCGGGTGGTGCTTCACCGGGCAAGCCGGTGGGAACCGTCTGGCTCGGCCTGGCCGTGGCGGGCCGGCCCACCGACACCGAACGGCTGAGCCTCTGCGGCGACCGTGCCCGGGTGCGCGAGCAGACGCTGTCCCACGCGTTGGCCCGCTTGCTTCGGCTTCAGTAGTGCGGCGGCAGCTCGTCGCGCAGGCTGCGAAAGGCGCCGGGCTCGGCCGAGGCCTGCTGGGCGCGCAGCTGCGCGAGCTCGCGGCTCAGCCGGTCGATCTGCTGCTGCTGGCGCACGACGACCAGGTTGAGCTGGTCCACCAGGTCCTCGGAGAAGCTGGCCTTGATTTCCAGATCGGTCAGGCGTCGTTCGATGTCGTTTGCGGAGTCCATGCGCGTATTGGACCCGAATTCCGCGCCACGGCCCCTGCGGTGGCCGGGGTATGTCGTCCCCGGGGATTCGGGTCGGGCAGTCCGGACGGTGTTAAAACATCGGCCGGCGTTCATCTTGTCCGGCAGCCCGTGTGGGTTGGGGCTGCCGGGAAGATGAACAGGCCGTACCTCCAACCAACAAGAGAATCACATGAGCGCTGACAAAGACCGCGGTATCAGAAGGCAAAAACAGAAGCGGGCCAAGGACCGCAAGAAGGAACTCCGCCAGCAGCGCAGCGACGCTGTCGCGGCAGCCAGCGGCCAGGCGGCGAAGCCGTCGCAAAAGCAGGCCGCGTAAGCCTCGCTTCCCTCCGCTGCCGGGGGCCCGGCGAGGCCTTCGACGGGTGCCGGCCCGATCCGAGACGTCTTGCCGGCACGGGAGGCCACGCCGGCCGCCGGAGCTGGAACGGTCGCCGCCCTCGCAGGGGCCTGGGTGGGCGTGCCGGCCGTGCGAGCCCGCCCGCGACCGGCCCGGCAGGCTAGGCCGCGTCGAGCAGGTAGGGCCCGAGAATGCCCGTCAGCCAGTCCATCACGGCCCGGATGCGCGGCGCCAGTTGGCGCCGGTCCGCGTACAGCAGCGAGACCGGCAGCGGCGCCGCGGTGAAGCGTGGCATCACGGGGACCATCGAGCCCTGTGCGAACAGGTGCTGCAGGCCCAGTATGGGCGCCTGGATCAGGCCGAGGCCGGCGATGCCCGCCGCCACGTAGGCGTCGGTGCCGTTCACCGTGACGGCCGCGGACATCGGCAGCGTCCTGTAGCGGCCGTCGCTGCGGTCGAGGTACTCCCAGCCCGCATCCTTGGCCGAGAGTCCCGGCGCGTAGTGCACGACACGGTGCCGGGAAAGATCCGCCAGCGTCCGCGGGATGCCGTGCGCGTCCAGGTAGGCCGGGCTGGCGGCGTTGCACATCCGCATCTGCCCCAGCGGCCGGGCGATCAGCCCGGAGTCGCCCAGCGCGCCCACGCGCAGGACACAGTCGAAGCCTTCGTGGACCAGGTCCACAAGACGGTCGGTGGTGCTGAGGGCGATCTCGAGCTGCGGGTGCGCGGCCAGGAACCCGGGCAGCCGCGGGACGATGACATCGCGCGCCAGGATGTTCGGCAGGTCGATCCGGAGCCGCCCGCTCAAGCCGCCCGCCGCGGGCTGGAACATGGCCTGCAGTTGTTCGGCCTCGGCCAGCAGCGCCTTGCAGCGATCGAGGAAACGCTCGCCGTCCGGGGTCAGGCGCACGCTGCGCGTGGTCCGGTGCAGCAGGCGTGCGCCCAGGCGTGTCTCGAGCTGCCGGACCGTGGTCGAGACACCGCCCTTGGCCAGCCCCAGCTGTTCCGCGGCACGGCTGAAGCTGCTCAGTTCGGCCACTTTCGAAAAGATGCGGAGTTCATCCAGTTCCACGGGCTTGCCCTCGATTGTTTCCGGTTGAAGAACAGTGTGCTTCGGCCCGGCGACTTTATCTCCCGTCCCGGCGTTCCTACGATGCCTCCATCACCACACGTCCACACTCACAGGAGGCTTCCATGAACATGCCGATCACCCCCATCGCACTCGTCACCGGCGCGAGCCGCGGCCTGGGCCGCAGCACGGCGCTGAAACTGGCCGAACGCGGCGTCGATGTCATCGTGACCTACAGGAGCAATGCGGCCGAGGCGCAGTCCGTCGTCGAGGCCCTGCGGGCGCGGGGGCGCCGCGGTGTGGCCTTGCAGCTCGATGTCGCCGACAGCAAGAGCTTCGCGGCTTTCGCCGCGGCCGTGAAGACGGCGCTCGCCGAGACCTGGGGACGCGAGCGTTTCGACCACCTCGTCAACAACGCGGGCTCCGGCATCCATGCCGGCTTCGCGGAGACGACCGAGGCGCAGTTCGACGAGATGTTCGACATCCACCTGAAGGGTGTCTTTTTCCTGACCCAGAAGCTGCTGCCGCTGCTCAACGACGGCGGCCGCATCGTCAATATCTCGAGCGGCCTGACCCGTTTCGCCCTGCCCGGATTCGCCGCCTACGCGGTGATGAAGGGGGGTGTCGAGGTGCTGACCCGCTACATGGCCAGGGAACTCGGGGCGCGCGGCATCGCGGTCAACACCATCGCCCCGGGCGCGATCGAGACCGACTTCGGCGGCGGCCTGGTGCGTGACGATGCCCGGATGAATGCGGGCATCGCGAGCCAGACGGCCCTGGGGCGGGTGGGCTTGCCCGACGACATCGGCGGGGCCGTCGCGGCCTTGCTGGCGGACGACAACCGCTGGGTCAATGCACAGCGCATCGAGGTGTCGGGCGGCATCGCCATCTGAGCTTGCACGTCCTTTGCTGCCGGGCTCGCCGGCTCTGCCTGGTGTCGCTGCGGCGGCGTCGGCCGTGGCGCCCTGCCGTCCGCAGATGGCAGGGCGCCTGGGTTCAGTGACAGGCGTCGCAGAATTCCGTGCAAGCCTTGATATCCAGCAGGCCCATCGGCCTTCATAATCGGCGAGCTTTTCCACGCACTGGTCTCACCCTTCCCATGGACACGAGCATGCAACTGGTTTTTCTCGGCGAGGTGCTCGACGGTTTTCAGGCGGAGGAGGTGAAGCGGCAGCTGGGGCTGTTGCTGAAACTCGACGAGGCACGGCTGCACAAGCTGTTCTCCGGCAAACCCGTCGTGCTCAAGCGCTCGGTCGAGCTGGCCGAGGCGCATCGCTATGTCGCCCGGCTGGCGAAGATCGGCGCCCGTCTCCACATCGAACCCGGGGATGCCCCAGCGGCCGCCTCGCCCTTGCCGGTCGAGCCAACGGCAGTTCGACCGGTGACCGTGCCGGCATCGGCACCCGTGTCGCCGCCTGCCCTGCCTGCCCAGGGGCCGGTGCCCGCTGTGGTCCTCGAGGAGCAGATCACCTGCCCCAACTGCGGCGAGATACAGTCCAAGCGTGTGCTGTGCCGGGCCTGTTCGACCAACATGCCGATGGGCATCGCCGCCAAGGCGGAGGCCGCGCAGCTGGAGCGCGAGGCCCGGCTGGAGGCGCGGCGCCAGCGGCTCGAAGGCAAGAGCTCCGCCGGGGAGGCGGCCGAGGCCCCTTCGGTGTGGGGCATGGGTTTTTCCGGCCGCATCGGCCGGTTGAACTATGCCACCGCCGGCATGGTGCTGCTGGTTCTTCTTTGCCTGCCGCTGGCCTTTTTGGGGGGACGTCCCGGCGCGGCCAGGCTGGTGATGGCCATGCTGGCCTGGGCGGCCTTGGTTCTTTGGTCGATCCGGCTGACCGTGCTGCGTTTCCACGATTGCAACTTCAGCGGCTGGTGGGCCTTGGTGTTGCCGGTTCCCATTCTCGGGTTCCTCGCCAGCCTGGTGCTGTCGTTCATGCCCGGTGCCCCGGATGACAACGACTACGGGGAGCCGCCGCGCCCGGGCAGCTGGCTCGGGTTCCTGCTGGCCGCGGGGGTGATGGTCATCGGCGTGGGCATGATCGCGGCCGTGGCCCTGCCCGCCTACCAGGACTATGCCCGCCGCGCCCGCGCGGAGGCTTCGGCCGAGTCACAGGCCGTCGGCGTCAGGCTGCCCTCGGCCGCCGCCACCGAGGCCTTCAACGGCGACTACCAGGCCGCGCCCGGGCACAAGGTGTTCGCGGCGTCCTCCAGCGGCGCGTGGGGCTGGAAGGCCGGCGAAAGTTCGCTCGAGTCCGCCTTCAAAGAGGCGATCGCCCAGTGCGAGGCACGCCGCGAGCCCTATTCGGCACCTTGTGTGCCGATCAACATCGACGGCGAGGGCGTCACGCGCGAGCGGCGCTGAATGCGGCCGGCCCGGTCGCACAGGCCGCCCTGGTGGGGACAGGACGCTGGCCCAGGGCGAGGCAACCGGCCACCGAGCGTTCCAGCTGGGCCACCAGCTCGGGGTCCATGCAGCGGTACTCGCCGGGAATGTCGAGCACATGGACCGGCTTGTCGCCCAGGGCCTGCCTGAACCCGGCGAGCAGGCGCGACTCGTGTTTTTCCTCCATCACGAAGATCACGTCCGCCCAGGCCAGCTCGCGCGCCGGGCCCGGGTGGCGCGCCCCCGTGCTGGTACCGGCCGAGCGTGCGTGGATGCCGGGATGGCGGCGCCAGACGGCTTCCGCGGTCGGGCCGCGACTTCGCATGGCGCCGGGATCCGGTACGCTCACGTCTTCGCCGGCGGATTCGCATGGCCCCTGCTGCCGATCCGACGCGTCGTCATCCCGGTCGCCGTCCGGGCCTGCGGATGCTTGCTGCACTATCCCGGGCAGGCGTCCAGGCGCAAGGCCCGGCGCCGTTCCCTCCTCTGAAATGGAAACCATGAGAGACATGCTCGCAGTCGATTGGTCACGCATCCCGGCACCGCTCGATGACGGCGCGGCGAGCCACCTGCCCGGGCTCCCCCTGCCCAGGCTCGGCTTGATGTCGACCGATGGGGAGGCCGTCGATCTGTCGGCCCTGCCCGGCCGGTCGGTGGTCTACGCCTACCCACGTACCGGCCGTCCGGACCGCCCCTTGCTCGACGGCTGGGACATGATCCCCGGCGCACGCGGCTGCACTCCCCAGTCGTGCGCCTTCCGGGACCACGCAGCCGAGCTCGCCGCCGCCGGAGCGGCCCGGTTGTTCGGCCTGTCCACTCAGGACAGCGCCTACCAGCGTGAGGCGGTCGACCGCCTGCATCTGCCTTTCGCCCTGTTGTCGGACGAGCAGATGCTGTTGACCCGCGCGTTGTCGCTGCCGGTGTTCCAGACCTCGGGCCTGAGCTTGCTGAAGCGCTGCACCCTGGTGATCAGGGACGGCGTGATCGAACATGTGTTCTATCCGGTGTTCCCTCCGGACCAGAACGCGAACGAGGTGCTCGCATGGCTGGCCTCCCGCCAGCGGTGAGCAGGCTTTCATCGCGCCGCTGGGGGCTCGCCTACCCAGCCAGGGGGGGGCAGCCGCGAGGGAGCCTGACGACCGCGGCCCGGTGGCCGCCGGCCGGAGTCTTCGGGGCCCGGCCCTGTCCGTCCGTGCAGGCTGGTATCGCTTGGACAGCCGCTAGTCCAGGCCGAGGAGATCGGCCACCGATCGTTCCAGCTGGGCCACCAGCTCGGGGTCCATGTAGCGGTACTCGTCGGGAATGTCGAGCACATGGACCGGCTTGTCGCCCAGGGCCTGCCTGAACCCGGCGAGCAGGCGCGACTTGTGTTTCTCCTCCATCACGAAGATCACGTCCGCCCAGGCCAGGTCGCGCGCCGAGACCGGGTGGCGCGCCCCCGCGCTGGTGCCGGCCGAGCGTGCGTGGATGCCGGGACGGCGGCGCCAGACGGCTTCCGCGGTCGGGCTGCGCCATTGGTTGCGGCTGCAGACGAAGAGGAGGTTCAAGGCGGGCCGGGTCAAGGCGCCAGCGCGAGCCGCAGCCCGCTGCCGCCCGGGCGCCGCGTGGGCGAGGCAGCGATGCGCTCGCACATCATCAAGGCGAGGCGGCGCAGGCCTTCCCAGGCATCGAGCGGCCAGTCGGGATGCCGCAGGCCCTTGGCCAGTCCGTCGCAGATCTGGGCCGCCTCGACCAGCTCGGCCATGCCGGTGTCGGTGAGCACCGGCACGGCGCGTTCGAACAGGCGCTCCTTCGCGCCCCAGACCCGCGCTTCGCGCAGGGCCATGGGCAGCGGCTTGCCGTGGTCCATCGCATCCTTCACCCGCTTGAGCGCGAGGATGTCGTTGGCCAGGGTCCAGTGCACCAGCACCGCGGCCTCGCCCTCGGCCTGCAGGCCGTCGAGCATGCGCAGCGAGCGGCCGACCTGGCCTGCCAGCACGGCCTCGCCGAGCTTGAACACATCGTAGCGGGCGACATTCAGCACCGCCGCCTCGATCTGCTCGAAACTGAGTTCGCCCGGCGGGTAGAGCAGGCCGAGCTTCTGGATCTCCTGGTGGGCGGCCATCAGGTTGCCTTCTACCCGGTCGGAGAAAAACGCCAGCGTGTGCTGGCCGGCCTCGCCGCCCTGCACCCGTTGCCCCTGGGCGGACAGCCTCTGCGCGATCCAGGTGGGCAAGGCCTTGCGCTCCACCGCGTCGACACGCACCGTCACGCCGGCGGCATCGAGCGCGGTGAACCAGGCGCTGCTCTGCTGGGTGCGGTCGAGCTTGGGCAGTTGCAGGATGGTGACGACATCGGCCGACAGGTGCTCGCAGTACTGCTGCAGCGCCTCGGAACCGTCCTTGCCCGGCTTGCCCGACGGAATGCGGATCTCGATGATCAGCTTGTCGGCGAACAGGCTCATGGCCTGCGCGGCGCCGAGCAGGCCGCTCCAGTCGAAATGGGCGCCGGCGACGGTGTGCACCTGGCGCTCGGAGTGCCCGGCGGCGCGCGCCGCGCCGCGGATGGCGTCGATGGCCTCCTGCGTCAGCAGCGGCTCGTCGCCGTAGACGGTGTAGACCGCACGCAGCCCTTTGTCGGCGCACTGCTTGAGGTGGCCGGCGAGTTGGTCGCAACGCAGTTGCATCAGAGTTCCTTGATCGCCGCCAGCCGGTGCAGCACCTGCATCGCGATGTCGCCCATCATGGCGCGGTAGAGCTGCTCTTCTTCCTGCTCCTTGGCGAGCGCGTCCTTTTCGTTGTAGCTCATGTCGCGCGTGAGCAGCAGCTCGGTGGCGGGGATGAGTTCCTTGCCGCCCGGCGTGCGCACCCGAAAGCGCAGCCTGGCGCGCAGCTGCAGCTCGCGCACCTGCCCGGCCCCGGTATCCGCCACCACGCTTTTCTCGGTGGTTTCGGCCAGGGCCTCCAGGATCACCTGCGCGCCGTCGGGGCCGGGCATGAGCCGGGCGCCGGTGCCGCTGAGCAAGGCCTGGCGCAGGGCCTCGGCCATGCCCGAGTCGTACCTGAAGCCGCTCAGGTGCAGGCGCTGGAAAGCCAGCTCTGGGGCCTGGCGCAGGCGGAAGCCGCAGCCCGCCAGCAGGGCGGCCGCGCCGCACAGCAAGGCGCGCCGGCCGTGTTGCCCGATCGAAGCGCGGCGCGGTGCCATCAGACGACCACGTTCACCAGGCGGCCCGGCACGACGATCACCCGCTTGACGGTCTGGCCTTCGGCGAACTTGACGAAGTCGGGGTTGGCGAGGGCCGCGGCCTCGATGGCCGCCTTGTCGGCCCCGGCCGGCACCTTGATGGCGCCGCGCAGCTTGCCGTTGACCTGCAGCACCAGCTCGATCTGGTCCTGCACCAGCGCGGCCTCGTCCACCTCGGGCCAGGGGGCGTCGAGCAGGTCGCCCAGCGCCTTGGCGTAGCCCAGCTCGTTCCACAGCCGCCAGGTGGTGTGCGGGCAGGCCGGGTAGAGCGCGCGCAGCAGGATGCCGTAGGCTTCGCGCAGCACCTCGGGCGCATCGCCCTTGAAACCTTCGAGGGCGTTGAGCAGCTTCATCGCGCCCGACACCACGGTGTTGTACTGCATGCGCTCGTAGTCGTAGCTGATCTGGCGCAGCACGCTGTGCACTTCGCGGCGCAAGGCCTTGGCGGCCTCGCCCGGCGCGGCCGGCACGGCGCCCGCGGCCGACAGCAGCGCGGCATGCCGGGCCCCGAAGTTCCAGATCCGGCGCAGGAATCGGTGGGCGCCCTCCACGCCGGCATCGTTCCACTCGAGCGTCTGCTCCGGCGGCGAGGCGAACATCACGAACAGCCGGGCGGTGTCGGCACCGTATTTCTCGATCAGGTCCTGCGGGTCGACACCGTTGTTCTTCGACTTCGACATGGTGGTCCAGCCTTCGCAGCTCACCGGCTGGCCGTCGGCCTTGGAGACCGCCGAGACCACGTTGGCGTGTTCGTCGCGCTGGATGTCGAGCTCGCTGGCCCAGTGGTAGTCCTTGCCGCCCTTGTCGTTGTAGCGCACGAAGGCCTCGTTCAGCACCATGCCCTGGGTCAGCAGCTTGGTGAAGGGCTCGTCGATCTTGACCAGGCCAAGGTCGCGCATGACCTTGGTCCAGAAGCGGGCGTACAGCAGGTGGAGGATGGCGTGTTCGATGCCGCCGATGTACTGGTCCATGGGCATCCAGTACTGGGTGCCGGCCCCGACCATCGCACGGTCGTTGCCGGCGTCGCAGTAGCGCATGAAGTACCAGGAGCTGTCCACGAAGGTGTCCATGGTGTCGGTCTCGCGCCGCGCCGGCTTGCCGCAGGTGGGGCAGGGCACGTCGAGGAAGGCGGCGTGCTTGTTCAGCGGGTTGCCGCTGCCGTCGGGCACCACGTCCTCGGGCAGGACCACCGGCAGGTCGCGCAGCGGCACCGGCACCGGGCCGTGTTCGTCGCAGTGGATGATGGGGATGGGGGTGCCCCAGTAGCGCTGGCGGCTGATGCCCCAGTCGCGCAGGCGCCAGGTGGTCTTCTTCTCGCCCAGGCCCTTCTGGGCGAGGGCCGCGGCCACCGCATCGACCGCCGCCTGGTACGACAGGCCGCTGAAATAGTCGGAGTTGATGGTCACGCCGCGCTGCTTGTCGCCGTACCAGTCCTGCCACCGGTCGTACGAGAAGTGCTCGCCGTCGATGGTGACGACCTGCAGGATGTCGATGCCGTATTTCTTGGCGAACGCGAAGTCGCGCTCGTCGTGGGCGGGCACGCCCATCACCGCGCCGTCGCCGTAGCTCATCAGCACGTAGTTGCCGACCCAGACCGGGACCTTCTCGTGGGTCAGCGGGTGGCGCACCGTCAGGCCGGTGGGCACGCCCTTCTTCTCCTGCGTGGCGAGCTCGGCCTCGGTCGTGCCGCCGGTCTTGCAGGCCTCGATGAACTCGGCCACGGCCGGGTTGCCCTGCGCCGCATGCTGGGCCAGCGGGTGCTCGGGGGCCACGGCGCAGAAGGTCACGCCCATGATGGTGTCGGCACGGGTGGTGAAGACATAGAGCCGCCCGTCCTGGATGGGCCGGCCGTCGGCCCCGGCGATGTCGTGCTCGAAGGCGAAGCGCACGCCTTCGCTCTTGCCGATCCAGTTCTCCTGCATCAGCTTGACGCGCTCGGGCCAGCCGGGCAGCTGGTTCTTGACGTGGTCGAGCAATTCGTCGGCGTAGCGGGTGATGTTCAGGTAGTAGCCGGGGATCTCGCGTTTCTCGACCGGGGCGCCCGAGCGCCAGCCGCGGCCGTCGATCACCTGTTCGTTGGCGAGCACCGTCTGGTCGACCGGGTCCCAGTTGACCATCTGGGTGCGCCGCTCGGCGATGCCGGCCTCCAGCATCTTCAGGAACAGCCACTGGTTCCAGCGGTAGTACTCGGGCGAGCAGGTGGTGATCTCGCGGCTCCAGTCGATCGCCAGGCCCATGGCCTGCATCTGGCCCTTCATGTAGGCGATGTTGTCGTAGGTCCAGCGGGCCGGCGGCACCTTGTTCTTGATGGCGGCGTTTTCGGCCGGCAGCCCGAACGCGTCCCAGCCCATGGGCATGAGCACGTTCATGCCCTTCATGCGCAGCTGGCGCGTGAGCATGTCGTTGATGGTGTAGTTGCGCACATGGCCCATGTGCAGCTTGCCGCTGGGGTAGGGCAGCATCGAGCAGGCGTAGAACTTGGGACGGCTGGCGTCTTCCGTCACTCGGTAGGCGTCGGCGGCGGTCCAGGCGGCCTGGGCGGCGCGCTCGATCTCGGTGGGTTTGAAGTCGGGGCTCATGGGGGGGCGCTGGGCGCTCGAAGGGTATCTCCCGATTATAGGAAGCGGGCTGCCGGGATGGGGCGCGGGCGCGCCCTCGGCGCCGATTCCGGATCTTCACCGGCCGTTTGACGCCAGTGCCCTCAAAAAAAGAGCGATGGCCGCGAATCCGTTTGCCGATCCCGGCCCTCTTTACCTCCGAGGGCCGGGCAGACGGCAGGGCCCCGGGTATCTTTTTCAGGAGACGAGTGATGTTCTACCGCAAAAACGTGGGCAGCAAGGAAAGAGTCGGCCGCCTGGTCGCCGGCGGGGCGATGATGCTGTGCGGGCTGGTGGGCCTGCAGGCCTCGCCGCTGGGCTGGCTGCTGGCGGCCTCCGGCGTGGTCACGGTGTTGACCGGCGTGGTCGGTTACTGTCCCGCCTGCGCCATGGTCGGGCGCCGGCCCGTGAAGGAAGAGTAGGCAAGGCCCATGCAGATACAGGAACCGCTTTTTCTGGCCGCCCAGGCCGGCGAGCGCGCCGCGCTCGAACAACTGATCGTGCAGCTGCGCCCGGACGTGCGGCGCTACGCCCGGCTGCAATGCCATCGGAGCAGCGCCATCGAGGACGTGGTGCAGGAAGCGCTGATCGTCGTCTGGCGGCGCGTCGGCGGGGTGCGCAGTCCCGCGGCACTGGCCGGCTGGCTGCTCGTGATCGTGGCGCGGCTGTGCATGCTGCCCGCGCTGACCTTGCTCAAGGGCACGGTGGACCTCGGCCAGCTGAGCGACACCCGCGAACTGGCCACCAGGCCGGTGGACGAGTTGCGCGTCGATCTGGTGCGCGCCCTCGAATCGCTGCCGCCCGCCTACCGGGAGGTGGTGATCCTCCGCGACATGGAGGAACTCACCATCTCCGAGATCGCCGAGCGCCTGCAGCTGACGCGGGAGGCCACCAAGAGCCGCCTGCACCGGGCGCGCACCCTGGTGCGCGAGTACCTGCTGCCGGACGGGAGGGGCCGCGCATGAGGTTCTTCCAACGTGCCGACCAGGGCCTGTTCGCCAGCAGGACCCTGGTCGCCCATGCCGTGCGCGGCCTGGTTGCCGTGGCGGCGATCGCCTGGGCGTACCGGCACCAGGGCGAGCACCCCTTGCTCGCCCTGGCGGCCGGCGTGGGTGCCCTGGTCGCGATGCGCGGCTGTCCGGTCTGCTGGACGATCGGCCTGGTCGAGACGTCCGTCCAGGCCTGGAAGCGGTTTGCCGGGCGCTGAGGCCGGCGCCGCGCCCGGATTCACAGCCTCGACAGGCCGGGCAGCAGCTGAAAGCTCCGGTCCTTCAGTGTCTCGACGAAGGCCCGCACATAGGAGCGCTGCGACAGCCCGGCCTTGCCGGCGGCGTACAGCCGCGAACTCAGCCCGCGCTTGGTGATCGGCCGGGTGGTGACGTAGCCGCGCTCGACGTAGGGCTGCACGCTCCAGCTGGGCAGCACGGCGATGCCGCGGCGGCTGGCCACGAGTTGCAGGATGGCGACCGTCAGCTCGGACGTGCGCCGCGGCGGATTGACCCCCGCCGGCCCGAGGATGCGCATGATGTCGAGCAGGCTGTCGGGCACCGGGTAGGTGATCAGCGTCTCCGCGGCGAAGTCGCGCGGGGTCAGGTAGTCGCGGGCCGTGAGGCGGTGCTCGTTGGCCATCACCGCCAGCATGGGGTACTGGAACAAGGGCGTGAACTCCACGCCGGCGCTGTCGTCCGGCTCGGAGCTGATGGCGAGTTCGGCCCGGTCGCTCACCACCAGCCCGACCGGATCGGCATGGAAACCCGAGACGATGTCGAGCTCGACCTGCGGCCAGTGGGGGCGGAAGGCGTCCATGGCGGGCATCAGCCAGTCGAAGCAGGTGTGGCATTCGACGGCGATGCGCAGCGGCCCCGCGCTGCCGCCGGCCATGTTGGCCAGGTCGCGTTCGGCGGCCTGCACCGCGTCGGTGACCAGTTGGCCCAGCTGCGCCAGCCGCAGCCCCGCGGGCGTCAGGCGCACCGGCTGGGTGCGGCGTTCCAGCAAGGCCAGGCCGTACACGCCTTCCAGCAGCTTCAGCTGGTGCGACAGCGCCGACTGGGTGAGGTGCAGGCGTTCGGCCGCCGCGCTCAGGCTGCTGGCTTCCTGCAGCACGGCCAGGGTGCGCAGGTGGCGGAGTTCGAGGGGGGTGGTCATGTTGCGGAGGGTATGAACATCATTCATCGAATCGGTGAAATTCTTTCGCTTGAATCATAGCGGCACGATCCCTAGCATCGGCTTTTCCCATTTCGATCCATGAGCCGACCATGAAAACACACACCTTGGGTTTCCCCCGCATCGGCGCGCAGCGCGAGCTGAAGCTGGCCCTGGAGCGCCACTGGCGCGGTGAATCGCAGCCGGAGGTGCTGCCGCAGGTGGCGCAGGAGCTGCGCACCCGCCACTGGCTGGCGCAGCGCCATGCGGGCCTCGACTTCGCCACCGCCGGCGACTTCTCCCTCTACGACCCCATGCTCGACCATGCGCTGATGTTCGGCGCCGTTCCGCGCCGCTTCGGTTTCGCGCCGGGCCCGCTCGACCTGTCCCGGTATTTCGAGCTGGCGCGCGGCAATGCCGACCAGGGGGCGATGGACCAAGTGGTTCGACACCAACTACCACTACCTGGTGCCGGAACTGGAGGTCGACCAGGTCTTTTGCCTGCATGCCGAGGGGCTGCTCGACAGCGTACGCGAGGTCGAGAACCGGGGCTTCACGCCCAAGCCGGTGGTGATCGGGCCCTTGAGCTTCCTGTGGCTGTCGAAACTGCGCGGCCTGCCCGCCGGCGCGGACGAAGCCGCGGCCAAGCTGGCCCTGCTGCCGCGCCTGCTGCCGCTCTACCGGGAGCTGCTGGCCCGGCTCGAGAAACGCGCCGTGTCCTGGGTGCAGGTCGACGAACCGGTGCTGGCGCTGGACTTGCCCGCGTCCTGGCTGGAGGCCTTGAAGGGCGCCTACGAGCAGATCGTCGGCCCGCATCTGAAGCTGCTGCTGGCCACCTACTTCGAATCGGTGGCACCGCGGCTGCCGCTGCTGGCGAGCCTGCCGATCCATGGCCTGCACCTCGATCTCGTGCGCGCGCCGCAGCAGGCCGCGGCGGCGCTGGAGCATTGGCCGGCGGACCGGGTGCTGTCGGCCGGGGTGATCGACGGGCGCAACGTCTGGCGCGCCGACCTGCGCGCCGTGCTGGCCTCCCTGCGGCCGCTGCATGCGCGCTGGGGCTCGCGCCTGTGGCTGGCGCCGAGCTGCTCGCTGCTGCACTGCCCGGTGGACCTGGCCGCCGAGACCCGGCTCGACCCGGTCGTGCGCAGCTGGCTGGCCTTCTCGGTGCAGAAGCTGCACGAGCTCGGTGTGCTGAAGGCGGCCTTGCTCGACGGCGAGGACTCGCAGGCCGCCGCCCTGGCCGCCAGCGACAGCGCCCGGCAGTCGCGGCGTGCCCATGCGGTCGTGCACCAGCCGGCCGTGCGCGCCCGCGTGGCGGGCCTGCAGCCCGGCGACGACCGGCGCGGCCGGGCCTACGCCGCGCGCCGTCCGCTGCAGCAGGAAAGGCTGCGCCTGCCCTTGTTTCCCACCACCACCATCGGCTCCTTTCCGCAGACCAGCGAGATCCGTGTCATGCGGGCGCGCTTCAAGCGCGGCGAGATGAGCGAGGCCGCCTACCGCGCCGGCATGCAGGCGGCGATCGCCGAGGCGGTGCGCGAACAGGAGGCCCTCGGCCTGGACGTGCTCGTGCACGGCGAAGCCGAGCGCAACGACATGGTCGAGTACTTCGGCGAGCAGCTCTCGGGCTACGCCTTTTCCGACAACGGATGGGTGCAGAGCTACGGCTCGCGCTGCGTCAAGCCGCCCATCATCTATGGCGACGTGTCGCGCCCGGCCGCCATGACCGTCGACTGGACGCGTCATGCGCAGGATCTCACGCCGCGCTGGATGAAGGGCATGCTGACGGGGCCGGTCACCATGCTGCAATGGTCCTTCGTGCGCGACGACCTGCCGCGTGAACAGGTCGCCCTGCAGCTGGCCCTGGCCCTGCGCGACGAGGTGGTCGACCTGGAAGCCGCCGGCATCGCCGTCATCCAGATCGACGAGCCGGCCTTCCGCGAGGGGCTGCCGCTGCGCCGCGCCGACTGGCCGGCCTACCTGGCCTGGGCGGCGCGCGCCTTCCGGGTCTCGGCCAGCGGCGTGCGCGACGACACCCAGATCCACACCCACATGTGCTATTCGGAGTTCAACGACATCCTGCCGGCCATCGCCGCCATGGACGCCGACGTCATCACCATCGAGACCTCGCGCTCGCAGATGGAGCTGCTGCGCGGCTTCGGCGTCTTCGCCTATCCGAACGAGATCGGTCCCGGCGTGTACGACATCCACTCGCCGCGGGTGCCTGCGGCCGAGGAGATGCTGCTGTTGTTGCGCAAGGCGCGCGAGGTGATCCCGGACGAGCGCCTCTGGGTCAATCCGGACTGCGGCCTGAAGACCCGGGGCTGGGCCGAGACGCGTGCCGCGCTGGGCCACATGGTGGATGCGGCGCGGGTCTTGCGGGCCGAAGTGCGGGCCGGGGTGCCGGTGACCGAGGCGGCCTGAAGGCGGCCGTCCGGCGCCGGACGGCTGAACGCTGTCCAGCCCGGCTGCGGCGGCCGGGAGGCCCGGGCAAGACCCGAACGGGGCCTCCCATCCATCGCGCAAACGCCTATCATTGCCGGGCCGGCATGCTTGTCGTGTCGTCCCGGGCGAGGCGCGCTGCCATGGCGCCGGTCCGGCCCTCCTCGTCGCCCAGGAGCCGTCCCATGCCCTACCGAGCCGACTCGCCCGTGCGGTTCCCCGTGTGGCCGGGGATGGCCTGCCGACGTTTCGCCGCCGCGCTGACACTGCTGCTCCTGTCCTGCCTGCATGCCCCCGGACGGGCGGCGTCCACCGCGCCGTTCGCCATGGGCGTGGACCACGACGAGACGAGTTTCGCGGGCCGGTGGATCTCGCGCATTTACGGCGAGGCCTTCCGCCGCCTGGGCGTGCCGCTGCGCTTCGTGGTGTATCCGACCAAGCGGCTGAGTGTCATGCTGGCCGGCGGCGAGGTGGACGGCGAAGCCTGGCGCGCGCCCGACTACGCCATCGCCTACCCCGATCTCGTGCGCGTCGATGAAGCGGTGGTGGACGGGCGCTTCGCCCTGTATGCCGCCGGCTCGCTCGCTCGGCTTGAGCGGATCGAAGACTTGGCGGCGGCGAATCTGCGTGTGCAGTACCGGCGCGGGGTGCTGGTGTGCGAAAACACGCTGAAACGCTGGCAGCCCGCCCCGCGGCTGTCCGACGTGACGAGCACCGAGCAAGGGCTGCGCAACCTGCTGGAAAGCCCGGCCGACACGGCCTTGTGCGACACCGAGCTGGCGGTCGAGTCGGCCCTGCACTCCGCGCGTTTCAAGGGGGCGGCGCCGATCGTCAGGCTGCTGTCGCTGAGCGGCTCCGTTCCGCTCTACCCGTACCTGCATCGCAAGAACGCGGCCATGGCACCCCGCTTGGCGGCGGTGCTCAGGCAGATGAAGTCCGAGGGCTTGATCGAGCGCTACCGGCGCGAGGTCGACCGCGAATTCGCGCGCAAGTGATCGAGGGCATCGGTGATGTCGCCAGAGCGTTTCTTCCCCCGCCGCCGGCCCGTCGGCCCCAGGCGCTGGCTGCTGGCCGCCGCCTGGGTGGGCTGCTGGGCCGTCCTGCAGGCGGCGGCCGAGCCCGCGCCGCTCGACCCCCCGATCGTCATCGGCATGGTGCATTCCGAGTCGAGTGTGCTCGCCCGGTGGTACCGGTTGATCTATGTCGAGGCCTTCGGCCGTCTGGGCCGGAAGGTGGAGGTGCAGGGCTATCCGCTCGCGCGCATCGGCCTGCTGCTGGACAAGGGGCTGCTGGACGGCGAGGCGGCGCGCGCGGGACTGTACGCCCAGGCCCATCCGGAGCTGGTACGGGTCGAGGAGTCCGTGTTCGACATCGTGTTCGAGCTCTATGCCACCCGCCCGCTGCCTCCGCTGAAGCGCCTAGAAGACCTGCCCGCGTCGAAGCTGCAAGTCATCTACCCGCGCGGCATGCTCTTCTGCGAGAAGGCGCTGAGGTCGGTGCTGCCGCCGGAGCAGGTGGCCGACGTCACCGATGGCGACCTGGCGTTGAAGATGCTGCTGACCGGCCGCGCCGACGTCCTTTGCTCGAACAACGTCGGCATGCAAGGCGTGCAGCTCGATGCGGCCGACATGCTGGGGGTCGATACGGTGCGCAGCGTGCTGGGCCTGGAGGCGACGCCGCTGTATCCCTACCTGCTGCGCAAGCACGCGGCGCTGGCCCCGCGCCTGGCCGCGGCACTGAAGAAGATGAAGGCCGAAGGCCTGATCGAACGTTTCCGGCGCGAGGCCATGCACGAGGCGGCGGGGCCGCGCTAGGGTCTTGCGCCGCCCACCGGATCCCGTCCGTGCAAGGCGGACCGGCCCGGAATCGAGTGCCTCGGGATGCCACCATGCCGGCCTCCGGGCTTCCCTCCGCCCGACAGCAGTCATCCCGGCTGGAGATGCGCGTCCACGCCTCATGGCGGTCCTCGCTCTAGGGCGCACCCCAGCTTACGCAGCGACGCTGGAACGAGCATATTCAGCTTGAGTCGCCAGCGAGCGCGATCGCTACCAGGGAGCTCCATGAGTCATTGTTCACGTCATGTCACCGGCCTTTGCGGCCTGCTGAAGGTGCCCGCAGCATGAGCGCCGTATCCAGCGCGGGCAGTTCCGCATCGCATGCCGGCGATGCCTTCCTTGCCGAAGACGGCACCTCCCTCGACGCAGCCGGGACGTCGTCGTCCAACGAGACGTTCTCCTCCTTGTCGGGCAGCGAACCCGCCGATGCGGAGGGCGCGCCGGCATGGTCGAGCCTCAAGGACAAATTCGGGCCGCCCGAGAACGTGGCCGCGCGCCGCTATGCCCACGGGGCGGACAGCAGCCCTGCTGCCAGCGGAGGCCCCGGTCCGGCTTCCTCCAGCGCCCGCGCCAGCGAATCAGCTCCTGTCGAGGCCGTGCGGCCCTTCACCCGGGACGATGCGCGCGCCAGCCTCTCGCATGCCTCGGGACAGGGCATGCCCATCACCGAGAAAGTGCAGCCGGACGGGAGCCGGCTCAAGTTGTACGCCGACGGCTATGAAGTGCGCGGACCGAACGGCGAGCCGGGCCGATTCGTCTCTGCCGACATGTCCGCGCTGGGCGCACAGCTGACGAGCGGCGAGTACCAGCGCGTCAGCGACCGGGCCGTCGCCCTGGCCTGGGACTACGACAGCGCAGGCGCCTGGCATGACACCAAGGCCACTGTCGATGGCTGGCTTGGGGTCGCCCCCAAGCCGATACGCTCGCCGGCGCAAGAGGCCGAACTGAAATCGCTGCAGGAGATCTCTCGAACGCATGTCGACGCCGTGCTGCACCCCGAAAAGTACAGCCTCACCCTGATGCGCCTCGATGCGGCGGCCGGTGGCCCGATCGGTGCGGCTGCGGTGATGCTCACCCGCCACTCCGATCCCGAGACGCAGCGGCATGCGGCCCGGTTGGGCCAGTCCCTCGATGGCATTGCGTTTTCGTTCGGATCGGCCGGTGCAGCCAAAGGCGACTTGAGTGCACTTCGTTACCAAGGTGTTCAAGGCACCAGTCGTGCCACGCTGACCGTACCCCAAGGGCTGTCGGTCCGGCAATTCGAGCAGTTCTCGGCCTCCCTGCGAGGGGTGATGAAGGCCGAAGGACTTCCGCCCGGCGAGACTTACGTCCAGGGGAGCCGGGCGGGCGGCAGGGCCCGACCGGGCGGCAGCGACATCGATGTCCTGCACGTGGTCAGCGAGGCGCATTTCAATGCCTTCGTGGCCAAGAGGCTCGCCGAGACGAGCGGGAAACCTCAGCGGCAGATCGAGGAGAATGCACGCACCGACCAGATCATTCATGCCAGGGGCATTTCCAGAACCTTCGAGTCTTCAGTCTGGGAAAATGCCTATCCGGCACTGCCGGGCGCTGATTTCACCAAGGTTCAATTCTCGATCGTTCGGCAAGGCTCGCCTTTCATCAACGGGCCGTTGATCCCGCTGGCGGAAGTCGCTCCGAAATAACACAGGCATCGCATGTCGTCACCGATGACGTCCGAGCAGTCACCCAGAGGTTCGCCATGGATCTGAATTTTGCCGTCATGATCGAATCGGCAAAGAACGAGGACCAATTGATCGAGTTGGTCCTGGGCCGCCTCGACGGCGCGACCCGCACGGGCGGCTATATCCAGTACAAGAACAATGTCCTGGTGTTCCGAACCAACACACGCGGCGACGAGCTCGACATGCATCGGAACGCCGCCGACGCCTGGATGTACTACGCCCATGAGCTGTCGGCATTTTCCGTCTCGCCCTCCACGCTCGAGGTCCAACGATCGATCGCCGGCGAACTCATGTCCGCATTCCGGCAGGACGGTGCGCTGGTCGAGCTGGTCGCCGAGTTCGAGCTGCAGGCCTAGTCGCGGTTGGGCGCGCCCAGGGGGAAGTAGTGCCGGAACGGCCGCGCCTCCTCCACGGCCCGCGCGAAGGAGGGGCGGGCCAGCAGCCGCGCGCGGTAGGCACGCAGCACGGGAAAGGCCTCGGAGATGCGGTGTGTCCAGTCCGCGTAGAACAGCGAGGGTGCGGCGGCGCAGTCCGCCAGCGTGAAGTCCTCGCCCGCGGCCCAGGTCCGGCCGGCCAGCCGCCCCTCGAGCCACGCGTAGGCGCGCTCCAGCTTCTCCACGGCCAGCGCCAGTCCGTCCCGGCGCTTCACCGGGTCCCCCGTCAGCGCGCCGTCCACCGCGTACTGGGCCGCGTTCATCACGTGCAGGTCGAAGAAACGGTCGAGGAAACGTACATCGAGCGCCGCCATCGGGTCCGCGGGCAGCAGGCGCACCGGCCCCGGATGCACGAGCTGCAGGTACTCGATGATGATGCTGGTCTCGACGACGTCGCGCTCGCCGTCCACCAGCAGCGGGAACTTGCGCAGCGGCCAGCGCCGCAGCCACTCGGCCGAGTGCTGCGGCGTGTCGGCCTCGAGGCAGCGGAACTCGCAGGGGGTGGCGTTCTCGTACAGCGCGATGAGTACTTTCTGGGTGTACGAGGAGAAGGGATGGCCATAGAGCGCGAGCGACATCGTGGGGGTACCTGTTTCGGGAGGTTTGCAACTTGCGAGTGCGTGAACCATATCGCTTGTCGGTGGCCGATGGCAAGCCCGGGCCCGGCAGACGAGCGTGTCGCGAACTGGCGACCGGGCTGACGCTTGAACAAGTCCGGCGGTCGCCGAGCCTGATCGTCATTCGCGAGTGCCTGTACGGAGATGGGCGCAGCCGTGGCGCGGGTCCTTGCTCCGGTCCCTCCACGGCGGACGCATACCCAGCGCGACCATGGCTTGTCCGGTTTGCCACGCGGCACGGGAGTCAAGCCGGCTTGGCAAGGCGCCGGCGCGCTTCGGCCACGCGGCCGGCGATCACACATCCCTTCACGTGGTCATTGATCAGTCCCATGGCCTGCATGAACGCATACGCGGTGGTCGGCCCCACGAACTTCCAGCCGCGCTTTTTCAGGTCCTTGGACAAGGCCGTGGCCTCGGGAGAGACGGATACCGTCTGGGGCGGCGCTGCGCTGCCCGGATCCGGCTCGAAACGCCAGAAGTAGGCGGCCAGCGATCCTTGCTCGGCCTGCAGCCAGACCGCACACTGCGCGTTGTGGATGACCGCCTCGATCTTGCCCCGATGCCGGACGATGCCTGCGTTCTGCAACAGGCTGCCGACCTGTTTGCCTTGATAGCGCGCGATCTTGTGGAAGTCGAAACCATCGAACGCCCGCCTGAAGTTCTCGCGTTTGGCCAGGATGGTTCGCCAGCTGAGTCCGGACTGGAAGCTTTCCAACGACAGCTTTTCGAACAGGCGCAGGTCGTCGGTGACCGGGAATCCCCATTCGAGATCGTGATAGGCCTCGAATTCAGGCGCCGCACCGCACCACCGGCAGCGTGGTCGACCGTCGGAACCTGGAACGGTATCGACCTGGGTCATGTGGCGGCCCCGGGTGCGCAAGGGGAGCGCAGGAACTCGGACAGTCCCGGCGCGACGCGCGACGGCGTGATGCCCAGCACCTCTGCCGTCACGACGCCGTGGGCCACGAACGGGTCCTGCCGCACCCTGGTCATCAGTGCCGGCCTGGTCGTGTTCACGGCCAGCAGGGCCCCGCCTTGTGCCTCGTCGAGGGACCCGGCCATGAGGAAGACGCCGTCGTCGATGCCGTTCTGGATCCACTGGTTGTGTCCGTTCATCCACTGCGGCGCCTGCGAGCGGTTCGGTCCGAACTTGAGGAAGACGATGTACATGGGTTCTCCTGGGTCTTGATTTCCGAGCTGCCGCCGGCGTCGGCAGCCGGCGGTTGGGGATTCCGCCGAGGTCACGCCGGCTGGTCCGGCTGCTTTCGCCCTTCGGGGCGCAGGGACTGCAACCATGCGTCGATCAGCCCGACCTCGTGGCGGATGAAAGCCTCGTCGTGGAAGGCATTGGCCAGCGCGGCAATGCCCTGGCTGCGGGCCAGCAGGTGCATGGCCAGCGCGTCGGCCTCGTCCGTGCGGCCCATGGCCTCGAATTGCGCCCGGAGCCATTGCCGGAACTGGCTGAAGATCATGCCGGCATCGGCTTGCGAAGGATGTTCCAGCTTGGCCAGTTCCGCGCACAAGGTCCCGACCGGACATCCGAAACGCTGGATGTTCTTGCGGTTCTTGATGAGCATCTCCGCGAAAAGCCTCAGCCGTTCGGACGGGGTCCTTCCCTTGTCGGCCCAGGCCTCCAGCATGGTTCGGGTCTTGGCCGCGCGAAGCGCGATCACCGCGGACAGGATGTCGTCCTTCGTCTTGAAGTGGTAGTAGAAGTTGCCGCGCGAAATCCGGACCTGGTCGGCGATGTCGGCGAAAGAGGTCTTCTCGAAGCCGCGTTGGTAGAACAGTTCATCGGCTGCTTCGACGATGAGGTCGCGGGTGGAGGGCTGCGGCGAGGCGGGGCTCATGGTGACTCGTTCTCGGTGTGGAGGCTTAGGACATTTGTCCTACGCATATGTTAGGTCAAATGTCCTACGATTTCAACGGAAGGTGACCGCGAATGAAACGGAGGTCCGGGGTGGCTCGGCCAAGGCGCAACGCGCCGACCGAGGCGTCGATGGAGCATGAAGTCCGTGGTGCGAAGCATTGATGGCGTCGTGGGACGGGGCATGGCCGCTGCAGTGAGGGCATCGGCATCGCCGCGTTCCGTCCTGGCTCGTGCGCCGCGCAGGTCGCCGCCGCCATTGCCTGCGAGGTCAGGGTCCGGGCTCCGTGATGGGGCGGTCACCTGATGGGCGAGGTTCGCCACGTTGCTCTGTCCGCATTCAAGGCGCACCATTTCGGCCTTGATTCGGGCACCCGAACCGATATATTTGATCTGTTTTTCGGAAAGGGCCCAGATCGTGGCACGCCCAGTTTCTCCTCCCCAAATTGCTTTTCGCTATCGTCCGGCCGACAGTTCCGACGGCGTCACCCGTGGAACGGCCCAACGTCTTGCAATGCACTTGGGTGTTGATGAGACCCGGGCCATCCATTCTGCTTTGCAGGCATTCGCCGCCAAAGTGCTTCCGCAGTACGAGAGGGATGACGGTCCCCTGTCGGTGGCGCAATTGAGGGAGATCCATACTCGCGCGCTGCAGGGCACCAAGCGCTTCGTGCGTTCAAGCCTGTTCGATCCGGACGCGTAATGCCCTATGGAGGACATCGCCTCTCAGCATGTTTTCGAAGAGGTCTGCGGGGTTGCGCAGAATGCTCGGCAGGTCGGGGTGCTCGATGATTGAATCGGCAGAGGAGTTCATCCGTCTGCGCGACAGCGTCGTCAAGCACGACTACGACAGGGCCGCACTCGATGAGGCGCCCGTGGAAGTGTGGCGGGAGGTGTTGGACAGATATCCGACCTATGGGAAATGGGTCGCCCACAACAAAACCGTTCCGCCCGAGATTCTTGAGGTGTTATGCGATCGCGAGGCCGATGTGAGAGTCTTCGTCGCGATGAGGCGGCGACTTTCCCCTCGACTCTTTCGGAAACTGTCGAGGGATGCGGAGGCTGTTGTCAGGCAGCAGATCGCAGCGAACAAGAAGGCGCCTCCGGAAATCCTTCGCGAACTGGCTGTCGACCCCGATCCGGACGTGGCTCGTGTGGCGGAATTCAATCTGAACAGCCGAAGATAGGGCCGTTTCCGTCGCCCGGAGGGCGGTTCGCAACCTGGGGTCAAGGTGTCGTCCACAGCAGTACGCGGCCGGCCGGGCCGACCCATCGAGGAGCGCCACGCAGGAGCAAGGACATGGCACGAAGCTGCCGTGCGTGATGGGCTCTCGTGGTTCCACCCTCACCGGCTGTCGTACATCCCGGCGGTCGAGGCCGAGGCGCATTGCCGTCGGCAGCGGCACCAGTGCAGCGCTGCCGGCCCGACCTGCACCATGTGCTGGAAAGTCGGGTAACTCGATGCATCCCCTGGACCGGGGTGGTGGCTTGTCCATCCAGGGCGAGGGCGCGAGCCGATCAGCTTCGACGACCGGAATGGCTGCCCCCGCCCCGCCCGCATCCACGGGCATTCAAATGCGGGGGGCCCGCTTCAAAACCCCAGCGACGTGCGGGACACTCTGCGCCTCGAATCTCCAGCCTTCCCATGTCCAATTCACTCAGCAAGGTTCGCCACGCGGGCGTCGACCTCGGTGGCCTGATGACGGTGCTCGGCCAGCACCTGTATTCCACGCCCATGGTGGCGCTGCGCGAACTGGTCCAGAACGCCCACGATGCCGTGGTGCGCCGCCGCATCGAGGATCCGGCCTGCCCGGAGGCCTCGTGGATCCGGGTCGAGGGCGACCCGACGCGGGGCGTGGTGCGGGTGACCGACAGCGGGGCCGGCCTGACCGAGGACGAGGTGCATGCCTACCTGGCGACGGTCGGTGTCGGCTACACCCGCAAGCTGCGCCAGGAGACCGACAGCGACGAGCTGATCGGCATGTTCGGCCTCGGCTTCCTGTCCGCCTTCGTGCTGGCCAGCCGGGTGACGGTGAGCACCACCTCGTTCAAGGAACCGGGGCAGGGCTGGCGCTACCAGTCGAGCAACGGCGAGCAGTACACGCTGACCGCGGTGCCGGCGCAGGCCGTGGGCACGGTGGTCGAGCTGGAGCTGCGCGAGGTCCATCGCCATCTGGCGGGAACGGGGTCGCTGACGCGCATCCTGAAACGCTATTGCGCCTTGCTCCAGGTGCCGGTCATCGTGGGTGCCGACACCGACATGCCCCTCAACGGCGAACCGCCGCCCTGGCGCACGGCTCCCGGCAAGGTGGTGCCGCATGTGGTGCAGGCGCGCCGCAACGCGCTGGCCTTCGCCAGCCGCTTCGAGGAACGTTTCGAGCCCTTGTGTACCATGCCGGTCGCAGGCGAGGGCCTGCCCGACCTGAAGGGCCTGCTGTGGGTGCAGGACGGCTCGACCTACGGCACCAGCGACAACCGCAACCTGTCGGTGTTCGTGCGCGGCATGCTGCTCGACGACGATGCCCGCGACCTGCTGCCACCCTGGGCGGGTTTCATCGGCGGGGTCATCGAGTCCAACCGGCTCACGCCCACGGCCAGCCGCGAGGACCTGCAGCGCGACGCCGGCTATGCGGCCGTGCAGGCCGCCCTCGCCGAGTCCCTGGTCACCGGCCTGGCCGACATCGCGCGCCAGCAACCCGAGGCCTGGCGCCGGGTGGTGACGCGCCACAACGAAGCCTTGCTGGGCGCGGCGCTGTGCGACCCGCGCCTGTTCGAGCTGCTGGCCGATGCGGTGAACGTGCCGACCTCGCAGGGCGACCTGCCGGCGCGGGCCTTGTCGGTCAAGGGCGTGCTGCATGTGAACATGGGTGGCGTCGGCGGTTTCGAGGACATGCTGTTCCGCGCCCTCAAGGTGCCCGTGGCGCGGGGCGACCGCTACGCCGTGCTGCCCTTCCTGCGCGAATGGGTGAGCACGCGCGGCGGTTCGCTGCTCGAGCTGGGCACCGAACAGGGCAACCGCAAGCTGTTTTCCGCGGCGGAGCTGCCGGCCGGGGAACTGGCCTGGCTCGGCAGCGTGCTGGGCGACGGCGAGCGCCTGGTGGCCGCCCGCTTCGAGCCGGCCGAGCTGCCGTTGGTGGTGGTGTTCGACCGCGATGCCGAGCTGAAGAAGAAGCTCGAGTCGGACGAGGCCGACAAACGCATCTCCGTCGCCGCCTTGCAGCTGGTGCGCTCCTTCACCGCCGGCATCGACGGCAGCACCACCGCGCGGCTCTACGTCAACCTGGACAACCCCGGGGTGCGCCGGCTGCTCGAGGCGTGGCGCGCGGGGCACCCGCTGGCCGACGAAGCCGCCGGGCTGTTGCGTGCCTTGAAGGTGGTCATGGCCGGAGGCGAGAACCCCTCCGGCGCGGGTGACCTGAACGGCGCGCTGGCCCGTGTGGGCAAGGTGCTGGGCCGCTTGCTGGACAGCGCCGGCCCTGGCGCCTGAGGGCGCGCCGTCGCTTTCGAGCTCGACATCGAATCAATACGGAACAGAAGAGAACGCAGTCATGGACATCTGGGCGTGGGTCATTTCTTTGCAGCGCGATCTGCGCGAAGCCGGTCATGGCCGCGTGGCCGACCTGATCGACAGCATTCCGGACGACCGCTCCAACAGCCGTCCCGAGCTGGTGGTGGCGGCCCTGCCCGAGGCGCTGGCGGCGGCGCGGGCGCTGAAGAACCCCTGGCTGGAGGTGTTCTTCCGGCACTGGGGGTTGAGCAACCGCATGGGCAACCTGGTCGAGGGCGAGGTGGCGCTGGCCGAGGCGGTGTCGCTGATCGAGTTCGCGCACCGCGACGAGAACATGGGCTGCCCGCAGTCGGTCTGCGCCACGCAGGACATCGCCATCTGCTACGGCAACATCGACGGCCCAGGCTGGGCGCCGGAGCGGCTGGCGGTGTGCGAGGAGACCCTCGCCCGCATCAACCCGGCCTGGCCGTGCTTCCGCTGCATCAGCGCCGAATACGGCGAGGCCCTGCTCGATGCCGGCCGCTTCGCCGAGGCCGAGGCCTTCCTGGCCAGGCAGGCGGCGGCCATACGCAACGAGGGCGACCAGCTCACCCCCTCCTACCAGGCCCTGCAGGCCCATGTCATCTGGCAGGCGGGCGACCCCGCCCGGGCCCTGGCGCTGCTGGACGAGATCGACCTCAACGAGGACGACGATCCGTATGGGGCCGATCCCGAGGAGCGCCGCGGCCGTGCCCTTCTCCGCGCCCGCATCCTGTGCGAGCGCGGCGAGTTCGAGGCGGCGGCGGCGGCCATGCCGGACTGGGACGAGCTGCAGCCGATCTCCTATGAAAGCTGGTCGCACGCGGCCAGCCTGCTGGCGGCGCACGATCCGGCGGCCAACACCTGGCAGCTGGGCCGCAGGCTGCAGATCGCGCTGGCGCATTTCAGCCGCGTGGGCGCGCATGCCGACGCCGTCACGGTGGCGCTGCGCCATGCCGAGCTGGCCCTGGCGCGCGGGGCCAGCTGGACCGCCCGGCGCGCCCTGGCCATCGCCCAGGCGCATGTGCTCAAGCTGCGCCGCCGCGACCTGCTGGCGCCGGCCGTGGCCGAACTGGCCGGGCGCCTCGAGGCCCGGCCCGCCGCGCAGGCGCTGCCGGTGCCGGCGGCCGAGCTGGTGGCCCACCTCCAGGCGCGGGAGCAGGGCGATCCGGAGCAGGATGTCGAATGGTTGCTGGCCGCCTGCGCCGAACGCCCGGACGACGCCGGGCTGGCCCAGTTCGCCGCCTCGGCCCTGCAGGCCTGCGGCACGCTGGAGGAGGCGCGCGCCCATCTGTGGCGTTTCGTCCAGGCCCATCCCGGCGAGAACGCGCCGATCTACAGGCTGTTGACGCTGCTGCTGGAGAACAAGGAGTTCGACGAGCTGGAGCGCCTGGCGCGGGCCGTGGCGCCGGACAACGCGCAGGCCGCCCTGTGGATCCGTTCGCAGATCGCCTTCCGCCAGAAGGCCTGGGACGAGGCCTGCCGCCATCTGGCGGCCTATGTGGACAATGATCCCGAGGCGGTCGGCGCGCGCCATTGCTGGGCCGCCGCCGCCTTGGCGAACCAGGACCTGCCGACCGCCCTGCGCCTGCGCCGCGAACTCGCCGCCGATCGGCCGGTGCCCAGCGACGAACACTGGGACCTGCTCAGCATCGCCAGCGCCAGCCAGGACTGGACGGTGGCGCGCGAGGTCTGCGCGCTGCTCGGGCTGGAGGTCCAGGGCGAGTCGGGCCCGATCGAGGAAAGCTGGGGCGTGGTCTACATCCGTTGCGAGGACGGGGGCAAGACGCGCGACCTGTATGCGCGCCGCACCGGACCCGTCACCGCGCGCATCCTGCTGCCTTCGTCCGCGCCGCAGCCGCAGCGCCTGGGCGACTGGGTCGCCTTCGATGCGGCCCTGGTGGAGCCGCGCCCGGAGGGCGAAGCCGAGCGCGAGCACTTCGTGCCGACCTTCCGCCTGCTGCACACCATCGAGGAGGGGGGCTTCGGCGAGAGTTGTTTCGTCGACGGGGCGGCGCCGGGCGAGGCCCTCTTCGAGTCCTTCCGGGCCGAGCTCGAGAGCCGCGGCTGGCATTGCTGGGTGAGCAGCCCGGACGACTACACCGTCACCGACCCGCGGACGGAGGAGTCCTTGCCCGGCCTGTATTTCCTGGTCAGCGCGCCGAAGCGGGTGGGCCCGCGCGAGCTCGACCAGGTGCTGCGCGAACTGACGGCCGCTTGGCCGCATCCGGTGTGCTGGCCGCGCTACGCCCAGCGGGCCGGCCTGGACATGGCCCGCCACGAGGAGATCGCGCAGCGCTACGGCCTGTAGTCCGGGGCGCCGGTTCGACACCGCGGCGCGATCGGTTTAGAATTGAAAGGCTTGTCGGGGTGCCTGAACCATGGTTCGAGGCTGAGATGGCAGGCCGCGGGTCGACCGCGGCGCCGAACCCGTTGAACCTGATTGGGGTAAGCCCCGCGTAGGAAACAATGCACTCGGCCCAGGCGCACCCCGCGCCCGTCCCCAGGCAGGCACCACCTGGAGACCCCATGGCCAACACGTCCAACCCCTCTTCCCTCGCCGCGGCGGCGCCGTCGTCCGACACCTCGTCCGCCAGCCCGGCCCCGACGCGCCGCAACGGCACGACCGTCGATACCGACAAGCTGACGCGCGACATCACCCGCACGCCTTTCCCGGGTTCCGAGAAAATCTATCTCACCGGGTCGCGTCCCGACATCCGCGTGCCGTTCCGGCAGATCACGCTGGGCGACACCCTGGTCCAGGACGGCCCGGGCCAGACGCGCCGCGAGGCCAACCCGCCGCTGCGGGTCTACGACGCCTCCGGCCCCTATACCGATCCCTCGGTGGCGATCGACGTCACCCGCGGCCTCGCGGCGCGGCGGGGCGCCTGGATCGCCGACCGCGGCGACACCGAGCAGCTGCCCGGCATCAGCAGCGCCTACGGCCGCGCGCGGCTCGACAATGCCGCCCTGGCCAAGCTGCGCATGGCGCACTCGCCGGTGCCGCGCCGCGCCCGCAGCGGTGCCAACGTCTCGCAGATGCACTATGCACGGCGCGGCATCATCACGCCCGAGATGGAATACATCGCGGTGCGCGAGAACCTGGTGCGCGCCCAGCTGCAGGAGCGGCTGGCCCAGGAGCGCACGCCGCACCGCGGACAGCCCTTCGGCGCCGGGCTGGTGCGCGACATCACGCCCGAGTTCGTGCGCAGCGAGGTCGCGTGCGGGCGGGCGGTGATCCCCAGCAACATCAACCACCCCGAGAGCGAGCCGATGATCATCGGCCGCAACTTCCTGGTGAAGGTCAATGCCAACATCGGCAACTCGGCGGTGACCTCCGGCATCGAGGAAGAGGTCGACAAGCTGGTGTGGGCGATCCGCTGGGGCGCCGACACGGTGATGGACCTGTCCACCGGCGACAACATCCACGAGACGCGCGAATGGATCCTGCGCAACTCGCCGGTGCCCATCGGCACGGTGCCGATCTACCAGGCGCTGGAGAAGGTGCACGGCAAGGCCGAGGAGCTGACCTGGGAGCTGTTCCGCGACACCTTGATCGAGCAGGCCGAGCAGGGGGTGGACTACTTCACCATCCACGCCGGCGTGCGCCTGGCCTACGTGCCGCTCACCGCCAAGCGCCTGACCGGCATCGTCTCGCGCGGCGGCTCCATCATGGCCAAGTGGTGCCTGGCGCACCACCGCGAGAGCTTCCTGTACGAGCGCTTCGACGAGATCTGCGAGATCATGAAGGCCTACGACGTCTGCTTCTCGCTCGGGGACGGCCTGCGGCCGGGCTCGATCGCCGACGCCAACGACGAGGCCCAGTTCGCCGAACTGCACACCCTGGGCGAGCTGACCCAGGTGGCCTGGAAGCACGACGTGCAGGTGATGATCGAGGGCCCGGGCCACGTGCCGCTGCAGCTGGTCAAGGAGAACGTCGACAAGCAGCTCGAGGCCTGCTACGAGGCCCCGTTCTACACGCTGGGCCCGCTCATCACCGACATCTCGCCCGGCTACGACCACATCTCCTCGGCCATGGGCGCGGCCAACATCGGCTGGTACGGCACCGCCATGCTGTGCTATGTCACGCCGAAGGAGCACCTCGGCCTGCCCAACCGCGACGACGTCAAGCAAGGCCTGATCGCCTACAAGATCGCCGCCCACGCGGCCGACCTGGGCAAGGGCTTCGCCGGCGCGCAGATGTGGGACAACGCGGTGTCCAAGGCGCGGTTCGAGTTCCGCTGGGAGGACCAGTTCCGCCTGGCCATCGACCCCGACACCGCCATGGCCTACCACGACGAGACCTTGCCCAAGGAAAACGCCAAGGTGGCCCACTTCTGCTCGATGTGCGGTCCGAAGTTCTGCTCGATGAAGATCTCGCAGGAAGTCCGCGACTTCGCCAGGCTGCAGGAGGCCAACGCGCAGCCGGCCCCGGCGGTGATCGAGATCAAGCGTTCGCTGGACGACAAGGCCGAGGAGTTCCGCGCCGGCGGCAACGAGATCTACCTCTGACGCGACGCGCCATGCCACACATCGCAATCGCGGGGGCCGGCCTGGTGGGCCGCCTGCTCGGCTGGCGCATGGCGCGGGCCGGCTGGCGGGTCAGCCTGTTCGATGCCTTCGGGCGCGGGCACACCGGGTCGGCCTCGCAGGTCGCGGCGGCCATGCTGGCGCCGATGGCCGAGCGGGCCGGCTGCAGCGAGCGGGTGTTCGAGCTGGCCCGGCGGGCGATGGACCTGTGGCCGCGCTGGATAGACGAGCTGCAGGCCGACAGCGGCCAGGCGGTGTATTTCAGGCGCGAGGGCACGCTGGTCGTGGCCCATCCGGCCGACGCCGGCACGCTCGCCCACTTCCAGGGGCGGCTGGCCCACCAGCTGCCGGCCGACAGCCGCAGCGGGTTGCAGGTGCTGGACGCGGCCGGGGTGGCCGCCCTCGAACCCGCCCTGGCCGGACGTTTCCAGCACGGGCTGTTCCTGGCCGGCGAAGGCCAGCTGGCGAACGACGAACTGCTGGCCGCCCTGGCCGCGGCGCTGCTGCGCGAGCCGCACGCCTGGCATGAGTGCTGCCCGGTGTATGGCCTGGCCGACGGCGTGCTGCACACCGGGCTCGGTGCCTGCGAGGCCGATGTGGTGGTCGATGCGCGCGGCGTCGGCGCGCGGGCCGACTGGCCCGGCCTGCGCGGGGTGCGCGGCGAAGTGCTGGCGGTCGAGTGCCCGGCCGTGTCGCTGGCGCGCCCGGTGCGCCTGATGCATCCGCGCTACCAGCTGTACATCACCCCGCGGCCGGGGCACCGCTTCGTCGTCGGGGCCACCGAACTCGAATCGGAGGACAGCGGGCCGGTCAGCCTGCGTTCCATGCTCGAGCTCGGCAGCGCCTTGTACAGCCTGCATCCGGGCTTCGGCGAGGCGCGGCTGCTGCACACCGCCGCGGCCCTGCGGCCGGCCTTCGACGACCACGACCCGGTGCTCGAGCGGCGGCAGGGCGTGTGGCGGCTCAACGGCCTGTACCGGCACGGCTACCTGTGCGCGCCGGCCCTGGTCGACGAACTGGCCCGAAGCCTGCTGCAGGCCGCCGCCCCGATGGAGACCGACCATGCCCGATGAACTCACCTTGTCCCTGAACGGGCGCCCGCTGCAGACGCGGGCCCCGACCTTGCAGCAGCTGCTGCAGCAGCAAGGCTTCGCGCTCGACGCGCCCATCGCCTGCGCGGTGAACCAGGTGTTCGTGCCGCGCCCGCGCTGGCCCGAGCACGTCCTGAACAGCCACGATCGCATCGACGTGATCACCCCCGTCACCGGAGGATGAAGACATGAAAGCCTCTCCCTGGAGCATCGCCGGCGTGTCGCTCGCCAGCCGCATGATGCTCGGCACTTCGCACTACCCCTCGCTGCAGAGCCTGACCGACGCGGTGCGCAGCAGCGGCACCCAGGTGCTGACCGTCGGGCTGCGCAGGCTGCAGCCGGAGAGCGGCGGCGGCAACAGTTTCTGGCAGCGGCTGCGCGAGATGGGGCGGCACCTGCTGCCCAACACGGCCGGCTGCCACAGCGCCCAGGAGGCCGTCACCCTGGCCCACATGGCGCGCGAGATCTTCGCCACCGACTGGATCAAGCTCGAGGTGGTCGGCGACGACTACAACCTGCAGCCCGACCCCTTCGGCACGGTGGAGGCCGCCCGCACCCTGGTGCGCGACGGCTTCAAGGTGTTCGCCTACACCACCGACGACCTGGTGGTGGCGCAGCGCCTGCAGGATGCCGGCGTGGCCGCCATCATGCCCTGGGCCGCGCCCATCGGCACCGGCCGCGGGCCGCTCAATCCGTACGCGCTCGGCAGCCTGCGCGCGCGCCTGCCGGATGCCGTGCTGGTGGTCGACGCCGGCCTCGGCCGGCCCTCGCACGCGGCCCAGGTGATGGAGCTCGGCTTCGATGCGGTGCTGCTGAACACGGCGGTGGCGCAGGCCGGCGATCCGGTGCGCATGGCCTGCGCCTTCGCGCAGGCGGTCGAGGCCGGGCGCCTGGCCTTCGAGGCGACGCCGATGCCCGAGCGCCAGACCGCCCAGGCCTCCACGCCGACGGTCGGCATGCCGTTCTGGCACCAGGCCTGAGCCCGCCATGTCGTTCCTGTTGACGATCGCCGGCCACGACCCGGTCCACGGCGCGGGCTTCACCGCCGACCTCGCGACCTGGGCCGCGATGGGCCTGGACGGTGCCAGCGTGGCGACGGCCCTCACGGTGCAGAACTCCAGCGGGCTGACCCGTGTCGAGCCGGTGGCCGCGACGCTGGTGCGCGATGCCTTGCAGGCGGTGCTGAGGGACGGCGAGCCGCGGGCCGTGAAGATCGGCATGCTGGGCTCGACCGCGGTCGCCCGCGAGGTGGCCGAATTCATCGCCGCGCGGCGCTGCCCGGTGGTGGTCGACCCGGTGCTGGCTGCCTCCAACGGTCGCGCCGCGCACGAGGGCCAGGCGGCCTTCCTGCCGGCGCTGCGCGCGCTGATGCGCCATGCCGACGTCATCACCCCCAACCTGCCCGAGGCCCTGGCCCTGCTCGGCGACGAACCGGTCAGCCTGGCCGCGCTGCGCGGCCTGTGCCGGGGCGCGGTGGTGCTCAAGGGCGGGCATGCCGAGGGCGAGCACAGTGTCGACTGGGTGGCCGACGCCGCGCGCACCGCCTTGTTGTCGGCTTCGCGCCTGGCCACGCCGGCCCACGGCACCGGCTGTGTGCTGTCCGCCGCCCTGGCCGGCCTGATGGCGCAGGGCTGGGACGTGTTCGATGCGGCCACCGAAGCCAAGCTGCGGGTGCATGCGGGCATCGCCCAGGCCCGCCCCCGGCCCGGGCGGCCGCATACCCTGGCCGCGCCGCGCCTGGACAGCGCCCACCTGCCGACCCTGCAATGGGTCTCGGCCGGCGCGGTCGCCGCCGTGGCCGAGCTTCCGTTCCCGGCCCTGGACGAGGCGCCCGGCCTGTACCCGGTGCTGCCCGATGCCGGGTGGGTCGAGCGCCTGCTCGCGGCCGGGGTGCGCACCGTACAGCTGCGCATCAAGGCGGGCGACAGGAGCGAGGCCGAGACCCGCGCGCAGATCGAGCGCGCCGTGCTCGCCGGCCGGTGCGTGCCGGGCGCGCAGGTGTTCATCAACGACCACTGGCGCCTCGCGCTGGAACTCGGGGCCTACGGCGTGCACCTCGGCCAGGAGGACCTGGACACGGCCGACCTGGCCCGGCTGCGCCAGGCCGGCCTGCGCTTGGGGGTCAGCACCCACACGCCGGCCGAGATGGCGCGCGCGCATGCGGTGCAGCCCTCGTACGTGGCGATCGGGCCGGTGTACCCGACCACCCTGAAGGCGATGCGCTACGAGGCCGTGGGGCTGGAGCGCCTGCGCCGGTGGACGGCCGCCTACCAGCCCCGCTACCCGGTGGTGGCGATCGGGGGCATCTCGCTCGACCGGGTGCCCGGTGTGCTGGCCTGCGGCGTGGACGGGCTGGCGGTGGTGAGTGCGATCACGCAGGCCGACGACCCGGACGAGGCGACGCGGGCCTTGATGCGCCTGATGCAGGCCAAGGGCGTCCACCGCTGAGGGCCGCAGCCGGGCGCCTGAGCGGACTTCAGGAGGCTGCGAACACCGCGGGTCGAAAGTGGCTCGGCGTCGCCCCCGCCACCTTGCGCATCAGCCGCCGCAGTGCGGTCGTGTCCGCGTAGCCGACCCGCTCGGCCACCTGCTCGACCGTGAGCCGGCTGTTCTCCAGCAGCCTGCGCGCCTGGCCGGCGCGGATGCTTTGCAGCAGCGCCAGGGTGCTGCGTCCGGTGGCGGCCCGCACATGCCGGGCCAGCGTGCGTTCGGACATGCCGCACTCGGCGGCCAGCGCCGCCACGCTCGGCACGGCGGGCAGGGCCGCCTCGATGCGCGCCGTCAGTCGAGCGATCAACGCGTTGCCGCTGCTCAGCAGGGTGGGCGCGATGAAGGGTGCCTGCGCCTGCCGCGCGTCGATCAGCAGCACGCGCGACACGGCCTCCGCCAGGCGGGGGCCGAAGCGGGTGCGCAGCAGGTGCAGCATCAGGTCGGTCTGGGCCAGCGCCGCGCCGGCCGTCACCACCGGCCCGTCGGCCACGACCATGCGCTCGGCCTCCACCCGGCAGCGCGGTTCCATCGCCTGCAGCCGCGCGGCCAGCCACCAGGAGGTGGTGGCCTTGCGGCCTTCCAGCAGCCCCGCCTGCTGCAGCAGGAACACCGACGAGCAGGAGGCGGCCACCGTCGCGCCCGAACGTACCTGCGCGCGCAGCACCGAGATCGCCTGCCGGGCATCCGGCTGCGCCAGCCGCTCCGCCAGGGCCGCGGGGTCGTCGATGCCGAGGCCGGGAAGCACCCACGTCGAGCCGCGGTCACGTGGCGAGGCCGGCAGCGGCCTGGCCTCGATGCGCAGGCCGTGGGCCAGGGGCGTGGGTGGGTTGGCCGCCGCGGCGAACACCCGCCAGCGCGGGGTGGCCGACCCGACACGGTCCGCCATCGCCGCGGCGGTGGCGAGGATGTCGAGGGTCAGGGCCACGCTGGACGCATACGCGCCGGGGAGGATCAGCACGGTGAAGTCGACCATGGCCGGAAACGCCTGAAATAGGTCAAAAACGACGCTGCCATTCTGGGCTTGCGGGCGCTCCAATTCAAGCTCCATTCACTGCCGGGAGCCGGTCATGCCGAACATGTTCGTCAGAATTCCCAAGGGGGCCTTTGCAGGCCCGTACCGCGAGCTGCTGGTCCGCAAGCTCAACGAAGCGGCCTTCGCCGCCGAGCAGATACCCGACCATCCGGCGCAGCGTGCGCTGTGCTGGCTGCTCATCGACGAGGTGGATCCCGGGGGCTGGTTCTGCGGCGGCATCGACATGAGCCGGCAGCTGCTCACCTGCCTCGCCATGGTGTACCTGCCTGCCGGCGTGCTCGACGGCGGGGCCCGCGCCGCCTACCTGCGCCTGATGCACCAGGCCTTCGAGGAGGCCCTGCCCGCAGGGGAGACACGCAAGCTGGCCACCTCGGTGATGTTGCACGAGGTGGAGGAAGGGACATGGGGCGCCAACGGCATGAACTGGCGGCTGCCCGACTTTGCCAGGGCCTGCGGCTTCAGGCACCTGCAAGGGCTGATGCCTGCCGCTTGAGCCGGGGTACGGCCTCCGGGGGCGCGCAGACGCCAGCCGGCTGGCGGCCTGGC
>CBIHOH010000017.1:0-66506 GCA_966211755.1 uncultured Rhizobacter sp. | reverse complement strand
GTCTACGAGAACTACCCCGGCGCCGAGGGCGTCAACCCCGCCGGCGCGCCCCCCGCCGATGCCTTCACCCACAGCTTCGAGCGCACCAACTATCCGCTCACCCTGATCGCGGTCCCGGGCGAGCAACTGATGCTGCAGGCGATCTTCGACACCGCCCGCTTCGACGCGCCGGCCATTGACCGCTTGCTCGGCCACCTGCAGAACCTGCTGGCCGGCATGGTGGCCCAGCCCCAGGCCCGGCTGGACAAGCTGCCCCTGCTCGGCTCGGCCGAACGCCAGCAGCTGCTGGTCGGCTGGAACAGCACCCAGGCCGACCGCCCCGAGCTGTGCCTGCACGAACTGGTGCGCGCCCAGGCCGCGCGCACGCCCGCCGCCGCCGCGGTGGTGATGGGCGAGCAGCAGCTCAGCTACCGCGCGCTCGACGCCCGGGCGAACCAGCTCGCCCACGGATTGCGCGCCCACGGCGTGGGCCCCGAGTCGCGGGTCGGCCTGTGCATGGAGCGCTCCCTCGACATGGCCGTCAGCCTGCTCGGCATCCTGAAGGCCGGTGCCGCGTACGTGCCGCTCGATCCCCAGTACCCGCAGCAGCGCCTGCGCTTCATGCTCAACGACGCCGGCATCGCCCTGCTGCTGACCCAGACCTCGCTGCTGCCCCGCCTGCCCGAGACCTCCGCCCGCATCGTCTGCATCGACCGCGAAGGCCCGCAGCTCAACGTCGAATGCGACTCGGGCCCGCCGCCGGACGGCGCCACGCCCGAATCGCTGGCCTACATCATCTACACCTCGGGCTCCACCGGCATGCCCAAGGGCGTGGCGATGCCGCATGCGCCCCTGGTCAACCTGGTCACCTGGCAGATCCAGCAGACCCGTTCCGATCGCGCCGGCCTGCGCACCGCCCAGCTGGCGCCGCTGAGCTTCGACGTGTCGTGCCAGGAGATCTTCTCGGCCTGGTGCGCCGGCGGCACCCTGGTGCTCGTGCCCGAGTCCTTGCGCCGCGAACCCTCGCAGCTGATCACCCAGCTCGCCCAGCAGCGGGTGCAGCGGCTGTTCATTCCCTTCGTCGGCCTGCAGCAACTGGCGGATGCGGCCATGCTCGACACCAGGCACCTTCCCATGCCCGACCTGCAGGAAGTCATCACCGCCGGCGAGCAGCTCAAGGTCACGGCCTCGATCGTCGCCTTGTTCAACCGCCTGCCGAACTGCAGCCTGATCAACCAGTACGGCCCCAGCGAGACCCATGTGGTCACCTCGTGCCGCCTGCGCGGCGACCCGTCCAGCTGGCCGGCACTGCCCCCGTTCGGCCGGCCGATCGCCAACACCCGCATCTACCTGCTCGACAGCCACAAGCAGCCCGTGCCCGCCGGCGTGGCGGCCGAACTCTACGTGGGCGGCGAGGCCCTGGCGCGAGGCTACCTCGACCGTCCCGCGGTGACGGCCCAGCGCTTCGTCACCGCCTCCTTCCACAACGAGCCGGGGCAGCGCCTCTACCGCACCGGCGACATCGCCCGCTACCTGCCCGACGGCAACCTCCAGTTCCTGGGCCGGGCCGACGACCAGGTGAAAATCCGCGGCCACCGGGTCGAGCCGGGCGAGGTGGAGGTCGCCCTCGGCCGGCATCCGGCGATCCGCGAATGCGCCGTCGTGGCACAGCAGGACAGCAACGGCGAGACCCGGCTGGCCGCCTACCTCGTGGCGCCCGAGCACAGCGATCCGGCGATGTTCCGCGAACACCTGAAGGCGCTGCTGCCGGATCACCTGGTGCCGGCATGGTGGACGCTGCTCGAGCAGCTGCCCACCACGCCGAGCGGAAAGGTCGACCGCCAGGCCCTGCCCAAGGGTCGCGACAACAGCGCCCGGCCCGGCCCCGGTTTCAAGGCCCCCGAGACCGCCGTCGAGGCCTTGCTGTGCAAGCTCTGGAGCGAGGTCCTGGACCGCACGCCGATCGGCATCCACGACAACTTCTTCGAGCTGGGCGGGCACTCGCTGCTGGCCACGCGGCTGGTGTCGCGCGTGCGCTCGACCTTCGAGCTCGAATTGCCGATCGGCAGCCTGTTCAGCGCCCCCACCGTGGCCGGCCTCGCCGCCACCATCGAGGACATGTTGCTGGACGAGCTCGAGCGGGAGACCGAAGACGCCGCCGCCAACGCCCACCAGCCGCCGCTGGCTGCGCTGCAGGGCGTGGAGCGCGCATGAACCAGCTCGGCGGCGGCCGCAGCGCACGCTCTCCCGCACAGCTCGCGCGCCTGCAGGCGCGGCTGCAGACGGTCCGCGAAGGCGCCGACCGGGACCGCATCCCGCGCCGTACCACCGGCGACACCGCGCCGCTGTCGTTCCCGCAGCAACGGCTGTGGTTCATGGCCCAGCTGATGCCGGGCAGCGCGATGCACCACATCCCCTTCGGCTTCAAGGTGCCGGGCCCGCTCGACGCCGCCGCCGTCCAGGCGGCGCTCGACGAAATCGTGCGCCGCCACGAAAGCCTGCGCACCGTGTTCGAGCTGCGCGACGGCGAACCGGTGCAGCGGGTGCTGCCCGAGCTGCGCTTGACCGTCGAGCGCATCGATCTGTCGGACCGGCCCGCGGCCGAGCGCGACGCCCTGGCCCGGCAGCGCGCCGACAGCCTCGCCCTCGAACCCTTCGACCTTGGCCGGGGCCCGCTGCTCCGGGTGGCGCTGATCCGGCTGGCGCCGCAGGACCACCTGTTCGTCATGAACCTGCACCACATCGTGGCCGACGGCTGGTCGATGGGCCTGCTGGCCAACGAGCTGACCGTGCTGTATGCCGCCGCGCTGGCTCGCCGCGCCTCGCCCCTGCCGGAGCTGCCGATCCAATATGCCGACTTCGCCGTGTGGCAGCACCAGTGGTTGCGCGACGCCACGCTCGCTCGCCAGTTGTCCTACTGGACGACCCAGCTCGGCGGGTTGCCGGCCTTCGAGTTGCGCAGCGACCACCCGCGACCCCCGGTCCAGACCTTCCGCGGCGCGCAACACCAGCTGCAGCTGGCCCAGGACGTGGTCACGCCCCTGCGCGAGCTGGGCCGCTCGGAAGGGGCCACGCTGTTCATGGTGTTGCTCACGGTGTTCTGCGCACTGCTGCAGCGGCACTCCCGGCAGGACGACATCGTGGTCGGCTCCTTCATCGCCGGGCGCAACCGCCAGGAGGTCGAGCAGCTCATCGGCTTCTTTCTCAACACCCTGGTGCTGCGGGTCGATCTCTCCGGCGAGCCGGATGTCCGCGAAGCCTTGCGCCGTGTCCGCCGCATCGCGCTGGCCGCCTACGAGAACCAGGACCTGCCGTTCGAGAAGCTGGTCGAACGGCTCCAGCCCCAGCGCGACCTCAGCCGCAACCCGCTGTGCCAGGTCGCCTTCCAACTGCAGAACGCCTCGGCGCTGACCAGCGGCGGGGCTTCCGCCGACGCGGTCCCGGGCCTGGCGATCGCGCGCCACACCAGCGTCTTCGACCTGTCCGTCACCGCCTGGGAAGCTCCCGGCGACGGCCTGGGCCTGCATTTCGAATACAGCACCGACTTGTTCGAAGCGGGCAGCATCGAGCGCTTCGCCACCCACTTTCGCTGCCTGCTCGAGTCGGCGGCGCGGCAGCCCGAGTCGTCCATCGCCCGCCTGCCGATGATGCCCATCGAAGAACGCCGCCTGCTGCTGCACGACTGGAGCGGCACGGCGAAGGAGCGCGACGGGAACATCGGCGTGCTCGACCTGCTGGCCGAGCGGGTGCGCGCCCATCCCGAGCGCGACGCCTTCCGCTGCGACACGGCGCGCATCGGCTATGCCGAGCTGGACCGGCGCAGCAACCAGCTGGCGCACTACCTGACGCAAGCGGGCGTGGGCCGGGGCCAGGTCGTGGCCCTGTGCCTCGAACGCTCCATCGACTCGGCCATCGCCTTGCTGGCCATCCTCAAGGTGGGCGCCGTCTACCTGCCGCTGGACCCCGGCTACCCGGTGGCCCGGCTGAACTTCATGCTCGACGATGCAGGGGCCTCGGCACTGCTGACCGACGCAGCGCATGCGGTGGGCTTCTCGCACCCTCCCGCCTGCGTGATCCGCATCGATGCCGAGCGTGCGCTGATCGACGCCCTCGCCACCTCCGCCCCGGTGACAGCCGTCGAAGCCGACGACTTGGCCTACATCGTCTACACCTCCGGCTCGACCGGCCGCCCCAAGGGCATCGCCTCGCCGCACCGCCAGCTGCTCGACCGCCTCTGGTGGATGTGGGATAGCCACCCTTTCGCCGAGGGGGAAGTCGCCTGCCACAAGACGGCACTCAGCTTCGTCGACTCGCTGTGGGAACTGCTGGGCGGGCTGCTGCAAGGGGTGCCGACGGCCATCATCCCCGACCCCGTGCTGCGCGATCCGCCCCGCCTGGTCGACGAGCTGGCGCGCTGCCGGGTCACCCGGCTGTGGCTGGTTCCCTCGCTACTCGACACCCTGCTGTTCACCGTTCCCGACCTGGGCCGGCGCCTGCCCGAGCTGCGCTTCTGGGTGAGCAGCGGCGAGGCCTTGTCGCGCGACCTGCTGCAGCGGTTCCGGCAAGCCCACCCCACGGCCACGCTGTACAACCTCTACGGCACCTCCGAAGCCTGGGACTCGACCTGGTGCGCACCCAACCCCGGCGCACCCGGCGCGCAGGCGGTCCCGATCGGCAAGCCGATCGACAACGTGGCCGTCTACGTGATCGAACCCGGAGGCGAGCCAGCCCCCGTCGGCGTGGCCGGCGAACTCTGCACCGGCGGGGCCGGGCTGGCGGCCGGTTACCTGAACCAGCCCGAATTGAGCGCCGCCGCCTTCATCGCCAACCCCTTCCCATCGACGTTCTGCCGGCGTCTCTACAAGACCGGCGACCTCGCGCGCTGGCGCCCCGACGGGCAACTCGAATACCTCGGCCGCATCGACCAGACCCTGAAGCTGCGCGGCCACCGGGTCGAGCCGGCCGAGATCGAGGCCGCCCTGCGCGCCCACCCGGCCATCGCCCAGGCGGTGGTGGTGGCCCGCCCGGGACCGCACGGGGCACTGGAACTGGCCGCCTACTGCACCTGCTGGGACCAGCAGCGGCCCAGCCGCAAGGACGTCCATGCCTTCCTGCGCCGCAGCCTGCCCGAGTCCATGCTGCCGGCCACGCTCGGCTTCCTCGACGCCCTGCCCCTGACCCCCAGCGGCAAGGTCAACCGCCTCGCCCTGCCCGACCCGCAGCCCGACCCGTCCCCGTCCACCCGGGAGGAGGCCGCGTCCGGCCCCATCGAATCGGGCCTGCTGCAGATCTGGCGCGAGCTGCTCGGCCGCGAAGACATCGGCAGGCACCAGGACTTCTTCAGCGAACTCGGAGGCCATTCGCTGCTGGCCATGCGCATGGGTTCGCGGGTGCGCGACCGGTTCAAGGTCGACCTGCCCATGCTCAGCTTCTTCGAGGCGCCCACCATCGCCGCGCTGGCCGAGCGCATCGCGGCGACCGCTCCGCTGGACGACGCCGCACGCCCGGCCCTGAAGCCGGCGGCGCGCGAACGCTACCGCGTCTGAGTCCCGGACTGCCCGAAACACATCCCGCCGCGCATGCCCAGCCTTCCTTTCCTGGAGAACCCCATGACGATCCCCCGCCTTCGTACCTCCGGCGCCGCGCCCTGGCTCACGGCCGGAGCGATGCTGCTGGCGCTGAGCGCTTGCGGCAAGCAGGAAGCCTCTCCGACGAGCCAGGTGGCCGCGCGGGTGAACAAGACGGAAATCTCGGTCCACCAGATCAACGGCTTGCTTCAGCGCTCGCCGCCGGTCAAACCCGAACAGAGCGAGGCGGCGACGCGCCAGCTGCTCGAACGCCTGATCGACCAGGAACTCGCCGTCGAAAAGGCCAAGGCGCTCAAACTCGACCGCAGCCCCCGGGTCATGCAGGCGATCGAGGCGGCGCGCAGCGAGATCATCGCGCGCGCCTACGCCGAGCAACTGGCCGGCGCCAGCCCCCGGCCGACACCCGAGGAGGTGCAGGCCTACTACGACAGGAAGCCCATGCTGTTCAAGGAGCGCCGGGTGTACTCGTTGCAGCAACTGCAAGTGCAGGCGGCACCCGATCAATTGCCGGCCCTGAGGGACAAGGTGCAGGACGCAAAGTCCTTCCGCGACATCACGGACTACCTCAAGAGCGCCAGGCTGCCCGTACGCATCTCGCAGGACACGACCCCGGCCGAATCGCTGCCGCCCCCCCTGCTCGAACGTTTCGCGACCCTGAAGCCCGGGCAGGCCCTGTTCACCGCCGCGCCGGGAGGCGCGCGCATCATCGTCGTCGCCGCGGTGGAGCCGGCACCCGCCAGCCTGGAGCAGGCCCGCCCGCTGATCGAGCAGACCCTGTTCAACGAACGTCGCTACCAGGCCGTCTCGGACGGCCTGAAGGCATTGCGCGAGGCCAGCAAGATCGAGTACCTCGGAAACTTCGCCACGCGCGCGGCGAGCGGCACGGTCCAGGGCCCGGCGCAGCCCGAGCCCCCGGCCGCTGCCGAGCCGCCGGCCACCGGTGCCGCGGCGGCGGCATCCGCCGGCGCCCAACCCGACACCCAGCTGCTGAACAGGGGCCTGGGCTTGAAGTGACGCGGAACGTGGCGAAGAGACAGCGGCGCCATCCTGCCCGGCGACACGTAGGCATCCCGCCAAGAAGCCTCCCGTAGACACACTGGGAGGCGAGCGGGCGACCCGCCATCACACCGGCCTGTACGCGAAAAAGAACCAGCTCCGAAAGAGCGCTGCGGCGGCCGGGCATCCCCCTCCGGCACACCGCCTCGCCCTGCGGAAGCGACCCAGCCTCAATGAGCGCTCGACGGCTCCTTGCCCGTGGCCTGCAGCGCGATGTTCATCGGTGTGCTGAACAGCTTGAACATCGACGCCGGCACCTCGAAGCCGAGCGGCCAGGTGCCGTCGAACAAGGCCCCGGGCCGATCCGACTTGCCCCTGCCTTCCGATGCCGCGGCATCGGCCTCCTGGCCGGCCACCGTCTGATCCATCATCTGCTGCCAGTAGCCGACGGCGAATGCGGAAGCGGAGGTGCTCAGCTCCGCCCAGAGGGACATGATCTCGGGGGTCTCGCGGGCCTCGCGCAGGCGGGCCAGGGCCGCCTGGCTGCGCGCCAGCGCATGGCCCGCCGCATTGCTCTCCATCAGCCGAGGATTCTGCGCGGGAGCGAACAAGGCCGCGTAGCTCTGCATGGCCCACTCCGACTGCCGCTTCACCATCTCGCCCCATGCACCTAACATCGGCTCGGCAGCGGCTACCAGTTCCTTCACTTGATCGGACCCTTCCGATGCTGTCTCCACCACATGTTTGGATTGTTTCATTTTGATGTCCTTCGCTATGACCTGCGGTCTGAGGGACGCCTGCCCTATGCAGAGCATTCGTGCATATCGGTGATATGCATGTCTTGAGGGCAATCCACATACCCTGGCCCTGCGGCCCGTGGTTCACCCGGCCCGTCAGGCGGGGCTCTCGCGGCGCTGCCGAGCGCTGCCGACGACGATCCAGGCACGCACGAGCAGCAGCGGCAGGCAGGCCGCCAGGCCCAGGCATTTGACCGACGCGGCCACCCCGCCCAGCCAAAGCAGCCCCTGGGCCAGCGACTCGACACCCGCGCCGTGCACGGCCATCGCCGCCAGCGTGCACAGGTTCTCCGAGACGTCTCCCCCCACGGCGGCCAGCGGCGCCATGCCCAGCCAGCGCCAGGCCGGCATGCCCGAGCCGGGGCGCCGTGCACCGGCCAGCCAGGCAAAGGCGCGCGAGCAGATCCGCGCGAGCACATAGCCCCACGCGGCAATGAAGCCGAAGTCCCAGGCCATGGCCCAGCCCGGCTGGGCGCCGGACAACCAGGGGGCCCGGCCCGGCGCCAGCAGGCCCGCGCCCCAGAGGGCAGCGAGCTGCTCCCACGCGAAGCCGCTGGCCTGTGCCGCGGCCGCCGCGAGGCCGGCCCCGCCGCTGGCGGACGGCGACAGGCACAGGCCCGAGAACCACAGGCACAGCACGCCCGCCACCAGCGAGATCGCCAGCGGCCGCACTCCCCGGCGCTGCTGCCACACGCTGGCCGGCACTGCCGCCGCCACCGGCGCCGCGATGACGGCGATCGGCTGCCCGTTCGCCGTCCTCGGCCGCATGTCGCGCAGGCTCAGGCCGGCCAACGCCCCCCTGGGGGTGCCCCTGCGCCAATCGTGCCGCCGCCGCCGGCGGCCGGCAGGCTGCAGCTGCGGCACGCCGATGTCCCGCGCCACCTCGTTCACCATCCAGCACAGGGATTCGTCCGACAGGCCGGCCTCCTCCGCCCGGTAGCTGCCGCCGACATCGCAATGCACGCCGGGAAACCAGCGCTGGCGCAAGCTGCGGGAGCCATCCTCGATGTCACCCGGCTCCTCGTACAGGCGCGGCTCGAAGGTCCATCGATGTTCGTCCAGCGCGAGCGCATGGCGGACGTGGCGTATGCGCTTGCGCGCCAGGTTCGCCGTGCTCGGGTTGCTGCGCGACAAGGGCCCCGGCAGGCCGACCGATTCGACCGTGTCCCAGACCCCGACCCAATGCACCCAGGCCTGGCGGCCCTGCTCGCTGGTGAACAACTCCTGCACCTGCCGGGCCAGGTTCGCGCGATCGTCCGTCTCGGTGTGTCCCCCGGGCTCGGCCGCCGCCTTCTGGCGCTTGGCAGAGGCCTGGTAGATCCACCGCGTCGCCCGTTGCAGCGGGCTGCCGCGCCCCGAGGGCAGCGAGAAATAGATGTGGACCAGGGTGGGCAGCAGGGGCTCGTGCTGCGGCTTCAGGATGCCGAACAGATTCACCATGCCGACCACGCAGCGCACGGTGAACGCGCCGCGGGAGAAGCCGAAACAATAGATGCGGTCGTTCTCGTCGCGCCAGTGCCGCATCAGGAACAGATACGCCTCGGCGATGTTCTCGTAGACGCCCCGGCCCGAGGCCATGGCCGAGACACGCCGCAGGCTGCGCCGGCCCCAATCGATCGGGTCGGTGGGTGGCACCGCGTCGGGCGAGCCGACACCGGGGTCGTAGTACAGCACGCGCTCGACACCCGCCGGCGCGGCATGCCGGCCGAGGTAACGATGCAGCAGCAGCACATTGGTGTCGGCGGCGCCGGCGGTGAGGGTGTTGTTGGTGCCGTCGCAGCAGACCACCAGCTGCCGGGGGAGCGGCTGCCCGGGCGGGGCGACGCCTGCCGAGCCAAGGGAAGCGTTTGCGGTATCCGTCGCAGCCATGGAACGAGCTCCTCATTCACCGTCATCCCGGCCGTCCCGCGGAAGGCCAACGGCAGCTTATCACCGCCCCCCGTCGAGCGGTCGAAACGCGCCCGTCGATGCCCGACAATGCTGCGCCCGCCGACTCGCGCCGGGCCCCCGATCCGCCCAACCATCTCCCATCGGCTCCACCATGAATCGCCATCACCACGACGACGCCCCCTGGCCTGAGGGTCGCCAGGCGCCGCGGCTGCTCGAATCGCTCTACCGCTTCCTGGCCAAGCGGGCCGAGGGCTCGCTCGGCCATTTCGACCTGGAGGCCGAGGCCGTTTCAGCCGAGGCCGGATGGGGCCCCCATTTCGCCGGGACGACCTGGAGCTTCATGCGTCTCCCGGACGGCTCCCGCATGGCCTTGTGCGAGGCGGTGCAGCCACCGGCCGTGGTCTACCTCGGCTCCGAAGGCGATCTGCGCACGGTGGCCGAGTCGCTGGAACAATTCCTGATCGACTGGGCCGGCAACGAGGTCGATGTCGGCGAGCTGGCACTCGACGAAGATGCCGATGCGGACGAACTCGTGCTCATGAAAAAGGCACGCAAGGCCTTCCGGGCCTGGCTGAAGAAGGAGGGCGTGGTCGCTCCGGCGGTCGAAGGCAGCTTCGACTTCTCGGCCTATGCCGAGGGCGATCCGGCTTGCCGTCGTGCACCCGGACAAGGCGTGGACAGCACCCCCCCGGCCTTCTCCCCCGTTGTCCTGGCCGCCCTGGACTCGGCCGGGCCGACACTCGGCGCACTGCTGCGCCTGCTGGGGCGACCGGCCCAAGACCCGGCGCTGTGCGCCCTTGTGCAGGCCGAGTTCGGCAAGGCGCCTCCGCAATCGATCGGGCGTGCCCGACACGACGACAGGGACTCGCTCAGCCATCGATCCGGCCTGCACCTGAGCTTCCAGCGCGAGGTGAACCACCGCGACTTTCCTCCGATCCCGGTCGGCAAGAAGGCGCTGTGCCCCTATTTCACCGAGATCCACATCGGCTCGAAGTTCAAGGAAGCGCTGCCCTATCAGCTGCACGCCGACACCCCATGGGCGGAGGTCGTCCGGCGTTTTCCGCAGCTCATCGAACGCCGTTGCATCGGGGGCGACACCTCGTGGGTGATCGAAGGCTGCGAACTGCCGCTGGACGCCGCCGGACAGCTGCTGATGAACATTTCGAGGGAGGACGAACACTGCGGCTTCAGCTTCCGGCTGCTCCAGAGCCGGATCATCTGCGAGCATTTCTTCGTCCAATCGGTCCATGAAGGCGCAGGTGTCTTGGTGCAATGGGCCCTCGAACGAGGCTGCTTGAACGAAGACGAGTTCAGCGGCCAGGCCGCGCTGCTGGAAGGCCTGCGGCAGCGCACGACCGCTCCGTCCAGGTTGGTGGCCGCGGCGCTGCAGCGCGGCCTGTGGGAATCGCACTTGAAACCCGAGCCCTGGCTGCGGGATTTCGCCTTCGCGTACTTCCACCACCTGGACGGCATCTGGATCACCGCGGACCTGAAAGCCCTGTTCGGATCCCGCGAAGGACCTCACGGGCACGACGAACCGGTCTTCGATGACGATGCCGCCGCGGCTTTCGACCGGATATTCGAGGTCTTCGACCGGCGGTTCAAGGAGTACCGCTCCCGGCAAGAGGCGCAGCAGGCGGCCATCGGGGGCTGAAGCGCCTCGCCGCTCCTGTCCTGTACCGCGCCCCCCGGGATCCCGGGATGGCAGGAGTCCCGGGGCCTGAACAAAATGCGTACGGCATTCACCGGCAGGCGGCCCGTGCACACCAGGCCGCGATCTGTCCCATCACTCCATAACAGCATCGATCCCAGGGAACTCCTCATGAAAAAAATCCTTCTGCTCACCGCCGCAGCGCTGCTGTCGTGCAACGCCTTCGCCCTGAAAGTGAGGGGTGAAAAAGTCGTGCAGCTGGAATCCCTGGAGGACTACCACCTCTGCCAGTCCCAGAGCTACTCGGGCGAGTGGTGCCACGCGGCCCTGAAGGACTGGGTCAAGGCGCACCCGGGCGATGCCTTCCAGGCCGGCAAGCTCACCCGCAGGGTCATGCACCACTGGACGGCCGTTCCCTTCTTCGCCCAGGCGCTCAACGGCAAGGCCCCGAAGGCCGGTCAATGCGAGGACGAGGACGTCCGCTTGTCCCTGGCCTCGGCCTTCGGCCTGCCCAGCGGCGACGGCTACCAGCCCATCATCGACCAGGCCAAGTCCATCGCCTTCAAGTCCTGCTCCAAGCAGATGTCGGGCTACCTGGAGAGCTGGGTCAACAACGGCTCCTACGAAAAGAAGAACCTCTGCACGGACCTGGCCCAGCGCGGCGTGAACGTCCCGGCCTGCCAATGAACGCCTGACCTTGGCACCGGCCCCTCGCCTGCCTGCGCGCCGCTCGCAGGCATCCAGAGGCCTGTCGCCGGACAGGCACGGCGGCGGACGACGCGCGCCCGGCGGGACTCAGGTCTGCTGGAACGTCGTCGCCGTCGTCCTGCAGCCCGGGCATACGAAGGCGTAATAGAGGCCTTCGCCATGGTCCTCGAGGTCGGCACAATCGAATTGAGCCAGAAACATCATCGTCCGTGCACACTGCGGGCAGGCCGGATAGCAGGCATCCTGGATCCAGGCCGGATGCCCGCCGATCTGAGAAAACGTCGTCGGCAGCGAGGGGTCCGCCGCGAAGAATGCCGGGCGTGCCCCGGAAGGGGTCAGTGAGTCGCGGGGCAGGAGATCCCAGGCCTCGGTGCGGCTCGGGTCCTGCGGTGCGGGGCCCTCCAGAAGACAATGTCCGGCCCCTCGTTCATCGAAGCGACCGAACACGGTCCCCCTCGTGGTACAGGCTTCGCAGGTGCTCACCTGCAAGGCGTCCACGCGGGCGCCCTCCAGCACACCGAATCCGGCCGGTTGCAGACCGAGCAGATGCGTCAGGCGCACACCGCAGGCCCCGCATCGGCCCTCGGCATTGGCCACGGCAAGAAATCGTTCGGGCAGTGCCGATCCGCCCTTCGTCAGCCCGGTGCAGCGACGGAAGAAAAGCTCGCGCCGCCGCCCATCTTCAGCGAGTTCCCAGCCGGCTTGCCGGGCGTAGTCGTGTGGCGGCAGGTGCAGCTCGTCCTTCCAGGCCGGCGGGTCTTTCCTCCACCGCTCGAACAGGCTCACCACCACCTCGTCTCCCAGCCAGGCCAGCGATACCAGGATGGCGTCGCGATGGTCGCCGTCGGTGTCGACCCTCGCGATGAGTTCGTCGCGGGTATCGGCAGCGGCCCGCAGGAACGCCAGCTCGGGCCAGTCGGAACCCAGCTCGACGAAGGCGCGCAGGCAATCCGCCAGCGCGGCGTCGGTGAACGCGGCCAGGCAGCGAACGATGTCCTGCGCCTCGTCGTGCCGGGCGGTCCCGATCAGCGACTTCGCATGCAGGGCGAGGCGGCGCTGCTCGTCCGCATCCAGCCGGGTATAAAGCACGTCGACCGGCACCGGATGAGGAATCCAGTGGACCAGTTCGTCGAACGGCCGTGCACGGTGGACGATCGCCAATGTCTGCGCGAGGTCGGTCACGCCCTCGAATTCATTGAGCTCGCGTCGATTCCGGCGCACGTATTCGGCGTGTGCCCGCCGGGCCTCGGCCTGCACGCAGGGCATGCAGCGCCCCTGGTTGCGTTCCGCGGTGGAGGGAAGGATCCGATGAGGACAAGCCGGCGTGCGGCAAGGGAGTCGGTTGGGCATGGGTGGCGAGACAGGAGGCGGGCTTGCGTGGTCGAAACATGTCATGGCCGAGCCGCATCCCGAACAGTACACCAAGACGAACGGTTCGCCGAAGGCAAGCCGACCTGGGTCCGCCAGCGATCGATCCAAGGTGGGCGCCTGATCGACGCAGGAGTTTCCGACCGGAAGCCGCATCTCGCCCAGACCAGCGGGCCTGGGCCACGCGCCGGTACATTCCTTGCCGGGTAATCGCGGGCAGCGAGGTCTGTCGATTCCCACCGCTCGGTTTTCCATGCGGGGCCGGGAATGGCACGAAACAACGGGGATCCCTGCGGGCGCAAAGGCGGTCCGGTTCCACCCGGGCGGGGTCTGTGCGACCGGTCGCTCGGCCCCCCGGACATCGCCATGCCCAGACCGTCGCCATCGGTTTCAAGCTACGCGACGGCGCCATCCGCATTCCGTTTTAGGCGTGGCGCTCTTCGGCTACGCCGCGCTCCCACCCCTGCAAGCGCGGGACACGCGCACGGCTACGGGCCTGCACGGGCCATGCCGCCGCCCCGTCCGGGCCGAAGCCAATCAAGCGCTGGCGCCCCCCGGTCTGCAGCCTCCGGCAGGCCGGGTCGCCGCCATCTCCGGAGACCATCGCCATGGACGTTCCTCCACCCGTGAACCAGGAAGCACTTGCAGAAGAACTGGCCAGGCTGCGCGATCTCGATTCACTGCTGGTGCTGGATACCCCGCCCGAACCGGCCTTCGACAATCTGGCCCTGATGGCCAGCCATCTCTGCGCCACGCCGGCCGCCATCGTCAGCCTGATCACCCGCGACCGCCAATGGTTCAAGGCCGCGGTCGGCCTCGATCCCGGCATGAGGGAGACCGACCGGAGGATTTCGTTCTGCCGGGTGACCGTCGAGCGCTGCGGGACCTTCGTGGTGGAGGACACCTGGCAAGACCCCGAATTCGCCGGCAACCCGCTGGTCACCGGACCGCCCCACATCCGCTTCTATGCGGGCGTTCCGCTGCTTTCCGCGGCGGGACGCGCCCTGGGCACGCTGGCCGTGATGGACTTCGTTCCCCGGCAGATCAGCCCCGAGCAGATCGCCGACCTGACATCGCTCGCCCAGTTGACCATGGCGCAGTTCGAATTGCGCCGGCAACACCAGGCCACCGTGCGCGAAACCGAGGCGCAACGCTGGCGCAATGCCTCGCTGTTGGCCATGGCCGGCCGCATCGCCCAGCTTGGCGGATGGAGCTACGCTCCGGCGGAAAAACGCCTCAGCTGGAGCAGCGAAACGGCGGCCATCCTGGGACACCCGGAATGGACGTCACCGACCATCGAACAAGCGCTCTCGGCCTATTCGCCGCACTGGCGGCGCCGTCTCACGGCCGCCGTCAAGGAGTGCGCGCGCAGCGGCGCGAGCTTCGAGCTGGTCGCCCGCTTCCGCCATGCACGGGGAGAACTGCGATGGGCCCGGGTGGCGGGCGAACGCGTCGACATGGACGACAAGCACGCGACCGTCGTGCAAGGGGCCCTCCAGGACATCGACGAGCGGCACAAGGAACAGCGCCATGCGCTGGCGCTCGCAGCGCGGCTGAACGACACCCTCGACAGCATCAGCGACGCCGTGGTGGTGGTGGACCCTCAGTGGCGCTTCGTGGCCGTCAACAAGGCCCTGGAGCGCCTGGCGGACAGGCCGCGGAAGACCCTGCTGGGCAAAAAGGTCTGGGACGAGTTCTCCGCTGCGATCGGCGATTCGGAACGGCGCCGCTACGAGCTCGCCATGGCGAAAAGAACGCCCTCCACCTTCGAGGTGTTCTACCGGCCGCGGGCCATGCGTCTGGAGGTCCGGATCTTCCCCTCCCGGCAGGGCCTGACGGTCTATCACCGCGACATCACCCGCGAGCGCGATGCCGCGGAGCGGCTGCGTCTGCTGAAAGCCTCGGTGGATCACCTGAACGAGGTGGTCATGATCACCGACGCCCGACCCGGCCCGGAAGGCCCGTGCATCGTCTTCGTGAACGCCGCCGTCGAACGGGTCTGCGGCTACCGCCCCGAAGAAATGATCGGCCGCACGCCACGGATGCTGCAGGGCGAGGAGACCGACCGGCAGGAACTCGACCGCATCCATGAAGCGCTCGCCAAGCGCCGCCCCATCACGACCGAACTGCTGAACTACACCAAGTCCAGGCAAGCCTACTGGATCGAGCTGGCCATCAACCCGGTCACCGACGAGGCCGGGCGCTGCAGCCATTTCTGCGCCATCGAACGCGACATCACCGAGCGCAGACAAGCCTCGGCGCGCCAGCACGAGCTCGAGGCGCAACTGCTGCAGGCCCAGAAGATGGAGTCGGTCGGCACCCTCGCGGGCGGCATCGCCCATGACTTCAACAACATCCTGGGCGCGATCCTGGGCCACCTCGAGATCGCCCGTGCCGGGCTGCCCGCCGCCAGCCCGGTGCGGGACAGCCTGGAACACATCCACGACGCCAGCCTGCGCGCGAGGGCGCTGGTGCAGCAAATCCTGGCGTTCAGCCGCCGGCAGCCGCAGAGACTGGTGGACCGGCGGATCGCGCCGGTCATCGAAGCCGCCGTCAAGCTGCTGCGCGCCACCCTGCCGGCGGGTGTGCACCTGCACTGCAGGCTCGCCCTCCAGCCCTTGCTGGTGTTGTGCGATGCCACGCAGATCGAGCAGGTCATCATCAATCTGTGCACCAATGCGTGGCATGCGCTGGAGGGTGGCCGCGGCAAGGTCCTGGTGCGGCTCGACGAGGCCGCGCCGCCGCCCGAGCTCTCGGAGCTGCCGCCGGCTCCGGGCAACGACCGATGGGCCCACATCTCGGTGTGCGACACCGGCAGCGGCATGGACAGCGAAACGCGCGCACGTGTCTTCGAACCCTTTTTCACCACCAAACCGACGGGCATCGGCACCGGCCTCGGCCTGGCGGTCGTGCATGGCATCGTCGGCGCCCATGGCGGCCTCATCAGCCTGGACAGCGAGCCGGGGGCAGGCAGCACCTTCCACATCTACCTGCCGGCCCACCTCGGTACGGCCGGCCCGCCGCCCACGGCCTCGGAGGCGGCACCCGCGGCGTCCCTCGGCAGCGGGCAACGCGTGCTCTACATCGACGACGACGAGGTGATGCTGTTGATGATGGAGCCCCTGCTGCGGCTCAAGGGCTTCGCCCCCACCTGCCGGGCCGCCCCCCGCGAAGCGGTCCAGTTGCTCGCCCGCGACCCCCGCGCCTTCGACATCGTGATCACCGACTACAACATGCCTGACCTGTCGGGAGCCGATGTCGCCCGCGCGGTGCGCCGACTTCGCGACGATCTGCCGGTGGTCATCGTCTCGGGCTTCGTGACCGAAGAGCAGCAAGAGCAGGCACGCGCGATCGGTGCCCTCGGGCCCCTGCACAAACAGGATTTCCTCGATGACCTGGCCCCGTTGATCCTGCGCGAGACGATGCGGGGTGCGCCGGGATCGTGAGCGGGCCGGCCGGACCGGCAGGCCGTGCACCGCAAACGGCAGGGTGGCGCATCGGAATCTTTTCCGCGCACTCCGCGCGCAACGCCGGCACATGAGGGATGATTCGCCGGGAGCCGTCCGGCGTCGAGACCGCGGCCATCGTTCCACACCCCTCCGATCCCATGTTCCTCATCCTCTTGAACTACGTCAGCCCCCTGTCCGAGGTCGACCCTTTCGTGCCCGAGCATCGTGAATTCCTGGACAAGCACTATGCGTCGGGCCACTTCCTGCTGTCCGGACGCAAGCAGCCTCGCACCGGCGGCGTCATCCTCTGCCGGGCGGACACCCGGGCGGAGATCGACAGCATCATCCTGGGCGATCCGCTCCACAGGGAAAAGGTGGCGGAGTACGAAGTCATCGAGTTCCTGCCTTCGCTGGCGGCCGCGGAACTGGCCCATTTGAAGGCCGTCTGAGGAAGACCGTGCGTCGCCGCGGGCCCGTCTCAACGAGCTTCGGGCTGGCAGGCGGTGATTTCGCAATCGCCGGTGAACCTGTACTCGACGCCATGCAGCCAGGGCTGCAGGCAAGGCGCGAAAGGCTCCGGCAAGGACCGGCGGAATCCGGCGCCTCGAGGCGCGCAAAGGAATGATCCGTCGGTTCCCAGAAATGACAGCCCTGGCCGCCCCTCAGGACTTGTCGTCGAAGGCCGCCCGCCCCGCCTCGATCCTGACCACCCGGCGGCGACCGGCCACGGTATAGGTCTCGTAGGCCTCGTCTCCCGGCCTCACCACCCATAACTGGGCCAGCAGGCCGTCTTTCTCGGTGTACGCGCCGAACCAGTCGATCAAGCGGCCTGGGCGGCAATCGGCGCTGCCGAACCACACCGGGAAGTCGCCCACGGCCTCGTACGAATAATGCGCCGGCCCGAAACCGCGGCCGCCGTCGGCCTCGTCCGCCTTGGCGTCGCCGGGGCAGACGGACGACTCGCCGTCCGCCGCGTCCGGCGCCGGCGGGTTCTTCACCGCCTCGAGCGCCCGGCCCAGGATCGCCTGCGTCTCGGGACTCAACAACCTGCGCCGCGGCAGGGCATCGTGGTCCTCCTGGAGCCGCGGCACCGACAGCTCGTACCGGTAGCGCAGCGTCAAGCTGGGCACCCGGTCATTGAGCTTCAGGGGCCGCAGCAGGGACACCGTGTCGACGCCGTAGCGCCCTTCCACATAGGCGGCGTACACCCGCCCCTGCAGGCGCACCCAGTAGGCGCGCTGGTTGCTGCCGCGGCCGTTCAACGAGTAGAGGTAGGACGTGCCCTCCCCGTCCGGCTCGTCGTCGGCCGAATACGGCTGTCCCTCGAACCGGCCGCCGTTTCTCCGCAGGGTGCTGACGTGGTTGAACAGGCCGGTGCCGCCGATGTAGGAGTCGACGACCAGGTCGCGCCGGCCATCACCGTCCAGGTCCAGCAGCATGTAGCTCGCATGCCCGTTCTCGCCGCCGCCGTCGATCCCGGAGCGTTTCAGCGCCGCCCATTCGTCCCTGGACACGCCCCGGGGCCGGCGCTTGGGGAAGGTGTCGACATCGCCGCCCTCCTCGGCATCGCGTTCGTTGGAGAACGAGGTGGCCGTCTTCTCGACCGCCAACGCGGCCAGGGCGCGCTCCAGGGGGAACTCCGGGCTGGAACGGCGCCGGGCCTGCACGGCGAGGCGAAGCTCGTCGAGGGCGGCCCTGTCCACTGCATCGGGCCGGTACGCCAGGATGGACTTCAGGCTCGCGTCCAGTTCGCCAAGGCGCCGGTACAGGCTGTTGTTCAGGCAGGAGGTGTCGCTGCCGCAGGCCTCGTGGCCGGCGAGCCATGTCTTCTGCGCGGCGGAGATGTCGGGCCTGCGATCGCTGCGCAAGCGCACGAGCCTCGCGAAACGCCGGGCCAGCCGGGCATCCAGGTCCAGCAAGGAGGGATCCGCGCAGATCGCTTTTTCGGACGGGGAACGCGCGCGGGCACAGTCGATGCCTGCACCCGACGCCATGGCCGCCTGGAAGAACAAGGCGGCAAAGACGAAGATGAAACGCAAACGGATCGGGAGCATGGCAGGCGACGCGCGACGCGTCCATCGGAGGGGGAAACGGGGATCCATGCCGTCGAAGCGCACAGAACTTGAAGCGGAACCCGGCGCGGCAAGATGACAGTATCGCGAAACGGAAATCGTGCACTCGACCGCGGCACGGTTCGACACCTACACCTTTTGCCGGTACGGAAAGCCGCATCGCTTGCAACTGTTCCGATACGCCGGGCTGGGATACCGGCACTCCGGGCATGGCTGGCGGCAATGGACGCGATCCTCCGCTTCCGCCCTGGGCCAATCCACCGGATGGACCCGGTGCGGGGCCGTGTCGCCTCCCCTGGCCCGTACCGAGCGCCAAAGATCCAGCGCCGTCCTCGGGCCGAGGAATTCGTCATCGTGCGACTGGACATAGCGCTCCAGCAAGCGACCGCGGTGCAAGGCGGCCAGCTCATCCAGCAGTTGGTCCGACAAGCGGTCCATGGCGGCGATGGCTTGCGGCGCCAAGCTGTCCAGTGCGGCGCGCCGGGGCGCCCGGCCCTGCGGGACCACCCCGCCGGGGAACAGGCTCATGGCTTCGGCCAGCAAGAGCGCGGCCTTTCCAGCCCCCATCGCCCGCAGCGCCCGGACCGCTTGCAGCGCATGTTCCCCGCTGCCGTTCCCGAAGAACTGATCCAGCGCGCCGTTGTGGACTTCCGAGTCGAACATCCGGAGCGCCACCAGGTTTCGTTCGGGTTCGGTCAGGCCGTCCCATGCGACGCTCGCCAGGCGCTCCAGGCAGGCGTCGAGAACTTCGATCTCAAACATCGTGACAGCTCGTCAGGCGGATAGTCCAGGACGGAATGATAGGCCCAAGCACCTGTGACCGATGCAGCAGCCCGCACACCACCGCTCCCGGGCCGGCCCGCCCCAAACTGGCCGGCCCGATGCAGCCCATGAACCGCGTGACGATCGACCGCCCCCCGGCAATGAGGGGGCGGCAACGAAAACAACGAGAACTAAAATTACACATCGAGAAGTAATACCGCTCTCGCCACCCGATGTCCACACCCATGAACTGCCCTCACTGCCAGAAGTCCATCAGCCTGTTGTCGCCTGCCCTCATGGGGCCCACCAAACCGGGCGGGTCGCGCAAATGCCCTCATTGCGGCGGCTTGTTCGCCATCACGGCGGACAAGAAGCTTGCCGCGCTCGTCGCCGTGGCGGCGGCAGTCGCCAGCTTCATGATCCTGCGGCCGATTCCCTACGTGGGCTTTGCCCTCTCCGGCGCTGCCACGGTCACGGCCGTGTTCGTCATCGCCGCCAGGTTGAAAAAATTCGAGGGCTGAAGAGCGCGCCTCGGCCCTTCTGCCAACGCTCCCGGTCCGGTCTACCGTCGCATATGGGCCGCCGGGAGCTGCGCCAGGTGAAGACGGAAGCCCAGCCAGGGCCCGGGGGCACGGCAGCACGGTCCGGCCCTGCACAGCGCCCGTGCCCAGCGTGAAAAGGCGCTGCCCATGAGACAGGGATTGTCCCGAGCTCGAGCTCGCAAACCGGCATTTACTCCGGACGGGATTCCCAGCATGATCGCCGCGTGCGAAGGGCACAAGAACAAAGAAGCACGTTCCGGGAGGGAAGCATGGATCTTTGCTGGCCGGCACTGTCTGGGCGCCTGACGGTCCTCGTCGTCATGGCCGTCGGCATCCTCGGGTGTACAAGCGCCCCGCCGCCTTCGTCGTCCTTCTCGCCGCCGCGGCCAGCAGCACCGCCTGCGCCAGCGCCTACACCGGCGCCAAGCCTCGCTGTCGGCAACCAGAACGGGGGACCGAATGCGGTCGGCCCCAAAGTCGCGGCCACGGTCAAGGAGCAGCCGGCGCCTGAGGCATCCAGAGCACAGGCAACCCAGGAAACAAAGGCGCGCGTCCCGGAAGACGCAACCGGCGGATCGCGGGTTCTTCGCCGCATGGTTGACGTGACGCCGCTGACATCGGCCACGGATTCCTGGGCCGGCCTGACCAAGGAAGGCGCGGCATTCATGGGCGCCTACACCAAGCTGATCATCACCTCCCGGGTCGCCGACGGGGCCGGTCCGGAGGCCGCCGACGGGTCGGTGCAGACATTGGGCTACGAGCCACGGCCATGGCCCCTACGTGCACTGATCGGCAAGGAGTTCAACTACATCCTGACCGCCAAGTTGACGGTCGACAAGTCGCCGGCCTTGACGGTTCCGCTGCTGGCCATCGGGCACCAGAGCAACGCGGAAGGCGAGGTCTGGGTACGCGACGTCCAGAGGGAACGCAACGACTTCCCCTTGTTCCTGGTCCGCACCGACGGGACGGGGTCGGCACCTCACATCACGGTGGAGCTGAAGGCGGCCAATACCTTCAGCTCGAGGGCCGCGGCTGCCGGGGTCAGCGCGGTGGCGCAGTTGGCGAAGTTCGCAGGCGCCGAACCCGGCGTGATCACGACGCTGACCAAGTCCTCGACCGAAGCGGCCGCGAGCCAGGTGGACAGCGCGCTGTCCAGGCTGTTCGCCTCCAGCATCACGGAGCGGATCGGCAGCGACCGCGACCTGCGGCGCTGGAAAGGTCCAGGCCATTCGGCCGTGCCGCCGGGCCTGACCATCTCGGCGAACCTCCCGCACGAGGACGACTTGCGGAAAATGGACCCTGTGGGGACGTGGACCCTGAGTTTCTCCCCCCCTCGGCCATCGATCTTCTCCGACTGGAGCGTGTGCGCCCAAGCCGACGACGGGCAGCCCGACCACGACGGCCATCGGTGCTCGGCCACGCTTGCCGAGGCCCGGACGAAGGTGCGCGACGACGTGCGCGACAGCGATGTGCTCGCCTACAAGCTGGTCCGCAATGCCCCCAGCATCGGCACCATCCGCGTCTTCCTGGTGCAGCAGGAGTGGTTCACCGCGGCGATCGCATCCTTCGCCCAAAGCCGATCCGGAACCGACACCATGCGCCCGTTCTGCCAGCGGATCGTGAACGAGATCGTCGGCCTGGGTCTGAACGACTTCGACGCGCGGCTCGTCCTGCGCGCCGTCCACACCACGATGCCCATCGCCCTGCCTGACCTTCTCCAGGAGCCGTACTGCGCGGACGCCATCCGCAGCGTACAACCGACCACCGCCGCCGCCGAGACGGCGAAGACCAAACCGTCGGTTGCCGCGGTCCAGAGCTGAGCGATCCGCCTGGCTTTTCGGGGCCACGTGGGTCTTGTCCTGGCCCGCAGGCCACGGTTCGACTGGGCTGGGCGCGCCGCGGAGCCCGAGGGAGAGAGCCCGCTGCGGGTCCCCGCACCTGGGTGATGGGGCCGTCGAGCGGCAATCGGTATCCTGTTCAGGTCTGTCCCCCAGGAAACTTGTCGTGCCCCGGCCCCTTCTTCCTCTTGCGCAACGCCGCAGTCCGCTCGCGGCTCTCCTGCTGGCCCTCGGCCTGACCACCACCGCCGCCGCATCGCCTCCCGCCAGCAGCCCCTCTTGCGGCTGCACCTATGGTGAACGGCTGTACACCCTCGCGCCCACCGATGACGTGCTGGCCTTGTGGGAGGCGGCCAGCGCGGGGCGGGAGGAGGAGTTCATGCGACGGCTGCCCAAGGTCGAGCGGCTGGCCGACCAGGCGGTGAAGGGCCGCCCCTTGCTGGCGGCCCTGTTGTCGCCACCCGAGTCCCTGCGCAGCACGCGTCGCTACTCGACGATGGAACCCGAAGAAATCGCCATGCTGGTGTCGGCCCACCGGCAACTGCTGCCGGCCAGGACGCGGATGCTGGCCGCGGCCTTGCAACGGGGTGCCAGCGTCAGCGATGTGACCAGCCAGGCGCCCTACCCTCCGCTGCATCTGGCGATGGCCTTCGGCTCCCCCGAGATGGTGGAGCTTCTGCTGGGCGCGGGGGCCCCCCTGGAGGGACGCGATTCATCGAGCCAAGACACGGCGCTGGAGTTTTTGCTCCGCCAGGACTCTTTTGTGGAATGGACGTATCTGCCGCCCCTGGTCTCGCGGGCGCAGCGCGGCGAGATGCTGGTGCAGTTGCTGAAGGCCGGCGCGCAACGGCCCTATATGAAGTGGGATGAGCAGAAGGCCGAGCAGGGTCGCTTCCATCAACCCGCGGCGGACTATCTCGCCTGGAAGCCCTTGCTCATGCTGACCGAGGGCGCGGCGCCGGTTCTCGCCCTGCTGGCCACCGGCACCCGGCCCGACTATCAGCTTGAGAACCGCGATGGCCCGACCCCCCTGGCACTGGCCGCCGCCACCGGCAACGCCGGCGCGGTGGAAGTCCTCAAGCCCCTGGCGCCCAAGAGCCTGATGTACATGGGTGGGATGGCGGCCGGGCAGCTGTCCTGGAGCCTGCAACTCGATGCCGCGCTGGCGGCGGCGGCCACCGGGCATCTCGCGTTGGCCAAGTCCCTGGTCGAGCCCGGCATGCCGATGGGACAGCGTGGTCCATGGCGCGTGGCGGACTACCTGGCGAAGTTCTCCCACCTGGACAAGGTGAAAGAGGGAACGCTGCTGCACTTCGCCGTGCGCGCCGGCGACATCGATTGGGTGCGTGAGCTGCTGGCCCGGGGCGCGCCGCCGGATGGCTCGCCCGATGAGCCTGGGCCGAGCGCCCTGGCCGAGGCGGAGGCAGCGAAGCGGACGGCCATGGCTGAGCTGCTGCTTCAGCACGGTGCGAACCCGCTGCGAGGCGATTCCTCCGCGCCGCCGGCCCTGCTGAGCGCCATCCAGGCCGGCGAGGTGGAGCGGGTGCGAGGGATGCTGTCCCGCATCGACAAGCCCGAACGCCGCGGCGAACTGGCCGCCCTGTCCAGCCGGATCGCCTCCGCCTGGGCGCGTTCGGCCGCCTTCACCACCCCACAGCAGTGGCCGCTGCTGAAGCAATGGCTGGACGCCGCCGGGTTCGATCCCCGGCAGATCCGCGCGGGCGTGCTCTCGGAGGTCATCGGGGCAGGCGAACCCGACTGGGCCCGCAGCCTGATCGCCGCCGGGGCCCCCGTGGAACCTTCGCCCGAGGACGGGTCGGGCGAGGCGCCGCTCACCGCGGCCATCTTGAAAGGCGACAGCAGCCTCGTGGCGCTCCTGGTGGCACGCGGGGCGTCGGTGGAGCGCCGCGACGACCGGCATGGGCTGCCCATCCAGCTGGCGATTCTCCAAGGCAAGATCGCGGTCGTGGAGGAGTTGCTTCGCGCCAGGGCATCGCTCGAGTTTCCGGCCGCCCCGCACGGCTCGGCCTTCGACCTGGCCGTGGCCTCGGGCCGCATGGAGCTGGTGGACCTCGTGGCCAAGGTGTCGGGCCGCCGGCTGGGCGATGCCTGCATCGACCTGCCAGCCGCCGCCGACACCCTGCTGCACGACGAGCAATTCTTCGACGCCCTGCTGGCGCAGGGCTTGAAGACCCGGGCGGCGTGCAATGCACAGCCCGGTTTGCTGGCCCGCCTGTACGAGTCGATGATCCATCGCCATCCGCGGCCATGGCTGGGCCGGCAGCGCGAGTCGCTGACGCGCCTGTTCGCGAAGATCGACGGCGGCGCAGGCGCCCGGCTGCGGATCGGCGAGAACGGCCGGCAGACCCCGTTGGAAGCGGCCATGCGCGCGCATCGGCCCGACGTGGTGGGCATCTTGCTGGACAGCGGGGCGAGTGCGCTGGCGAGCGGTTCCGCTGGCAGCGCCCCGGCCTGGCTGGCGGTGTCGCTTCGCCAGCCCGGGATGTTGCGCCCTCTGCTGGCGCATGGTGCATCGCTCGCCGACCCAGGCCCCGACGGCTGGTCCCTGGGCGACCATGTGCGCTGCCGCGAGAGCGAATCGTTCCGCCGCGCCGCCGCCCTGGCCTTGCCGGAGAACCAGGCCTGCCCGAAGGCTCCGCCGATGAATCCCCGGGAAAAGGCGTTGGCGCGCCGACTGGTGGGGCAGTACGAGCTGAGCGGCAGCAGCGAAGCCAGCTCGGACATCCTGCTGCAGGCCAACGGCGAGTTCACCTACAGCTACAAGCCGATCCTTGGCAAGGTCCATGAGACTGCCCAGGGACGCTGGCAGGTGCGGGGGAAGAACATCATCCTGTCGGCCCCAGGCGAGGCCGGCACACCGATGCGCCTGCGCGACTCGTCGCGCGACGCGTCCGGCGGCGGCAGCGCGGTGCGATTCCGGGTGCAAGGGCAGACGCTGCCCGGGCTGACCGTGCTGCTGAGCGGTGGCGACCGGCAGCGTGAGCTGGAGTACCGGCCGAACGAGACGGGCGGCTTCCTGCGCGTGCCGGAGGTGGCCGATGCCGAGACCCTGGCCTGGCGCCATCCGCGCATCGCCGACGGGCGCTGGCAGGTGGTGGACTTGCCTGCGGGCCCCGCGGGCGAACGGTTCAACCGGTTCGATTTCGAATTGGACGAGAAGTCGATCGCCCCGGGACTGGAGTTCCGGCAGGTGGTCGCCATCCAGGGCCGGGCGCTGCTGATGAAGCGTTCCGGTCACAGCCTGCGCTACGAGCGGGAATAGCCGAGGCGGCCGCGCCTGCACGCCACCGGGGCTGCCCGCCAGACGGCCCTCCTCCGGCCCATGGACACTTCGTCAACGCCGTCAGCACTCCGGCCTCGATGGCCGCTGGAGGGCGCGAACCACCAGCATGGCCAACTCTTCGAAGGTGTTCTCCTTGTTGAGGATGTCGACCACGCCCGCCTCGGCTGCCAGAGCGCGCAACTCGTCGGAAACGAAGCCCGAGCTCAGGATGACGGGCATGCCCGGGCAGGACTGGCGCGCTTGGCGCGCCAGCTCCAGGCCGTCCATCATCGGCATGCTGTAGTCCGTGATGAGCAGGTCGAAGCAGGCCGCGGCGTTTTCGATGGCACTCAGGAAGGCCTGCGGGAGGGTGAAGGTGGTGACCTCGAACCCAGCCCGTTGCAGCAGTCTCTCGACCATCAGGCGGACCACCTCGTCGTCGTCGACATAGGCGACGTGCTCGCCATGGCCCCGCGGAGAGACCTGGACAGGCGTGGACGCGCGTGCGGCGCCTGCCTGGGTGCCCGCGGGCAGGCAGACGCGGAACGTGCTGCCCTGGCCCGGCCGCGACTCGACCGATATCGCTCCGCCATGGGCCGAGACGATGCTGTGCACCATGTGAAGTCCCAGCCCGGTTCCCAGGCCCCTGGGCTTGGTGGTGAAGAAGGGCTCGAAGATGCGCTCCTTCGTGTCGGAAGCGATCCCGCAGCCGGTGTCGGTCACCGCCATGGCGGCATAGCGGCCGGGCGCGAGTTCTCCCACCTCCATGGCGCGCGGGGTATCGACGTTCAGGCAGCTCAGTTCGACCTTGATGCGCCCCGGCTTGCCATGCAGGGCCTGCCATGCGTTCGTACAAAGATTGAGCACGAGCTGATGGACCTCCGACGGGTTCAAGGTGGCACAGAGCGGTTCGTCCGTGAAGCTTTGGTCCAGCGAGACCTGGTCCGTCAGGGTGGCCCTGAACAGGCGCAGGCCTTCTTCGATCAGCGGTCGCAGCGGCTGCCACACGAACTCGGCTCTCGTTTCCCGGCTGAACGCCAGGATGCCCTGGACCAGGTCACGTGCCCGGACGCCCGCGATACCGATCTGCTCCACGCTTTCGCTCAACGGACTGCCCGCGGGCAACTGCTGCCGGAGCAGGCCCACATGACCCAGTATCGCGCCCAGGATGTTGTTGAAATCGTGCGCAATGCCGCTGGCCAAGGTGCCCAGCGACTCCATGCGTTGCGCCTGCACCCGCTTGTGCGCCCTGTCGGCCCGGGCCTGCTCCTCCGCGCGGCGTTCGCTGGTGTCTATCATCAGGACGGCCAGCCCCTGCTGGCAGGGAAATGCGCGGCACTCGAAACACCGCCCCCACGGGCTGCAGGACTCCTCGAAGACCCGTGGCAGGGCGGTGCCCATCGTCGCCCGGGCTTCCGACTCGAAGCGGGTGCCGAGCATCTCGGGGATCGCTTGCCAGAGGTTCCGGTTGATGAGCTCGGACCGTCGACGACCCACGATGCGCTCGAACTGGGCATTCACGTGCTCGACCATCCAGTCCGTGTCGAGGAGGATGAAGGAGTCCGTCACGTAGTCCAGCGCGAGCGCCACATGGTCCACCACCCGCTCCGGGTCGCTCGGCTGCGGGATCGGCGGGTGGCATTCCAGCTCGCGCCGGAACAGTTCCACGAAGGCCTGGAAAGCGCCTTGCTCGAGCTCGTTCAAGGGACGCGCGACGCTGTCGAGAACACGCAGTTCGTAGACCCCCGACCCGGCGCCTATGGGCAGGGCCGCGACCAGGGACGACGCGGCCTCCTGGCCGCTCCACAACTCCTCCGTCTGAGCGCCGGAGCTGAGTTCGACCTTCTGCGCATGGCACAAGCGTGCGAGGTCGGCCGCCAAGCTGCAGAGCGTGGGATTTCGCAATGGCCCCCCTGCATGATTCACCGCGCCCGACCTCCGCTCAACAGGCCCCCTTGGAAAACAGTGGATCGGCAAACGGCGTTCCTCCCCTGCCCACGGCACGCCGACCGTCGCCGGGCGAATCGGTACCCATGGGGGTCAAGCGGGTCGCGGTGGCCGTTGCCGCCCCTGTGCTCGACCTCCCCGCCCCCGCAGCACCCCACGCGCTTCGGTACCCGCGAGCTGGTGCGCATGGCCGCCTGGAATTTCGGGTTCTGGCGAGGGTGAGCGGTACGAGCGCCCCGGATCCTCCGCGCCATCCCCGCAGGGCCGGTCGGCCGATGGCGGGCAAGAGTGGTTCGCGCGGCTCAAGCGTCGAGCTTCAATTCCGTGCGCATGTGCTCGATGAATCCGCCTGCGCGCCGGGCGAGTCCCTGCTTGCCATGTACCAGCGCGTAGACGTCGGCCTCCTCACCCAGCCATCCGGGCAGCAGCCGGACCAGCTTTCCCGCCGCGATCCGGGGGGCCACGTCCCATTGCGAGCGCAGGATGACACCCAGCCCGCGTTCGGCCCACTGGCAAAGCACCTCGCCATCGTTGCTCACCAGCAAGGGCCGCACGCGCACCGAAGTGGGCGCGCCACGCCGGCCCCGGCGCAGCGACCACAGCGTGGTGTCCTCATCGTTCTCCTGCAGCGCGAGGCAACAGTGGTTCGACAAATCCCTGGGCGACTGCGGAATCCCCCGCCGCCCGAGGTATTGCGGGCTCGCGCACACCCAGCGCTCGTTGCTGCCCAGCTTGTGACCGATGAGCGATGAATCCCTGAGCCGGCCGATGTGGACGACGACATCGGCCTCGGCGTGCTCGCGCAACGGGTTCTCAGCCAGCACCAGCGTGGCGGCGACCTGGGCGTGCTTCTCGACGAAACTCTGCACCAGCGGCGCCACATGGCGCCGCCCGAAGCCGAACGGCGCGGCGATGCGCAAGGGCCCTGCGTACTCCTGTGCCGCCTGGCCCACGCGTTCGGCGAGCGAGCCGATCTGCTGCAACAGGGCCGAGGCCTCGTTCGCCAGGTCCCGACCCGCGTCGGTCAAGCTCAGCTGACGGGCGCCACGGATCACCAACTGGGTACCCAGCTTACGCTCGATCCGCTGCAGGCGCACGGTCAGCGCCGGGGGCGTCACATCCAGTGCGCGCGCGGCGGCGGCCAACGAGCGCGCGCTGAGCAAGGTGGCGAAGAGTCGCAGGTCCGGCAGATCGATCATGAATCCCAGTTTAATCCTTGATTCAACCAGCGTTTATCACAACTAAGTGATTCTCGCGCAGACTGCCGGCAATACATCGACTCACGGATCACTTGCCGCGAGGCCAGGCCCGGCATCGCCACGAACTGCCCGACACCATGCAACTACAAGACCTGGAGACGCCTTGCGCGCTCATCGACGAAGAGCGCATGCAGCACAACATCGCGCGCATGCAAGGACGACTGGATGCGCTCGGCGTGTCGTTCCGCCCGCACGCCAAGACGACGAAATGCCTGGAAGTCGTCCGGCGGCAGCGCGAGGCCGGGGCGCGCGGCATCACCGTGTCGACGCTGAAGGAAGCTCAGGAGTTCTTCCTCGGCGGCTTCGACGACATCCTCTACGCCGTGGCCATCGCGCCCTCCAAGGTGCGGCGCGCGCTGGCACTGCAAGGCCGAGGTTGCCGGCTGCGCCTCGTCGTGGACTCCCTGGCCGCGGCCGACGCCGTGCTGGCCGGCGCGAAGGAGGCTGGTGTCCGGCCCTGCGTGCTGATCGAGGTCGATGTGGACGGCCATCGCTCGGGCGTGCCGCCGGAATCGCCTTTGCTCATCGACATCGGCCGGCGCCTGTGCGAGGCAGGCGCCGAGCTGCTCGGCGTGATGAGCCACGCCGGCAGCTCCTACGACTGCGCGAGCTCCGGGGATCTGCGGCGCATGGCAGAGCAGGAGCGCGCCCGCAGCGTGCTGGCGGCCGCACGGCTGCGCGCCGCGGGCCTGCCGTGCGAGGTCGTGAGCATCGGCTCGACGCCGACCGCGTTGTCCGTCCAGCAGCTGCATGGCGTGACCGAGGTGCGCGCCGGGGTCTACGTCTTCTTCGACCTCGTGATGGCGGGCACCGGCGTGTGCCGCCTGGATGAGATCGCGCTGTCGATCCTGAGCACCGTGATCGGCCACCAGCCCGATCGCGGCCGGGTCATCGTGGACGCCGGCTGGATGGCGCTCAGCCGGGACCGCGGCACGCAAGCACAGGCGATCGATCGCGGCTACGGCGCGGTCTGCGATGCAGCAGGCACCGTGCTCGACGGCTGGGGCGTGAGCAGCGCCAACCAGGAACACGGCATCGTGACCTACAACGGAACGGGCGCCGCGGGCGACATCGAAAAGCGCTTCCCCATCGGCACCCGCCTGCGCATCCTGCCCAATCACGCCTGCGCCACAGGTGCGCAGCATGGCGAATACCACGTCCTGCGAGCTGGCGACGCCAGCCGAAGCTGGCCGCGATTCACGGGGTGGTGAGCATGCGCACGATCGATCTGCAGCCGATGGCGCCGCCCGGGGGCCACTACAGCCATGCGGTCGCCGCCGGCGGATGGGTGTTCGTGTCCGGACAGCTGCCCATCGCCGCAGACGGCACCCGGCTGGCGGAGACGCCTTTCGAACAACAGGCGCGACAGGCGCTCAACAATGTGCAGTCTGCACTGCAGGCCTGCGGTGCGGGCACGCAAGACCTGGTGCAGGTGCGCGTGTACCTCAACGACATCGGACACTGGCCCGCCTTCGACACCATCTACGCGCAATGGATCGGAAGCCGCCGGCCTGCTCGCACCGTCGTGCCGGTGCCCGGGCTGCACCACGGACTGGCCATCGAAATCGAGGCCGTGGCCCTGCCGGACAGCGCGAGCACAACGATTCCGGGCGCCTGCGGGATCGCCACGACTCCATGTCAAGGAACACCATGAACATCGTCTTGTGCATTCCCGACCCGCAGGACGGGGCCGAACAATGGATCGAAGCTTTCTCCCACAGCCTTCCCGACGCCAAGCTGCATCTGTGGAAGGAAGGCACGCCGGGAATGGACGCCGACTACGCCGTCGTGCGCAAGCCATCGGCGTCTTTTTTTGCGACGCACCCGCGCCTGAAAGCCGTATTCAACCTGGGGGCTGGCGTCGACAGCCTGCTCAAGCTGGGCACGCTGCCGCCCGCCCTCCCCCTGGTCAAGCTGGACGACGCCGGCATGGCAAGGCAGATGATCGACTATGTGGGATGGGCGGTGCTGCGCCATTTCCGCCAATTCGACCGCTACGAAGAACAGCGTCGCCGACACTGCTGGCAGCCCTTGGAGGCGCCCCGGCATGCCGACTTCCCCATCGGCATCATGGGCCTGGGGGTTCTGGGCCGCGTCGTCGGCCGGGAACTCGTCCGTCTGGGATTCGAAGTCCATGGCTGGAGCCGCCACCGGAAAACCATGGAAGGCATCGTCAGCCATGCCTCGGACGCGGAACTGCCCGGCTTCCTGGCCCGGACACGGATACTCGTGTGCATGCTCCCTCTGACCCACGCCACGGACGGCATTCTCAACCGCGACACCCTGGGCCGACTGATACCCGGCAGCTACCTGATCAATGTCGCCCGAGGTGCGCATCTGGTGGAAGAAGACCTGCTGGCCTTGCTAGACAGCGGCCATGTCGCCGGCGCCACCCTCGATGTCTTCCGCCAGGAACCGCTTCCGCCGGAACACCCTTTCTGGCGAGAACCGAAAATCACCTTGACGCCGCACGTCTCCGCCGTGGTTCTGCGAAACGAAACCATCGCCCAGGTTTCGGAAAAGCTGCTCGCGCTGGCTCGCGGCGAAGCCATTTCCGGCATGATCGACCGATCGCTTGAGTATTAGAAGCAGTGACCTTCCTCCGCCTGATCCGCTTGCATAAGACTGCGTTCGATCCAGGCGCGCCGTGTCAGACCGCTGATCGCGACAATTGATCGACCCTTTTCAGGATCTCTGGATTCAGGCGCTCAAACAGTGGCAAGATCGTTCACCGCAACGGTTCCGCAAACGGGTTCATGATCTCCCTGGACTGGACACAACGGCATAATCAAGTGATCGCTCTCAAAAATTGTTGATTCAAAGGCAGAACAATCAGAACCTGATACCCTAAGAACACAAAAAAACCGCACACAGCTGACACCGCGGCCCGCACACTGGAGATACCACCACTGACTCGAAATCCGACGTAAACCAGAAACGAAAGATAGACGTAGGCGATGGTCACCAAAAAATTTGCATAGCGAGCAGAAGCGGAGTCGAAGATCTGCTTTGTAAGAGCGGGCTGATATCCCATAGAAAAATCAAACGGCTCACTTATTAGCACAGACACCTGCATGTGCGCGACGGGTTGAGAAAGAAATGCCGCGACCGGCAAAAGGATGGACGCGTAGAAAACACATTCAAAAAGCGTACCCACTCGGGCCGATGGTGTAATGAGCTTGGCAGGAATTGCATAGGCTGCGCCCATCATCGCAAGATGAGCAAGATTAAACAGTGCGCCTCCGACGAAAAAAGCAGTCGGGCTCTTTACCGATGTCACCGCACCGACGACAAAATAGTACACCCCTACCATGATCAGGCACGAAGCGACACCGAAACGCAAGGATTCAGACGGGCGCCTCATTGATCGCGAGAGGCGCGCCATGTGAAACTGCCGAGGGCTGCCGATCAATTGCGCCGCCTGCGTGAATGTTTGTGCGACAAGCAAGCTCGCTTGGATCATCTGTTTCTTCAGTTTTTCGAGTTCGGTTTTCATGGTGACTCCCTTGGTTTGTGTGCACTCTATGGAGCCGAGTCTGTCGGCTCCCGCACCTGGCAGAACAACTGCACCGGCTGCCATGGGCAAGACAGCTCGCAAGATATCCTGCAGGTGGCTCAAGGAGTGAGCCACCCTTCGAAGCAGATCGCTGGATTCCTCAAAGAAGCTTCTGCTTGTAGCGAAGTGCCGGGCCGACTCGCCGAACCAGAGTTACCATTCGCGGTGGTATCGATCGCGGCCCGCCTCGGCGTCCACGTGATGACCAGACATGCGGTCGAAACCTTGTCTCTGGTCTTTGCATTGCCGCTCATCACAAGTGGCGCCTTGGCCACGCGGGCCGTATTGGCCTGGGCGGCGAGAGAGCTGGCAGGTGGAGTTCGCGGGCTTGCGCGCCGATCCGGCCCGAGGGCGTCACGCCCCGACCGCTAGTGCATCAGGAGAGCAGCAGATGGCGCCCGTCATGGTCGACCCGAGAAAGATCCACGAGTTCGTTGACGAGCAAGCGTTCCACGATTGGCTCGCCGTCCACCACGACCGGGAAGACGAGGTGTGGATCAAGATCCACAAGGTGGCCTCGGGCCGACCGTCGATCACGCCGAAGCAGGCCATCGACGCGGTGCTGTGCTGGGGCTGGATCGACGCCATCCGCAAGGGGCTCGACGACTCGAGTTACCTTCAGCGCTACACGCCGCGGCGCAAGGGCAGCGTCTGGAGCCAGATCAACGTCAGGAACGTGGCGCGACTGATCGAGACGGGGCGGATGACACCACACGGCCTCCGCGAAGTGGAGGCGGCACAGGCGGATGGGCGGTGGGCAAGGGCCTATGCCAGCGGAAAGGACATGAAGATTCCCGACGACCTGCAGGCGGCGATCGATGCCGATCCGCAGGCCCGGGCCATGCTGGGCAAGCTCAGCGCACAGAACCGCTTTGCACTCGCGTTTCGCATGCACAGCCTCAAGATGGAGGCCGGACGCAGAAAACGCATCGCCGCCTTCGTGGACATGCTCAAGCGCGGCCAAACGATCCACCCGCAAAAGGCGGCGTAGCAGGCACCACTTCAGCATGGCACCGGTGACGAACACGGCGGCAGCAGTATGGCCGGCGGCGCTGGCAGCGGCCGTTCGTCGGCTGCAAGAACGTCTTACTCCGTCCCGCCACCCGCTGCCCTACCCGTCAATTTAGCCCCGGCGCGCCCCAAAGACAAAAGGCCTAGCAGGTGCAAACCTGCTAGGCCTCGTCAACTATCTGGTCGGGACGGCGGGATTCGAACTCGCGACCCCTTGCACCCCATGCAAGTGCGCTACCAGGCTGCGCTACGCCCCGACTGAGCCTATAAGTATAACCTGAAAACGCGTTGGTTTGGCAAACTTAAATCGTCAAAAGACTTCGGATCGACAAAAGCTCCAGACGCATCTGGCCGGGCGAGAGTTCCGAGGTGTCGTTCAGGGCGAGGGAAGAGGCTTCGAGCAGCTCGACCGCTTCAGCCTCGCTGATTTCAGTGACTTCGGGTTCTTGTTCGGGCGGCGGCTCGACCAGTACCTCGCCCCGGCCCTGGACCAACTCGGTGAGGCGGTTGCGCGCCCCGCTGATGGTGAAACCCTGCTCGTACAGCAGCTCGCGGATACGGCGGATCAGCAGCACCTCGTGGTGCTGGTAGTAGCGCCGGTTGCCACGGCGCTTCATCGGCTTGAGCTGCGTGAACTCCTGCTCCCAATAGCGCAGCACGTACGGCTTCACGCCGCACAAGTCGCTCACCTCACCAATGGTGAAGTAGCGCTTGGCGGGGATGGCAGGCAACGCTTTCTCCATTGAAATCAATAAGTTCGGGAGAGAAAGCTAAGACTTTACTCGAAGTCTTCCCCCGAGGGTATGTCGCCTTGCACAACTCCCTTGAGTTTGTGGCTGGCATGGAAGGTCACGACGTTGCGCGCCTTGATCGGGATCGACTCGCCGGTGCGTGGATTGCGTCCCGGCCGGGGCGCCTTGCGCCGGATGTTGAAGTTGCCGAAACCCGACATCTTGACGTCGTCTCCGGTCACCAGGGTGCCGTGGATGATGTCGAAGAAGGCTTCGACCATGTCCTTGGATTCCCGCTTGTTCAGCCCGAGGCGTTCGAACAGGAGTTCAGCCAGCTCGGCCTTGGTCAGCGTGGGCGTCTCCAGGGTCGGCAGCAGCGTGATGCGCTCGGGAGGTTTTTCGGGAATGGAAGTCATGGCCGTCTCTGGTCAACCGCGCAAACGCACACCCAAACGGGTCTTGAGGGCATCGATCACCGCCGCCATCACCGCCTCGATCCGCTCATCGGTCAAGGTGGTGGTGTCGTCGAGCAATTCAAGGCGCACAGCCAGGCTGCGTTCGCCTGCGGCCATGTCGGCCGTGGCGGCGGCAGGCTTGTAGACATCGAACAACCTGGCCGAGCGCACCAGCGCCTTGTCGACGCTGCCGATGGTGTCGATCAGGGCCTGGTGGCTGACCTGCTCACCGGCGATGACGGCGATGTCGCGCCAGGCCGATTGCTGGCGCTGGATGGGCTGGGCCACCGGGACCTCGCGCCGGGTGAGGGCCGAAGCCTCGATTTCGAACAGTACGGGCGCGGCAGGCAGCTCGTAGCCCTGGCGCCAGCGCGGGTGCAGCTCGCCCACGAAACCGACCGCCTCCCCGTCGATCTCGATGCGCGCCGAGCGTCCCGGGTGCAGGGCCGGATGTTCGGCCGGCACGAAGCGGGCGACGCGCGGCAGGAACAAGGCCTCGATGTCCCCCTTCACGTCGAAGAAATCGACCGCGCGCTCCTTGGCCGCCCATTGGGCCGTGTCGGCACTGCCGTAGGCGAGGCCGGCCACGCGCAGCGGCTGAGCCAGGCCGGCCACCGTGCCGTGGCTCGCCTGCACCGTGGCGTCGCGCCGGAAGACCCTGCCGATCTCGAAGACGCGCACGCGAGGCGCCTTGCGCGCCAGGTTGAAGCGCAGCACCGAGACCAGGCTGCCCAGCAGGCTGGAGCGCATGACGGACAAGGGGCTGGCGATCGGGTTGAGCACGCGGATGGGATCGGCGTTGCCGGCCAGCTCGCGCTCCCAGCGCTCCTCGACGAAGCTGAAGTTGATGGTTTCCTGGTAGTCGCGCCCGGCGATCTGGTGGCGCAGGGCGTGCAGGCCGCGCTGCGCCTCGGGCCGCACGCGGGCGGTGACGGGCGCGAGCGGCGGCGTCTGCGGCAGGGTGTGGAAACCCAGCACCCGGATCACTTCCTCGATCAGGTCCTCTTCGATCTGGAGGTCGAAGCGCCAGCTCGGCGGGGTGACGGTGAGCACCCCGGGGGCTTCGCTCACCGGCAGGCCGAGGCGTTGCAGGACCTCCAGGCATTGGGCCTGGGTGACCGGCATGCCGATCACCTTGGCGGCCCGGGCGACCCGCAGCGCCACCGGCTGGCGCACCGGCAGGTTCAGCACCTGGTCGTCGATGGGCGCGGCCTCGCCGCCGCAGATGTCGAGCACCAGCTGGGTGATGCGTTCGATGTGCTCGACGGTGCCCGCGGGGTCGACCCCGCGCTCGAAGCGGTGGCTGGCGTCCGTGCTGAAGTTGAAGCGGCGGGCCCGGCCGGCGATGGCCTGGGGCCACCAGAACGCGGCCTCGACGTAGATGTTCTGCGTGTCGTCGCCGACCGCGGTGGCGTCGCCGCCCATGATGCCCGCGAGCGACTCGACCGCCTTCTCGTCGGCGATGACACCGACCCGCCCGTCCAGCTCGATGGTGTTGCCGTTGAGCAGTTTCAGGGTTTCACCGGCACGCGCCCAGCGCACGGTGAGGCCGCCGTGGATCTTGTCGAGGTCGAAGATGTGCGAGGGCCGGCCGAACTCGAACATCACGTAGTTGGAGATGTCGACCAGCGCGCTCACCGAACGCTGGCCGCAGCGCGCCAGCCGGTCCACCATCCAGGCGGGGGTCTTGGCACGGGTGTCGACGCGGCGGATGACACGGCCGGAGAAACGCCCGCACAGCTCGGGCGCTTCCACGCGCACCGGCAGCCGGTCGTCGCGCAGCAGCTTGGCGGCCGGGAATTGCGGCTTCAGCAGCGGCGAGCCGGTCAGGGCCGATACTTCACGGGCGATGCCGTACACGCTCAGGCAATGGGCCAGGTTGGGCGTGAGCTTGAGGGTGAACAAGGTGTCGTCGAGCCGCAGGTGGTCGCGGATCGAGTTGCCGACCAGGGCGTCGTCGCCCAGGATCAGCAGGCCATTGGCTTCCTCCGACAGCTTGAGCTCGCGCGCCGAGCACAGCATGCCCTGGCTTTCGACCCCGCGCAGCTGGCCGAGCTTGATCTCGAAGGGCTTGCCGCCCTCTTCCGCCGGAGGCAGCTGGGCGCCGACCAGGGCGCACGGCACCTTGATGCCGGGCTGCACGTTGGCCGCGCCGCAGACGATGTTGAGCACGCTGTCGGGCCCGACCTTGACCTGGCAGACGTTGAGGCGGTCGGCGTTGGGGTGGCGCACCACCTCGAGCACCTCGCCCACCACCACGTGGCTGAAGGGCGGCGCGACCGGGCGCAGCTCCTCGACCTCCATGCCGGCCATGGTGAGGGTGTCGGCCAGCTCTTGGGTCGACAAGGGGGGATTGCAGAACTCGCGCAACCAGGATTCAGGAAATTGCATGCTGTGGGTTCCCGTCTTTGTCTTTACTTGAACTGCGACAGGAAGCGCAGGTCGCCGTCGAAGAAGACGCGCAGGTCGTTGATGCCGTAGCGCAGCATGGTCAGGCGATCGGGCCCGAGGCCGAAGGCGAAACCGATGTAGCGCTCGGGGTCGAGGCCGTAATTGCGGACCACGTTCGGGTGCACCTGGCCCGAGCCTCCGACCTCGAGCCAGCGGCCCTTGAGCGGCCCGCTCGAGAATGCGATGTCGACCTCGGCCGAGGGCTCGGTGAAGGGGAAGAACGAGGGCCGGAAGCGCAGCTGCAGGTCGTCCGTCTCGAAGAAGCTGCGGAAGAAATCGGCGAAGACCGACTTGAGGTCCTTGAAGCTGACGTTTTCGCCGATCCACAGGCCTTCGCACTGGTGGAACATGGGCGAATGGGTGGCGTCGCTGTCGACCCGGTAGGTGCGGCCCGGCGCGATGACGCGGATCTCGGGCATGCCGTCCTGGCCGGCATGGCGCGCGGCGTGGGCGCGGGCATAGCGCACCTGCATCGGCGAGGTGTGCGGACGCAGGTTGAGCCAGCGGCCCGCCTCGTCCTTCATGTCGACGTAGAAGGTGTCCTGCATCGAGCGGGCAGGATGGTTCTCGGGGTTGTTCAACGCGGTGAAGCTGTACCAGTCGGTCTCGATCTCGGGGCCGTCGGCCACGTCGAACCCCATGGAACCGAAGATGGCCTCGATGCGCTCCAGCGTGCGCGACACCGGGTGCAGCCCGCCCGTGCCGCGGTGGCGACCCGGCAGGGTGACGTCGAGCGACTCGGCCTTCAACTGGGCCTCGAGTTCGGCATCGGCCAGGGCCTGGCGGCGCGCGTTGAGCGCGGCTTCGATCTGGCCCTTGGCGACGTTGATGAGGGCGCCGCGGGACTTCTTCTCTTCAGGCGACAGCGCGCCGAGCGCCTTCAGCTGCTCGGTCAGGCAGCCCGACTTGCCGAGGTATTTCGCCTTGGCGTTTTCCAGCTCGGCGGGAGCCACCGCTTGCGCAAAGTCGGCCTGCGCGGTCTGCACCAGTTGATCAAGGTCGTTCATCGGTTCGCCAACTCAGTTCCACAACGCAGAGAATAAAAAAAGGCCGCACACGAGGTCGGCCTTGAGGGCTTGGCCACCGGAAGGCGCCAGGGCGCCACCGGGGCTTGCCGCACCACCGGAACCTGACGGTGCCGGTGGTTCGACGACATCAAGCGAGCTGAGCCTTGACCTTGTCGACGATGCTGCCGAAAGCGACAGGATCGTGCACCGCCATGTCAGCCAGAACCTTGCGGTCGATCTCGATCGACGCTTTCTTCAGGCCAGCCATGAACTTGCTGTAGGTCAAACCCAGGCCACGGCTTGCCGCGTTGATACGGGCAATCCACAGCTGACGGAACACACGCTTCTTCGTGCGGCGGTCACGGTAGGCATATTGCCCGGCGCGCATGACTGCTTGCTTGGCAATGCGGAACACGTTCTTGCGACGGCCGCGGTAACCCTTGGCGAGTGCGAGAACTTTCTTGTGACGGGCGCGGGCCGTTACACCACGTTTAACGCGAGGCATCTGTCTTCTCCTTCAGAAGCGGTTAAAGACCAGCGAAGGGCATCATCTGCTTGATGTGCCCCATGTCGGTCTCATGCACGGAAACGGCACCACGCAGGTGGCGCTTGTTCTTCGTGGACTTCTTGGTCAGGATGTGGCGCTTGAACGCCTGGCCCCGCTTGACGGTGCCGCCCGGACGCACGCGAAACCGCTTGGCCGCGCTTTTCTTGGTCTTCATTTTGGGCATGACTGCTCCTTCTTAGCTGCTCCTGAAGGCGCCGGCAAAAGGACTTGCCGTCTTGTAGGCCTGCAGGGGCTTCTGGCAACACCCTGGCGACCAGACCAGGGCATTGAACTCTCACTGTACTTGCCGGCCGGTGCAACGGGCACCGGCCTGGACGGTCTCGGCAAACTAGCGCTTCTTCGGGCCCAGCACCATGATCATCTGGCGGCCTTCGAGCTTGGGCATGTTCTCGACGACGGCGCAATCGGCCAGTTCGTCGCGGATACGCTCGAGCAGGCGCATGCCGATGTCCTGGTGGGTGATCTCACGGCCGCGGTAGCGCAGCGTGACCTTGCCCTTGTCGCCGTCCTCTTCGATGAAGCGGCGCAGATTGCGCATCTTGATCTGGTAGTCGCCTTCGTCCGTGCCCGGGCGGAACTTGACTTCCTTGATCTCGATGACCTTCTGCTTCGACTTGGCCTCGGCAGCCCGTTTCTGCTCTTGGTACTTGAACTTGCCGTAGTCCATCAACCGGCAGACCGGAGGATCGGCCGTGGCCGCGATCTCGACCAGATCGACATCCAGGTCGCCCGCCATGCGCAATGCTTCCTGCGTGTTGACGATGCCCAGGGGTTCGTTCTCGACACCATTGAGGCGAACCTCCGGCGCCATGATCTCGCGGTTGAGGCGGTGCTTGCGCTCCACGTTGGGAGTACGGCGGTCAGCAAAAGTAGCGATAGTTCAAATCCTTCGGCGGACTCCAAGGCAAGGGAATCCAAAAACGATCATTGATGCGTCAGCTCCGGGAGGAAGCCTCAGACGTGCCGGGCGATGTCACTGGCGAGCTTCTGGCTGAAGTCGGAAAGTGGCATCACACCGAGGTCCTGGTTGCCCCTGGCGCGCACCGCAACAGCCCCATTTGCCTTTTCCTTGTCGCCGACGACCAGGAGAAATGGGACCTTCTGCATGGAATGCTCGCGGATTTTACGGTTAATTTTCTCGTTGCGCAAATCCACCTCCACCCTAACTCCTTGTTTTTGCAGAGTTTTCGTAATTTCCTCGGCGTAGTCGGCCTGGCTGTCCGTGATATTCATCACCACCACCTGCACCGGAGCGAGCCAGGTCGGCAGCGCGCCGGCATGCTGTTCGAGCAGGATTCCGATAAAACGCTCCATCGAACCGACGATCGCCCGGTGCAGCATGATCGGCAGCTGGCGTTCGCCGGCCTCGTTCACGTATTCGGCGCCCAGCCGCTCCGGCATGTTGGGGTCGACCTGGATGGTGCCGCACTGCCAGTGCCGGCCGAGCGCGTCCTTCAGGGTGTATTCGATCTTCGGGCCGTAGAAGGCGCCCTCGCCCGCCGCGATCTCGAACTCGCAGCCGGAGCGGCGCAGGCTCTCCATCAGCGCGTGCTCGGCGCGGTCCCAGGACTCGTCGGTGCCGATGCGGGCGGCCGGGCGGGTGGCCACTTTGTAGATGATGTCGCTGAAGCCAAAGTCCTTGTAGACCTTCTGCAGCAGCGCGGTGAAGGCGGCGCACTCGTCGAGGATCTGGTCCTCGGTGCAGAAGATGTGCCCGTCGTCCTGCGTGAACCCGCGCACCCGCATGATGCCGTGCATGCCGCCCGAGGGTTCGTTGCGATGGCACTGGCCGAACTCGCCGAAACGCAGCGGCAGGTCGCGGTAGCTCTTGATGCCCTGCTTGAAGATGAGGATGTGGCCCGGGCAGTTCATCGGCTTGAGCGCGTACTCGCGCTTTTCGCTTTCGGTGGTGAACATGTTCTCGCGGTACTTGCCCCAGTGGCCGGTCTTTTCCCACAGCGACTGGTCGAGCAGCTGCGGGCCCTTGACCTCCTTGTAGCCGTTGTCGCGGTAGACCGCCCGCATGTACTGCTCGACCTGCTGCCAGACGGTCCAGCCGTTGGGGTGCCAGAACACCACGCCGGGGGCGTGCTCGTCGATGTGGAACAGGTCGAGTTCGCGCCCGAGCCTGCGGTGGTCGCGCTTTTCGGCCTCTTCGAGCATGTGCAGGTACTGCGCCAGCTCGTCCTTGGTGGCCCAGGCGGTGCCGTAGATGCGCTGCAGCATCTCGTTGCGGTGGTCGCCGCGCCAGTAGGCACCGGCCACCTTCATCAGCTTGAAGTGCTTGAGCTTGCCGGTGCTGGGCACGTGCGGGCCGCGGCACAGGTCCTCGAACTCGCCTTCGCGGTACAGCGACACGTCCTCGTTGGCCGGGATGCTGGCGATGATCTCCGCCTTGTAGTGCTCGCCGAGGCTCTTGAAGTAGGCCACCGCCTCGTCGCGCGGCAGCACGCGGCGCTCGACACGCTCGTCCTTGCGGGCGAGCTCGGTCATCTTGGCTTCGATGGCGGCGAGGTCTTCGAGGGTGAAGGGGCGCTTGTACGAGAAGTCGTAGAAGAACCCGTTCTCGATCACCGGGCCGATGGTGACCTGCGCCTCGGGGAACAGCGACTTGACCGCGTAGGCGAGCAAGTGGGCGGTCGAATGGCGGATGACCTCCAGCCCGTCGGCATCCTTGTCGGTGATGATGGCCAGCGCGGTGTCGGCCTCGATGCGGTAGCTGGTGTCGACCACCTTGGCGTCGGCGCCCTGCCCGATGCGCCCGGCGAGCGCCGCCTTGGCCAGGCCGGTGCCGATGGAGGCCGCCACGTCGCCGACCGTCAGCGGGCCGTCGAACTCACGCTTGGAACCATCGGGCAGTTGAATCGAGATCATGCGAGGAACTCCGGAAAACAAAAAAGCGCGGGGGTGAGCCGCGCTTGAGAGATGGACGAGAAAAGACGAGACGAGCCGCGGTCGACTAAGGCAAAACCCACTCGGTGGTAGTTCGCGGTGTCATAACCAGGATGCCTTTCTCGCTCTTGTTGGGGTCGAATGAGCCGATTGTAGAGCAGTCCGCCGATTTTGGGCGCGGCGCGCCAAGGTCCGGATCCTCAGCTCCTGACCTCCTTGTAGCGCTGCTCGAGCTCCTGCCGCAGCTGGCGCCGCACCTGGGCCGCCTGGCTGCGGCGGATCTCGTCGGCGGTGCCCGGCACGAAGGGCGTGACCGACACCGGGCGGCGCTGTTCGTCGAGGGCGACCATGGTGAAGAAGCAGCTGTTGGCATGCCTCACCGTACGCGTCTGGATGTTCTCGGTGACCACCTTGATGCCGACCTCCATCGAGCTGTTGCCGGTGTGGTTGACCGAGGCCAGGAAGGTCACCAGCTCGCCCACGTGGATCGGCTGGCGGAAGGTGACCTGGTCGACCGACAGGGTCACGACATAACAACCGGCATAGCGGCTGGCGCAGGCATAGGCCACCTGGTCGAGCAGCTTGAGGATGTTGCCCCCGTGCACATTGCCCGAGAAATTGGCCATGTCGGGCGTCATGAGCACCGTCATCGTGAGCTGGTGGGAAGCGAATTCCATGGGCGTCTCGTGTTCGCAAGCTTGGCGCCAAAACAGGCCGGCACCGGTGGACCGGGACGGCCACGCCCAACCAACGCGGGCGCCGCCGTCCTGCCCCTATTGTCGCCGCCAAAAGGCGTGCGGCGGCGCCACGGGTCAGCGCTTGGCCTGCAGCTTGGCGAAGGCCGCCGCCATCGCCGAGCCGCCCTGCGCCTGCTGGGCCGGCGCCCCGCCACGCGGGGCATGGCCGGCGCGTTCTCCCCGCGCGGGCGGACGGAAGCTGTTGTCGCTGCCGCGCTCGCCGCGCGGCGACACCGCCGTGTCGAGTTTCATGGTCAGCGAGATGCGCTTGCGCGCCAGGTCGACCTCGAGCACCTTGACCTTGACGATGTCGCCGGTCTTGACGACCTCGCGCGCATCCTTGACGAACTTGTTGGCCAGCTGGCTCACATGGACCAGGCCGTCCTGGTGCACGCCCAGGTCGACGAAGGCACCGAACTCGGCCACGTTGCTGACCGTGCCTTCCAGGGTCATGCCGGGCTGCAGGTCCTTGATGTCCTCGACGCCGTCGTTGAAGCGGGCGACCTTGAAATCGGGACGCGGGTCGCGGGCCGGCTTTTCGAGTTCGTTGAGGATGTCCTTGACGGTGATGGCACCGAACTTCTCGCTCGCGAAGGCCTCGGGCCTGAGGCTGCGGATGACGTCGCTGCGGCCCATCACCTCGGCCGCCGGCTTGTTGACCGCGCCGAGGATCTTCTCGACCACCGGATAGGTCTCGGGGTGGACGCCGGACTGGTCGAGCGGGTTGTCGCCGTTGCGGATGCGCAGGAAGCCGGCGCTCTGCTCGAAGGTCTTCGCGCCCAGCCCGCTCACGTCCAGCAGCTGCTGGCGGTTGCGGAAGGCGCCGTTGGCGTCGCGCCAGCGCACGATGCTGCCCGCCACCGCGTTGCTCAGCCCGGACACCCGGGCCAGCAGCGGCTGCGAGGCGGTGTTGAGGTCGACGCCCACCGAGTTCACGCAGTCCTCGATGACCACGTCCAGGCTCCTGGCCAGCTCGCTCTGGTTGACGTCGTGCTGGTACTGGCCGACACCGATGCTCTTGGGATCGATCTTGACCAGCTCGGCCAGCGGATCCTGCAGGCGGCGCGCGATGCTGACCGCGCCGCGCAGGCTGACGTCCAGGTCGGGCAGCTCCTTGCTCGCGTATTCGCTGGCGGAGTACACCGAGGCCCCGGCTTCGCTCACCACCACCTTCTCGATGACGGTGCCGGGCGCGAGTTGCTGGATGCGCTTGATGAGGTCGGACGCCAGCTTGTCGGTCTCGCGGCTGGCCGTGCCGTTGCCGATGGCGATGAGGTTGACGCCATGGGTGGCGCACAGCCGGCCCAGGGTGTGCAGCGAGCCTTCCCAGTCCTTGCGCGGCTCGTGCGGATAGACGGTGTGGGTGTCGAGCACCTTGCCGGTGGCATCGACCACCGCCACCTTCACGCCGGTGCGGATGCCGGGGTCCAGGCCCATGACCACCCGCGGGCCGGCCGGCGCGGCCAGCAGCAGGTCGCGCAGGTTGTCGGCGAACACCTTGATGGCGACCTTCTCGGCCTCCTCGCGCAGGCGGCTGAACAGGTCGCGCTCGAGGCTGAGCGAGAGCTTGACCTTCCAGGTCCAGGCGATGGTCTTGCGGATCAGGTCGTCGGCCGGGCGCTTGGCATGGCTCCAGCCCAGGTGGATGGCGATGCGCCCTTCCGCCTTGGAGGGCTGGCCCGGCACCAGTTCCTCGTCGAGCACCAGCTTGGCGTCGAGGATCTCCTGGGTGCGGCCGCGGAAGACGGCCAGCGCGCGGTGCGAGGGCACGCGGTGGATGGGTTCGTCGTAGTCGAAATAGTCGCGGAACTTGGCGACGTCGGCGTTGTTCTCGTCCTTGCCGTCCATCAGCTTGGAGCGCAGCAGGCCTTCTTCCCACAGCCATTCGCGCAGCTTGCCCACCAGCGCGGCATCCTCGGCCCAGCGCTCGCTGAGCAGGTCGCGCACGCCGTCGAGCACGGCGAAGGTATCGGCGAACCCGCCTTCGGCATTGATGAAGGCCGCCGCCTCGGCGGCGGGATCGAGGCCCGGGTCGGCGAACAGCTTGTCGGCCAGCGGCTCCAGGCCGGCCTCGCGGGCGATCATGCCCTTGGTGCGCCGGCGCGGCTTGTAGGGCAGGTAGATGTCCTCCAGCTCCTGCTTGGTCGGCGCGGCCTCGACCGCGGCCTTCAGCTCGGGCGTGAGCTTGCCCTGCTCGTCGATGCTCTTGAGCACCGCCGCGCGGCGCTCTTCGAGTTCGCGCAGGTAACCGAGCCGGCTCTCGAGTTCGCGCAGCTGGGTGTCGTCCAGCCCATCGGTGGCTTCCTTGCGGTAGCGGGCGATGAAGGGGACGGTGGCGCCACCATCGAGCAGCTCGACGGCTGCATTGACCTGGGCCGGCCGGCACTTCAGCTCGGCGGCGATTTGCAGAAGAATCTTGTCCAAAACGTCGGGCCCGCGGCGGGCTGGGAGGGGAAAGCGACGAAGTTTGCCACACGGCGTCCGGCCTGCGCCACGGTCTCCCTGGCGCCCGCGCTGCCGTTCAGACCAGGTGGTCGGCCGCGCTGTAGGCACGTCCCGGCTCGAGCCGCGGCAGCTCGAGGATGCGCCGTACCGCGCCGGCGATGCGCTCCGGCGGCTGCAGCTCGCCGCGCGCCTGGCGTTGCACGAAGTTGCGCACATCGGGGAAGTCGGCCTCGTCCGCCTGCCGAATGGCGGCCTGCATGGCGGTGTCCATCACCCCCGGGTTGATGTTGATGGCCTCGAACGGATGCGCCTCGGCCTCCTGCTCGCGCGCCAGCGCCCGGATGAAGTTCTCGACACCTGCCTTGGCGGCGCAGTAGAGCGACCAGCCGGCGTAGCCCTTGGTGGCCGCGCCGGAGGAGATGTTGCCGATGCGCTTGCGGCAGGCCTGGGCCTGGAAGGCCCGGATGGTGGTGCTCATCAGCAGGATGGCCGAGCAGAAGTTGAGGTTCATGTTGGCCATCAACTCGGCCTCGCTCTTGCGCGAGGCGGGACCGATCGGAGCCAGGGTGCCGGCGTTGTTGACGAGGACGATCTCGTCCCAAGGAGACGCCGCCAGGCCCTCCAGGGTGTGGCGCAGGACGGGCAGGCTCGCGACGGGATCCGCGAGGTCGACACGGACGCTGAACGGATGCCCGCCGGAACGTGAAAAATCGACCAGTCGATAGCCGAGGGCCTGGTACTGCCGGCACAGCGCCAGGCCGAGGCCGGCGGAGCCGCCGCTGATGAGGGCGAGACGCATGGTTTTCTCCTGGAGAGGGGGTGCGGCGGCGCGGAACGACGCACTGGCCGAGCACGGCGAGTCTATCGGGTGTATAACCGGCGCCATGGAGCGCATGGCCGCGATCGCAGGATGGACACGTGCCGCACGGCGGACGGTGGCCCGTGGCGGACTGCCTCGGCGCGTAAGCCTTCTCCGACATCCGTATCATCCGAATCCGCGTCGCTGAATCGAGGCAGCTGCCTCATGATGAGACTCACCGCAACTGACGCTAATCGCAATGAACTACAGCCTTAGCGCGCCGACGCCCTCGCCGTCACTGGCCCTGTTCGGCATCGAGCCCCTGCGTGCCGCCTTCGAATACGCGAGCATGCGCTTCATGGACCACGACGCCCTGCCCTCGGGCGACGGCCACCCGGTGGTGATCTTCCCCGGCCTGGCCTGCGACCAGCGCGCGCTGGTGCCGCTGCGCGAGTGCTGCGAACGCCTGGGCTACGCCGTCTACGACTGGGAGCACGGATTCAACACCGGGCCGCAAGGCCAAGTCGACGAGTGGCTGGCCGACCTGTCCGGCCATGTCCAGGGCGTGGCGGCGGCCCACCAGGCGCGGGTCAGCCTCATCGGCTGGAGCCTGGGCGGCATCTACGCGCGCGAGATCGCCAAGCTCGTGCCCGACCAGGTGCGCCAGGTCATCACCCTCGGTTCCCCGTTCGCGGGCTCGCCCGAGGAGACCAACCTCGGCTGGCTGTACCGGCTGCTGAGCGGCCAGGCCACCACCATCGACGAGGAGATGTCGAACCGCCTGCGCATCACCCCGCCGGTGACCACCACCTCCATCTACAGCCGCAGCGACGGCGTGGTGGCCTGGCAGAGCTGCCTCAACGACGACTGCAGCCATGCCGAGAACATCGAGGTCGACGGCAGCCACATCGGCCTGCCCTGGAACCCGAAGGTGCTGTCCGCCATCGCGACGCGGCTGGGGGTGCCGGAAGACCAATTGCCGCGGGCGCGCCGCAACTAGGCAGGATCCTTCACCGGTGAGCGGCGCGAGGGTCCGGGGGCTGGTGAGTTCCCTGCATGGCGGGATCCAAAGCTGCCATGGCGCCAGGATCACGCATCCGCCGTCGCCGCGGGCGCTACCGCCCTGCCGCGCCAGAACCCGCCTCGGCCGAAGGCGCTCCATCCCCACTTCAACCAGCCCAGCAGCGACCAGGCCAGCCACAGTGCCCAGGCCAGCATGAGGCCGCGGTAGACCAGCATGGGCAGGGTCAGCATCCAGGCCGAAGGGAGTTCGGCGGGCACGCGGTCCGCATACCAGCGCAGCAGCTGGAAGCTGGAATTGTTGCCGGCGACCTGCATCTCCGGCCGCCCCAGCAGGCCGCCGAGCACGGCGGCCAGCAGCGTGGCCAGCGCCGCCAGGGTGAGGAATGCCAGCCCGAGCTGGCGCAGGTTGAAGGACCGGCGGGTCTCGTGCCCGGGCTCGGCCTGGCCCCGCCTGGCCACGGCGAAGAACCAGCCCACCACCAGGGCAGCGGACCACCAGGGCACCTGGGTCAAGCCGAGCGCGAGCAGGACCCATTGCCAGGTCTTGACGGGCAGGCCACGCAGGCGGCCCAGCACCAGGCTCACCGCCAGCATGACCAGCAGCGTGCCCCAGAACAGGATGGCCGGGCCGATGCCGGGCCCGCCGGCCAGCAGCAGCCAGCGATTGCCCGGCACCTTGAGTTCGATGCGGTTGTTGACCGTGGGGATGTTGAGGTCGATCGCCTGTGTAGCGAACCTCGACGTGATGCCTTGCTCGGCGCGCCAGGCCAGGTCGATGCGCTGCTTGCCGGGCAGGATGGGCAGCAGCACGTCCCGGCCGGTGGCCCGGATGGGCCGGACCTGGCCATTGATGCTGACGCTTTGCAGGCTGGCCCCGGCCGGCAAGGTGATGCGATGGTCCTGCCCGCGGCTGCTGCGCAGCACCAGGCTCAACAGGTAGTCGGTGGCGCGGGCGCCCGGCGAGACCTCCAGCCGCGAGTTGTCCACGGTCAAGGTCTGGCCGGGGACGGGCTGCGGCCGGTCGATCTTCATCTTCAGGGTTTCACCGGGCCACGGGAGGAACACCAGGTCGGCTCCGCTACCGTCGGCCGTCGCCACCGGCGGAATGCCCTGGTGGGCCACATGCCACAGGGTGGATGCGGAAACGGTCCAGGTCTCGGCCCAGGCGGTGTCCTTGGGCGCGCTCAGTGCGAGCGTGGCGGCCTGCTGGAGGGTGGAACTCCAGGTGAGCGACTCCGCCTGGGGGCCGAGGTTCACGAGCACGGCGCCGTCCTTGACGTTGATGCCCTGGCTGGTGACGGACTCGCCGGGCAGCAAGGGCACCTGGGCCAGTGCCGCCACGCCCAGCGGCGATTCGCGCCGCACGGTGGTCTCGACCCGCCAGAGCAGGTCCAGCACCAGGCGCCGCTCCACGCGCAGGAACGGCGGCAAGGCAGGCGCTTCGGCGGTCTCGCTGCCGGCCTGGCGCCGGCGCGTGAGCTGGAAGGTGTCGCCGGCGCCGGTGTCGTCGGACAGGCCTGCCACGTCCCAGCCGGCGGCACTGACCTCGACATGCCGAGGCTTGCGCGGCAGCGGCAACTGCAGGGTATCGCGTGCCGGCAGGTCGCCGTTGAGCTCCAGGCGGTGGGAACCGGCTGGAACCAGCAGCCACAGGGCGCCGTCGTCGTCACGATGGACGTAGGCCGTCTTGCCGTCCAGCCTGGCCTCATGCGGAATCCAGTATTTGGCACCGCCAGGCAGCGGCACCGCAGTGTCTGTCGCAGCATCGATGTCCAGCCCAAGACGCAGGCTCGTGCCCGCGGCATTCACCGACAGCCGCGAAATCTCGGCGCAGTCCGGCAGGCAGTCCGCAGGCCGGGTCAGCTTCTCCCGGAGCTTGCCCAGCAAGGCTTCGTCGGGCATCTGTGCCTGGACGGAACCGCTGGGCAGGACCGTTGCGCACAAGGCCAGCAGCATCGCGGCGCTCCAGGTGGCTGCCTGGCTGGCGGCCGCTCCGGCGTCCTGCCCGCCGGCACCGCCGCCTCGACGGCGCCAACGTCCCAAGGGAACCTCCGCCATGCAGGCCAGCAAGGCCACCAGCAGGACGAGCCGCAGCACGACCAGGACCTGGTGGCCCCAAGGCGGCAACAGCCAGAGGTCGAGCACCTGGCCCTGCCGCACCGGGCCGTCCCAGCTCAGCTGATACTGGCCTTCCCAGTCCGGCAGACCTGGCCCGGTCTGGACCTTGGCCCTGGGATCGACGGCTTGATAGGACTGGTTGCTGTAGATGCTGTTCAGCTTGCTGGACTTGGCCAGGGAATCCCGCATGCGCGCGGACGGTTCGACATTGCCGCCGACGTTCTTCTGCTCTGCTTCCAGGGGCGCCGCCGCTGCCGGCACGGGCGCGTCACTCTGCAGGTGTTCCCGCTCCTCGGCAGCCGGTTCGGACATCGCCGTCCCCACGCGCTCTTCGTAGGCCAGCACCGGATACAAGGCCGAGCGTACCTGCGCGGCAGCAAAGCCGAGCGAGAGCAGGATCAGCACCAGCATGCCGGCCCGTTCGAGCCAGCCCAGCACCGTCCTGAAACGTCCCGCCGGCACGAAGCGCGTCAAGGCGACCAGGGCCAGCACCATCAGCCAGGCATAGCGCGGCGCGTCCTGTTCATGAAACGACAGGACCAGCAGCACGAGGGCCAACCCGCCCCAGCCCCGGCCCCACAGCTGCCCGACGGCCAGGGCCGTCACCAGCACCAGGAAGATGTGCAGAAGATTCCAGCGGGTCAGCCACGCGCCCGCGCTGCGGTCGGCCCCGCCGGCATAGAGCAATTGCCAGCCTGCGGGCAGCGCCAGGGCGATCTCGACCTTGTCGAAGTCGTGCTGCCAGCCAACGGCGGAGAAGCTCCGGCCGGCGTCGGGCACCAGGCTGTCCGCCGTCATCGCGAGTTCGCCGCGCCGGAGTTCGATCCCGGCGAGCTGACGGTCGCCCCTGGTGATCAATTGGTCCTGGCCGGCCACGTCCACCCGGCCGAGCTGCGCGCCGGGCCCCATTTCCAGCCGCGAGGCCTGGCTCACCTGGCCCCTGATGTGGTCGCGCAGGGTCATGGTCGTGCCGTCAAAGCTCAGCCACAGGCGACGCTGCAGCGAGAGGCGGTCGGGAGCGGGGTCGCTGTCGCCGCGCCGCAGTTCCTTGAGGTTGAAGGCGACCTCGCCTTTCATCAGGTAGGCCGGCAGGCCGTGCCAGTCCCTGGGCAGCGTGGTCTGCTGCGGGTCGACGGCAGGCGGGCCTTCGATGGACGCCGAACGGACCATCGGCGCGGCCTCGAACGCCCACACTTCCTCGTCCGCGGCCAGGCCCTCGGTGCCGGCGGGCAAGCGGAAGGTCTTGGCGGAACCCGGATGGCGGGCCACGAGGACCAGGTCCCAGGTGCCTGCGCGCGCCTGCACCTTCAGGCTGCCGTCCTGCCCCAGACTGGCCGGCAGGGGCGACACGAGATCGACAGGGATGAGGCCGGCCAGCAAGGCGCGGCCGACGACCAGTTCGCGGCTCTTGCCCGCGATTTCCAGCCGGATGCGCGTTTCCACCTTGATGGGCACGCCGTCGACGACCTTGCGGTGGACCTGCACCTGCGCCTGCTCCTCCCCTTCGGCATTGACATTGCGCTGCAGCCACAGGCGGGCATCGTCACGCACCGGCTGGGCCACCGGCTGGCCCGCGAGCTCGAGGCGGACCAGCCCGGTCGAGTCGGGCAATGCCAGCGACTCGGGCAGGGACGGCCAGGCAAAACGACCGGACACCCGGTGGGATCCCGGCGCCAGCCGAACCGAGGGCACGCCTTCGCGGTTCAGCACGGCCGCCGGCTTGCCGTCCGTCTCGACGCCCAGCGGCCAGTGCCGGTCGTCTCCCGGCAGCGGGACCCAGGTCTCGCGATGCACCTGCCACTCCTGGCCGAAGCTCGCGCCGCCGGCGGTCGCCTTCAGGTCGATGGCGCCGGGCCAGGCGCATCGGCGCGAGTCGCCGTCGTTGAACAGATGCGGACAGCCGAGGGTCTCGTCGTCGTCCAGGACCCAGGGCACCCAGGACTTGAGGGCATCGGGAACATCGCCGCGTGCCAGCGGTGCGGCAGCCCCCGCCGCAGCACTGCCCACGAGCACGAGCAAGAGCAGCGCTCTGCACAACCATCTGGCGTTCATTCCGTTCCTTCGGGGATCAGCTGACTGGTGGATCGCCTGGGCCACCGCGCAGATGCCTGTGGACGTGCTCGCGATGGAAGCCGGCAGGCTTCGGCGCGCATGATACTAGCCCGGATATTTCGTGAGCACCGGGCCGGCGGCCTGGCGCAGAAGCGCGTGTTCGGGGCAGGCGTCCGGCCGCGGCGCGGCAGGCACGTTCATCGAACCCGAGAACGATTCATCCGTTGCCCGCGAGGTCATCCCGCGGCAGCGGCGGGCAGCTCCAGCCCTGCAACTCGGCCAGTCGACGGATGACCCACTCGGCCTCGTCCGCGCCGACACCGGCCGACTCCGACTGCAGTCCCTGGTGGCAGCGGACCAGCACGTCGTCCTCGGAGATGCCCAGGTCGTGGTGCCGGGCCCGGGCATACTCCACCAGGTGGTTGGCCAGGTCCTCGCACAGCTCGTAGCGCGCCAGGATGACTTCTCGCGTCGCGCTGAGCTTGAGCCGCCCCGGCACCCGGTAGAGCGCGTAGAACGATTCTGGAATCTCGACCTGATTGTCGTCGTACATGGAAAAAACTGCTGCCGGGCAAACCCGCAGTATCGCGCAGCGGGGATCACCCCGCCGGCATGACAGCGGCGCAGCGCACCGTCACACCCGACGTGTTGGCAGCCGCCACAGCCAGACGGCCACCAGCGAGCAGCAGGCGCCGGGAATCCACCCCAGCCGCGGCGGCAGCAGCCACCAGGCCAGCAGCGCCGAGACGCCCATCATCGCCGTGGCCAGTTGCTTGATCCGCAGCGGCACCGAGCGGTGCTCGCGCCAGTCGCGCACCAGCGGACCGAAACGTGGGTGCGCCAGCAGCCAGCGCTCGCAGCGCCGGCTGCCGCGGGAAAAACAAAAGGCGGCCAGGAGCACGAACGGCACGGTGGGCAGCACCGGCAGGACGACGCCGAGCAGCCCCAGCACCAAGGCCAGCACCCCGGCGCCGACCCAAAGGGCGCGTCTCCATGCCGGAAGCGAGGTCGAAGCGGGGGCTGATGTCATGGCGCCATCGTAACGCGCCGCCTCGCACCGCTCGGGCGTGCAAGGCCATGCCGCGGCTCAGGGCTCGAAGCGATTGCCGACGCCGTAGATGGAGCGGATGCATTCGGCCCCGCCACCGGCCTCGCCCAGCTTGCGGCGCAGGTTCTTGATGTGACTATCGACCGCCCGGTCGGTCACCGCGCGCTGGTCGGCATGCAGCTTGTCGAGCAGGCTCTCGCGGGAGAAGACCCGGCCCGGCGCGGCGGCGAAGGTCCAGAGGAGGCGGAACCCCACCGGCGTGAGGTCCAGCGGCCGGCCGTGCGGCGACGCCCGGTGCCGTAGATCGCGGACTGTCAACCTTGGGGGACCGATGACCGCAGGCTAGGGAGTGCCGTCCCGCCGGCAGGCCGCCATACTGGCCCGGCCCAGGCGTCCATCGCAAGCCCCCGCTGCGGGTCGGTACCGAGCGTCTCCTGGCGGAGGGATCCCCATGAAACATCCCCGCATCCTGGCCTCGCTCATCCTGGCAAGCTCGGCGGCCACCGGGCCCGCGCAAGCGGTCGACTACACCGTGCAAGACCTGGGCGGAAGCTACGGCTTCAGCTCGGCCATCAACGATGCCGGCGTCATCGCCGGCTGGTCCGCCCCCGGTAACAGCGGTCCCATACACGCCACGATCTGGATAGGCAGCGCCTCGGCCGACCTCGGCACCCTCGGCGGCCGCAGCAGCTACGCCTTCGCCCTCAACGACGCCGGGCAGGTAGCCGGCATGTCGGACATCGCAGGCGACCCCGCTTACCACGCCACCCTGTGGAACGGCCTGGCTCCCACCGACCTGGGCACGCTGGGCGGCACCGGGAGCCAGGCCCTGGGCCTGAACAACGCCGGCGAGACGGTCGGATGGTCGCAAACGGCCGGCGACGCCGCCCAGCGCCCCACCCTGTGGCGCAGCGGCAGCCCCGCGATCGACCTGGGCACCCTGGGCGGCAACTTCGGCCAGGCGAATGCCATCGCCAACGACGGCCGCATCGCCGGCTGGTCGACGCTTACCGGCGATGCCGAGAGCCATGCCACGGTCTGGACCCGGGACTTCATGTACGACCTCGGCACACTGGGCGGCAACGCCAGCGCGGCCAACGCCGTCAACGATGTGCAACAAGCCGCTGGTTGGTCCTACCTCAACGGCGGCAACATACCGCACGCCACCTTGTGGAACGGCACCGTCCCGTCCGACCTCGGGACGCTGGGGGGTTTCGAAAGCGTGGCCTTCGGCATCAACAACGCCGGCCAAGTGGTCGGGACCTCGATGATCGCCGGCAGCCTGGACACCCACGCCACCCTGTGGGACCACGGCAGCCTGACCGACCTCGACCAGTTCCTCAGTGCCGAGGCCAAGGCGGCCGGCTGGGAGCTGTCCGTGGCCAACGACATCAACGACCACGGGTCGATCGTCGCCTCCGGCCAGAACCGGCTGACCGGTGAATTCCGTGTCTTCTTGCTCACCCCGGTGCCCGAGCCCGCCACCCTGGCGCTGATGCTGGCCGGTTGCGGCGTGACCGGTGCGGCCCTGCGGCGCCGAAAGACCGGATGACACGGCCGGAGCGGCCACCCGGTAGCCGGCAAGTCCGGCATGGCCCGGTGCGATGGCCACGGGCCGCACCCGGGCTGGCTCAGCCTGGGCCCAGCGCCGGCATACCACTGGAAAACGCCTGCACCAGGGCCCAAAAACGCCCAAATCATCTTCACTTGTGCGATTAATGGCGTTCTGCTGATCTTGGAGGCATGGCCGGTCCCACGCCAGGCGATAAGCTGCAACCAGGGCAGACAACTGCAGACAACTCCAGACGGCAGGGCATCCATGGTTCGCCTGAATGGTGCGAAGACCGAGTCCACGGAACCTCCATGAGTGAAGACGTTCCTTTCAGACCTGAGAGAGATCTCGATGACAACAAAGCGTCCTTGAAAGGCGACGACGCCGGCACCGGGCCCGGCAACGCGCTCAAGCGCGACCTGATTGCCGGGCTGGAAAAAGGCCTGGCCGTCATCGAGGCCTTCGACCAGGAGCGCCCGCGCCTGTCGATCACCGAGGTGGCCGAACGCACCGGCCTGACACGCGCGGCGGCACGCCGCTACCTGATCACGCTGGCCCACCTGGGTTATGTGCAGCAGGACCGCAAGCTCTTCGGCCTCTGCCCCAAGGTCCTGCGGCTGGGCCAGAGCTACATGCACTCGGCACGGCTGCCGAGGGTTCTCCAGCCGCAGCTGCAGAAGCTGTCGCACACGCTGCGCGAAGCCAGCTCGGCGGGCGTGCTGGACGCGGACGATGTGATCAGCCTGGCGGCAGCCAGCGCCGGCCGGGTCGTATCGGCGACCCTGCAACCCGGTACCCGGGTCAAGGCCCATTGCACCAGCAACGGTCGCGTCCTGGTCGCGGCCTTGCCCGACGAGGCGATGGAGGCCTGGCTCGCGCGCCAGACCCTGGAAGCCCTCACCCCGCATACCCTGACCCAGCGCGAACAGCTGCGGCAGGAACTGCTGCGCACCCGCGCCAACGGCTTCGCCATGGTCGACCAGGAGCTCGAGCTGGGCCTTCGCACCATCGCCGTGCCGCTGAAGAACTACCGCGGCGAAACCGTGGCGGCCATCAACATCAGTGCGCACGCCACCCGCATGCGCATGGACCAGTTGGTCGAGCACTGCCTGCCCGCGCTGCTGCAGACCCAGGCCCAGCTCCGAACGCTGCTTTGAAGGCGGACTGCCGGCTCGCCCCGGCCCGCGCGCCGCACATGCGCTGCCAGGCCGGGACTTGGCGGGAGGTGTCCATCCGGGCTTCGGCGACATCCGGCCGGCAGGCCGGGATCCAGCGGCAGGCCGGGTGCCGGCCGCGCCGCGGTCTCAGCCCTGGGGCGACAGCCCCAACGCGCTGTAGACACGCAACGCGGCATAGGCATCGTTGGCCGCGTAAAGCAGCTGGGCATCGGTCAGCGGCGTGGTGGCCCAGTTCGAGGTGGTGATCTTGCGCGACTTGGAAAACCGCATGTTCAGCACCATCGCCACAGCCGACTTCACCCCCACCGAATTGCGATGCCCCATCTTGCGGAAGACAGCATCGATGTCCAGCACCTCCTCGAGCTGCACACCCAGCTTGGCAGCCATCTGGCGGCGGTCGCTGGACAGCCCGAAGCCGACCTTGGTGATGCGGCGGGAGGTCAGCAACGCGGCCACGACAGGATGGCACTCGGACTGCTGCAGCTGAAAGACATAGGCTCGCTCCAGGGTGGAAAACTGGGCGACGTGCGGCCCATCGGACGCCTCCCCGCGCTCGAAGGTCGGCTTGGACTCGGTGTCGAAACCCACCACCCGGGCGTTCATCAGCTCGTCGACCGCCTGCTGCAGGGTCGCCGTGTCGGACACGAGCACGATATGGCTCAGCTCGATGCGGTTGAACGGCGGCAGCGCGGCGATCTCGTCCTTCGAAGGAATGGGGGGTGGGGATCTCATGGGAAGGCGCACCCCGCGGCGGCAAGCGCAGGCGAGGCGAAAACAGAACGGTTCATCGCGTCAATTCTTGCACGCTGCCGGCACCGGGGCCGCGATGCCCACACCGTCATGCGCGGCGTGCGAGCAGCACCGGCTGGAAGAGCACATCGTCACGCCGTTCGACGCCCACGAAACCGGCCTCGCCCAGCAGGGCCGTCAGCCGGGCCACGCTCACCGCGTAATACCGGCTGAGCAGCACACGTGTCTCGCACTGCCCGTCGGGGCCTTCGGAGGTCAGGTACATGCGTACGTCGTACTGGTCGCCCTCCCATTCCCAGACCTGCACGGCCAGGAAGCGCCGGTCGCCGTCGCGGCGCAGGCCATAGGGGCGCACATCGGGATGGCGGCGTTCGATGAGCGCATAGTCGCGCACCGACAGCACCAGCACGCCGCCGGGCCGCAGGCAGCGGTGGCAACTGCGCAGCGACTGCAGGATCTCGGCATCGCTGAGCAGGTGCGGCAAGCTGTTGTCGCAGGCGAGCACGGCCGCCATGCTGCCCGGTTCGACCCGGGCCAGCGTGCGCAGGTCGTCGACGGCGGTCGAGGCCTGCAGGCCCCGGGCCTGCAGCTCGCGTCGCAGGCGATCGACGGCCCCGGGCGAAAGGTCGGACGCACTGACACGGTAACCCTGCGCGGCCAGGCCCAGCGCCTGGGTGCCGATGCCGCAGGCGGCATCCAGCAGCGGATCGCCCGGGTGGACACCGGCCGCCCGCAACAAGTCGCCCAAGGCCTCGCCCTGCTGGACGATGCTGGCTTCCCAGTCCCCGTAGAGCAGATGGTAATAAGGGGCTAGGTCGTCGTAGAAAGAAGTGTTCATAGGTTTGAAAAAACTGCCTAAGCAGCATCTGGAACGAGTGTAAACCCGAGGCATCCGGCCCATGCGAAGCCAAGGGGCTGGACACACCCCCCCTAGTTTTGAAGCAACACCCGCGAACAGGGGGGTCAATTCGATGCCTGAAAGCAGACACTCACGTTCGTGTTGCCCGACGTGGCGGGAGGCGGCGCAAACGGCGGTGAGACGCGATGCCCTGCCCGGCGAGCCGGCTGTACGGGAACCGGAAGCCACCGCTCGACGGCTTGTCCGGCCGGCCCGCGCTGCCACATCGATTCAGCACATCGACCGACATGGGCCATCTCGATCACCATCACAGGGAATTACCGACATGAGACTCTCCTTCCAAGCCGCTGGGCGCCTGCTGGCGGCTGTCGCCGCCCTCACCCTCGCCGCCTCTGCCCAGGCAGCCACCTATCGCTGGTCGTTCAGCAACCTGACCTTCAGCGACGGCGCCAAGGCCTACGGCTCGTTCTATTCGAACGGCACGAGCTTCTTCAACTGGGACATCACCAGCTACTGGGACCCGGCCATGCCCGGCCAGCCGGAGATGGTCTCGCCCTACCACTACACCAGCGCCACCTCTACGCTGGAGGCGGGCTCGAGCTTCCGCCTGCTGCGCAACGACACGCCGGTGCCGGGCAACTACCTGGAGCTCAGCTTTTCCCAGCGACTGAACCATGCGGGCCGGGTTTTCGGCGGCGCGCTCGAGCAGACCGAATCCTTCGGCGGGTCGATCACCAGCCACAGCGGCAGCTTCGTGGCGCGCTCCATCGGTGGCCCGGTACGCCCCGCACGGGGACCCGGCCGCTTCCCCGCCGCGCTGGCATCCGGAGCAGAGGATCCCGAAGGCCTGGCCGTGTTCTCCGGCGAGGAAGTGCTGGTGTCCGCCCCGGTCCCCGAACCACAAACCTATGCCATGGCCCTGGTGGGCCTGATGCTGGTCGGCGCGGCCGTGCGGCGGCGCGTGTCCTCGCGCGGCTGAGCGAAGGAACGACCGCCCCTGGCGCGGGAAGCGCTTCGGTGAAGGCCTTCTGCGGCTCGAGGCCCACCGGCAGGCTGAAGAAAGGGAAACAGGGTGAACCCTGTTTCCCCTCCCATAACGAATCCCGTGCGATGGCACGCATGTGTCGACTGCACACATGTTTTGACCGCACGCATGTGTTTCCCGCGTTGATTTCAGTTCAACGCGTCACGGCAGGCCGAACCGCCGGTTCAGCGGTGTCTGCACCACCAGCACAGTGCCATGCGATAGAAGCGCAAGGCCAGCCCATGCAGCCGGCCTGAAGACACCACGCTGGCCAGTGTGTCGACCTGCCCGGCAGCCAGAAGCTTGTGGGCCACCAGGGCATGGTCGGGAAACGACAGCACGATGCCCGGCTGGTTGGCGATCAGCCGCGCCAGCCACTCGCCGCTGCGTTCCTCCCGAGACCATCGCGTCTGCCCTGCCCTCGCCTGTTGAAAGGCGAGAAAGTTCCGGCCGACCTCGTCGCCGAAGTCTTCGGTGTTGGTTTCCATTTCTCTGATCCCCTTGCGGTGACAAAAAAACGGACACACCCCGCCCCGGGGGGGGGTGTGTGCACCCCCCACCGGGAGAAACTCGAACTCATTCAAGCGACCGCCAGAACGCCCCGGAGGGCGCCCGACAGCGGCACGACTCCCCGAGCGGAACTACGCCCGGGCGGTCTGGAACAGCTCGGCCCGGACCTCAGGGGCCGCCGTGTAGCCTTCCACCATCTTGTCGAAGACGGCTTGAACCGCGAGCGCGTATCCGAAGGTGGCGAACAGAACCGAAATCAGCATTTGTCGCATCAGGACTCCTTTCTTGGCAGATGCCCGGAGCAGGAGCCCGGCTCCCCTGGGGAGTGGGCTCCCCAGGGGCGAGATTCCGATGGCACGAGACCAGCGGAGCGTGTTCTCCGTGTCGTGGAGAGGACGTTTCCGACCGCAGGCCGGGAAAGCGTGGGGTGAACGCCAGGCGGCCTGGGGACCGCGGCTCGCGTTGGCCATACGCCTCGCCGGAGAAGTCGTGCTTGTTTCGGCCGACCAGCGGCACGCCGATGAAAACAGCCGGCGGCTCGGATTCCGCCCCCCTCTCGGGGCCCGGCAGCTGGACGATCTGGAAGGCTGAGGGGGACGTCAGCTCGTCATGCGGCACCCTGCCGCGACAGACAAAAGATAAACCGGCGCGGCAAGGCGGCGCCTGCGGAACCAGGGCCATATCCGGGCCCTTCGGCAGGCTGCCCGGGCAAGAGACTCAGCGGGACGGGTCGCTCGTCGCCGTGTCCCCGGCGGGTGCGCCGCCCAGGGCCTGCGCCCGCTCGAGCAGGAAGTCGCGCTCGCGCGCATTGCGTGCCAGGGCCGCGGCTCGCTCGAACTCGCCGCGGGCTTCGGCGTCCCGCCCCAGCTTGGCCAGCAGATCGCCGCGCACGCTCGGCAGCCACTGGTACGACCGCAAGGCCGGCTCGGCACGCATGCGATCGACGATGTCCAGGCCGGCCTGCGGCCCGTAGGCCATGGCCACCGCCACGGCCCGGTTGAGCTCCACCACCGGAGAGCCGGCGACCTGGGCCAGCACCTCGTACAGCGCGGCGATGCGCACCCAGTCGGTCTGTCCGGCCACCCCGGCGCGGGCATGGCAGGCGGCGATGCCTGCCTGCAGCGCATAGGCACCTTGCGCGCCGCCCAGCGCCTCCGCCCGCCGCAGCGCGGCCAGGCCGCGGCGGATGAGCAAGTGGTCCCAGCGCGCGCGGTCCTGGTCGAGAAGAAGGACGGGCCGGCCGCTCGCATCGACACGCGCCGCCGCCCGCGAGGCCTGCAGCTCCATCAGCGCCACCAGGCCGTGCACCTCCGGCTCGCCCGGCGCCAGCTCGGCCAGGATGCGCCCCAGACGCAGCGCTTCGTCGCACAGCGGCGTCCGCATCCAGTGCTCGCCCTCGGTGGCCGTGTAGCCTTCGTTGAAGATCAGGTAGATGACCTCCAGCACCGATCCCAGGCGGACGGCCAGTGCCTGGCCGACGGGCAGCTCGAAGGGCACCTTGGCGGCACTCAGGCTGCGCTTGGCCCGCACGATGCGCTGGGCCATGGTCGGCTCGGGCACGAGAAAGGCGCGGGCGATCTCCGCCGTGCTCAGGCCGCCCAGCAGCTTCAGGGTCAGCGCCAGCCGGGCCTCGGTCGACAGCACCGGGTGGCAGGCGGTGAAGATCAGCCGCAGCAGGTCGTCGCCTATGGTGTCGGCACGGGCCGCGTCCAGGGTGTCGACGAAGTCCGGCACGACCAGCGCCTCGCGCGCTTCGAGCTCATGCCCGATCTGCTCGTGCTTGCTCGCCTGCAGCTTGTCGCGCCGCAGCCGGTCGAGGGCGCGGTTCCTGGCGGTGGTCATGAGCCAGGCACCTGGCTTGTCGGGCACGCCGTCGGCGGGCCAGTGCTCGAGGGCGGCCACCAGGGCATCCTGCGCCAGCTCCTCGGCCAGGCCGACGTCGCGCACCAGGCGGGCGACACCGGCGATGATCCTGGCGGACTCGATGCGCCAGACCGCCTGGATGGTGTCATGTGTCGCCGATGCCATCAGCCGCGAGCCGCCGCGTTCGGGTCCATGTACATCAGCTCCCAGACATGGCCGTCCGGGTCCTCGAAACCGTGGCCGTACATGAAGCCGTGGTCCTGCGCTTCGTTGGGCACGGTGCCGCCTGCCGCGCGTGCCTTGGCGACCAGCTCGTCGACCTGGGCACGGCTGTCGCACGACAGGCACACCAGCACTTCGGTGCTGCGCGTGGCATCGGCCACCGGCTTCTTGGTGAAGGTCTGGAAGAAACTCTCGACCAGCAGCATGGCGTAGATGTTCTCGCCGATCACCATGCAGGCCCCGCTTTCATTCGAGAACTGCGGATTGAACCCGTAGCCCAGGCTGGTGAAGAACGCGCGCGAGCGTTCGAGGTTCTTGACGGGAAGGTTGACGTAGATCTGGGTGGCCATGGGAATGTCCTTCGCTGGTGGGTGGAGTCGGTCGAACGGCCGGGGAGCGCTCGGCCGGCGCCTCGAGCTCCGCCAGCCCGGTGTCGAAATCGCGCCCGCTCGGGATCCTTTTTCTCGAAGGGTTCCGGAGTTCGAGGCGACACAGGGCGGCGGCTGCAGGGTGGAATCCTCTCGGCCGGCGCCCGGACATGCGCCCAGCGTCGGATGCGCAGGGTGCCAGGCCGGCGGACCGCAGCCAACGACCAGGCCGCCAGCGCCAGGATGGGCGAGAGGTCCGCTGTCATGGGACGCTGCGCCGGGCCGCCGGCGCCGGTTCGTGAAAGCGCCCGGCCGCCTCGCAAGGCGCGAAGTCCTCGAACTCGCAGAGTGGACGCACCTCGATCTCGGCAGCCACGCCTTCGCCGTGGGGCGAGGGGAAACGCCGCGTCCACTCCAGGGCCTCCTCGCGCGAGCGCACCTGGATGAGGGTGTAGCCGGCCACGGCTTCCCCGGCCTCGGGGAACGGGCCGTCGACCACGCTGCGCCGGCCGTCGGCGGCATGAAGGATGCGCCAACCCTTCGCGCTGGGCTGCAGGCCCGAGCAATCGAGCAGCACACCGGCCTGCGCCAGTTGCTCGTGGAAGTCGGCCATGGCGGCCAGCTGCCGCTCGTCGGGCCGGGCAGCGGCCTCGCCCGGCGGCCTCTCTTTGACCAGGATCATGAATCGCATGGGGGCTCCTTCGCTGGTTGACGGAATGCGGACCGGCCGGTGGCGGGTTCGGTTTCCATTCGCACGACGAACGAAGCGGCACCGGATCGACCGGGCCGCCCCGGTGAAAACCCTGGGTGCCGGGCCCCGCTCAGCCGCTCACACGGCCTCCTCGTAGCAGGGGGCGAGGGCACGCACCTCGACGGTGGCCCAGGCGGCGGCCGGGCAGCGGGCGGCAATGGCGACCGCCTCCTCGCGCGTGCGGCAGTCGACCAGGAAGAACCCGCCGATCATTTCCTTGGCTTCGGCGAAAGGGCCGTCGCGCAGCCGGCGCTCGCCACCGCGCACCTCGACTTGCACCGCATGCTCGTCGGAAGCAAGCGACTCGCCCGCCAGCAGCTGGCCGCGGGACTGCAGCTCGCCCGCGAACCGCTGCATGCTGGCATAGGCTTCCCGGCCTTCGGCCAGGCTTCGGGTCAGCCGCTGGCCGCGCGGCTCAATGATGGTCAGCATATAAGGCATCGCGGGCTCCTGGTGGGTGGGGGTTCGGCAGTGCAAAGACAAAACATTACAACATGGCCAGGGGTTGCGACGGCGCACCGACAAGCGCGAGTCGGGTACCTCGCGCAGCTTCGGGGAAGCCGCCGTCCCCCTTCGGCCGGCCCGCGGCTCCCTTGTCATAGGGGCTGGCTGCCGGGCCGGCATCGCTGCACACTGCCGGCTTCGGCCAGGAGGGGTGATGCGCATGAAGATCCGATCGAAACACATCTTGCTGGCGGCGCTGCTGGCCGCCGCGGCCGTGTGCGCGGCCGTCCTCGGGGTGCTGGCCGGCAACCCTGCCCTCGCGCAGCCCGCCGCCCACCCCGGTCCCGCAGAGGGCCCACTGGCCGGCCCGGCGGCCTGTACCTGCTCCCGCGCCACACCGGTCGGGCAGGAGGGCCAGATCAGCCATTGCCAATGCGGTGGCTTGCAATGCGTCGCGCTCCTCGGCGGCAGAAGCAGTCCGTCGTTGGCGCCGGCGCTCGCCTGCGTCAGATGAAACGGGCCGGGCGCCGGGCGTGCCCGGGCCTGCGCCGGGCCGGCCTCGTGCACGACCGGCTCGCGCCTATTCGGTGCTCTCGGCCGCCGCCGACCTGGCCTCGCACCAGGTCGAGATCAGCTGCAGCAGCCTGGCCGGCTCGGCCGGCTTGATGAGGTGGTCGTCGAAGCCGGCCTCGAACGCGCGGCGCCGTTCCGCCTGCTGGCCATAACCCGTCAAGGCGACCAGGTAGGCGCCGCTCGTGGCGGGCAGGCGCCGCAGCCGGCGGGCGACCTCGTAGCCGTCCAGGCCGGGCAGGCCGATGTCGAGCACCACCACCTCGGGCGCGAAGTCCGCGACGCAGGCCAGTGCCGCCGGCCCGTCACCGACCGACATGACTTCATGGCCGGCGATCTCCAGGCACATGGCTGTCGTGTCGGCGGCGTCGCGGTTGTCGTCGACCACCAGCACGCGGCAGCGGACCGGCGTACCCACGATGGGGGCCGACGCGACGAACGAATCACCCGCGGGCATCTCCTTCAGGCAGGGCAGCGTGACGCGGAACTCGGCCCCCTGGCCCGGCCCGGCACTGAACGCCCGGACCTGCCCCTTGTGCAACTGCACCAGCCGGTGCACCAGGGTCAGGCCGATACCCAGGCCGCCCTGGCTGCGGTCCAGCGAACGGGTGCCCTGCTCGAACAGCTCGAAGACGTTGGGCAGCAGCTCGGCTTCGATGCCCATGCCGTTGTCGACCACGCAGATGGTGGCCGTGCCGTCGGCGGCGGCCAGGCTCAGCTCGATGCTGCCCCCCTCCTGCGTGTACTTGGCCGAGTTGTGCAGCAGGTTGGCCACGACCTGCGCGAGCCGGGTCGGGTCGCCGCGCATCCACACCGGCGTGTCCGGCGACCGCAATGTCATGACGTGGGCCCGGCCCTCGATGAACGGCCGGGCCGTCTCGACGCCCAGCGCCACCACCTTGCGCAGATCGGTCAGCTCGGACTGCAGCACGATCTTGCCCTGGCTGATGCGGGCCACGTCGAGCAGCTCCTCGATCAGCTGCGTCAGGTGGTCGATCTGGCGGCCGGTGACCTCGGTGGCCCAGGACAGCTTGGGATGGGGCTGGGCCACGCGGCGGATGACCTCCAGCGCATTGCGTATCGGCGCGAGCGGGTTGCGCAGCTCGTGCGAGAGCATGGCGAGGAACTCGTCCTTGCGCCGGCTCGAGGCCTTGAGCTTGTCCTCGGCGGCGCATCGCTCCTCGATCTCGACCTGCAGGCTGCGGTACAAGCGGGCATTCTCGAAGGCGATGGCCGCGCGGTCGGCGAGGTCGTCCAGCATGCCCAGGTCGGCGGCCCCCGGGCGCGCCGCCGTGAAACGCACGCACAGCGCGCCCAGGATGCGCTCGCCCACGCGCAACGGGACGGACACGGCATCGAGCGGCGGTGCACCCGGCGTGGCCGGCAGGGACGGCCTCGCCACCCCCGCGAGCGCCCGTTCCAGGGCCTCGCGTTCGGCCGGCGGCAGCACCTCGAGCCGGCTTTCGCTCGGTTGCGCTTCCGCCTCGCCCGGCATGCTGGAGCAGGTCAGCACCGGGGCGCCGTCGAGGCCGGCATCGGTGAGGGCCAGGGTGGCACGGCTGGCCATGGCCGGCACGACCAGTTCGAGCAGCTTTTGCATGCCTACCCGCACATCGAGCGAGCCGCCCAGCACCCGGCTGGCCTGGGACAGGAACTCCGAGCGCTGCGTCGCCCGTTCGGCCGCCACCCGGGCCGCTTCGGCCCGGGCCAGCGCCACCCGCTCGTCGGCCTGGCGCCGCAGCCGCCGCTGCATCACCTGCAGCTCGACGAACACCTTCACCTTCGAGCGCAGCACCTCCGGCACCACCGGCGAGAGGATGTAGTCGACCGCGCCCAGCGAGTAGCCGCGGACGGTCTGCAGCTCGTCGGCATAGGAGGTGATGAAGATGATGGGCGTGTGCGCCGAGCGCTTGTACTTGCGGATCAGGCTCGCCGTCTCGAAGCCGTCGATGTCGGGCATGTTGACGTCGAGCAGGATGACCGCGAATTCGGTGCGCAGGATCTCGCGCAAGGCCTCGCTGCCCGAACGCACCGACACGATGTTCTGGCCGAGCTCCTGCAGCACCGTCTCGAACACCAGCAGCTTCTCCGGCAGGTCGTCGACGATGAGGATGCTGGTGACGTCGTCCGGTTCGCGGGGCAACGCGTCGGCGAGAAGGCTCAGTGGCACAGCCAGCCCCTCAGCACGGCCAGCAGGTGCATCGGGTCGACCGGCTTGGAGAGATAGTCCCAGGCCCCTGCCTCGATGCACTTCTGGCGGTCGCCCTTCATGGCCTTGGCCGTCACCGCCACCATGGGCAGCTCGCGGCCGCGCGGCAGCTTGCGGATTTCCTGCATGGTGGCGATGCCGTCCATCTCCGGCATCATGATGTCCATCAGCACGATGTCGATGCCCGGATCCTCCTGCACCAGCCGGATCGCATCGCGCCCGTTGTCGGCCGACACGATGACCATGCCCTCGTTGTCCAGCACGGTGGCCAGCGCGAAGATGTTGCGCATGTCGTCGTCCACGATCAGGGCCTTCTTGCCTTCCAGCGCCCGCGGCAGCTCGAGCACGGCATCGACCGCCCGGCGCTCCTGGTCGGACATGGCCGCCGGATTGCGGTGCAGCAGGAAGGTCGCATGGGCCAGGGTGGCCATCAGCGAATCGGTCTCGCGCAGCGCGAACGGGCCCGGGTTGCGACGCCAGCCACCGGCGCCCGCGCCACCGTCCGGCCGGTGCAGCACCACCGGCAGCTGGCAGACACCGGCGCGCTGGTGGATGGCGTCGAGCACATCCTCGGGCCCGAAGTCGGCCAGCGTGCCGTCGACCACCAGGCAATCGACCGTGTTCAAGTGCTTGCGTGCCGACGCGGCATCGTCCACCACCACGGTCTCGGTGTCGGCATCGAGCATCGCGACCAGGTCGGAACGCTGCGCCGACGGCGGCATGGCCAGCATCAGCCGCCGCACGCTGCGCTCGGCATAGCCGTACAGCTCCGCCACCGCGGCGTCGACCGCATCCTTCGACTGCAGGGGCTTGGCCAGGAAGCCGATGGCACCCGCCTGCAGCGCGCGCTCCTTCGAGTCGTCGGTCGAGACCACGCAGATGGGAATGTGGCGCGTGGCCTGGTCCGTCTTGAGGCGGTCCAGCACGCGCCAGCCCTGCATGTCGGGCAGGTGGATGTCGAGGGTGATCACCGACGGATGGTATTCGCGCGTCATCGTCAGCGCGCCGGCGCCGGTGCCGATGACCAGGCCCTTGAAGCCGGCTTCGCGCGCCGCCTCCAGCAGCACCTTGGCGAACGAGAGATCGTTCTCGACGATCAGGATGACACGGTCGCCGGTGGAGATGTCGTTGCGGTCGTCGCCGGCCACGTTGGCGAAGATCACGCTGTCCTCACCGGACTCGTCCTCCCCGCGGTGCTCGGCACGCGGCTCGGGCAGCAGGGCCATGCCGGTGAAGGGGCCGCGGCGCAGCGTGGCGCGGCGTGCCTCGGGTGCCGGCGGGCGTGCGCCGTCCTCGTGCTCGGGCTCGGCCGCGCCGCGACCGTGGCGCGCCGAACGCGCCGGGTTGTAGCTTTGCGGCAGGTACAGGGTGAAGGTGCTGCCCTCCCCCGGCACGCTGAACAGGCGGATCTCGCCGCCCAGCAGCCGCGACAGCTCGCGGCTGATGGCCAGGCCCAGCCCGGTGCCGCCGTACTTGCGCGAGGTCGAACCGTCGGCCTGCTGGAAGGCCTCGAAGATGATCTGCTGCTTGTCGTTCGAAATGCCGATGCCGGTGTCGGACACGGCGAAGGCGATCACCTGCGACGCACGGTTGAGCTCTTCGTTCTCCGGCGACCAGCCGCTGGTGGCGGCGCCGATGGAGAACGCCACGCGGCCGCGGTGGGTGAACTTGAAGGCGTTCGACAACAGGTTCTTGATGATCTGCTGCAGCCGCTTCACGTCGGTGATCATCGACTTCGGCAGGGGCTGCTCGATGTTGATCTCGAACTCGACATGCTTGGACTCGGCGAAGTGGCGGAAGCCGCGTTCGATCGAACGCTGCAGGTCGTCCAGCCTCAGCTCGCTCACGTCGACCGCCACCGTGCCCGACTCGATCTTCGACAGGTCGAGGATGTCGTTGATCAGCATCAGCAGGTCGTTGCCCGACGAGTGGATGGTCTTGGAGAACTCGACCTGCTTGCTGCTGAGGTTGCCGTCCGGGTTCTTGCACAGCTGGTCGGACAGGATCAGCAGGCTGTTGAGCGGCGTGCGCAGCTCGTGCGACATGTTGGCCAGGAATTCCGACTTGTACTTCGAGGTCAGCGCCAGTTGCTCGGCCTTCTCCTCCAGGGCCTGGCGCGCCTGCTCCACTTCCTGGTTCTTGCGTTCGACCTCGTGGTTCTGGTGCGCCAGCAGGCGGGCCTTCTCCTGCAGCTCCTGGTTGGTCTGCTGCAGCTCCTGCTGGCGGCTCTGCAGCTCCTCGGCCAGCGACTGCGACTGGGTCAGCAGGTCCTCGGTGCGAGAGTTGGCCTCGATGGTGTTGATCACGATGCCGATGCTTTCCGTCAGCTGCGTGAGGAAGGCCTCGTGCACCGGGTTGAAGCGCTGCAGCGAGGCCAGCTCGAGCACCCCGCGCACCTCGCCTTCGAACACCACCGGCAGCACCAGCACGTCCATGGTGGCGCTTTCGCTCAGGCCGGAGGCGATGCGGAAGGCGGCCGAGGGCACGTTGGTGAGCAGGATCTTTTCCTTGTCGATGGCGCACTGGCCGACCAGGCCCTGGCCGAGGTCGATCTCCTTGCCGTGCATCTGCTGGCCGCCCGAGGCGTAGCTGGCGAACAGCTTGAGCCGCGACACCTCGTTGGCGGTGCGCATCACGTAGAACTCGGCCTGCTGCACGCCCACCACCGGCGCCAGCTCGGACAGGATCAGCTGACCCACGGTCACCAGGTCCTTCTGGCCCTGCAGCATGCGGCTGAACTTGGCCAGGTTGGTCTTGAGCCAGTCCTGCTCGGTGTTCTTCTGGGTCGTGTCCTTGAGGTTGCGGATCATCTCGTTGATGGTGTCCTTCAGCGAGGCCACCTCGCCCTGCGTCTCGACCGTGATCGAGCGGGTCAGGTCGCCCTGCGTCACCGCGGTCGCCACCTCGGCGATGGCGCGCACCTGGGTGGTCAGGTTGGCCGCCAGTTCGTTCACGTTCTCGGTCAGGCCCTTCCAGGTGCCCGAGGCGCCCGGCACCTTGGCCTGGCCGCCCAGCTTGCCTTCCACCCCCACCTCGCGCGCCACCGTCGTCACCTGGTCGGCGAAGATGGCCAGGGTGTCGGTCATGCTGTTGATGGTGTCGGCCAGGGCGGCGATCTCGCCCTTGGCCTCCACCGTCAGCTTCTGCTTCAGGTCGCCGTTGGCCACCGCCGTCACCACCTTGG
>CBIHOH010000016.1:0-69442 GCA_966211755.1 uncultured Rhizobacter sp. | reverse complement strand
GGAACTGCGCCGCCAGGAACGCCGGCAGGTTCGGCGAGAGCGGCGCCAGCAGCGCGGCACTGTGGCTGCCGAGCGCCACCACGCAGGCATGGGCGTGCAAGGCCTCGTAGGCGCCGGACTCCGAGGCGATCTCCACGCCCTCGACCCTGTCGCCCTGGGTGCGCAGGGCCTGGACGCGGACCCCGAAGCGGAACTCGACGCCGGCAGCTTGCGCATGCTCCGCCAGCGCGGTGGTGAACTTGTGGACATCACCCGATTCGTCTTCGTTCGTGTACGTGGCGCCGACGATGCGTGAGGCCATGGAGGCGAAGGCGGGCTCCAGCCTCAGCACCTCCTCGCGGTCGATGACACGCCGATCGCAGCCCAGCTCACGCATGATGCGAGCCGGCTCGAGTGCGTCGTCGAATTCGCGTGCATCGGTGTAGAAGTGAAGAATGCCCTCGCTGCGCTGGTCATAGTCGAGCTGCAGTCTTGCGCGCAGATCCTGCAGGCACTGGCGGCTGTGGGTGCCCAGCTTCAGCAGCCGGATCATGTTGGCACGCGAACGCGGTGCCGGGCATTCGAGCAGAAAGCGCAGCAGCCAGCGCCACTGTGCCGGGTCGGCGCGCAGCCTGAACAGCAGCGGCGCGTCGTCACGGCCCAGCCACTTCAGCACCTTCCAGGGGGCGCCGGGATTGGCCCATGGCTCGGCGTGGCTGACGGAGATCTGGCCGCCGTTGGCGAAGCTGGTTTCGCATGCCGGGCCGGCATTGCGTTCCAGCACGGTGACCTCGTGGCCCGCTTGCTGCAGGTACCACGCGGTCGTGACGCCGATCACGCCGGCACCGAGAACAATCACTTTCATGGAGACTCCAAAGGAAGAGGGTACGCAGCACCGGCCGGTGCGACGTACCCACTGTCCTTTTGCCTGAGAGATTCGACCGCCACGCATCTGCGCGACGGCTTGCCCCTTCGGCGGCCGTCTGTTTCAACGGCGCTCTCCAGTTGTCGATGAATGCAGGGTCAGTTCTGGGACCTGAGCGTTTCGGGTTTGCGCCTTCGGTAGCGGTGACACACGGGCACCGGCTTCTCCTGACCGGGGCCGAGTGTAGGGTCTGCGCGTGGGGATGTGCATGCTTCCCACAGTCTGCATGCGAGCTCCGCAACAAAGAGGCTGTTCGATGTGACATTCGGCATGCGTCTGCGCCGCCTTGATGCGGCCTGCGCATACCCTGGGCCCGACCCCGTTGTAGAGCAATGGTTGCACTTGGATACTCGTTTCCAGCGGGCTCGAAACCTACCGGCACGCAGGTCCAATTCAATCAACTGTTCATCGGAGAAACTGGTGCGTAAGACTGCAATATGTATCGGGACGGGCTTCGTCGCCCTGCTTCAGTGTGGCGCTGCCCAGGCGCAAAGCGACTTGTCCATCTACGGCGTCATCGATGTTTTCGCCGAGCATGGAAAGGCCGGGACCCAGGCCGCGCCGACGAAGGACACCAGGTTGCAATCGGGGGCGGCGAACGGTTCGCGGCTGGGCCTTCGCGGCTCGGAGGATCTCGGCGGCGGGCTGAAGGCGATCTACCAGCTCGAGCACGGCCTGCTTGCCGACACGGGCAACCTGGCGTCGACAGGTACCTTCTGGAACCGGCAGGTCTTCGTGGGTCTGTCAGGCGGCTGGGGTACTTTGACAGCCGGCCGGCAGTACTCGCCCTTGCTCACGCATCAGGACACCTTCGATACCGCCCTGAGCACCACCGGATATGGCAGCGGCTACAACTCCGGCGTGATGCGCACGGTCTCGCGTGTCAACAACAGCGTGCTTTACAAGTCGCCGACACTCGGCGGTTTCACCGGGGCCTTGATGGTCGCCCCGGGCGAGGGTGTGTCAGGCAAGATCCATTCCGCCAGCGTGAAATTCAGCCAGGGCATGTTCGGGATCGGCGCGGCCTACCTCACGGTCGAGGCGCTCGATGCGACCAAGGAGGACAAGACGATCGCGAACATTTCCGGTTCGCTCAAGTTCGGTCCCGCGACCGTGATGCTCGGGCTGCAGGGGACGCAGAACGATTCGCAGAACGTCAACGTCGTCGACGACCGGTCCGAGATCTTCTTCGGCGGCACCTACGCCTTCGGCGCGGGCGAACTGCGCGCCTCGTATGCGCAGGGCAAGGTGGACAGCGTGGCCGATTCGACCGCGCGCCACTATTCGCTGGGCTATCTGTACAACCTGTCCAAGCGCACGGCCTTGTACGCCGCGGTGCAGGAGATCGACAACCCCGACAACCTGGCCTACCGCACCACCGGCTTCACCTTCGATGCCATCGACGGTGGACTGGCCGCAGGTGCCGGTGTCAAGGCACGCGCGGTGGCGGTGGGCCTGCGCCATCGCTTTTGATCGATAGAGGGACTCCATGATGCCTTCGAGGGCCGGCGTCCCGCGGGTGCGCATGTCAGTGCACGAGCGGTAGCGCCTGCCCCGGGGCATCTGTTTTGGCCGATTGGGGAACACGATGACGCGACGCAATTTCCTTGTTACCGGCGCGGCCGGGATCAGTGCTGGCTTGGCGGGCCCGGTCTTCGCCGCCGCACAGGCACCACGCGAGTTGCGTCTCGGTCTGGCCTCGGCGCCGACCTCGGCGGATCCTCATTTCGCAGCCGTCGCGGCGAATGTGAGCCTTTCGCAGCATGTCTTCGATGCCTTGGTGCACATCGATGCCACAGGGCGTTATGTGCCCGGTCTGGCGACCGCCTGGCGCGCCACCGATGCCTACACCTGGGAGCTCAAACTCCGCACCGGCGTGCGTTTCCACGATGGCAGCCTGCTCACCATGGAAGACGTGCTGCACTCCCTGCGGCGCCCTGGTGTCATCATCGACAGCCCGGCTCCCTTCACGACGTTCAGCCGGCAGATCGTGCGCATGCAGGTGCTGGACGACACGACGCTGGAGATCAAGACGCGCGAGCCCTACGGTGGCTTGCCCGGCGATCTGTCGTCCTTGTTCATCGTCTCCAAGCGAGCGACCGAGCAGGCCAAGACGGCCGATTTCGACGCTGGCCGCGCGGCGATCGGCACCGGGCCCTTCAAGTTGCGCAGCTTCGTCAAGGGCGAGGCGGTCAAGCTCGAACGCCACGATGCCTACTGGGGAGGCAAGCCCGACTGGGCGGCCGTGACACTGGTCTACCTCACCGACGACAAGCAGCGCACCGCCGCGCTGCTGTCCGACCAGGTCGACGCGATCGAGGCCGTGCCCTCGGCGGATGCCGGCAAGCTGCGCGAGCAGCGCGGCTTGTCCATCATCCAGCGGACATCGTGGCGTACGATCTTCTTCCACCTGGAGCAGTTCACCGACCGCTCGCCCTGGATGTTCGATGCGAACGGCCAGCCGCTGATCTCCAGCCCGCTCAAGGACCGGCGCGTGCGGCGTGCGCTGTCGCTGGCCATCGATCGCCAGGCCGTGGTGCAGGGCGTGATGGGCGGGCAGGCACTGGCGGCCGCACAGCTGGTGGCACCGGGCATCGTCGGCTACAACGAAGCGTTGAAGCCCGATCCGTACGATCCCGGGCAAGCCAGGAAGCTGCTGGCCGATGCCGGATTCGCGAACGGCTTCTCGTTGACGCTGCACGCGCCGAACAACCGTTACATCAACGATGAGCAGGTCGCCGCAGCCGTGGCGCATTTCTGGACCGCCGTGGGTGTGCGCACCAAGGTCGAGACCTTCCCGGCGGCCGATTATTTCGCCCGGGCACGCAAGGGAGAATTCAGCGTGGCCATGCTGGGATATGGCTCGATGGGCGCCGATTTCGCGCTGCGCGCCTTGCTGGGAACACCCGACAGCAACAAGGGCTGGGGCGCCTGGAACTGGTCCAAGTACAGCAACTCGCGGCTGGACACGATGATCCACAGCGCCTTGCAAAGTACCGATGCGGGCAAACGCCAGGCGCAGGCTGCGGCCGCGATGGACATCGCCATGCGCGACAACGCGGTGCTTCCGCTCCATCATCAATTGGCGACCTGGGGCATGCGCAAGGGCATCACCTATGCCGGACGTGTGGATGAGTTCACTTTTGCACATCATTTCAAGCTTGCCTAATCAGTCATGCAGTCCATCGGGGACTGGAACGCACAAGCTACGGCCGGACTCATGGACGGGTCCACTGTTGCTCACCACATCGAAACGGTTCGAATGAAAACGCAAATGCCCGGGGATTTCGCATCGGTTCAGGACAGCGGCGAGGCGTTTCCAGCGTCCATCGACTCCAGGGGCAGCGAGATGCCGGCGGATGATCCACCCCATGCCGGTGCGCCCCATCGGCAGGCCGCGGAACGGGCCTGGCGCCCGAGCCTGTCGGTCGGCGGCCGAATGACCCTGGGGTTTGCCGGCATGGTCTTGATGCTCGTCGGCGTGGCTGTCCTCGGCGCACTCGAGTTTCGAAGCATGGGCGAGCGTCTTCACCAGATCGTCCAGGTGAACAACCCCAAGAGCGACCTGGCGCACCAGATGCTGATCCACATCAACGAGCTGGCCACGCAGGCCCGCTCCGTGGCCTTGCTGACCGACACGAAGGAGATCGATGCCGAGGTCAAGCTGCTGAAGGCGGTCGAGTCGAACTACCTCGCCGCGGAGAAAACCCTGCTCGACAACATCGGCGCGGCCGGAGCCGCGGAAGAAGAGCGAAAGCTGATCGACGAGATTTCCGCCGCGGCGCGGGCGACCCTGCCGCTTGTGATGCAAGCGGCCAAACAGGGCCAGGAAGGCGCCAACATCGAGGCGGCGACGACGCTGATGGAAGCCGTGCGGCCCAAGGAGACGATCTGGCGCCAGCGCGTGACCGAGATGGTGGCCGCGGAGGTGGCGCGCAACCGGGCCGCCTACGAGCAGGCCCTGGCTGGCCAGCAGCGGGCGCTGGCGGTGGCCGGCCTGGCGGTGTCGGGCGCCGTGGTGGCCGGCGTCTTGCTGGGTTGGCGCATCACACGCAGCGTCACCCGGCCGATCGACAGCGCGATCTCCGTGGCCGAGCGGATTGCGGCCGGCGACCTGAGCTCGGGGATCGAGATCAGCTCGAACGACGAGATCGGCCGCCTGCTGCTCGCCGTACGTGCGATGCAGGACCACCTCAGCTCGCTGGTGGGCGAGATCCGCGTCTCGGCCGAGCTCATCCGGGCGGCCAGCTCCGAGGTGGCGAGCGGAAACCTGGACCTGAGCACCCGCACCGAACTCGCCGCCGCCAGCCTCCAGGAAACCGCGGGTTCGATGAGTCAGCTGACGGCCGCCGTGCGCCGCAATGTCGAGTCGTCGATGCAGGCCAGCCGGCTCGCCTCGTCGGCCTCCGACGTCGCCTTGCGCGGCGGCAGGGTGTTCGGTGAAGTGGTGTCCACCATGGAGGAGATCAATTCGAGTTCGCGCCAGATCGCCGACATCGTCGGAGTCATCGACGGCATCGCTTTCCAGACCAACATCCTCGCCCTCAACGCCGCCGTCGAGGCGGCACGGGCGGGCGAACAAGGCCGCGGCTTCGCGGTGGTGGCCGGCGAGGTCCGCGGGCTGGCGCAGCGCAGCGCCGAAGCGGCGAAGGCCATCAAGGTGCTGATCGGCAACTCCCAGAGCAAGGTGGCCGCCGGTTCCAGGCGGGTCACCGAAGCGGGGTCGGCGATGACCGAGATCGTCGAAAGCGGACAGCGCGTCACCAACATCATCGGCGAGATCTCCTCCGCGGCCACGGCGCAGCTGGACGATATCGTCCAGGTCAGCCAGGCCGTGACGCGGCTCGACGAGATGACGCAGCAGAACGCGGCGCTGGTGGAAGAGTCCGCAGCGGCATCCGGAGAGCTGAAGGAGCAGGCTCACAAGCTCACGAACACGGTCGCCATCTTCCGCCTGAAGCCCGCCGACCACTCGATGGGCTGAGCCGGGTTCATCCGAGCCGGCCTCCCGACGGGAAGGGCCCGCTCCTGCTGCCTGTCGGCGAACACGCCGGCAGGCAAGCCTGTGTTGCGGGTGTGCCCTGGCCCGCGCCTGCCGTGAAAGCGGAGGACGTCCGGGCTTCGCGACGGTGGTGCTCAAGCTCCTTCGCCTCGCGCTGACTGTCGAGTTCAATCATCTTGGACCCGGGGGGGGACGTGTCGCCTTCCCGCAGTGGCGTGGAGGCGGCCGATGGTCTCGATGATCATCACGATGCCGCATTTGGCCCAGGAGCCCGCTGGCCCGTTGCCCGAGGGAGCAGGGCGTCGTCGGGGCGGCGGCGGCGCTGCTGCCAACGCTGCCACGGCGGCAGTCGATGCTGCCAGTCGATGCTGCCAGTCGATGCTGCCAAACGGCCTGCCAGGCTCGATCCGGCTTGTGCTCAAGCCCGGGGGACCGGGCGATTGCCCGTCGCGGATCGATCGGCGCCATGCCTTGGAGGCTGCGTCCAGGTTGGCACGCGTCTTGATACAGGATGGTATGGCAGCGCGTACACAGCTGTCACTCATCACTGACGGAGTCTCTCCATGAAGGCACTCGGCGCGACCCGGATCAAAGGCTCATCTTGTGATCCCGCCAACCCGCTCAGCCGGTCACTCCCGGGCCACGCGGAAGGGAGCGCGCGCATGTGCCCATGCGAACCGAGGTACCGAACGGAAGGAGGGCGTTCGCGCATGGCCCCACCGGCCGGCGGCGCCCCCGCATGCCTGGCATCACGTGCGGCGCGACCGCGCCTTGGTCGTCGGCGCCACGTCGCGGGCGAAGATCCTCTGCTCGCCGGTGGCTCTCTCGAGCTGGCGCGCGATGTTGCCGCACACCAGGTCGCACAGCGCATACACCGATTCGTCGGCGATGCGGTAGTAGCCGCTGGTGCCGCGGCTCTCGCGCTCCACGAGCCCTTGCCGGGAGAGGAAGGCGAGATGGCGCGAAATGTTGGCCGACGTGTAGCCGCAGCGCTGTGCCAGCTCGCCGACGCTGTGCTCGCCGGTACGCAACAGGTTGAGGATTTGCAGGCGCGTCGGCTCCGACAGTGCCTGGAAATAGGCGGCGACCTGCTCGAGAGCGTCCGGGGGCAAGCTTTTCATGTTCGTGCTCGCGGGGTTGAGGAATCACCATGATGCCTCCGATTCGACGCTTGCGTCGACCGAAATAAACATATTGACTGCGTAACTACATAGCTAATAATGGGCGCCTTGTGATTCCACACCCATCCACGAAAGAGCAACCATGGCACTCGAGGTAAGCCGAATTTTCGTGTCGGGCGCGCTGCTGGCCCTGGCGCATGGGGCCTCCGCCGCGAACCCTGCCGCCGCGTCCACCGCGGTGTCGCAGGGCGGGCCGGCAACAACGCTGGTCACCTCCAGGGGCGCCGTGGACAGCGTCGGTCTCGACGGTGTCGTCCAGGCCATACGCCAGACCGTCGTCGCCGCGCAAGTCGCGGGCGCTGTCGTGTCGCTGGAGGTCAAGGCCGGTGACGCGGTGAAGGCGGGCCAGGTGCTGATGCGTCTCGACGCCCGCGCCGCCCAGCAGACCGCGGCCGCCGGCCTGGCGCACGTGCAGGCCGCACGGGCGGCCCAGGAGGCTGCCGTCAAGGATTTCGAGCGCCAGAAGCAGCTCTTCCAGAAGAACTACATCAGCCAGGCGGGGCTGGACCGCGCCGAGGCGCAGTACAAGGCGGCGCAGGCCGAGGCCACGGCGCAGCTGGCCGCTGCCGGCGCTGCGCGCACGCAGTCCGGCTTCTACGTGTTGAAGGCGCCGTACGACGGCATCGTCTCCAACGTGGCCGTCGTCCTGGGCGACATGGCGATGCCGGACCGGCCGCTGCTGACGATGTACGACCCGCGCGCCTTGCGTGTCAGCGTCGCCGTGCCTCAAACGGTGGCCGCCCGTTGGAAGCCGGGGCAGGGCGCGCAGGTGGAACTGTCCGGCATCGCGGCCGGGCGTGTCACGCCCGTGAAGCTGCAGTTGCTGCCGACGGTGGATCCCGCGACCCATACGCTCGAGCTGCGGCTGGACCTTCCTTCCGGCTTGTCCGGTGCCGCACCCGGCATGTTCGCCCGCGCCTGGCTCCAGCTCCCCGGGGCCGCAGACGCACGGCTTTACGTCCCCGCGATGGCGGTCGTGCGCCGCGCAGAACTGACTGCCGTGTATGTGCTCGATCGTGAGGGCCGAACGGTGCTGCGCCAGGTGCGCCTCGGCCCGGTCCGGGGCGACATGCTCGAGGTGCTGGCCGGCGTGTCGGCCGGAGAGCGCGTGTTGCTCGACCCCCAGGCCGCGGCCCGCCTGAACTAGAAGGTCCAGGATGAATGCTTCGCTGGGCATCTCGGGGCGCATCGCCGCCTTTTTCCAGTCGGCGCAGATCACGCCGCTGCTGGCGCTGGTGGCGCTGCTGCTGGGCGTGTTCGCCGTCATGGTCACGCCACGCGAGGAAGAGCCGCAGATCAACGTGACCATGGCCAACGTGCTGATCCCGTTTCCCGGTGCCTCCGTACCCGACGTGGAGCAGATGGTCGCGACACCTGCCGAGCAGGTGCTGTCGCAGATCTCCGGCATCGAGCACGTGATGTCCGTCTCGCGTCCGGGCATGGCCGTGATCACGGTGCAGTTCAAGGTCGGCGTGGCGCGCACCGAAGCCCTGGTGCGCCTGTACGACACGGTCCATGCCAACGCGGACTGGCTGCCGCCGGGCCTGGGCGTGGGCCAGCCCATCATCAAGCCCAAGGGCATCGACGACGTGCCGATCGTGACGCTGACCTTGTTCGCGAAGCGCGGCACCAGCGGTCCTTTCGACCTGGAGCGCGTCGCGCACAGCATGGAGGCCGATCTCAAGCGCGTCCCCGGCACCCGCGAGGTCGTCACCATCGGCGGTCCCGGCCGCGCGGTGCTGGTCGAGATCGACCCGGCGCGGATGGCTGGTACCGGGACGACCGTGGCCGATCTGCGCCACGCATTGCAGTCGGCCAGCTCCGGCATGCCGGTGGGCGAGCTCCTGGGGGGCAACCGTTCGGTGGCCCTGGAAGCCGGGCCCTTCTTGCGCGATGCGCGGGAGGTGGGCGAGCTGGTGGTCGGCGTGCACGACGGCAAGCCGGTGTTCCTGCAGGACGTGGCCGCTGTGCGTGACGGCGCCCTGCCGGCGCAGCGCTATGTCTGGCATGGCGTGGCCGGCCCCGAGGGCGGGGAGTATCCTGCCGTGACGCTCGCGGTGACGAAGAAGCCGGGCGAGAACGCGATCGACGTGGCCGACGCGGTGATGCGCCGCGTGGAGGGTCTGCGCAACACCGTGATCCCGCACGGCGTCGAAGTCGCCGAAACGCGCAACTACGGCGCCACCGCCAACGACAAGGCGCGCAAGCTGATCCAGAAGCTGTTGTTCGCCACCGTCTCGGTGGTGGCGCTGGTCTTCATCTCGCTCGGCCGCCGCGAAGCGGCGATCGTGGGCGCGGCGGTCATCCTCACGCTCACCGTCACGCTGTTCGCCTCGTGGGCCTGGGGTTTCACGCTCAACCGCGTGTCGCTGTTCGCGCTGGTCTTCTCGATCGGCATCCTGGTGGACGACGCCATCGTGGTGGTCGAGAACATCCACCGCCACCAGGTGATGCATCCGGGCCGCACGCTGGCGCAGTTGATCCCGGGCGCGGTCGATGAAGTCGGGGGGCCGACGATTCTCGCCACGCTCACGGTGATCGCCGCATTGCTGCCGATGGCCTTCGTTTCGGGGCTGATGGGGCCCTACATGAGCCCGATCCCCATCAATGCGAGCATGGGCATGCTGCTGTCGCTGGCGATCGCCTTCATCGTGACACCGTGGCTGGCACGCCTGTGGATGAAGCATGCTCCCGGCACCCCCCACGAGGAGGCACCGAAAGGACCGGCATCGCGGCTCGGCCCGCTGTTCGAGCGCATCTTCCGCCCCTTGCTCGACGAGCGACGCGGCGGGCGCAACCGCGCCTTGCTGGGAGCCGGCATCGCCGGGTTGATCGCGCTGTCGCTGGCTCTTCCGGCGCTTGGCCTGGTCGTCCTCAAGATGCTGCCCTTCGACAACAAATCGGAGTTCCAGGTCGTGGTCGACATGCCCGCCGGCACGCCGGTCGAGCAGACCGCCGCGGTGCTGCGCGAGCTCGGCGCCTTTCTGGGGCGGCAACCCGAGGTGACCCACTACCAGGCCTACGCCGGGACCAGCGCCCCGATCAACTTCAACGGCCTGGTCCGTCAGTACTACCTGCGCTCCGGCGGCGAGGTCGGCGATCTGCAGGTGAACCTGGTCGACAAGCATGCACGCAGCGAGCAAAGCCATTCGATCGCGATGCGCTTTCGCCCTGAGTTGCAGAAGATCGCCCGGCGCTTCGGTGCCAACGTGAAGGTGGTCGAGGTGCCGCCGGGGCCTCCCGTGGTGTCGCCCATCGTCGCCGAGGTCTACGGGCCGGACGCCGAGGGACGCCGCAAGCTGGCCGGGGAAGTGCGCGCGGTGTTCGAGAAGACACCGGGCCTGGTCGACATCGACGACAGCAGCATCGCCACGGCGCCGCGCAAGCTCCTGCTGGTGGATCGCCGCAAGGCGGCCATGCTCGGCGTGTCGCAGAGCGCGATCGTGGGCACGATGAGAGCGGGGCTGGCCGGTGAAGCCGCGGCCTATCTCCATGATGCAAGCAAGTACCCGGCTGCCGCCCTGCTGCAACTGCCCGCTTCTTCGCAGGGCGATCTCGATGCGCTGCTGCAGCTCGCCGTGCGTGGGGCGGGCGGCCAGCTGGTGCCGATTCGCGAACTGGTGGTCGAAAGCGACACGCAGCGGGAGCAGCCCATCCACCACAAGGACCTGCTGCCGGTGAATCTCGTCGTCGCCGACATGGCCGGTGCCTTGGACAGCCCGCTGTACGGCATGTTCGGCATGCGCGGCAGGTTGCGCGAACTCGTGGCACCCGACGGCGGCGGCCTGGGCGAGTACTTCATCCGTCAGCCCGACGATGCCTGGCGCGGCTACGCGATCAAGTGGGATGGAGAGTGGCAAGTCACCTACGACACCTTCCGCGACATGGGGGCCGCCTATGCCGTCGGCCTGGTGCTGATCTACCTGTTGGTGGTGGCGCAGTTCGGCTCGTACCTGACGCCACTGATCATCATGGCGCCGATCCCGCTGACGATCGTCGGTGTGATGCCGGGGCACGCGCTCCTCGGCGCGCAGTTCACGGCCACCAGCATGATCGGGATGATCGCGCTGGCCGGCATCATCGTGCGCAATTCGATCCTGCTCGTCGACTTCATCAAGCTCCAGCTAGGGCAGGGCGTCGCTCTGGAAGACGCGGTGGTGCGCTCGGCTGCCACGCGCGCCCAGCCCATTTTGCTGACCGGGCTGGCCGCGATGCTCGGCGCCTTCTTCATCCTCGACGACCCGATCTTCAACGGCCTGGCCATCTCGCTCATCTTCGGGATCCTGGTCAGCACCGTGTTGACGCTGGTGGTCATCCCGCTGCTGTATTTCGTCGCCTACCAAGGTGCTCCCGCTGTCGCCTGCGCCGTCCCATCGTCGGAAGGAAGCCGGCCATGAGTTCTTGCCGATCGTTCGCCCGTTCGCGGGGCCGCGGGGGGGCTCGTCGCGCTCTCGCCCGGCCCAGCGCGCCGAAGCGCTGCCCGCGCCGGCGTGGGGCACGGCATGCGAAGAACCCCGACGCCGGGGCCTTCCCACCGGATCGACACAGTGGAACGCAGCGGCGCGATGCCGGCAACGGATCGCGGCGTAGCTGCGCGTAGCAAGCTTCATCGATTTTCACCGAGGAGACACAGCATGGCTCATATCATTGTCCTGGGCGCGGGCATAGGCGGCATGTCGGCCGCCTACGAACTGCGTGATGCACTCGACCGCTCGCATCGGATCACGGTCGTCAATGCGCTCGAGTATTTTCAGTTCGTGCCTTCGAACCCCTGGGTGGCCGTGGGCTGGCGCGAGCGCGAGGCCATTACCTTCCCGATCAGGCCGTACCTTGAGAAGAGGGGCATCGAATTCATCGCACAGCGCGTCGAGCACATCGATGCCGACGCCAGCGTGCTGCGGCTCCAGGACGGCCGGCACCTGGACTACGACTACCTGCTCGTCACGACCGGCCCCAAGCTGGCCTTCGATGAAGTCCCCGGCGCGGGCCCGGAGCACCATACGCAGTCGATCTGCACCGTCGACCACGCGCAGAATGCGCAGGTCGCCTACGAGGGCTTCCTGAAGGAGCCGGGGCCTGTCGTCATCGGTGCGATGGCCGGCGCCTCGTGCTTCGGTCCGGCCTACGAGTTCGCCTTCATCGTCAACAAGGACCTGCAGCGGCGCAAGCTCCGCCACAAAGTGCCCATCACTTTCGTGACCAGCGAGCCGTACATCGGTCACATGGGACTGGGCGGCGTGGGGGACTCGAAGTCCATGATGGAGAGCGAGTTCCGCAACAATGACATCAAGTGGATCACCAACGCCAAGGTCAGCCGCATCGAGGCGGGCAAGATGTTCGTCACCGAGCTCGACGAGCATGGCACCGTCCGCAAGGAGCATGAGCTGCCCTTCAGGTACAGCATGATGCTGCCGGCCTTCAGGGGCGTCGACGCCGTGGCCGCGGTGGAGGGCCTTTGCAATCCTCGTGGCTTCGTGCTGGTGGACGACCATCAGCGTAGCAAGAAGTACAACAACATCTTCGCGGCCGGCGTCTGCATCGCGATCCCGCCGGTGGAGGCGACACCCGTACCCACGGGCGCCCCGAAAACCGGCTACATGATCGAGACCATGGTGACCGCCATCGTGCACAACATCGCCGCCGAGCTGGCCGGCAGGCCTGCCGTGCACAAGGGAAGCTGGAATGCCATCTGCCTGGCCGACATGGGTGATACCGGCATGGCCTTCGTTGCGCTGCCGCAGATTCCGCCGCGCAATGCCAACTGGTTCCGCAAGGGCAAGTGGGTGCATCTGGCGAAGATGGCCTACGAAAAGTACTTCATCTTCAAGATGAAGACCGGCAGTTCCGAGCCCGTGTACGAAAGGCACCTGCTGAAGCTGCTGGGCATCGAGAGGCTGGAGCGCTGAGGGGTGCTTCCCGCAGCGCTTGTCCAGCCTACGCGATACCCAGGGCTTTGAGCCTGCGGTACAAGGTCCGCTCGCTCAGGCCCAGCTGTTGCGCCAGTTCGCGGCGTGTGCAACGGCTGGTTTGTGCCAGCCGTCTCAAGCTGAGGTCGTCCACGGCGCCCTGCTGCGCGGCGCGGGCCTCGGCGGGCATTGCGCCAGCCGGCCGCGATGCGTCGGCGCCGATCGATTCGGGCAGGTGCTCCGCGCGCACGATGCCGTCACTGGCGAACAGCCTGGCGCGGTCGAGCACATTGCGCAACTCCCGGATGTTGCCGGGCCAGTCATGGGCCTGCATGCGTGCCATGGCCTCGGGGTGGACCCGCGGCGGCGGCATGCCACCGCTGCTGCGCTGCAGGATGGAGTCCACCAGCATGGGGATGTCGCTCGCCCGCTCGCGCAGCGGTGGCAAATGGATGGGAAAGGCGTTGATGCGGTAGTACAAGTCCTGTCGGAATCGACCGTCGGCCACCATCTGCTGCAAGGGTTTGTGCGTCGCGGCCACCAGCCGGAAGTCCGCCTGGTGTGTCTCGATGCTGCCCACCCTGCGGAAGGTGCCCGACTCGATCAGCCGCAGCAGCTTGACCTGCATCGGCAGCGGCACATCGCCCATCTCGTCGAGAAACAGCGTGCCCCCCTTGGCCGTCTCCACCAGCCCGGGCTTGCGCGAGTTCGCACCCGTGAAAGCCCCTTTTTCGTAGCCGAACAGCTCGCTTTCGAACAGCGTTTCCGTCAGCCCGGAGCAGTCCACCACCACGAGGGGACCGCCCGCGCGCGGGCTGGCTTCGTGCACGGCGCGCGCAAACAGCTCCTTGCCCGTGCCCGATTCACCCAACAGCAGCACCGGCAGCATGGAAGGCGCCACGCGCTGGACGGACGACAGCGCGGCGTTGAAGGCCGGGGAGCTGCCCACCAGCCCTTCGGCGCTGGGCCTGGCCGAGGCGCTGCGCACGGTGACCAGGCGCTCGACATAAGCCACCACCTCGCGGTTGGCGTCGAAGACGGGCCGCAATTCGACGTCCACGTGTTCCGGGCCGCGCGGTGTGTGGTGGATGTGCAGGACACGGTCGGGGCCCTTGACTTCGAAGGCCTTCTTCATGGGGCAGTGCTCGCCGGCCTGGTCGCACGGCACATCGTAGTGGTGCGAGACGTGGAAGCACTTGTGGCCGATATACGGCTTGTCCACGGTGCCGAACTGGCGCTGGTAGGCGGTGTTGGCCGCCAGGATGTTGTAGTCCGGATCGAGCACGATCATGGGCTGCGCCTCGTGCTCGAGGAAGGAGATCAAGGCGTGCACCTGCGGCGCTGTTCGCGGGGACCCCGGTGGCGGGTCAGGCAGGGCGTGGTTGATCGGAGGCATGGCGGCCTTTCTCGGTTCGGGAATCGTGCCCTCTGCTGCCAACACTGCCACACCGGCAGTCGCTACTGTCAGTCCATTCTGCCAAACAGCCCCTCCGGCCGCAAGCCGAGAGCCGGGGGCGAGACAAAAACAGCTTTCAATTCAAAGGCTTGCTTGACGTCACGGGCCGCTGGCCGGGGCTGGTACGCGTCTTGATATGCCACCTTGTACAGCGGCGCGACAGCTGCCACTCACCTACGGAGACATGGCATGAACACACGCAGCGGCATGCAGGTCGAAGGATTCTTCGATCCCGTCACCTGCACCGTCAGCTACATCGTGCTTGACGAGAGCACGATGCGATGCGCGCTCGTCGACGGCGTGCTGGACTATGAGCCCAGGTCGGGGCGTACCTCGCATGCCAGCGCCGACAGGTTGATCGCCCGCGTACGCGAGATGGGCGCCCGTGTGCAGTGGATCCTGGAAACCCACGCGCACGCCGACCATCTCTCCGCGGCGCCTTATCTGAAGCAACAGCTCGGTGGCCTGCTCGGCATCGGGCAGCAGATCACCACCGTGCAGAGCAAGTTCGGGAAGCTTTTCAGTGCGGGCAGCGAAGTCGCCTGCGATGGCCGGCAGTTCGATCACCTTTTCGTCGACGGCGAGACCTTCGCCATCGGCGACCTGCAGGCCCATGCCATGTCCACGCCCGGACACACGCCGGCCTGCATGACCTATGTGGTGCGCGACCAGGCCGGCACCGCGGCCTTCGTCGGCGATACGCTGTTCATGCCCGACCATGGAACGGCGCGCTGCGATTTCCCTGGCGGCGACGCGCGCACGCTCTACCGGTCCATCAGGAAGTTGTTGGAGCTGCCGCCCGAGACCCTGCTGTACATGTGCCACGACTATCAGCCCGGAGGCAGGGAAGTGCGCTTCGTCGCCACCGTGGCCGAAGAGCGGGAGAAGAACATCCATGTGCGCGACGGCATCGGCGAGGAAGAGTTCGTCGCCTTGCGCCGTGAGCGCGATGCCACGCTGGCGCTGCCCGCGCTGCTTCTGCCTGCGGTGCAGGTCAACCTGCGCGCAGGCGAACTGCCCGAGCCCGAAGCCAATGGCATTCGCTACATCAAGATTCCCCTCGACGTCTTCTGATGCCATGTCCATGGGGCGTGGATGGACGGCGCGGCCGGAGGTGGTGGTCCGATGAGGCAGCCCTTCGCCGGGCGGAGTTCGCTCGCGTCGCTCGATTGGGCCAGGCGCTACGACCGCGGCTTGTTCGTCAGCGACATGATGGCGGCCCTCATCGTCACCGTCATGTTGATCCCGCAGGGCCTGGCCTACGCCTTGCTGGCCGGGCTGCCGGCGCAAGCGGGCCTGTATGCCAGCATCGCGCCCTTGCTGCTGTACGCCCTGTTCGGCAGCAGCCGGCTGCTGGCCGTGGGGCCTGTGGCGGTGGTGTCGCTGATGACGGCAGCGATCGTGGGCGAACATGCCGCGGCCGGATCGCCGGCGTACTGGTCGGTGGCCCTCGTGCTGGCCTTCTTGTCGGGCGCGATGCTGTTGACGATGGGCCTGCTGCGACTGGGCTTCATGGCCGACTTCCTCAGCCGCCCGGTCATCTCGGGGTTCGTCACCGCTTCAGGGCTGCTGATTGCCCTCGGCCAGGCGAAGACGCTGATGGGTGTCCAGGCCGAGGGGCAGCATGCCGTCGAGCTGGTGGCAGCCTTGATTCGGCAGGCGCCCCGCACGCACCTCCCGACCCTGGCCGTGGGGGCGTCGACGACGGTCTTCCTGCTCTGGGTGCGATGGTTCCTGAAGCCGCTGCTCGTGCGCCGTGGCGTGCCGGTGAAGCTGGCCGATGTACTTGCCAAGGCCGGACCGGTGGCGGCGATCGCCGTCACGACAGGCCTGGCCTGGGGCATGGGCTGGCAGGCGCAGGGCATGAAGGTCGTGGGTGCCGTTCCAGCCGGACTGCCGCCCTTGACGCTCCCCGTCTGGATGCCCGGCCTGTGGCGCGAATTGGCCATGCCGGCCCTGCTCATCAGTGCGGTGGGTTTCGTGGAGTCGGTATCGGTCGGGCAGACGCTGGCCGCCAAACGCGGCCAGCGAATCGATCCGGACCAGGAGCTCGTGGCGCTCGGCGCCAGCAATCTGGCGGCTGCCTTGACGGGGGGATTTCCTGTCTCCGGCGGTTTCTCGCGATCGGTGGTCAACCACGATGCGGGCGCGCGGACACCGGCCGCGGGCGTGTTCACTGCCGTGGGCATTCTGCTGGCCACGCTGCTGCTGACGCCAGCGCTCCACTACCTGCCGCAAGCCACGCTGGCCGCCACCATCGTCGTGGCGGTGCTCTCGCTGGCGGATTTCGGCATTCTCAGGCGAACCTGGGCGTACTCCAAGCCCGACTTCGTCGCCGTGTCGGCCACCCTGGCCAGCACCTTGGCGCTGGGACCGGAAACCGGGCTGTTGGTGGGAGTCTGCGTCTCGCTGGCGCTGTACCTGCGGCGCACCAGCCGGCCGCACATCGCCAGCGTCGGGCTGGTGCCGGGGACGGAGCATTTCCGCAACGTGCTGCGCCATGAGGTGTGCGTCAGCCCGGCCTTGGTGAGCCTGCGCGTCGACGAAAGCCTGTACTTCGCCAATGCGCGCAGCCTTGAAATCTGCGTCGACGAGGCGGTGGCTGCGCTGCCGCTGCTGCGCCACGTGGTATTGCAATGCTCCGCGATCAACGACATCGACCTCAGCGGACTGCAAGCTCTCGAAGCCATCGAGAGCTTGCGGGATGCAGGGATTGCGCTGCATCTGTCCGAGGTCAAGGGGCCTGTGATGGATCGTCTCGGGCCGACGGACTTCCTGCGGCGCCTCAGTGGCCGGGTATTCCTGACGCACTTCGATGCCGTGCGCTCGCTGACGCCGGAGGTGGTGGTCTCGTCGGTCCGTACCCCTGGACGGGCATCGAGCAGATGACACCGCGGCACGCAAAGAAGAAGGCGCCCGAGGGCGCCTTTTCGTCGACAGGGCCGAGCGCGAACTCAGTTGGCCATGCGGAACTTGTACGGGGTCTTCGACTTGGCCTTCACTTCGTCGCGGAACGCGGTGATGCGCTTTTGTTCCAGGCGCTGCTTGATCTGCGGCGTCAGTTCCTCGAGCGAGGGCGGCTTGGCTTCGCGGGTGTCCTCGAGCTTGATGATGTGATAGCCGAACTGCGACTTCACCGGCTCGTTGGTCATCTCGCCCTTCTTCAGCTTGATCAGCGCGGCGGAGAACTCCGGCACGTAGGACGCCGGATCGGCCCAGTCGAGGTCGCCACCGTTCTGGCCCGAGCCCGGGTCCTTCGAGTTCTTCTTGGCCAGGTCTTCGAACTTGGCGCCGCCCTTGATCTTTTCGATCAGGGCCTTGGCTTCGTCTTCCTTCTCGACCAGGATGTGGCGGGCGCGGAATTCCTGGCCGCCGGTCTGGCCGACCGCCTGGTCGTATTCGGCCTTGATTTCGGCCTGGGTCAGCGGACGCTTGGTCTGCTCGTCGTTGAACAGTTCGCGGATCAGGATGCTTTGGCGGGCCAGCTCGATCTGGTTCTTGTAGTTCTCGCTGGTCGCCAGGCCGCGGCGCACCGCTTCCTGGACGAACATCTCGCGCAGCACCACTTCGTCGCGCACCTGGTCCTCGAGTTCGGGCGTGCGGGGCTGCTGGCCATTGCGGGTGGCTTGCTGCAGCAGGGCCTCGACACGGGCCTGCGGCACGGGCTTGCCGTTGACCGTGGTCAGGTTCTGCGCCTGGACGGCAAGAGGGCTCAGCAGGGCAACGGAGATTGCCACGGCCGAGGCGCGTGCGGAAACAGTCAGCTTCTTCATGGGCGGATCGCCTTTCAACGGAAGGTCAATGTGGAGGGTGCGCCGCGTCGCCGGGGCGCGCCAGGCCGGGCCGGGATGGATGAATGGATCAGGTTTCGCCCGGCGTGCGAGCGTCGATGGCAAGCGCGTGGATGCCGCGCGGGATCAAAACGTGGAGGGCATCATATACGAGCCGGTGCCGCGCCACCCGGGACAGGCCTTCGAAGCGTGCGCTGACCACGCGCACATGGAAGTGTCGTCCCTCGCGCGCGCCGGCGTGGCCCGCGTGCAGGTGGCTGTCGTCGCGTACCTCCAGCTCCTGGGGCTGCAGGCCGTCACGCAGGGCGGTCTCGATGTCGGGGGCGCTGACGGGCATGGTTCAGGGGGTGTCCTCGGAGGCTTCGGGTCGGGGATCGGGTTTGATGTGTTTCATCAGGTACACCCCCTGGCCGAGGGTGAACAGCAGCATCAGACCGGTGCCGCCGAACACCTTGAAATCGACCCAGGTGGGGGTGGAGAAGTTGTAGGCGACGTACAGGTTGAGCAGGCCCATCAGGCCGAAGAAGGCGATCCAGGCGAAGTTCAGGCGCTGCCAGACGGCCGGGCTGAGTTCGATCTGCTCGCCCATCAGGACTTGCAGCAGGTTCTTGTGGAAGAAGGTCTGGCTGATCCAGAAGGCCAGGCCCATGACCCAGTAGAGCAGCGTGGGTTTCCACATGATGAAGGTCTTGCTGTGGAACCAGACGGTGGCTGCGCCCAGCACCGTGACCAGCACCAGGCTGACCCACAGCATCAGGTCGACCTTCTTGCCGCGCAGCAGCATGACGGCGATCTGGGTGATGGTGGCCGCGACCACGACGATGGTGGCGATGAGCACCGGCGCCTCGTCCGGGCCGATCACGCCGCCCGACACCATGAACCCGAAATGTTCGTTGGAAAAGGCGGTGGCCCAGTCCTTGTGGCCATCCGCGTACCTGAAGGACGCGAAGAACAGCAGGATGGGCAGGAAGTCGAGAAGGAGTTTCATCGGGGGTGGATGCTTGGCTTTTATCTGGGGGTGAAGTCTATCGCTGCGGAGTTGATGCAGAAGCGCTCGCCCGTCGGTGCCGGGCCGTCCTCGAACACATGGCCCAGGTGGGAGCCGCAGCGGTTGCAGCGGACCTCCACGCGCACCATCCCGTGGCTGCGGTCGACCACACGCTCGATCACCTCGCTGTTGATGGGGGCCCAGTAGGCCGGCCAGCCGCAGCCGTGGTCGTACTTGGTGCTCGACTCGAACAGCGGCGTGCCGCAGCCTATGCAGTGGTAGCGGCCGTCCTCGAAGTGGTCCCAGTACTTGCCGGTGAACGCCCGTTCGGTCCCGGCCTGGCGGGTCACCTGGTACTGCAAGGGGTCGAGCTGGCTACGCCATTCGGCGTCGGTCTTCTCGACGGCGCGGGGCTTGTCTGCGGGGGGCATTTTTGAGCTCATGATGAACAGGAAACCTCGATCTGTTGCGCCCAGTCGGGCGGGAAGCCGGCGTACGCCGCATGTTCGGGATGTTCGTCGAAGGGCCGGGACAGGACTTTCAGCAGCCGCCCGATCTCGGAGAAATCGCCTTCGCGGGCCCGGCGGATCGCCACCTCGGCCAGATGGTTGCGCAGCACGAATTTCGGGTTGACCCGGTCCATGCGGGCGGCGCGTTCGCTGTCCAGGCTGCCCTCGGCCTGCAGGCGCTCGCGGTAGGCCCGGGCCCAGCCGTCGAAGGCCTCGCGGTCGATGAACAGGTCGCGCAGCGTGTCGAGGCCGGGGGCGGCCGCCGAGCTGCCGAAACCCGACAGGCGGCGGAAGACGATGCTGAAGTCGGCCTTGTCGGCGGCCATGCGCTGCAGCAGGGCGTCGACCAGGGCGGCGTCGCCGTCCCGGGCGGTGGCCAGCCCCAGCTTGGCCCGCATGCGGTCCAGGAAGGCGCTGGCGAAGACGGTCTTGTAGCTCTGGAGCGCGCCCAGCGCCGCGTCGCTGTCCTCGATGAGCGGCAGCAATGCCTGCGCCAGCGCATGCAGGTTCCAGAAGGCGATGCCGGGCTGCCGCGCGTAGGCGTAGCGGCCCTGGTGGTCGGAGTGGTTGCAGACGTGGCCGGGGTCGAAGGCGTCGAGAAAGCCGAACGGGCCGTAGTCGATGGTCAGGCCGAGGATGGACATGTTGTCGGTGTTCATCACCCCGTGGCAAAAGCCCACGCTCTGCCAGTCGGCCATCAGCGAGGCGGTGCGGCGGCTGACCTCCTCGAGCAGGGCCAGGTAGGGCCGGGGCGTGTCGCGGCAGGCCGGGTAGAGGGTGTCGACGACGAAGTCGGCCAGCCGGCGCAGGGCGACAGTGTCCGCGGCGGTATGGGCGAAGTGCTCGAAATGGCCGAAACGCAGGAAACTCGGGGCGACCCGGGTCACCACGGCGGCGGTCTCGGTCTCCTCGCGGCGTACGGGCAGGCCGGAGCCGGTGACGCAGAGCGCCCGCGTGGTCGGAATGCCCAGGCCGGCCATGGCCTCGGAGCAGAGGAATTCGCGGATCGACGAGCGCAGCACCGCCCGGCCGTCGCCCATGCGGGAGTAGGGCGTGAGTCCGGATCCCTTGAGCTGGATTTCCATCGGCCCGGCGGGCGTCTGCAACTCGCCCAGCCAGAGGGCCCGGCCGTCGCCCAGCTGGCCCGCCCACACGCCGAACTGATGGCCGCTGTACACGCTGGCCAGGGGCCGCATACCGGCCCCCACGGCATTGCCGCTCAGCACCTGCAGCGTGGCCGGGTCGTCCCGGGCCTGCGGCGCGATGCCGAGCAGGGCGGCGCAGTCCTCGCTCCAGCCCACCCAGTACGGGTCGGGCATGGCTTGCGGGGACAGGCGGGTGAAGAAGGTGTCGCCGAGGGCGTCGAAGCGGTTGGGCCACTGCGTGCCGAGCACGGAGCCCACGGCCGCAGTCTCTAGAACGGAACTCATGGCGAAGTGTAGCGAGCGCCATGCCTCCTCGTCGCCCTCAGGGTAAACCGGAGCCGGCGGCGGCCGGCTTTCCTATCATGGGAGATGGCGGGGTTCCAAGCTTCGGGAGAAACCTATGTCACGGATCGCAGGCCGGATGATGCAGATGCCTCTGATGATTTCCTCGCTGATCGTGCACGCCGCACGCCATCACGGGGATACCGAGATCGTCTCCAGGCAGGCGGACGGCGAACTCCATCGCTACACCTACCGGGACTGCGAACGACGCGCCCGGCAGATGGCCCAGGCCCTGGCGCGCCTGGGGGTGGAGCCCGGCGAGCGTGTCGCCACGCTGGCCTGGAACGGTTACCGGCATCTGGAGTTGTACTACGCCACCTCCGGCTCCGGCCTGGTGTGCCATACCGTGAATCCGAGGCTGTTCGCGGAGCAGATCGGCTGGATCGTCGACGATGCCGACGACGGCGTGCTCTGCTTCGACCCGTGCTTCCTGCCGCTGGTCGAAAAGCTTGCCCCGCGCTGGGCCGGCGTGCGGCATTTCGTGCTGATGACCGATCGCGAGCACATGCCGGCGGCGTCCGCCGTCGCGGGGTTGCGCTGCTACGAGGACCTGGTCGCCGCCGAGTCGGGCGAGTACGCCTGGCCCGAGTTCGATGAGAACACCGCGTCCAGTCTCTGCTACACCTCGGGTACCACCGGCCACCCCAAGGGGGCGCTCTACAGCCATCGATCGACGGTGCTGCATGCCTACGCCGTGGCGCTGCCGGATGCGCTGGGATGTTCGGCGCGCGACGTCATCCTGCCGGTGGTGCCGATGTTCCATGTCAATGCCTGGGGCCTGCCCTATGCGGCTGCGCTGGTCGGGGCGAAGCTGGTGCTGCCCGGCGCGCAGCTCGACGGCCCCTCGCTTTATGAGTTGTTCGAGCGCGAGGGGGTGAGTTTCAGCGCCGGCGTGCCCACGGTCTGGCTGGGCCTGATCCGGTTCATGCAGCAGAACCGGCTGCGCTTCAGCAGTTTCAGGCGCACCGTCATCGGCGGCGCGGCCTGCCCTCCTGCCATGATGCGCACCCTGCAGGACGAGTTCGGCGTGGAGGTGATCCATGCCTGGGGCATGACCGAGATGTCGCCCCTGGGCACGGTGTCACGCCTGCGTTCGACACACGCCGGGCTGGACGAGCAAAGCCGCCGGCTGCTGCTGCAGAAGCAGGGGCGTGCGGTGTACGGCGTCGACATGATGATCCTCGACGATGCGGAAAATCCCCTGCCGTGGGATGGCCGCTGTGCCGGCAACCTGGTGGTGCGCGGCCCCTGGGTCATCGACGGCTATCACCGCTGCGACGAATCGCCGCTGGTGGAGGTGGCGGGGCAGCGCTGGTTCCGCACCGGCGACGTGGCGAGCATCGATGCCGACGGTTTCATGCAGATCATCGACCGCAGCAAGGATGTCATCAAGTCGGGCGGCGAATGGATCAGCTCCATCGAGCTGGAGAACATCGCCATGGCCCATCCGGCGGTGCTGGAGGCGGCGGCCATCGCCTGCCCGCATCCGAAATGGGGCGAGCGGCCGCTGCTGGTGGTGGTGCTGCGCCCGGGGGCCGTCTTGTCGCGCGAGGACATGTTCGGTTTCTTCGAGGGACGTGTCGCCCGCTGGCAGGCGCCCGACGACGTGGTGTTCGTGTCCGAGCTGCCGCACACCGCCACCGGAAAGGTCCGGAAGTCGAGTCTGCGCGAGCAGTTCAAGGCAGCCGGACCGGGCTGAGTCCTCCCGTCCTGACCCTTGCCGCGCCGCGGGCCGGCCGGCTGCCGTTCGCTCCTAGAATCGCACGATCGTACGATTCATCCGCCGCGACTAGGCGCCATCGACTCTGCCAGGGGAACACGCATGAGTGCCCATTACGAAACGCGCGGCCCGGTCGCCGTGATCACGCTGGACAATCCGCCGGTCAACGGCCTGGGCCTGGAGACGCGCCGGGCGGTGGCGGCGGGCCTGCAGCGGGCGCAGCATGAGGCCGCCGTGCAGGCGATCGTGATCGCCGGGGCGGGCCAGGCCTTTTCGGCCGGCGCCGACATCAGGGAGTTCGGCTCTTCCCTGGCCGCTGCCGAACCCAGCCTGTCGAGCCTGATCGGGCTGGTCGAGGCCAGCGCCAAGCCGGTGCTGGCCGCGATGCATTCGGTCGCCATGGGGGGCGGGTTGGAACTGGCGCTCGGCTGCCACTACCGCGTGGCCACGCGCGACACGCGGGTGGCCTTGCCCGAGGTCAGGCTCGGCTTGTTGCCGGGGGCCGGCGGCACGCAGCGGCTGCCGCGCGCGCTCGGCGTGGAGAAGGCGCTCGACATGATCGTCGGCGGCGAGCCGGTCCAGGCCTCCGCGCTCGCGGCGCTCCCCGGACAGAAGCTGTTCGACCGGCTGGTGGATGGCGAGGTGCTCGGCGCCGCGCTGTCCCTGGCGGCCGAGGTGGCCGGGCGACGCCCGCTGCCGCTGCTGCGCCGGCTGTCGGCGGGACATCCCGGGGCCGACGCTTGCCTGCAGTCGGCACGCGACAGGCTGCAGGCGACGGCGCGCCATCTCCCTGCGCCGCTGCAGTGTGTGGAGGCGGTGGCGGCGTCGGTGGGCCACTCCTTCGACGAGGGCCTGCGCACCGAGCGCGAGGCCTTCGCCCTGCTGATGGCCAGCGACGAGAGCCGGGCCCTGCGCCACCGCTTCCTGGCCGAACGGGCGGCGGCGAAGCTGCCCGACGTGCCAGCGGGCACGCCCGTGCGTCCGCTCGCCGAGGTGGCCGTCATCGGTGCCGGCACGATGGGTAGCGGCATCGCGATGACCTTTCTGAACGCGGGCCTGCCGGTCACCCTGCTGGAGACGACGCAGCAGGCGCTGGACAAAGGCCTGGCCGTCATCCGCGGGAACTACGAGGCGCAGCTCGCCAAGGGCAGGCTCGGCCCGGACCAGCTTGCCCGGCGCATGGGCCTGCTCCGGGCCACGCTGCGCTACGAGGACCTGAAGGACGCGGATCTCGCGATCGAGGCGGTGTTCGAGGACATGGCCGTCAAGGAACAGGTCTTCCGGGCGCTGGACGAGGTCGTGAAGCCGGGGGCCATCCTGGCCAGCAACACTTCCACCCTCGACCTGGACCGGATCGCCGCGTTCACCCGCCGGCCGCAGGACGTGGTCGGCCTGCACTTCTTCAGTCCGGCCCAGGTGATGCGCCTGCTCGAGGTGGTGCGCGGCGCGCGGACGGCGGCAGACGTGCTGGCCACCGCGATGGCCCTGGGCAGGACGATCGGCAAGACCTGCGTGGTATCAAGGGTGTGCGACGGATTCATCGGCAACCGGATGCTCGAACAGTACAGCCGCCAGGCGGGTCTCCTGCTCGATGAAGGCGCCTCGCCGCAGCAGATCGACCGCGCGGCCGAAAGCTTCGGCCTGGCGATGGGGCCGTTCCGCATGGGCGACCTGGCCGGCAACGACATCGGCTGGGCCATCCGGCGCCGCCGCCGCCGCGAGCGGCCCGGCCCGCACCATGGCCGGGCGGCCGACCTGCTGTGCGAGCTGGGGCGTTTCGGCCAGAAGACCGGTGCCGGCTGGTACGACTACGAGCCGGGACGGCGCGAGGCGCTGCCCTCCGCGGTGGTCGCGGCACTGCTGGAGCGGCACCGGGCCGCGCTCGGCATCGTGCCGCGCGCCATCGGCGACGAGGAGATCGTGCAGCGCCTGGTCTACGCCCTGGTCAACGAAGGCGCCCGGATCCTCGAGGAGGGCATTGCCGCGCGGGCTTCCGACATCGACGTGGTGTACCTCGCCGGCTACGGTTTTCCGGCGCATCGCGGCGGTCCCATGCACTACGCGGACACCCAAGGCTTGTCCGAGGTGGTCGCGGCGATGCGGCGTTTCGGCCGCAACCCGCTCGACGATGCCGGCTTCTGGACGCCGGCACCGCTGCTGGCCAGGCTCGCTGCCGAGGGCGGGACCTTCAGCGCGGATCCGGGGACGGGTCCATGAATGCGCGCCCGGGCTGCGCCGCAGGGGCCTGCCGCGGCGGCCCGTCCGGCCGAAGGTGGTAGAAACGCGTGACGACATCCGTCGAACGAAGGACGAAGTCTGATTCCGACCATGAAAACAAGCACACTCGAAACCTTGATCTGGGTCCTGATCTATGGAGGCCTGTTGTCCGTCTGCCTGGGGCTGGCGCTGCAGGGCTCGGCGCGCCCGCTCGGGCTGGCGCTGATCGGTGGCGGCGGCGGCGTCGCCCTCGTCGGTTTTGCGCTCATCTATGTGCGCTCGCGCATGAAGGATGACTGATCCCCTGAAACAGGCCACGCTCGCCTTGTTGCTGGCGGCCTGCGGTGTCTTCGTCGCGCCGGCCCGGGCCGAGCCCCAGGCGACCGAGCCGGCCTATGTGTTCCCGGACTACCGCAGTCCGCGGCAGGTCGAGCTCGCCTGCGATGCCTTGCTGGCCGGCGCCCAGCGGCAGGCCGAGCGGCTGCAGGCGCTGCCGGCCGGCGTGGCGTCGACGCTGCTGCCGGAGCTGGACGCCCTGCAGCGCGCCCAGGAGGACGTGCTCGGGCCGCTGTCCGTCCTGATGGCGGTCCACCCTGCCAAACCGATCCGCGACGCGGCCGAGGCCTGCGAGTTGCGCTACCAGCGTTTCAGCAACGCGTTCCTGCAGAATGCACGCGTCCATGCCTTGCTCGGGCAGCTGGTGCCGGCCGACGACATCGACCGCCGTTTCCAGCGCGAGCAGCTCGATGCCTTCGAAGACGCCGGCGTGGCCCTGGGGCCGGCGGCCCGGGCGAGCGCACAGGCCATCAACCTGCGCATCACCCGCTTGTCGCAAGCCTTCGAGCGCGAGATCCGCGAAGACAAGACCCGCGTCCCCCTGACACGCTCCGAGCTGGCCGGGGTGCCCGCCGCCGCCTGGAACACCGCGCCGCGCGACGCCCGCGGCCGCTATCTGCTGGGGCTGGACGCGCCCACCGTCGAGGCGGTGGTCGACAACGCCGTACAGGGCCGGACCCGCGAGCGCCTCTGGCGCGCCTACCTGAGCCAGGGCGGGCCGGCCAACATCCGCCGGCTGGACCGGCTGGCGCGCGAACGGCGGGCGTATGCGGGCTTGATGGGTTTCGACTCCTATGCCGACTTCGTGCTGCGCCGGCGCATGGTGCGCGACGAAAGCACGGCGCAGGCCTTCCTGGCCACCGTCAAGACCGCCGTGGGCGAACGGGAGCTGGCCGATCTGGCGCTGCTGCGCGCCGAAAAGGCCAGCCATCTCGGCCATGCCGGGGCCGTGCTGCAGCGCTGGGATGTGGGTTTTTATGCCGAACGGGTCCGTCGTGCCCGCCACCAGGTCAACCAGGACGACTTCAGGGCCTACTTCCCGCCGGAGGCGAGCCTCGACTTCGTCTTCAGCCTCGCCGGGCAGCTGTTCGGACTGCGCTTCGACCGCCTGCCGCAAGCCCTGTGGCACGCCGATGCGCGTGCCTATGCCGTGTCCGAAATCGCCGGCGGCCGGACCGTGGGCACCTTGTTCGTCGACCTGTATCCGCGTGCCGACAAATACAACCATGCGGCCGTCTGGAGCTTTCGCAACGTCTCCACGCAGGTCGGGCGCCTGCCCGCCGCAGCCCTGGTGGTCAACTTCAATCGCCAGGGACTGAGCCTGGGCGAGCTCGAGACCCTGCTGCACGAATTCGGCCATGCCTTGCACAGCCTGTTGTCCAGCACCCGCTATGCGTCGCAGGGCGGCACCAGCACCCAGCTCGATTTTGTCGAGGCGCCGTCGCAAATGCTCGAGGACTGGGTCTATGACCCGAAGGTGCTGGCCTTGTTCCAGCAGGTCTGCGCCAGTTGCCGGCCGGTGCCTCCCGAGCTGCTGGGCCGCGCCGTCCGGGCACGCGATTTCGCCAAGGGCGTGCTGATGGCCCGGCAGCACCTGTTCGCCCGCTACGACTTGGCCCTGTACGGGCGCCGGGCGGTGGCCCCCCTGTCCTTGTGGCGGTCGATGGAAGCGGCCACGCCCTTGGGGCACGTACAGGGCACGATGTTCCCGGCCGGCTTCTCCCATATCGCGGGCGGCGGTTATGCGGCCGGCTACTACGGCTATCTGTGGAGCCTGGTCCTGGCCGAAGACCTGCGCACGGCCTTCGAGGCCGACAAGCTCGATGCCGGGACCGGGCAGCGCTTGCGCGACCACATCCTGTCGCAGGGGGGGCAGGTCGATCCCCGCGACATGATGCGCCACTTCCTCGGGCGCGACAGCAACGGCGATGCCTTCTTCAAGGCCTTGCAGCGTCAATGACCGGTCGGGGCTTCCGGCCGAGTGCTCGGCCGGCGGGCATGTCGAGCCTGTCTGGAGGACATCGGCCCTCACGCCCGGCTGCCATCCGGTGGGACCGGGCAGGGACGGCGGGCTGGTGCGTCACGGCCCGTAGGCTCGCGGTTCCCGTGCCTGCGCGGGGCGGTCGAGCCGCGGCCGGCTTGATGTCGGCTGATGGCCTCCGGCGTCGCGCGGCCTGCGGGCGGATCGGGTGGTCGCCCTGGCCGCTCGGTGGCGCGCTGCTCCGGCATCGTGCCCGCGAGGTCGCCACGGGGGCAGGAGTTCTGTGGTCGGCCACTGCCGCATGGCCCGGCCCGGCGCCCGGGGGCGGGCGGCATCGGCGATGATGGCGGCTTGAAGGGCAGGGCCTGCTTCGCCTCGGCGGCCGGCCCTGCCTCATCGGCCAGACCTGGCCGTCGACGGCGGTTCGTGCGCCGCTGGCGGCCCTCGACACACCTCCCCCGGAGCCCTGCATGAAATTCCAGCGACCCATCCCCTTCGTCGACCTGCTCGGCTTCGAGCTCCTCAAGTTCGAGGGCGGCGAAGCCGAGGTGGCCGTCGATCTGCGCGACGAGCTGTGCAACTCCTGGAAGGTGGCCCACGGCGGCATGACCATGACCCTGCTCGACGTGGTCATGGCCCATGCGGCGCGCAGCCCGGCGGCCGGGAACGAGGCCCGGGCCGATGCGCCAGGGGTCGTCACCATCGAGATGAAAACCACCTTCATGCGCCCGGGGCTGGGGCGCCTGCTGGCCAAGGGCCGGCTGCTGCATGGCACGGCCTCGCTCGCATTTTGCGAGGGCGGTGTCTATGACAAGCGCGGCAGCCTGGTGGCCCATGCGACCGGGACCTTCAAGTACCTCCACGGCCTGCCCGCGGGCGGACGCGCCATCCACAGGCAGAACGCTTCCGATTGAACGCGGACCGCGATCCGCGTTGTCCGGCCTGTCCCGGGCGCTCGCTTCGGCGCGCCGGCCGGGAAGCGATGGGCCGGACAAGTCCTCATCGACCCTCCGTGTCTTTGATCGGTGGGACCGGGACGGCCCCGAGGCGGCTCGGACCGGCGCCAGGATCTATCATCGATCACGGAGAGAGAGATTCCCATGAAAGAATTCCAGGGCGGCACGGCCGTCATCACCGGTGCGGGCTCGGGCTTCGGCCTCGAGATGGCCCGCCTGGGCGCCGGACAAGGCATGAACCTGGTCCTGGCCGACGTCGAGCAGGGGCCGCTCGATGCGGCGGTGTCCGCCTTGCGCGGCCAGGGCGCGCAGGTGCTGGGGGTGCATTGCGACGTCTCCCAGGCGAACCAGGTGGAGGCCCTCGGGGCAGCCACGCTCGAAGCGTTCGGCGTGCCGAGTGTGGTGTTCAACAACGCGGGTGTCGGCGGTGGCGGCCTGGTCTGGGAGTCCACGCTCAAGGACTGGGAATGGATGCTCGGAGTCAACCTCATGGGCGTGGTGCATGGGGTCCGGGTGTTCACGCCGATGATGCTCGACGCGGCCCGTCGCGACCCGGCCTATGAAGGCCACATCGTCAACACCGCCTCGGTCGCCGGCCTGGTGCCGGCGCCCAACCTGGGCGTCTACAGCGTCAGCAAGCATGCGGTGGTGGCGCTGAGTGAAACGCTTCATCATGATTTGAGCCTGGTCACGGACCAAGTCAAGGCGTCGGTCCTGTGCCCCTATTTCGTGCCCACCGGCATTGCCGACAGCGCCCGCAATCGGCCAGCGGACCTCCAGGAAGACCTGCCGCCGACCAAGAGCCAGATCATCAGCCGGATCATGAGTGAACAAGCCGTTTCCAGCGGCCAGGGGACGGCCGCCGACGTGGCCGAGGCCGTGTTCGAAGGACTGCGCGAAGGGCGCTTCTATATCTACAGCCATCCGCAGATGCTCGACAGTGTGCGGACCCGGATGGAAGACGTCTGCCTCGGCCGTACGCCGTCCGACCCTTTCGCCGCCCATCCGGAGGCGGGTCGACGCCTGCGCAGGGCCTTGCGCAAGGCCTCCTGATCGCGGCCCTGCGGGATCGACGCTGTCTTGCGCAGGCCGGGCGCGGTGAGGCCTGCTTGCAAGGGCAGGGGATGCAGGGGGAGCACGGAAGTCCCACCGCGGGTACCTTGTCCGGCGACGGGCGTTCCGTCGCGGTGGACGGCAGCGGCTATCCGGGGAGCCTGCAGATTCGTTTTCCTGAAAGGGCGGTTCAATGTGCAGGCCGCCGGGTTCCGTGCTCCTGTTCACAGCGGGCGATGGCCGATCGATGTCCTGACCTTGCCTCGCAGGCCATCGGCGGACGGTTCATCTCCGCCGTCCCATGGGCTCATTCATCATCGGCGCGCGTTCGTCGCCGACAATGCGGCCTCACCGTTTCCCTGAAGTACCGACCTGTCCATGACTCCAATTGCTCAATCTTCGCACCGTGTGGCCGTCATCGGCGGTGGACCTGCGGGTCTGATGGCAGCGGAGGTGCTGGCGGGTGGCGGCATCGCCGTGTCCGTCTTCGACGCCATGCCCTCGGTCGGACGCAAGTTCCTCCTGGCTGGCAAGGGCGGCCTGAACCTGACTCACGACGAAGCCAGCGAGCTTTTCCTGAACCGTTATGGGTCCCGGCGTGACCGGGTCGCGCCTTGGTTGTCCTTGTTCGGCGCGGCTGAATTGCGTGCCTGGGCGCAGGGCCTCGGTATCAGCACCTTTGTCGGCAGCTCGGGGCGCGTGTTCCCGTCCGACATGAAATCCGCGCCCTTGCTGCGGGCCTGGTTGCATCGGCTGCGGGCAGCCGGTGTGAACTTTCATATGCGGCACCGCTGGCTCGGGTGGGACGCCGGCGGGGCGCAGGCCTTGCGTTTCGACACCCCCGACGGCGAACGCAGTCATTCGTTCGATGCGGTCGTTCTGGCTCTAGGCGGCGGAAGCTGGGCTCGCTTGGGCTCGGACGGGGCCTGGGTTCCCCTGCTGCGCGAGCGGGGGGTGGACGTGGCTCCGTTGCTGCCATCCAACTGCGGTTTTGCCGTTGGACCGGTGGCCCCCGACGGCAGCCACCGGCCGGGCTGGACCGAACACTTCGGGGGGCGCTATGCCGGCCATCCGATGAAGGGCGTGGCCATGGCCTTCACCGGCAGCGACGGGCGGGTGTTCCGTCAACCGGGCGAATTCATCATTACCGACACCGGCATCGAGGGCAGCCTCGTGTATGCCGCCTCCGCACCGCTGCGTGACGAAATCGCCGCCTCCGGCAGCGCCACCCTGCACATCGACCTGCTGCCGGGGCGAAGCCTGGACTGGGTCGGCCAGGAGCTGGCGCATCCCCGCGGCCCCCGTTCGCTGTCGACTCACCTGAAGGCACGCCTGGGCCTGCACGGGGTCAAGGCCGGTCTGCTGTATGAAATCGTGTCCAAGGCCGACATGAACGATCCTGCTCGCCTGGCGGCTTTCATCAAGGCCTTGCCCTTGCGATTGGTGGCGGCCCGGCCGATCAACGAAGCCATCAGCAGCGCGGGAGGGGTGCGTTTCGAGGCGATGGACAGCTCGTTGATGTTGCGCGAGCTGCCCGGCGTATTCTGTGCCGGCGAAATGTTGGATTGGGAGGCCCCCACCGGCGGCTATCTTCTCACGGCCTGCATGGCCAGCGGGCGGGTGGCGGGCCTGGGGGCCTTGCAGCGTTTGCGGGCTGGCCCGGATCTGCAGGGTTGAGCCTGGCCGGGGAGCCGGGGCGTGGGGCTTGCGGGTGCCTTGGCACGGCGCCCGGTCGAGGTGTTGGCATCTGAGGTGGACGGTGCCGGACATTGGTCGCTGAGCACGGCGCCTTGGGTATCGAGCGTGGGCCTGGACCTGGCAGGACTGGCTTTGGCTTTGCACAGGCACAGCTCGGCTCGGCTTACAGCGCCTCGCCTGCCTGATCTGATCTGATCTGATCTGATCTGATCTGATCTGATCTGGGCTGAGTTCGACCGCCAGCGGCAACCCGGCATCCTCAGCGACCAGATGCGGTTTTATGCACCATCTCCCGCGGCTGCGCCAAGGTACGTGATCCAGAGCTTCGTGTTCGGGCGGATCTTTTCCCTCCGGCGGCCGCCGCCTCGTGCGCTCGCATATTGGATCCGTCGGCTGGCCATATCGACCATTCGATCTGTCCGCTTGCATTCAAGTCGCGCTGCAGTGCCGCCAGCACCCGGTCCCAGAGGCCGGACCGAGACCAGCGGCGATGCCGCGAGTAGACGGTCTGCCATGGGCCGTAACGATCCGGAAGGTCACGCCATGGAATTCCCGTGCTGATGCGAAACAGCATTCCATTCAATATCCTGCGATGGTCCTTGTAGTACCGCCCCGGTGTCTTCACTCCGGGCAGCAAGGGCTCCAGCAGAGCCCATTCCTCGTCGGACAGTTCGTGACGGCGTTGTCCCATGACAGTCCTCCCCGGGGTAGCTCCCAGCGGATCACTGCAGCGAACGGCGTGCCGGTCCGCTCGTTTGCCAAAAATCACCTGGCGTCGCATGTGCGAGCTCCGACATGAAACCTTTCTTGCCCGTGTGATCAGGCAGCGTCTTGCATGTCATGGAAAACGGGCAGGATGGCCAAATCGCTTGCCTCGGGTGTGTGGGTGGTTTTTTCCGTGTCCGGAACCAGGCCGCTTCTGGCGCCGGGTGGCGGCACGCCGGCTCCCGCCCGGGCAGGGGTGACGACGTGGACCGCGGCGTTGCGATGCCCGGTCGGCGGCCAGACGGATCGCACGTGTCGTGTCATGTCGTCGCGGCAGCGGCGCACCACGCTGGACACGAGCCGGATCGATTGGCGCAGGGCCGCCTCTTCCAGCTTGCGGACGCGGGTGTCGATCAATGCCAGGAGCCAGCATTTCTCCAAGGCCGCGAAGGCATCGTCGGCGGCGGCCAGCATTTCCATATAACTGCGGGCGGACGGACTGATGATGGGGACCTCGAGCCGCACTGCCAGCGGGTAGCGGATGGGCGGGTCGATGGCGGCTTGTTCCGCCACCAGGGCCAGCGCCTGCTGGCGGCGACCACGGAACGACTCCAGCGTGGTTTCGAGGCATCCGGCGAGCTGGGCCGCGGTGTCGTCCAGCAGCGCCTGGTCGACACCGCTTAGTTGGCGGTATTTGTCGAGCGTATGCATCAACCCGCTGAGGTAGACGAAATCACGTTGGTAGAACTGCCGTACGCAGCGCGTCTTGATGCAATACGTGACGATGATGAGGCCGCCGCGGAAATGGCGGCCGAACATTTCCTTGGCGGCCGAGCGTTCGTCCGGGCGCTCGGGGCCGGTGCCTACCGGGAGGACGAGGCTGCTCCGGGTTTTCGGCCGCGGCTCGGTTGGTGGGTTATGGACGACGTGCGGGACCTCGGTCGCGAGGCGGGGTTGGCCGGAATGTAGGGGGGAGAGGGTTTCGGTCACATCGGTCTCCTGTGGTGTGCTCTCACCTTAAAGCCCAGGCCCGAACCTCCCCCCTCCGGCAACGGCCCCGAAAGGCAGGCCTGGCGACGGTGGTGGAACGGAGACGGCCCGTCGGCTGCGATGCCGACGGGTCCGGCGGAGGCCGCGGCAGTGGAAAACCCGCTCATCGCCAGCTGCAGCAGAATGCAGGCATGACGACCTGGATGTCCGGGGTGCGCTGGCGTGCCCTTCTGCAAGAAAGTGCCTGGCATGCCCGGCTGCTGGGTGCCGGGCTCGTCCTGGCGGGAGGGCTGGGGCTGTATCTGCTGGTGCGGTCCGCCGAGGCCGCGCCCGATCGGCGGCCCGATGTCCTGGTCTGTGTCCTGTTCTTGCTGATCATGCTGCAAGGGATACATGCGGTCTGGCTTCTGCGCCGCGAGGCGCGCAGCCGGCGCGAGGCCGCTGCCGCCCGTGAGCAGGCCGCCGCTGCCGCGGCGCTCGCGGCCGAAGCGGTACGCGACAAAGGCAAGTTCCTCGGCATGCTCAGCCACGAGCTGCTGACCCCCTTGCAGTCGATCGTCAGCAGCATGGAACTCATCGAGTCGCGGGGGATGGTGCATGCGACCGATCCGGTGTTCATGCGTCTGGGCGAAGGCGCCGGCGCCCTGCGCGCCCGCATGAGCGATCTCATCGATTTCGCCCGGATGACCGCCGGGCGGCTCGAAATGAGCCCGCGGAAATTCCGCGTCGACCGGCTGGTCGAAGAGGTGATCGCGGATCACGAAGAGGCCGTGATCCGCAAGGAACTCGACATCCACTGGGAACCCGGCGAAGACATCACCCGGCCTGTGGTCACCGATCCGCGGCGTGTGCGGCAGATTCTTCACAACCTGGTGTCCAACGCCATCAAGTACACCGCCCGTGGTGGCGTCACGGTCGAGGCCACGCTCGACGACGGCGGGCAGAGGCTGAGGCTGGAGGTGCGGGACACCGGCATCGGCATGGCGCCCGACCAGCTCGAGCTGGTATTCGATCCGTTCTACCGTGTGGCCAGCTCGGCCCGGATGGCGGACGGCAGCGGGCTGGGCCTGGCCGTGGTGCGCAGCCTGGTGGACTTGCTGCGAGGTCGTCTGCAGGTGGAGTCCCGGCTCGGCGAGGGAACGAGGGTGACGGTCGAACTGCCTGTCGGTACCCCTGCAGGCACGGCCGTTCCGGCGCCCGTCGTGCCTGGTGGCGCGGGGCCGGTGCTCATTGTCGATGACGCTCCGGAGGCCCGTGCCGCGGTGGCCGACATCGTTCGCAGCCTGGGCTGCCAGCCCTTCGAAGCCGGCAGCGGCAGTGAAGCGCTGCGTGCCTTGTCGGAACGTCGCTACCTGGCCGTGTTGCTCGACATCGACCTGCCCGACTTCAGCGGCATGGAGGTGGCCAGGCAGGTGCGTGCCGGCCAGGGCCCCAACCGGCAGGGCTGTCTGGTGATGCTCTCGGCTGCCCAGCACGGCGAAGCAGCGCCTGGCCTGTTCGACCTGTGTGTCGACAAGCCGGTGGATCGGGGCCAGCTGCACCGCCTGCTGCAGCAAGCGGCGGCCCGGCAAGGCGAACATCGGGTCTGAGCCATCCGTCACCCCCTTGGCCGCGATGAACGGTTCCGGCACACGCGCGGCGCGCTGCCTTGCGAACGGCAGCTGCGCCCAGTGAATCAGCGTGACTGCGCCTCGGCGATGCCCCGTCTCAGGTAGCTGGCCAGCACGGCCTGCCGAAAGGGTTTCTCGAAGATGCCGGCGGCCCAGCGTTCGGCCAGAGGAATCAGCGAGCCTTCGGTCTCGGCGCCGGTGTGAAGGGCGCCAGTGGTGATCGCGATCGGCGCGTTCGGCTGACGCAGGCGGATTTCCCGGATGGCCGCGGCGGCGGTCGTGCTGCCGCCGAGCAGCCAGTCGATGACATACCCCTGGTACGGCCGCTGGGCCAGCGCGGCAATCAGGGCCGCCGGTTCCTGGAAGATCTGCACCACCATGCCCTGCGCTTCGAGCGCCAGGGCGACCACGGCGGCGGCGTTGGTGTCGTCCTCGAGCAGGGCGATCCGCTGCCGGGGCAGGGCGCTGACACGCAGCGAGGCGACCGCGTAGCCGGTATGGCCCGTCAGTTCCGGGGCGCCGCGGGGATGGACCTCCCAGCCCATGGGGCCGCGTATGGCGACCAGGTCGCAGACATCTCCGGGTGCGAGAGCGGCGCCGACCAGCAACTGTCCGCTCTCCGGCATGCCCGGAATGCGCACCAGCGCCGGCTCGAGTCCACTGGCTGGCGAGCGTGCGGCCCCAGGATGCCCGGTCCCCCGCAAGGTATCGACATCGGTACCGAAATGATCGGCGATGACCTTCAATTCAGGCAGGGTAAAGGAGGACTCGCCCTTGAACTTCCTGAACACACTCGTCTTCGCCAGGCCCAGCAGGCCAGCCACCTCCGCGGTCTGCTTGTGGCGCGGCACACCTTTGCCAAGGAGAAAGGCCTTCAGATGAGCATACGGACCGTCATCGACCGGGCCGGGATCGTGGGGCGCTCCTGTCGATTCGGTGTCGTGGTTCATGGCCCGCTCATGCAAGGAAGATGGGAAATTATACGAAGGCTTCGCATCGTTGATGCGGGATGGTGGTTATGGCTGATTTGGTGCAAAACGCAATTATTATGTTGTTTCGATTGCGCGATGATTGCGTGCGCAACATAATCGCATCGAACGGGCGAAGTGCAGTTGAATCGCCCACACCGATCCACCTGATTGATGTCGGAGACCCCATGGGTACCAATCTGCACGCTCACCACTCACCCTGCACCATCGACCAGAAAGACCTGAACGATGCCATCGTCACCGCTGTCAGCACCATTGCCCGGCGCAATCCGCAGCATTGCAGCCAGGTCTTCGGCATTCCGCTGCGGCTGGCCCTGCGATTCGCCTGCATGGCCAACCAATCCGACGATGCCTATGGCCACACCGACCCCCTGATGGATCTCGGTACCACGCCCGCTGCGCTGTGGCGTGTCGTGATGACCGCGGACGACGTCGATCAGATGCAACGCGGTGCCGTGCCCATGGCGGCGCCCCAGCTGGAGCAATACCGGGACGTGCTGGCCACCCTGAACGAGCAGGTGATCCTGCTGCTGTTGCGCTATGCGACCCAGCCGCGCCTGGCCGCGTTGGTGAGCGGCCTGGGCAGCGCCGATTTCATGCATGCCATGGCCTCCGCCAGCTGCAGCACGCTGCTGCAATCCGCCGGCAACGCCGGACGCCCGCTGGTCCAGCTCACCATCACCGAAACCTATCTCGACCGGGTGTTTTCGACCTGCAACGGCGTCCCCGTGGCACCTTCGATGCGGGCCTTGCTGGCAAGGGTCCTGTGCACCTGGGATGACTTCGTGTCCCTGACCCGCGGCCTGGACGACGAAGCCGGGACGGTGCCACCCCGGCGAAGCTCCCGTATCGGGCGCCCTACCGCGGTGTTCCTGCCGCCCGGCGAAGCCGACACCATCCGCCAGCTGATCGACCATGGCGTGAGCACCAAGGCCATCCTCGCCTTCACCCGCTCGGAGGTCAACTCGGCGCAGGTGCGGCGCCTGCGAAAGGCGGCCGACGAAGCCCTTGCCGGGGCGGCCTCGAGTGGCGCCGAGCCGTCGTCCATCAGCCGCCGCGCGCCGGACAGCAACGCCGCCGTCTGGGGCAGCGCCGCACGCCGGCTCATGGTGACATCGATCTTCGCGCACCAGCGCATCCTGGTGTCGCTCGGCCTGAGTCCGCATGCGGCCTTCGTCGACGCCTATGAATACCATGCCGTGCATCATCGCGATCCTGCCGGCCACCTGTCGCTGTCGCGGCTGATCAGCGCGGTGTTCACGCCGTTGCGGACCGGCCACGTGCATCTGGGCTACTGCCATGAGTGCGGCACCATGCACCTGTCCCACGACGGGCATCACAACGGCATCGAGTGTCCTGTCTGCGCGCTGGCCAAATTCAACAAGCTGGGGCGTCCATCCGCCATGCGCTACAACGGACCAGCGGAAACCCGCTCCTACCAGTCCGGGGCCGTACATACGGGCTGATTTCCAGCGCATGCCGCGACAGGCCGCGAACAAGAATTCATCGATCAGACAAGGTGGATTCCGATGTTCAAGTTCCTGAAAAAATCCTGGTTCGGTGAAGGCGGTTCCCGCGGGTCCGGTTTTCGCCGAACCGGTTTCCGTGATACCCAGTCGGCAGCTTCCAGGCCGGCAGACGATGGCCCGCTCCACACACGACCCGGCCAGGTGGATGAACTCCGCTATCCACCGGTCGATCCGGGCCTGCCGGCCGCGAGCATCAATGCCGTTGTCCATTCGCAGCACGGCCTGATCGAACGCTTGCGCCAGGTCGTCGTCTCGCCCACCGAGCCCTTCGACACCTACTACCTGCAGCCGATCGAGGCGGTAGCGCGCTATGTGCACCTGTTGCCCGCCAGCGGTTTCGAGCATTTTTCCGGGCCGGGCGGCCTGTTTCGCCTGTGTGTCGAAATGGCCTTCTACTGCCGCCAAGCGGCCGACGGTCGCATCTTCGTGCCCACCGGCTCTGCCGAAATCCGCCACCAACTGGAGCCGCGCTGGCGCTACGCGGCTTTCCTGTCCGGCCTGCTCTGCGAAATCTACCGTCCCCTTCGCAGCGCCATCGTCACCGACCGGAACGGACGTCCCTGGCCCAAGTTCATGGAAAGCCTCGAAGACTGGCTGGACACCCGCCAGGTCGATCGCTACTTCATCACCTGGCAGGCCGGGGCCGCCTCGGTATCAGGCGGTGCCGAAGGGGCGGCCATCCTGGGCGAAATCGTTCCGCGCGAGCAACTGGCCTGGTTGAATGCCGGCTCACCTGGCATCGTCCGCGAGGTGTTCTCCGTGGCGCTCGGCCAGGCACGCGGCGGCGACTCCGTCCTCGGTGATCTGGTGCAGACCATGCGCGAGCGCATCCTGCAGGCCGATGCACTCACCCGTCGCTCGCGTTATGGCCATCTGCGCCTGGGGCATCACCTCGAGCCCCATCTTCTCGATGCCTTGCGCAACGGCCTGGCCTCCGGCGAATGGCCTTTGCACAACGGCATCGATGGTCCGTTCTGGTACGGCACCGACGGCCTGTACCTCGCCTGGCCCGCCTCGGCAGAGCTGCTGCGCCAGCACGCCGAAGCCCAGGGCCTGGCGGGGGTGCCCAGGTCGGCGTTCACGCTGGCCGAGTTGCTGGGGCAGGCCGGCTTGCTGGTGCCGGCCGCCAGCGGCCAGTGGTTGTGGAAACTCCTCGTCAGCGATCCCGGCCCCGCAGCATCCCTTGTCTATCGGACAGCCTTGCGGTTCCGGCATCCCGGAGCCCTTTTCGGCTACCTGCAGCCGTCCTGCCTGCCTCGGCCGTTTGCCGCCGAGTCGGTCTTCCCGGATCCCTCCCATCCATCCCCGGGCGGCCTTGGCGGGTTGTGCGTGCCGTCGCCCTCGCATGATGCGGCACTTCGGGTCGCGCCAAGTGTCGGCAGGGCGGCCGTCCCGCAGGGGAGAGGAGGGTCTCCGGCGGTGCGCATGACCGGCTCGGCCGATCATGCCGAGCCCTCCGATCGCCCGCCCGATCTCGCACCTCGGCACCGTCCCGAGGGCTCGCCTCCCGACGGGCTGAAGTCCGGCCCGTCCGACCGGCCGCATTCGTCTCATGCCGAGCTGTTTTCAGAATGGCGGGCCCTGCACGATGCCCGGGCGGAGCACTTGCTCGTGGCCTTGCCCGGCGGTCGCATCGCCATCTCGGAAGAGTGGTTGGCGCAACAGGGCTTGGATCTGGCCTCGGTCGTCTCCGACATGGAGCGCCACGGCTGGTTGGGCCGTGGCGACTGGCACGGGCGAGCGACACGCATCGGCTCGCTGCCCTTTGCAGGAGGGCCCAGGCTGGGTTTCGTGCTGAACGCGAGTGCAGTCCAGGCCTGGGGATTCGCATAGCGACCCGTTCGTCCGGTCGTGCCTCGCCATCCCCATATGGTCGCCTGCATGGCTTGGCACGAGGCGCATTTCCGCTGTGCTCCCCACCCTTCCGCCCCGTTCGAAGCCAGTGTCCCAGCCATGACCCGCGATCCTCTCCCCGCTGTCTTCCGTCCCGCCTACGAAGCCGTCTCGGCCCTGGTCTGGGCCGCAGCCATCCTCTGCTGCGTACTCCTGCCGGGGAGGGGGCACCTGAACCCATGGTTGGCGGCCGGGCTCCTGGTCATCTGTATCGGAGGGCTGTGGATTAGGCTGCATCAGGCACATGTGCTGTGGCGCTTCAAGCTTTCGCTCGCGGGCGGACCCGTGCAGCTGTTGCCCTTGGCCCACTTCGAACGGGGCCGCCGCGGCCTCGACGGCAAACTTTGGCTGGGTTGGGGGTTTCGCTGGGAACCGCGGCATGCGCAATTGAGCCACGAGGTCCTGCGGCGCGGGTTGAACGACATCTACCCGCCGCGTTGGTTGGCCCGGCTCGCCGGCCTGCGGCAAGACCCGAGACAAGCCAGGGGAATGCCCTGGATCCACGGCCTCGGCCGCGAGCACGACCTGGCTGTTCCGTTCCAGGCACTGGACGGGCACACCGCCGTCATGGCCGTCACCGGGGCCCTCAAGACCGTGCTGGCCCGTCTGCTGGTCTATCAGCTGGCAAGCCGCGGTGACGTGGTCATCGTGCTCGATCCCAAGGGGGACCGCGAACTCGCATCGGTCTGCGAGCAGGTGACCCATGCGCTCGGCCAGCCGCATCGCTTCCTGAAATTCCATCCTGCCTTCGGCCGGCAAAGCATCCGCTTCGATGCCTTGGCCGGCTGGGACCGCGAGACCCAGGTGGCCTCTCGCATCCGACTCATCATGGGGCAGGCCGACGATGACAATTTCGTGTCCTTCGTCTGGATGACCATCACCCACGTCGTGGCAGGGATGAAAAGAGTGGGGCAGCGGGTGAGCATTGCCTCGCTTCTTGCCTGCCTGCAGTCACGCGAGGCGCTGCAAGCGCTGGCCGAAGGGGCACTGGGCAGTTTTCTCGGCGACGAACCGATCCAGGTCGATTCCATCCGCGACGGCCTTGGACATCCCCTTCCACCGACACGGTCCGCACGTGCCGGGGATGGGCGCACGGGCGGCTCGCGTTCCGACCCGACGGTTTCGCCTCGTCTCGCGGCGCTGATGCGCCAAGTCAAGGCGCGGGCCGGCACCGGTCCGCTGCCGCCGGACATCAGCGGGCTGATCTCACTCCTGGAATCGAACCGCGAATGGCTGGCCAAGATGATCATCAGCCTGACACCCACCTTGACTCGTCTCAGCGCGGGCGACCTGGGCGCGCTGCTGTCTCCCGACTATGCCGACATCGATGACCCGCGCCCCGTCTTCAGCAGCCGCAAGCTGATCGAAGGAGGGCACGTGGCCTACTTCGGCCTCGATGCCTTGTCCGACACCTCGGTCGCCGAGTCGCTCGCGGCGATCCTGCTTGCCGACCTGGCGGGTACGGCCGGCGAGATGTACAACCATGCCAGTCCGGCCGTCGGGCGCAAAGTGCATGTTATCTGCGACGAGTGGGGTGATCTGGTGTGCGAGCCCATCGTTCAGCTGGCCAACAAGGCTCGCGGCGTGGGTGTGGTGCTGTATCTGTTCGGTCAGACCCTGTCCGACCTGGTGGTCCGCATGGGCGATCCCGACAAGGCCAGGCGGATTCTCGGCAACATGAACAACCTGGTAGTCGGCGCCACCTCCGACACCGACACCCTGGATTTCGTCGGCCGAAAGTTCGGTGATACCGTGATCCGCCATGTCAGCCTGTCACAAGGCAGTGGGCACAAGAGCGAGGACACCGGACTGGCGTATTCCGCTCATCGGGGTTCCAGCCTGCATGAGGAAACCAGCGAACTGGTGCCGGCGCAACTGCTGATGAGCTTGCCCGACCTGCATTATTTCGCGATGGTGAATCGCGCTCAATTGTTCAAGGGGCGTATTCCGGTTCTGCAGCTTTCGTCGGCCGGGAATTGATGCTGCCCGATCCCCCCCCGCCATGGCCATGGGGCAGCTTGTGAGCCACCACCTCGTCGAGGCCATCGGTCGGATGCCGGGTGCGGGCTATGCCGTGGCGGGTCCAGTCTCGCGGCTGGAGCCGGCGACGGCGCTCATGGCAGGCCAAAGTTCTGCGAGAGGGTTGCGCGGCAGGCCGAGGTTCCTCACGACCGGCCGCATGCCCGCGTCCCGCACGCTCTGGCCCGACGAACTCGTCCGCGCTCGCGATGGTGTCCCGCTCCATCCCGCCCGCTTGGCCCGGGGCGAAGGGCGCGAGTCTGCGACCGACCTGGGGCGCATCGGCCGTGCGTGAGCGCATGGGTCTTGGCGGTATCGTCTTGCTGCTGTTGCTCAGCCAGTGCATGCTGCCTTTTTTCACCACGGCCGAGCGCTCGCATGCCCGATGGTCGGAAGAGGTCGCTTCGGTGCGTGAAACCTTCGGGCCCACCCTGGGCGATCGGGTGCTCCAGGTGGGGCAATGGGTGGCTGCGTCGGGCGTGCCCGGGCCTTACGGCCCGCTGCCCGGTCCGGCCGCCAGCGGTGGCCGGCCCCTGGACCGGCGTGATGCTTCCGTCATCCGTGCAGGCGAACCCATCGCCCGGCATATCCAGGACTATGTCGAGGCCCTGCACCTGCGGTGGCGGATGATCGTGCTGCGCCTGGTGGTGCTCGGTCTGTGGACGCTCCAGCTGTCGCCCATCCTGTTCGCCTGTGTCGTCGATGGGCTGGTGCAGCGCCAGGTGACGCTGGCGAGTCTCGGTTTCCAGAATCCCACCGCCTTCGCGCTGGCGCAACGTGGGCTGTTCCTGGCCAGCCTCCTCGCTGTCGTTTATGCCGGTCTGCCCTTCGCCATCCCCGCGGTGCTGGTGCCCGTGGCTGTTCTGATGTGGACGCCGTCGCTGTGGCTGTTCCTGCGGCACCTGCAGCCCGTGTTCACCAGATGATGCGGCCCTTCAGCCGGAATGCGTCATTAAGCGCGCTGTTTCAAGGCCGGTGTGCCTTCAAGGGCCTCCCAGAATCGAGACATGCAACACCCAGGCCTATCCTTTGCGCTCATGTCCGTCGAACCGCTGCGCGCGTTGATGCTCGACGAGCAAGTCATCGAAATCTCCATCAACGCCGGAGACGTCTGGGTGGAACGTCTCGGCCAATCCCCCGAGCTCACTTCGCTGCAGCTCAGCGAGAACCAGGTGGTCGGCATGATCGTCAACCTGGCCAACATTTCCCGCCGCGAGGTCGATCTTCACGACGGCAGCAAGTTCGCCATCGTATCCGCCCGCCTGCCCGGCTTTCGCATCGAAGCTCAGTTGCCTCCCGTCGCGGTCGATGGTCCGTATGTGTCCATACGTCGCCACAACACGCGCAGCCTGTCCCTCGGCGACTACGTCCGCCTGGGGCAACTGCCCGAATTCATGGCCGAGGGCCTGAGCGCAGCCGTGGCCGCGCACCAGACCCTGCTGGTGGTGGGGGGCACCAGTTCCGGCAAGACCACCTTCCTCAACGCCCTTATCCAGGAAATCGACCGCGACGAGCGCCTGCTGCTGATCGAAACCATTCCCGAAGTCGTCGTTCCCCACCGCAACCTCGTGCGCCTGGAGGCCGACGACGAGCAGGGCTACTCCGTGCAACGCCTGCTGAAGTCCGCCTTGCGCAGCCGGCCCGATCGCATTCTCGTGGGCGAAGTCCGCGGCGGCGAGGCCTTCGACTTCATGGACGCGGCCAATACCGGGCACCCGGGGGCCATGGGCACCATCCATGCCAATTCGGCCCGCGAAGGCCTGGCCAGGCTCGAGAACCTGGTGCTGGAAGGGCGCCCGACCATGCCGCTCCCTGCCATCAAGACGCGTATTGCCCAGACCTTCGATCTCATCCTCCACATGGAGCGCCGTCGTGTCGAAGGAGCCTGGGTGCGCCGTCTGGGCGAAGCCTTGCAGGTGCTCGGTTTCGACCCCGTCACCCAGAGCTATCAATTCGAAACCCTCTTTCCCCAGGAGCCCAGATGAACCCTTCCTCGTTCTTCCCCGTCCGTTGCGAACTCCCATCCGGCCTGCCGGAGGGCGGTCTGCTCCTCCTGATGCTGGCGCTGGCGCTGTGGCCTGCCTCCGCGCATGCCGCGTCGGTCTTCAACGGTTTCCCCTTGGTCGACGATGTGCTGTGCGGCTTCTTCGCCTACAGCCGGACCAAGCTGGCGCCCATGATCGCCGGCATCGTGCTCATCTTTTCAGTGGTGGGGCACTGGCTCGGCAGCGGCAAGATGTGGAGCACCATGCTCTATGTCGGCCTCGGCCTCGGCATCGTCCTGGGGGCCGGCTCGGCCCTGGCCGCCTATACCGGCGTGGCAGCGAGCTGCATCGCGTGATGGCACGCGCATCGGTCTTCCACATGAGCCTGAACCGTCCCAGGCTGATCGTCGGCATCGGTTCCGAGGCCTTCGGGCTGATGGTGGTGCTGGGTGTCTTGTCGCTCAACCTCCGCAGCATGCCGTTGGCCCTGGCCATTCCGCCGCTGCATCTGTTCATGCGCTGGGTCTACCGCAAGGATGCCGTCCTGCTGAAGGCGTTCCTGCAATACCTCAAACAGGCCGATCTTTACGATCCCTGGGTGCGGGCATCGGTCATGGAGCGTCGGCCGCGGGGTTGTGGAAGGGGCCTGCATTGCTGAACCTCCGACATCTCACCCGTGCCTACAACCGGTCCACCCGCAGCTATGCGGAACTGCTGCCCTGGTTCAAGGAGGTATCCCCCGGCCTGGTGCTCAACCTCGACGGCAGCCTGCTGGCCGCTTTCGAGTACGGCGGGGTCGATGTCGAGAGCTCCAACCAGAGCCAACTCGAGGGCTGCCTCGAAGGTGTCGACATCGCCTGGCGTGCATTCGACGACCACAACATCGTCTGGACCTTCCTCGACAAACGCCGGAGGGGGCCGGTCGCCACCGAGCCCATGCTCAACCCGGTGGCTCGTTATGTCGACGAGGTGTGGCGAGCGCATGTCGAGGCCGGTCGTCCCGCCCGGCTGCGGCACGTCATCTGCGTGAGCTATCAACCGTTCGGTGGCAGCAACAGCTTTTTCGACGAGGTCGGTGACCGGATGATCGGCCAGCGGCAATCCTTTGCCGCCGCCCTCGTTGGCCTGATGGGGCAGCGTTTGTCACGCAAGACCCAGATCGAACGGATGGAAGGCCGCCTGGGGGCCGCCATCGACGCCTTCGAGCACCAACTGGTCAATTTCGGCAGCACCTTGTCGGCCCATGTCGATCTACGCCGCCTCGAGTCGAACGAGCTCAGGGCCGAGCTCGCCAACCGCGCCAACCTGGCCTCGCCGCGCCGATCGGTGAAGCTGCCTCCCCACGATCTCTATTTTCTCAACACGCTGCTGCCTACCGATACCTTGCGCCGCGAGGACAGCGGGGTCCTTTGCTTCGAGTCCTCGGCGGTGCATCGTTTCGTGAGCATGCACAGCGTGAAAGCCTATCCCGAGGCGGCCGACAACCACCCCATCGAACAGTTGCTCGGTGTGCCGGGCGACTTCACCCTGGTCAGCATGTTCCGATTCCTCGACACCGAACGTGCGAAGAAACTCATCCAAGACCAGGAGCAACACTACCGGTCCAACATCAAGGGTCCCATCGTCCAGGCGGTCGAGAAACTCACCGGCATCGTGTCCGAGCGGGTCAACCATGGCATGTCGGCGCTGGCCGACGACGCCCAGACAGCGCTGGTCGAACTCACCAAGGACGCGGTGGGCTTCGGGTACCACGCGATGGCATTGCAGGTCATCGCCGACTCCCGGGAAGACAACCAGCTCGTGTCACAGCACATCCACGCCGTGCTGAGCAATGCCGGCTACGGGCTCGTCAAGGAAAATGTGAACGTGCTCTCGGCCTTCGCGCTCACCTTGCCCGGCGCGGCCGATGCCGTGTTGCGAACCAGCCTGGTCAGCACGAGCAACATGTCCGATCTCACCGTGGTACGGACCCTGGACAGCGGGCGCCCCGACAACCCGCACCTGAGCGAGCAACGGGGCGTGCACAGCGATGCCCTGGTGCTGCTGCCCACCCTCACCGACGTGCCCGAGCACTTCTCGTTCCATGTCGGCGACGTGGGCCACTTCATGATCGTCGGGCCGGCAGGCGCGGGAAAAACAAGCCTGATGAACTTCCTGATCATCCAATGGCAGCGCTACCACCCGTGCCGTGTCATCGTGGTCGACAAAGGGCTGTCCAACTTCATCACCATCAAGGCCCTGGGAGGGCACTATGTGAGTCTCCAGGATGGACAGGCCGGGGCGAACATGAATCCCGCCCGCTGGATCAGCCGGCGCGAGTCCATTCCGAAGTTCCGCCGCTGGCTGGAACTGGCGCTGCGTTCGTTCGACACCGCCGCGCTGAGTCCACAGGACATCAAGGTGCTGGACAAAGCCATCGAACTGGCGGCGTGCCAGGGCGGCGCGCACACCCTGTCGAAGCTGCACATGCTCATCGCCGGGCAGGACAAGGCCTTGGCCGCCCGGCTTCATGCCTGGACCCGCGGCTCCGAGCGTTACGGTGAATTCTTCGACAACCCCGAAGATGATTTCTCGATCGCCGACATTGCCGGAATCGAAGTCGGCGGCTTGCTGGCCGATGGCAACCTGGCACCGGCGGTGCTTGCCTACTTGTTCGAAGTGGTCGAGGAAAAGGTCGACGACCCGCGGCGACCCACGCTCATCTACCTCGAAGAAGCCTGGTACCTGCTGCAGAACGCGGCCTTCAGGGACATGTTCGAGGACTGGATCAAAACCATGCGCAAGCGCAATGTTTGCGTGGGCATCGCGACCCAGTCGCTGAAGGACGTGCGTGATTGTCCGATCAGCGCCACGCTGAACGACAACATCAAGACCCGCATCTTCCTGCCCAACCTGCAGGCGATCGACAGCCGTGACATCTACCGCGACATGCTGGGCCTTCAAGACCATGAGATCGACATCATTCGTCATGCACGGCAGAAGCGCGACTACTACATCGTCCAGGACGACCGGCGGCGCCTCGTGGATGTGCAACTTCCGCCGGAAATCCTGGCCCTCACCCGTTCCGACGCCCGCGCCAAGACCCTCTTCAACCGCGAACTCGCCCTGGGTGGAGCGGACTGGCTCGCGCGATACATGCAGGAGATCCTCCATGGTTGAACTGAAAAGGGCCCTCGCCGCGGCCTTGGCCACCATCCTGGCCGGAGCCTCTCCGCCGACCCAGGCCTTCATGTTCGTCGACCCGCTGAACCTGATCGAGAACATGATGTCGGCCTACAAGGCTGTCCAGCAGCTTGCAGTGGCCTACGACCAACTCGCAGGTCAGTACCGGCAACTCGAACTGATGGCCCGGCAGCTCCAGTCGATGGACCCGACCCAGGTCGTCGGCCTGTTGGGTGACATCACGGGGTTGCAAGAACTGAGGGAGATCGAAAAGGCCATGGCCGCCAATCGGGACCTCCTCGAGTCGATCGACAAGGTGCGCCGTTCCTTCGACGAACGCCTCGACTCCGCCAAGCTGTTGCGTTTGACATGGGACGAATACGTGCGTTGGGAAAAGGGCCGGGTGCAACGCAAGGAAGAGGCGGCCATGGCCCGTATGCATGCCGAAGTCCATGCCATGAAGAAGATCGAGTCCGATTACGAGTTCGCCCGGCAGCAGGCCAACCGCATCACTGGCACGGCAGGCACCCACGAGGCCATGCAGCTGATGAATGTGCAGATGAACCGGGTGATCCAGCAGAACGCTGAACTGCTGCGCCAGATTTCCACCGCTTTCGGCCGGGCCAGCGCCGAAAAGGAGATGCAGGAGGCCGAGCAGCGGCAGCGCATCAAAGCCCGTGAGGAGGCGTACAAGGCGGCACGCGACAAGGACCTGCTCGCCGATCGGGCCGCCATCGACAGCTGGAAGGCTGCGCGTCGATGAGCCGTGGCCTGTGCTGGCTTGGCGCCCTCGGCCTCGGGCTGGTGCTGGCCTTGCCATGCGCCACGGCCCATGCGGCAACGCCGGTCGAGTCGGTGACGCAGTTGCGTACCCTCTTCAGTGAACTCTCGGTTTCGATAGACCGGTTTGCCGCCGGCAACTCAGGTCTGGTCGAGCTCGGGCGGCGCACGGCCGTGGCCTTGTTCGGCGTGTTGTTGGTGTGGGGAATGATCCGCTCCTGGGTGCTGGGCCGGGGCTGGGCACAGCTGCTGCCGGAGTTCATCCAGCCGCTGCTGGTTCTTGCCCTGGCACTCTGGGCGGTGGACCATCTTGGGCCCGTGGTGCGGGACTCGGTCCAGGGGCTGAGCAGCGTGTTCGCGCAGACGCTCGGTCTGGAAGCCGGATCTCCGGACGAGGTCGACGTCCTCCAGCGCCTGGCCGGAGCCGGTTTCGACCTGGTGGCCGCAGCACCGACCTCGGGCGGCGAAAGCTGGCTCGAAGCGCTCAAGGCCATTGCAGACCAGACCGTCGGCTTTCTTTTCCGTCTGGCTGCAGCCTTCCTGCTGCTGTTGGCAGGCGGGCTGGCGGCCGGGGTCATGGTGTTGGCCAAGATCCAGACCGCGCTGGCCGTTCTGTTCGCCCCAGTCATGATTCCCTGGGCCATGTGGCAACCGTCCGTCTTCTTGTTCAACGCCTGGCTGGGTTTTCTGATCGGAGGCGCGATGCAGGGGGTCATGGCGGCCGCGATGGCGTCCTTGAGTGTCACCCTGGTCGACAAGCTCGTGGCTCTCGCGGTGTCGGTCCGGACGGACGACAACGTGTCGTACGTGACCTACAGCGTGATCGTGTTGATGTCCGCCTTGATCGCCTATCTCTTCACCCGTGTGCCCAGTCTGGCCGCCGCTCTGGTCGGCGGTGCATCGCTGGGCGTGGACCGCTGGTCGGCCGTATCCGTGCGCGCGCAACGGCCGGTGTCCCAGGCTGGCGCTGCGTTGGTTGGCGTGGCACGTGACTTCGACGCGGGCAGGCGAAAGGGCATGGCCTGGGTGCAAGGCACGGCGGCACCCGGTCGCGGGACGGCAGCCGCCACGGCCACCACCCGGCCTTCCCTGTTGGCGGGGACATCCGCGGCATCCCTGCGGCGAGGAAGAGGCCATGTCGCCGGTCGGTCAGCAGGTGCTGCCCCCGCATGGTCATCCAAGGCGGCTGGTCTCTCGGGTTTGGCCTTCGGTGCCATGGTGGGTGCGGCGGCCAGGACGATGGGCCGCGGCTCGTCGTCCGTCGAGCCCGATCTGCCGGTGAGCCCGGGTTACACATCGCCGGCATCGAAGCAGCCGCACAAACCGTTTCGGCCCAAGTCCGGTACACGTCCTGTCAATCGTCCCCTGCGCCGTGTTTGAACCAGCGGCCGCCGTTCGCGAGGGAGGAGGGCTTGTCGTTCGCCCGTGCCGGCGTCTCATGGATATTTCGCTGTAGAGCCAGGCCGTCCGGGGCATTCGTCCCTGGTCTTGTCGCAAGTTGCGCAGCGAGGCGTTGTGGCGGGCGGCGGCGCGGCCCGCTGCGACATCGCTGTGCCCTGCAGGCGAAAGCCAGGCTTGTTTCTTCAACACGTTTTCCAGCCAAAAGGATAGCTGTTTTGCCATGGAAGCCTTGGACGCCGCGGAGCGGAACCAGGTCGCCGAGGAGGGCCTTCCGGTGCGACTTCATGCCAGATCCTGTAGGCACAGGTCTCGCGGCGAAGAGCTGCGCCTGCGCGTCGGTGCGCTGCATCGGATGGCATCTCCGATCTGCGGCAGCCCAGCCCAAGCTCATGGATCAGCCAGCGCCGGTTTCTGTTCCAACAGGGGACAGGGCTGCCGCCTGCACCGGCGGCCAGGCATCTCACCGGGAAACCTGCGTGGTCGCGTGTGCCAGGGGTCACGGGGGGGCCTGTGTATGGTGAGACAGCGCCCGCAGCTTGCCATTCGAGTCGACGCGAGGTCGGCGACCTGTGCCTCAAGGGGGAGGGGAGGGCTGCGAGGTCCCGCAGGCCTCGTTCAGCAGCGCCAGGAAACGCGGTTGGAAATCGATGCGCGTCAGTGCGTCGATGTGCATTCCCCCCGGCACTCGCACCAGCTGTTTCGGTGCATGCGCCGCGGCAAAGAGTTGTTCGCTGTGGGCGATATCGATCAAACCATCGCGATCGCCGTGGATCAACCAGACCGGCATCTTCAGCAGGCCGATGGCCGTGACGGGGTCCTCCGCGGCAGGCGGAAGCCAGGGGCGCAGCACCGGTGCCAGCAGCGACAACCACGAGGTCTGGCCGGCCAGGTCGTCCGCGATGCCACGGTAGCTGGCAAAAGCAGAATCGACAATGAGGCCGCGCAGCGTGCCCGCTTCGATGCGCTGTGCGGCACGAAGCGCCGTGGCGCCGCCCAGGCTCTGGCCGAACAGCAGAACGCGCTCGGTGTCCACCCCGGGCTGGCGGCGTGCGGCGGCCACGGCCGCCTCCACGTCTTCCACCACGCCGCTCAGGCTGGGCTGGCCTTCCGAACGGCCATAGCCCCGGTAGTCGAACATCAGCACGTTCACGCCGCGCGCCGGCAGCCAGGCCACCAGCGGCAGATGGTTGCTGAGGTTGGCGGCGTTGCCGTGCGCATGAACGATGGTGCAGGCAGATCCTTGTGCCGATGCGGCCGGCAGCCACAGCCCGTGCAGCCGGGAACCATCGGCGGTTTCGAAACTCAAGTCCTGTGACACCACGCCGGCTTGCGCCGGCGTGGCGTAGACCCGTTGATCAGGATGGAAGAACAGGTCTTGCACACACCCGCTCAGCATCGAGGCGGCCATCCAGGCCAGCCCGGTCCGTGCGAGGTGCCGCCAGCGCTTCACGTCTCGAGTTCGTCCATCGGAACGCAGCTGCAGAACAGGTTGCGATCGCCGTAGACGTTGTCCACTCGGCCGACCGGAGCCCAATATTTCTGCAGACGCAGGCTCTTCACCGGGAATGCCGCCTCTTCACGCGAGTAGCTGTGCGGCCAATCGGCCTTCAGCAGGGCGGCCGTGGTGTGCGGCGCAGCCTTCAGCGGGTTGTCCTCGCGCGGCCAACTGCCTTGTTCGACGCGGCGGATCTCGTCGCGGATGGCGATCATCGCGTCGCAGAAGCGGTCGAGTTCCTGCAGCGGTTCGCTTTCGGTCGGTTCGACCATCAGCGTGCCGGCCACCGGGAAACTCAGTGTCGGCGCGTGGAAGCCATAGTCGATCAAGCGCTTGGCCACATCTTCGGCGCTGATGCCGGAGCTGTCCTTCAGGGGCCTCAGATCGAGGATGCACTCATGGGCGACCCCGCCGCCCTTGATGCCGCTGATGTTGCCGCTGTAGTGGATATCGTAGTGGTCGGCCAGCTTGGCCGCGATGTAGTTGGCGCTGAGGATGGCGGTTTCGGTGGCGGCCTTCAGGCCTTGCGCACCCATCATGCGGACGTACATCCAGCTGATCGGCAGCACTGCGGCGTTGCCCAGCGGAGCGGCCGAGACCGCGCCGACCTGGGTGTCGGTGCCGATGCCGGCCGAGCGGTGGGCCGGCAGGTAGGGCACGAGGTCGGCCGCCACGCAGACCGGACCGACACCCGGGCCGCCGCCGCCGTGCGGAATGCAGAAGGTCTTGTGCAGGTTGAGGTGGCTCACGTCGCCGCCGAATTCACCCGGTGCGGCCACGCCCACCAAGGCATTCATGTTGGCTCCGTCCACATAGACCCGCCCGCCGTGCTGGTGCACCAGCGCGCACAGCTCCTTCACCTTCGGCTCGAACACGCCGTAGGTCGAGGGATAGGTGATCATCACGCAGGCGATGCGGCCGCTGTGCTTCTCGCACTTGGCTTGCAGGTCGGCCAGGTCGACATTGCCGTTGGCATCGCACTTCGTGACCACCACCTGCAGGCCCACCATCTGGGCGCTGGCCGGGTTGGTGCCATGGGCCGACTCGGGGATCAGGCAGATGTTGCGGTGGCCCTCGCCGCGCGCCTCGTGATAGGCCTTGATGATCAGCAGCCCGGCGTATTCGCCTTGCGACCCGGCATTCGGCTGCAGGCTGATGCCGGCGTAGCCGGTGGCCTGGCACAGCCACTGGCGCAGCTGTTCGTCCAGCGCCTGATACCCGGCCAGCTGGTCTTGCGGTGCGAACGGATGCACGTTGGCGAATTCAGGCCAGGTGATGGGAATCATCTCGCTGGTGGCATTGAGCTTCATCGTGCACGAGCCGAGCGGAATCATGCTGCGGTCGAGCGCGAGGTCCTTGTCGGACAGGCTGCGGATGTAGCGCAGCATCTCGGTTTCCGATTGGTGGGTGTTGAAAACCGGATGTGTGAGGAAGGCGCTGCGCCGTGCCAGCGCCGGCGGGATCAGCGGCTGGAGGCCGTTCTCGTGCCGTGCCCACAACGCGGACCGATCTCCCGACGCCTTCTGCGGCAGCAGCGACAGCAGCGTGTCGATGTCGGCGCGGGTCGTGGTCTCGTCCAGGCTGATGCCCACGGAAACCGCCGAGGCCCGACGCAGGTTGAAGCCGGCCTGGCGCGCGGCGGCCAGCACGGCCTCGGTGCGTGCGCCGGTGGAGACTTCCAAGGTGTCGAAAGCGGTGTCGTTGACCAGCGTGCAGCCCAGCTCCTGCAGGCCGGACGCGAGCACGGCGGTGTAGCTGGCCACCCGGTGCGCAATGCGCCTGAGGCCTTTCGGCCCGTGGTAGACCGCGTACATGCTGGCCACCACCGCTGGCAGTACCTGTGCGGTGCAAATGTTCGAGGTGGCCTTCTCGCGGCGGATGTGCTGCTCGCGCGTCTGCAGCGCCAGCCGGTAGGCCGGGTTGCCGTGGGTATCCACGCTCACGCCCACCAGGCGGCCCGGCATCGAGCGTTTGAATTCGTCCTGGGTGGCCAGATAGGCCGCGTGCGGGCCGCCATTGCCCATCGGCATGCCGAAGCGCTGGGTGTTGCCGACAGCGATGTCGGCACCCATCTCGCCAGGCGAGCTGAGCAGTGTCAGCGCCAGCAGGTCGGCGGCCACCACGGCCAGGCCGCCGGCCGCATGCACGGCCGCAATGGCCGGCGCGAGGTCGCGCACCACGCCGTTGACGCCCGGGTACTGGAAGAGGGCGCCGAAGACCTCGCCTTGTCCGGCCGAGTCGACCGGCCCGGTCACGACCTCGATGCCCAAGGGGCGCGCCCGCGTCTGCACCACCTCCAGGGTCTGCGGCAACACATCGTCGGCCACGAAGAAGCGCTTGCTCTTGCTTTTGCCCACCCGCATGGCCAGTGTCATCGCCTCCGCCGCAGCCGTGGCTTCGTCGAGCATCGACGAGCCCGCGATGGACATCCCGGTCAGGTCGCAGACCATGGTCTGGAAGTTGACCAGGGCCTCCATGCGGCCCTGCGAGATCTCGGCCTGGTACGGGGTGTAGGCCGTGTACCAGGCCGGGTTCTCGAGGATGTTGCGAAGAATGACGCCCGGCGTGTGCGTGCCGTGGTACCCCTGGCCGATGAAACTCTTCAGGACCTGGTTGCGCCCCGCCAGGGCCTTGAGCTCGGCCAGGGCCTGGGCTTCGGTCAAGGGAGCCGGCAGCTGCATCGGCTCCGGGCGCGCGATGGCCCGCGGCACGATGGCGTCGATCAGTGCACGCCGCGAGGCGGCACCGATGACCGACAGCATGTGCCGTTCGTCATCGGCGTGGATACCGATATGGCGGGCGACGAATTCAGCGGCATTTTCGAGCTCACCGAGCGGCTTGGGGGCAGACATCAACATGGCAACGGGTCCAGCGGGTAATACGGCAGCGAGGTGGATCAGGCGTTCTTGACGAGTTCGTCGTAGGCGCTCGAGTCGAGCAGGTGGTCGAGGGCGGCATCGCCGGCCAGCCTGACCTTGAAGAACCAGCCCGCGGCGAGCGGATCGCTGTTGGCGAGCGAGGGATCGGCACGCAGTGCCTCGTTGATCTCGACGATCTCGCCCGACACCGGCATGTACAGGTCGGCCGCGGCCTTCACCGACTCCACCACCCCGGCCACCTCGCCCTGGCTGAAGCTGCGGCCGACTTCCGGCAGGTCGACGAACACCACGTCGCCGAGCGCGTCCTGCGCATGCACGGTGATGCCCACGACGGCGGCGGCGCGGTCGGTGACGTTGATCCATTCGTGGTCTTTGGTGTACAGCGTGGTCATGTCGGAAACTCCTGAGGGATGTGGCGACGGCCTTGGTGCAAGCGTGGCGTCGGGTGGGGTGGACGAGAAAAAAGGGTGGACGGCGACTAAGGCCGCGTCAACCGCGGAAATAGCGGTGCGGCGCGAACGGCATCGCCGTCACCCGCATCGGCTGGCGCTTGCCCCGCACTTCGGCGAACACCTCGTGCTGGGGCCTGGCATGGTTGCTCGCCAGATAGGCCATGGCGATGGGTTGGTCGACGCTGGGCGCCAAGGTTCCGCTGGTGACATGGCCGAGCCGGTGGCCGTGGGCGTCGACCAGGAGGGCCCCTTCACGGACCGGCACCCGTTCCAGGCCCAGCAGCCCGACACGCTTGTTGCTCGTGCCGCCAGCCAGCTGGGCGTCGATGGTGTCGGCGCCGGGATAGCCCCCATGGCGGGCGCCGCCGGCACGGCGCACCTTCTGGATGGCCCAGGTGAGGCCGGCCTCGACCGGGGTGGTTTTCGTGTCGATGTCGTGCCCGTACAGGCACAGGCCGGCTTCCAGCCGCAAGGTGTCGCGTGCCCCCAGGCCGCAGGGCTTGACCTCGGGCAGGGCGAGCAGCGCGCGGGCCAGGGCCTCGGCCTGCAGGGCCGGCACCGAGATCTCGAAACCGTCTTCACCGGTATAGCCGGAGCGGGTGACAAAGCAGTCGGCGCCGGCGAGCACGGCGGGGGCACCGGTCATGAAGGTGAGTTTGGCCACCGAGGGGTCGAGCCGCGACAGCGCATCCACCGCCTGCGGCCCCTGCAGGGCGAGCAGGGCTCGCTCGGGCATGGGAATGACGCTGCAGCGGTGTCCGATGTGGGACTGGAGGTGGCGGATGTCGGCGTCCTTGCAGCCGGCGTTCACGACCAGGAACAGGTCGTCCTCGCGCCGGGTGATCATCAGGTCGTCGAGGATGCCGCCGTTCGCATTGGTGAAGAAACCATAGCGCTGCTTGCCCACCGGCAGGTCGAGCACGTCGACCGGCACCAGCGACTCGAGGGCCTTGGCCGCGTCCGGCCCGACGAGCCGCAGCTGCCCCATGTGGGAGACGTCGAACAGCGCGGCGGCGCTGCGGCAGTGCTTGTGCTCGGCGATGATGCCGCCCGGGTAGTTGACCGGCATGGCATAACCCGCGAAAGGCACCATTTTGGCGCCGAGTTCGAGGTGCAGGGCATGCAGGGGAGTGGTTTGCAGATCGTTTGCGGACATGGCTGTCTCCAGTAAGGGCATTCGGCGGCCGACGCTCCGCCACCGGGGGTGACGATACGTCGGAATGCCCTCGCTGTCCGCTTTACCTGAGAGATTGGCAGCACCCGCATGCAGGCGCCGCTTGCCCCTTCGGTGGACCCACTCGGGGTGGGTCTCTCTCCAGTGAGGACGCCCCCTTGCGGGGGCGCTTGCCAGTCCTTTTGCCTGAGCGTTCGGGCGTGGCATTGCTGCAACCCTGCGCCTTCGGCGGCTTCACGGAGAAGCTCTCTCCTGGCCCCGGCAGTGTAGCAGCGACCGCGCTCACATGCCCGAATAGTTGGGCCCGCCACCGCCCTCGGGCGTGACCCAGACGATGTTCTGGGTCGGATCCTTGATGTCGCAGGTCTTGCAATGCACGCAATTCTGCGCGTTGATCTGCAGCCGGTCGGTGTCGTCCGGATTCTTGACGAACTCGTACACCCCCGCGGGGCAATAGCGGGCTTCCGGTCCGGCGTACTTCGCCAGGTTGACCGCCACCGGCACGCTGCCGTCCTTCAGCGTCAGGTGGGACGGCTGCTGCTCCTCGTGGTTGGTGTTGCTGATGAACACGCTGCTCAACCGGTCGAAGGTGAGGGTGTTGTCCGGCTTGGGGTAGTCGATGCGCGGGCAGTCCGCCGCCGGCTTCAGGAACGCATGGTCGGGTCGGTCGCGGTGTTTGGACCAGGGCGGCGACTTGATGCCCAGGCGCGGCAGCAGCCAGTGTTCGACCGCGATCATCAGGGCCCCGACGATGCTGCCCGACTTGAACCACGACTTGAAGTTGCGCGCGGACTCCAGCTCGGCGCGCAGCCAGCTCTTGTCGAAGGCCTCGGGGTAGGCGGCGAGTTCGTCGTGCTGGCGGCCCTGGACCACGGCTTCGAAGGCGGCCTCCGCGGCGAGCATGCCGCTCTTGATGGCCGCATGGCTGCCCTTGATGCGGGGGCCGTTGAGATAGCCCGCGTCGCAGCCGACCAGCGCACCGCCCGGGAACACCGTCTTGGGCAGGCTGAAGAGCCCGCCAGTCGTGATGGCACGGGCGCCGTAGCCGATGCGTTTGCCGCCTTCGAGGAAGGCGCGGATGCGCGGATGCGTCTTCCAGCGCTGCATCTCCTCGAACGGGCTCAGCCACGGGTTGGCATAGTCGAGGCCCGTCACCAGGCCCAGGGTGACCTTGTTGTCCTCCAGGCAGTAGAGAAAACCGCCGCCGTAGGTGCTGTTGTCCATCGGCCAGCCGGCGGTGTGGATCACCAGGCCGGGCCGGTGCTTGGCCGGGTCGATCTCCCACAGCTCCTTGACGCCGATGGCATAGGCCTGCGGGTCCTTGCCGGCGTCGAGCTCGAAACGCGCGATCAACTGCTTGCCGAGGTGGCCGCGCGAGCCTTCGGCAAAGACGGTGTACTTGGCGTGCAACTCCATGCCGAGCTGGAAACCGGCCGTCGGCTCGCCGTTCTTGCCGATGCCCAGGTTGCCGGTGGCGACGCCCTTGACACTGCCGTCGTCGTTGTAGAGCACCTCGGCCGCAGCGAAGCCGGGGAAGATCTCCACCCCCAGCGCTTCGGCCTGCTGGGCCATCCAGCGCACCACGTTGCCCAGGCTGACGACGTAGTTGCCTTCGTTGTGGAAGTTGTCCGGGATCAGGAACTTCGGCGTGCTGAAAGAGCCTTTTTCGGTCAGCACCAGCAACTGGTCGTCGGTCACCGGCTGGTTGAGCGGGGCGCCCTGGGCCTTCCAGTCGGGGAGGAGCTCGGTCAGCGCGACGGGATCCATGACCGCGCCGCTGAGGATGTGCGCCCCCGGCTCCGAGCCTTTCTCGAGCACCACCACCGACAGCTCCCGGGCCTGCGCCGCCGCCAGCTGCTTGAGCCGGATGGCCGTGGCCAGGCCGGCCGGGCCGCCACCGACGACCACGACGTCGTACTCCATGGCTTCTCGCGGGCCGTACTGGGCAATGATTTCGGCAGGGGTCATGCAGTCTCCTTCAATGGGCGTTCGGCTGACATTCTAAATGCTCCCGATCAAAAATAGCACGATCGTTCTTTTGTTGATTGGGCCGCCTTTGCCGTCCATTCTCGGTGACCCGTGAGCTGTCTGGACGAAGCACTGCGTGCTATCTTCATTTCATCGCAACAAGGAACATCAGGAGAAGCCAGATGAGCTACAGCATCGATCTTTCAGGGCGCGTCGCGCTGGTCACCGGCGCGTCGAGCGGGCTGGGCACCCAGTTCGCCAAGACCCTGGCGGGTGCCGGTGCCGCTGTCGTGCTCGCTGGCCGCCGGGTCGAGCGGCTCAAGACCCTGCGGGCCGAGATCGAGGCTTCCGGCGGCGACGCCCATGTGGTCGAACTCGACGTCACTGACCATGACAGCATCAAGGCCGCTGTGGCGCATGCCGAGACCGAGATGGGTACCATCGACATTCTCGTGAACAACTCCGGCGTCAGCACCACGCAGAAGATCGTCGACGTGTCGCCCGAAGACTACGACTACGTGATGGACACCAACACCAAGGGCGCGTTCTTCGTGGCCCAGGAAGTCGGCAAGCGCATGCTGGGTCGGGCCAAGGGGTCGGCCCCGGGCACCTTCACCGGCGGGCGCATCGTCAACATCGCTTCCATGGGCGCCCTGAAGGTGCTGGGCCAGATCGGCGTGTACTGCATGAGCAAGGCGGCGGTCGTCCACATGACGCGTGCGATGGCGCTCGAGTGGGGCAAGTACGGCATCAATGTCAATGCCATCTGCCCGGGCTACATCGATACGGAGATCAACCATCATCACTGGAAAAGCGACCAGGGCCAGAAGCTCGTTGCCACCTTGCCTCGCAAACGCGTCGGCCAGCCGCAGGATCTCGACGCCGTGCTGATGATGCTGTGCGCCAACGAAAGCCATTTCATCAACGGGGCGGTCATCCAGGCGGACGACGGCTTCTCGCTCGCCTGAGCCTTGGTCCCGAGGAGTACCGCAACGATGCGCGCCTTGTCCCTGTTGGAAGCCCGTGTGCTCGGGGTGTTGGTCGAAAAGGCCCATACCGTGCCCGACAGCTATCCCATGTCGCTCAATGCCTTGCTGGGGGGCTGCAACCAGAAGACGGCCCGGGACCCCGTATTGAATGTCACCGAGGCCGAGCTGCAATCGGCCACCGATGCCCTCAAGGCGCTTAGTCTCACCTTCGAGTCGAGTGGTTCGCGGGTCACCCGTCACGAGCACAACATGGGGCGGGCCCTGGGCCTGCCGTCGCAATCGGTGGCCCTGCTGGCGGTGCTCATGCTGCGCGGGCCCCAGACGGCGTCCGAACTGCGGGCCAACAGCGAACGCCTGCATCGTTTCGCCGATGTGTCTTCGGTCGAGGCCTTCCTCGACGAACTCGCCAACCGCCCGGCCGAGAAAGGCGGGCCGCTCGTGGTCAAGTTGCCGCGGGCGCCGGGCGCACGCGAATCCCGCTGGAGCCACCTTCTTTGCGGCGAGGTCGATGTGTCGGCGCTGCCGGTGGCCGCCGACAAGGCCGACTTCGTGGCGGCCAGCGAGCTCTCCGCCCTCAAGTCGCAACAGCTGGTCCTGCAGCGTCAAGTCGACGAACTCCGGTCGCTGGTCGACAAGTTGTACGCCGAGCTCGGGGTGGGACGACCAGGGCCCTAGGGGCCTGATCGCATCACGGCCTGCCGCGGGGCGACTTTCGGATCGACGCATGGCCTTCACCGCCAATGCCCCATGAGCGGGTTCCGCCCTCTTGCGTCGCTCTCCGGCCGCGCCGTTCTGCTCTGGTTCGTCCGCATGCTGGTGCTGGCCGGGCTGGTCTTCATCCAGCCGGCAGGCGGGGCCTCGCCGCTGGTCCTGAGTGCCGAAGAACAGGCTTGGGTAGCAGCTCATCCGGTCCTGCGCCTGGGCATCGCGCAGGAATTTCCACCCTACTATTTCAATCCGCCGCCGCCCCTGCGCCCGCACGGCTTCGTCATCGAGATGGTCGATCTCTGGGCCGAGCGTCTGGGCTTGCGGGTCGAGATCACGCGCTATGCGAGCGCCGAACGCGCCACGGCCGCGCTCCTCGACAAGGAAGTCGATCTGCTGCCTTTCGCGCTGCCGAAAGATGCCACGGCGACCTCGCCGGTGGTCACCTTGCCGGCCCTGGCGAGCGACCTGGTGCTGGTGGTGCGGCGTGATATGCCCGATATCTCCGCGGCCAACGATTTCGGCCACTACCGGCTGTCGGCAGTCGAGGGAACGGCGGCTTCGATGGTGCTGCGCCAGCGTTTCCCCCAGGCCAAGCTGATCCTGTTCCCCACTCCCAAGAACGCGCTGCTGGCGCTGGCTTCGGGTTCCACCGATCTGTTCGTTGGCTACCAGCAGGTGGTCGTCTACCACATCGAGAAATTGTTGCTGGCCAACCTGGTGATGCGACGCAGTCTGGGGCCGGGGCCGGTCACCGTCGGACCGGCCGTGCGCGCCGACGCGGTCGAGTTGCGCAGGCTGCTGGGCCGGGCCATGGCCTCGGTGACCGCGGCCGACCGCTCGGCACTGGCCGCGCGCTGGTTGCCTGCCGGCATGCAGGCGCCGCTCGATGAGCGGCCGGCGCAGCTCAGCGCGGCGGAGCGCGCATGGGTCGAGGCGAACGGCCATATCCGCATCGGCTACGACCGGGCCCTGTCGCCGATCACCCGCCAGGGCGACCTGGGTGAACCCGAAGGCCTGGGCATCGATTTTCTTCGCCTGGTGGTCAGCAAGACGGGGCTGTCGGTGGTGCGCGAGGTGGGCGCCAGCCCCGCAGACCTGTACGCTCAGGCTGCCGCCGGCGAGATCGATGTCGTCGTGGCCACCGCACGAGCGCCGCAGCGCCGTGGCGACTATGACTTCGTGGGGCCTTTCGCGCGCATGCCGACCGCCATCGTCATGCGGGTCAACGATCCGTCGATGTTGAGTGCCACCGAGGAATTCGGCACGCGCCGAGTGGCGCTGTTGAAGCAGGATTTCCTGATTCCCGAGCTGAAGGCGCGGCACCCCGGCATCCGGCTGCTGGAATTCGAAAGCCGGGAACAGGCGCTGGCGGCGGTCGCCGACGGGCGCGCCGATGTGGCCCTGGGCAATGTGAAGGTCGTCAACGAGCTGATCGAACGCCGTTTTGCCGGCAGCCTGCGCATCACCGGCACGGTGTCGGGAGGGGACAGCGAGCTGTACTTTGGCGTGCGGCGCGGTCTGCCGGAGCTGACACAGGTGCTGCGCAAGGGCCTGGACGCGGTGAGCGACGCCGAACGCAGTGCCATCACACAGCGCTGGCTGGTCGCCACCGTGCAGTCGGGGGTCAACTGGCGGCGCCTGCTGGCTTGGGGGGGGCCTTTGCTGCTGGCCTTGGTCACCGGGCTGGGCCTGCTGTGGCGAAGCAACCGCCGTCTGGCCGCCGCCCGGTCCATGGAAACCCGCGCCCGCGGCCTGGCCGAAGCCAGTACCGCTTCGCGCGGGCGTTTTCTGGCCTATCTGTCGCATGAGCTGCGGGGCACGCTGGGCGCGGTGGCCTCCGGGGCCGACATGCTGAGGGCGACACCCGACCCGGTGTTGCAGCAACACCTGCTGTCGTCCATCGCCGAATCGGCGCGCGGTCTCGGCCAGGTGTTGGATGCCACCCTGAGCTTCGAACAAACCCTGCTCAAACCGGTCGAGTTGAGACCCCAGGCGATCGGGCTGCAGGCCCTGTGGGCGCAGTTGGTGGCCGGCGGACGCCTGGTGGCCACGCAGAAAGGCCTGGCGTTCCATGCAATTTGTAACGAAACTGACCTGGCCGTACAGGTCGATGTGGCCCGTCTGCAACAGGTGGTCGGCAATCTGCTCCAGAACGCCGTGAAATTCACTGCCGCGGGAGCGGTCACCGTGGAGGGCCGCTGGGTGTCCGCCGACGCCGGCCCTTCCCGGCCGCCGGTTTTCGAGATCCGGGTGTCGGACAGCGGGCCGGGGCTGTCCGAGGCGGACCTGACTTGCATCTTCGAGCCCTATGCCCAGGGCGAACAGGGCGAGCGGCAGCGCCATGGCGCCGGCCTGGGCCTGGCCATCTCGCGCCAGATCGTGGCGGCGATGCAGGGAAGCCTGGAGGCGCAGTCTCGGCCGGGGGAGGGGGCCACCTTCGTGCTCAGGCTGCCGCTGCAACCGCTGACCGGGGCGCCATCAGCTGAGCAGCTTGTGAACCAGTTCGTGGGTGGTGGCGGCTGAATACTTGCGCATCAGGCGGGCGCGGTACACGTCGACCGTGCGTGGGCTGATCGCCAGGCGTTTGCCGATGAGCTTGCTGGTCAGGCCCTCGATCAGCAGCGCGGCGATCTCGCGCTCGCGGGGAGTGAGGTCGGCCTTCATCTGGCGGTTGCCGGACATGTCTTCGAATGCCCAGATGCCGGCCGCGTGCGGGTGCTCGGGATCCAGCGCGCGGCCCGACACATGGCACCAGAAAAGCTCGCCCCGCTGATCGCCCGGCATGCGTTTCATCACGCGGTCGTCGGCGTACCAGCCACTGGCGTTCAGGCTCACCTCGATGCGCTGGCCGGTGCGCTCGAACTCCACGTGGGTGGGGTACAGCACCTCGAAGGACTGGCCCAGGAGTTGCTCGCGCTTGGCACCGAACATCTCGAGTAAATGTTGGTTGCAGTCGAGCATCAGGCGATTTCGCGAGACCACCAGTCCCACAGGAGCCAGATCGAACGCCGTGCGGTAATCAAGGGGAATACTCGACATGGGTGTTGTGCTTAATTGATTATACGTAATGAATACCTAATACATTACGTAGTACGCTTCGGTATTAGATTTAAACTCTCATTTTGACCAAGGAGCAGAGAATGAACAAGTTATATCCCAGCGCGGCGGCTGCGCTTGACGGCATCGTCCGGGACGGGCAACTGCTGGCCGTGGGGGGCTTTGGGCTGTGTGGCATTCCGGAGGCCTTGATCGGGGCTTTGCGCGACACCGGGGCGCGCAATCTGTCGGTCATCTCGAACAACGCCGGGGTCGACGGGTTCGGCCTGGGCCAGTTGCTGGAGACCCGGCAGATCAAGCGGATGATTTCCAGCTACGTGGGCGAAAACAAGGAGTTCGAGCGCCAGTACCTGGCGGGCGAGCTGGAGCTCGAATTCACGCCGCAAGGCACCCTGGCCGAGAAGCTGCGGGCCGGTGGTGCGGGCATCCCGGCCTTTTTCACCAAGACCGGGGTGGGCACGCTGGTGGCCGAAGGCAAGGAAACCCGCGAGTTCAACGGGGCGCTGTACATCATGGAGAAGGCGCTTTTTCCGGAAGTGAGCCTGGTGAAAGCCCACAAGGCCGACAAGAGCGGCAACCTCATTTTCCGCCGCACGGCGCGCAACTTCAACCCGGCCGTCGCCATGGCGGGCAAGATCACCGTGGTCGAGGTGGAGGAAATCGTCGAGACCGGCAGCCTCGATCCCGATGCCGTCCACTTGCCGGGCATCTACGTGCACCGCATCGTGCTCAACGCCCACCCCGAAAAACGCATCGAAAAACGCACCGTCACCGAAAAGGCAGGAGTCTGATCATGGCTTGGACACACGAACAAATGGCCGCCCGCGCGGCGAGCGAACTGCAGGACGGCTTCTATGTCAACCTGGGCATCGGCCTGCCGACCCTGGTCGCCAACCATGTGCGGCCCGACATCGAAGTCTGGTTGCAGAGCGAAAACGGCATGCTGGGCATCGGCCCCTTCCCGACCGAGGAGGAGGTCGATGCCGACCTCATCAATGCCGGCAAGCAGACCGTCACCACCATTCCCGGCTCGTCGATCTTCGGTTCCCACGAGAGCTTTGCGATGATCCGCGGCGGCAAGATCAACCTGAGCATCCTGGGCGCCATGCAGGTCAGTGAGAAGGGCGACCTGGCCAACTGGATGATTCCCGGCAAGATGGTCAAGGGCATGGGCGGCGCGATGGACCTGGTGGCCGGTGTCGGCCGTGTGCTGGTGTTGATGGAGCACGTGGCGCGCAAGAAGGACGGCGGCATCGACCTGAAGATCCTGCCCAAGTGCACTCTGCCGCTGACCGGTGTGGGCGTGGTCAACCGCATCATCACCGATCTCGCGGTGATGGATGTGACTCCGCAAGGCCTGAAGGTGGTGGAGATCGCCCCGGAGGTGACCCGCGAGGAGTTGCAGTCCAAGACCGGCGTGCCCCTGCGCTGATCGGCCGTGCCGGCCGCGGGTCTCCCGTGCCCCCGGGAGATCGCGGCTGCCCGGCTTGCGAACTCGCTACTGCCGTTTCATCTCCCTGAGCTTCATGTCGACATACTGGGCTTCTTCGATTTCATGCAGTTGCGGCGCATAGCGCTCGGTGGCCGCGAACCAGTCGTGTAGCCGCCGGGGCAGCTTTTGAGCCGGCGGGGTCGAGAGCGTGCCCAGGTAGGCTTCGATGGCCAGGAAATAGCGCATGGTGTTGCGCTCGACCACGCCGCGCATGTTGCCCACGTGCACGGGCTGCCCGTTGGCCCGGTGGTCCACCACGCTGAAACCGATCTTGCCGCGGCCGAGCGTGGACAGGTAGCCCTGCATCGCCAGCCGCGCCGCCATGCCATAGCTGTACGAATAGGACAGGTGGATGAAGGAGCGCTTGTCGTCCAGCGGCAGGGCCTCGAACAGGATGCGGTAATCGTGTGTGCCCAGCGGGCCCTGGGCGGCATTCAGCGCCACCTGCAGGTAGTCCGCGCTGCGTGAGGCCAGCCGGTAGTCGAAATCGATGCGAAAGGTGTCGGCCAGGGGCTGGTCGTACTTCTTGCCGATGCGGACGCTGAGCTGGCCCGCCTGCCGGGCCAGGCATTGCTTGATGTTCAGGTGCAGGATCAGCACCTCGCACCAGCTTTCGCGCGCCTGCAGGGCCGGCCCGACGGTGTCGAAGGGGTGTTCGAGCACGGCGAAGACCTCGCCTCGGAGGTCCCCGGCGCTTTGGCTGGAGACCAGGTGAAGCGGGCGCCGGAACGGGCTTTGCCTCAGCTGCTCCTGCAGGACCTCGTGGCGCTGGCGCAGTGCCGCCGCGGCGGCACTGCCGTCGGCCCAGGCCGGGGCTGCCGCCAGGCAGCCGAGCAGGAGGCTGCCGAGTCCGCGGCGCCAGCCGGGGGGCGATCGCTTCGCTTGCTCGGGATGACGATTCATGCGCTCAGGCTTGCAGGCGGTGGAGCCGGTTGGGTACCCGGTGCCACGCCGGGTTCCCCGGGCTGCGCATCAGAGCCAGTATTCCCACAGCTTGCCGAGGACTTCTCTGACACGGTGACGCAGGGCGCGCCGTCGCCAGTCCTCGAGCGTGATCGGTTTCGAGACCGCGATGTCGCGCTCGAAGAGCGCGCGCATCTGCCGGCCGAACTCCCCGCCCAGCACCACCGCATTCACCTCCTGGTTGTGGAGAAAGCTGCGCCAGTCGAGGTTGGTCGATCCGATGGTCGACCAGACACCGTCGATGAGCGCCGTCTTGGCATGCAGCAGGGCGTCCTGCCGTTCATAGATCTTGACGCCGGCCTCGAGCAGCTCGTCGTACGAGGCGCGGCCCGCGTGGAACACCAGCCACGAGTCGGTCTTGCCGGGCAGCAGCAGGCGCACGTCCACACCGCGGGCCACGGCCGATTTCAGGGCGGTCACCAACTGCGGATCGGGCACGAAATAGGCATTGGTGATGAGGATCTCGGTCTCCGCGCTGTCGATGGCCGAGATGAGGGTGGCGTAGATCAGGCTGAACGGCTCGGCGGGCGAACTCGCCACTGCCCGCACCACCTCGTTGCCGCGCCTGGGCAGGGTGGGGAAGTAGGCGCGCGGCGCCAGCTCGGGACCCTTCTGGCCGGCCCAGGTGTCGAGGAACATCTTCTGGAATTCGGCCACCACCGGCCCGTCCAGGCGCAGGTCGGTGTCGCGCCAGGGCAGGGCCTCCTTCGGGCGGCTCGGCGCACGGTGGCCGCTGCTGAACGAGCCGCCGGAATAGACGCTGCTGATGTTGATGCCGCCGAGGATGGCCGATTGCCCGTCGACGATCAGCAGCTTGCGGTGGTCGCGCTGGTTCACGTCCCAGCCGGCCTTGGCCTGCAGCGGGTTGACGGGGTTGAATTCCAGCACCTGGACGCCGACGTCCTTCAGCTGCTGGAAGAAGGCCTTGGGCGTGCCGAGCGTGCCCACGCTGTCGTGGATGAGGTTGACCTGCACGCCGGCGCGCTGTTTGGCCATCAGCATGTTGGCGAACCGGTGGCCGACCTCGTCGTCCTCGAAGATGTAGGTCTCCATGTTGATGTGGTCGCGCGCGCCCTCGATGGCCGAGAACATCGACCGGTAGGTGTGCGGGCCGTCCACCAGCAGCGTGGCCCGGTTGCCCGCCACCAGCGGGCTGCCGGCCACGGCCTCCTCGAAGGCCAGGTGGCGATCGAAGATGCTGGTTTCCCGGCCCCCGGCCTTCAGCCGTTCGATGACGGCCTGGGCCTGCGCGGCGCTGAGCGGACCGCGGGCCCCGTCGACCTGTACGCGCCCGCTGTGGCGCGCCAGGTCTGGATGGATGGTCGGCAGGCTGCCGCAGGCACCGAGCCAGGCCACCTGCATGGCGAAGATCCACCGAATCCAGCCACCGCGGGCACTGCATCTCATGTCGACTCCAGGCCCCGGCCTTCGGGGCACCGGACGCAGTCTGGCACGTCAGCGCGAGGCCGTGGCGCGTGCGGCTTCTGTCACGAGCTCGGGGCCCTTGTAGATGAATCCGGTATAGAGCTGGACCAGGTCGGCGCCAGCGGCGATCTTGGCCTGGGCATCGGCGCCGCTCATCACCCCGCCCGCCCCGATGATGGGGTAGCCCGGGCCGAGGGCTGCGCGCAGCCGGGCGATGACGCGGTTGCTGGCTTCGAACACCGGCCGGCCCGACAGGCCGCCGATTTCCGCGCCGTGGGGCAGGTGTTTCACCGCGTCCCGGGCCACGGTGGTGTTGGTGGCGACGACCCCGTCGATGCCGGTCTTGCGCAGCGTCTCGGCGATCACCTGGACCTGGGTGTCGTCCAGGTCGGGGGCGATCTTCACGAAGATCGGCACCCGGCGCCCATGTTGCTGCGCCAATTGCTGCCGGCGCGTCTCCACCGCGCTCAACAAGGCCTCGAGTGCCTGGTCCGACTGCAGTTCGCGCAGGTTCTTGGTGTTGGGCGACGAGATGTTGACCGTGACGTAGTCCGCATGCGGATACACCCCGTCCAGGCCGATCAGGTAATCGTCGACGGCGCGCTCGATCGGTGTCGCGGCATTTTTGCCGATGTTCAAGCCGAGGATGCCGCCCTGGCCGCGAAAACGGCTGCGCCGGACATTGGCCACGAAGACGTCCAGTCCTTCATTGTTGAAACCGAGGCGGTTGATGAGCGCCTGCGCCTCGGGCAGGCGGAACATGCGCGGTTTCGGATTGCCCGGCTGCGCCTTCGGCGTGACCGTGCCCACTTCGACGAAGCCGAAACCCATGGCCCCCAGCGCGTCGATGCAGCGGCCGTTCTTGTCGAGGCCGGCCGCCAGGCCGACCCGGTTGGGGAAGTGCAGCCCCGCCACCGTGACCGGGCTTTGCACCCGGGTCTGCGCGACAGCGCAGATCAGCGGCGTGTGCTGGATGCGGGCCAGCATGTCCAGCGTCAGGTCGTGGGCCCGTTCGGGATCGAGGCCGAAAAGAAAGGGGCGGGTGAGGGCGTAGGGAACGAGAGCCATGCGTCGGATTCGATTCGGTTGGGAGCGGCGGGGGTGTGTCTTGGATAATGGCGGCATTGTCTCAAACACGGCTTCTCACATGACCCAAGACGAACTCAAGCGGCTGGTCGGCCAGGCGGCACTGGCCCATGTCATTCCCGGCAGCGTGGTCGGTGTCGGCACCGGCTCGACGGTCAACTGTTTCATCGATGCCCTGGCGCAGATGAAGGATCGCATCCTGGGCGCGGTGTCCAGCAGCGAGCAGAGCAGTGCGCGCCTGCGCGGGCACGGCATCGAGGTGCTCGACAGCAATGCGGTCGAGCGCATCCCCGTCTACATCGACGGCGCCGACGAGATCGACCACCAGGGCTGCATGATCAAGGGGGGCGGCGCCGCGCTCACCCGCGAAAAGATCGTCGCCGACCTGGCCGAGCGTTTCGTCTGCATCGCCGACGAGTCCAAGCTGGTGCAGACGCTCGGCAAGTTCCCGCTGCCGGTCGAAGTGATTCCCATGGCGTCCTCGCAGATCGCGCGCCTGCTGCGTGGCCTGGGCGGCGAGCCGGTGCTGCGCGCCGGTGTGGTCACCGACAACGGCTGCCACATCCTGGATGTGCGCGGGCTGAGCATCAGCGATCCCGCCGCCATGGAACGCGAGATCAACCAATGGCCGGGGGTGGTCAGCGTCGGCATCTTTGCCCGCAATCGGGCCGATGTCTGCCTGCTGGGCACGGCCCAGGGCGTGAAGTCCATGACTTTATAGGTTCATTCCAGCCGGAGGCGGCCGAAAAGCGCGTACCCTCGGGGTTGTTGCCCCATTTTGCAACCTACCGGAAGGACGGGCCCATGGCCAAACCAAACTATTCGTTCGAGAAGCGTCAACGCGAGCTGGCGAAAAAGAAGAAAAAAGAAGAAAAGCTGAAGGAAAAGGCCGATCGCAAGTCCGGCAATGACCTCGAGGCCGGTGTCGAGTCTTCCGCCGGGGAGCAAGCCTCCGGCAACCCGCCCGCGGAAAGCCAGCCCGCCCCCTGAGCGGCTCGCGTTCCCTCCGCCGGAGCGCCGCTTGGTCAACCCGGGTTCGTCGAGGCCGCGGCCGTCCGCGGCATCGGCTTCGCTGCCGCGGCTGTCCTTGGCATGCCGGTACCGAGCTTGCCGGCCATCGTGTCGTGTGCGAACGGGTTGCACGCGGGCGGTCTTTCCACCTCTACCCCTTCCACCGGTCGCATGTGCCGGCCCGCCTGGCGGCGAGTTGTTCGCCCGGCTTTCAGGCTGATCGCCGAACCGAACGTGCGAAAAAGCGTGCCGGGTCGATGGCGTCGAGCAGGCCGGCTTCCAGCGGCAGCGGTGCACCGGTGATCGTGGCGGCCAGGGCCTGGGCGCCCAGCGCCGACCAGGTGATGCCGCGCGAGCCCAGGGCCGTCATGACGAACAAGCCGGGCAGGCGCGGTACGCGGCGCGGCTGGTCCAGCGGGCGCGCGCTGGCGTGGGCCGCCGGGATGTCCGGCACCGCGCCGATGATGGGAAGGCGGTCGTCGGTGACGCAGCGCCAGCCGGTGCGCCCCGACAGCATCGCCGGTGCCGGCTCGAGCGGGCTGCCGGTCAGGCGCGCCAGCTGGGCCAGGTTGTGGCGGTGGTCCGCCTCGCGCACCGCCGGGTCGGTGTCGCCCGGCTGGGCGCTGGCCCCGAAGATCACCTGCGCGCCGACTTCGGGCAGCAGGTAGCCGGCGCCCGCCAGCGGCAGGCGGGGCAGGGCGATGCGGCCATCGGCAGGCAGCAGGCTGATCTGGCCCCGCACCGATTGTTGCGGCCAGGCCGGCGTGGGCAGTAGACCGGATGCCTCCCCGGCGTTCGCCAGTACCAGCACCTCGGATTCGTCGATGAGTTCACCTCCCGCCGAGAGCAGCTGCCAGCGCTCCTGTTCGCGGCGGATCGATGCGACGGCCAGGCCACCGCGAAAGCGGGTGGCTTCGCCCGCACGCTGCAGGTAGGCCCGTGCCAGGCCCGCCGGCTGCACCCAGCCCCCACCCGGATAGAACCAGGCCGGCAGGCTCAGCGGCAGGCCGCACAATGCGCTGGCCTCGGCGGCGTCCACGGCACGCACGTAGTCGGGCGGCAGCCCCAGGCGCTCCAGCAGCTGTCGCATGGCGGCGGCGTCGGGCAGTGCGGTTTCCAGCCGCAGCAGCCCGTCGACCTCGCCCGCGATACCGGCCTCGCGCAGGGCTTGCGCCACGGCGCGCCGGGCCTCCAGTGCCGCGGCCCGGTTGAAGCGGGCATGGGCACCATCCTGCGGATTGACGATGCCGTGGAACAGGCCGGCCGGGTTGCCGGAGGTTTCGAGCGCCGGGGCGGCCTGCCGGTCGACGAGAGTGCTGCTCCATCCTTGTTCGGACAGGGCCCAGGCGCTGGCGCAACCGGCCAGCCCGGCGCCCAGGATGAGGGCATGGCGCCCCGCACCGGCTGCCGAGGCCTGGCGCGACGGCGAGCGGCGCGGTGTGAAAGCAGGGGCATAGCGGGCCACGGTGCCGCTGGCGCAGGGGACCGGCTCGAAGCCTGCCGTGCGCAGGCCGTGCCGCAATTCGCCGTCGACGCTGTCGGCGCTGAGCACGGCGGCGGGCGCGGCCAGCCGGGCCAGCGCCTTCAGGGTTCGTGTATCGCCCGGGCGGAATGGGTGCCCACCGAGCACGAAGGCATCCACCTGGGCGAGCAACTCGGGCAGCCAGGTGTCGAGCGGACCCGGTGCGAGCAGCAGATGCACCCGGCCGCCGTCGAAGGCCAGCCGGTGCAGGTTGCGCGTGAGCGGTGGCCAGGCCTCGGCGAGCCGTGCCGCCAGGTCCGGCCAGGCCGTGCCGCGTAAGGTCTCGCGCAGGGCTTCGTGCGACAGCGGCTGCGCCTCGACCGCGATGAAGTGCAGCCGCCCGCAGCGCCGGGCATCGGCCTGCCAGTCGGCCCAGGCGGAGAGGAATCCGTCGCCTCGGCCAAAGCCGGCCTGCAGCACGACGAAGCGCTCGCGGCCCTGCCACAGGGTGGGCAGCGGAGGAAGGTCAGCGGACATGGGCGCCGGAGGGGTGGGGGAGAGGGCGAGCGCGGGGTGTGGCCGCCAGGGCCGGCGTTGGTCCGCCAACGAAAAAGGGCACCTGAGTGCCCTTTGTTCGTGGTCACGCCATGGGCTCGCCGGGCGCTCAGACGCGCTTGCGGTACTCGTGGGTGCGGGTGTCGATTTCGATCTTGTCGCCGGTCTGCACGAACAGCGGCACCGAAATTTCGAAACCGGTGGCCAGCTTGGCGCTCTTCATGACCTTGCCCGAGGTGTCGCCCTTGACGGCGGGTTCGGTTTCGGTGACTTCGCGCACCAGGCTGGTGGGCAGTTCGACCGAGATGGCCTTGCCGTCGTAGAACACGACTTCGACCGGCATCGCGTCTTCGAGGTACTGCAGGGCGTCGCCCATGTTTTCCGACTCGACTTCGAACTGGTTGTACTCGGCGTCCATGAACGCGTACATCGGATCGGCGAAGTAGGAGTAGGTGCACTCCTTCTTGTCGAGGATGAT
>CBIHOH010000015.1:0-72778 GCA_966211755.1 uncultured Rhizobacter sp. | reverse complement strand
AGCCCCCGGTCGCGGTGGCGGGCGTGCGCTCCGGTTGGGGGGGCGGCGGGGGGGCGCCAAACTGCGGCCTCGGCCCCGGCGGGGTGGGTGCGATGCCGCCCGCGCCGGAGGCCCGGATCCCCGGCACGCGCCAGGCCGTTTATGCCGCCTCGTTGCTGACCCTCGGGTGGCGTTATCGGGTCAACGGCGAGTCCACCTTGTTTGCCGACGCCTCGGGAGCGCGGCGCTTCTTCAGCAACGATTCGCCCGACCGCTACACCACCAAGCTGGGGCTGGAATGGAAGGGCAAGACCTCGCGCTTCGGCATCGACGGCGGCTCGCGCAGCCTGGGCTTGCAGCTGGATTCCGGGTACAGGATGTCGCTGCGGGTGAAGCGGCACGGTGTCGCGGTGCACCTGCGCGGGCAGTTTTGACATCCTCCGGGCGCCGGATTGTCCTCTGCCGGCCGCCTGCGACTTCGTGACAAGCTTGACACCGTGTCGCAACTGCCCCATTTGGGTGGTCGTCCCCAGCGGAGGGGTTTCGTAGAATCTCCCCCTTTGGAGGAAAGAAGGTGGGTGCCCCCAGGCCGCAGCTGAAAGACGGTCGCGGGTGCCTTGCGAGTGTCCATGGGGGAGTGCTCGCCAACCTTTCAACGCCCGTGAATCTCGAATTTTCCATCAACTCCTGGGCTGCCTTCGCCCCTGGCTTGGGGACACCCGAGCTGTGGCAGGCCTGGGCGGCGCAGCCGTTCCTGCCCCTGGGGCCCGGTCAGCCCGAGCTGCCCGATGTGCCGGCCATGGCGCGCCGGCGCCTCGGCCAGCTCGGGCGCAGTGTCCTGCAGGTGGCGTTCCAGACCCACGACGACCAGCTCGGCCTGCCGGTGGTGCTGGGCTCGCGCTATGGCGACGCGGCGCGTTCGCTGGAGCTGCTGGCCGAGCTCGCGCGCGAGCAGCCCTTGTCGCCCACCGCCTTCGGCCTGTCGGTGCACAACGCCATCGGCGCGCTGTATTCCATCCAGCGCGGCGACCGCGGCAACTATGTCTCGCTGGCCGCGGGGGCTGCCGGTGCCGCCGCCTGCCTGGTGGAAGCGGCAGGCCTGCTGGCCGATGGCGCACCGGAGGTGTTGGTGGTCTGCTACGACGCTCCCTTGCCGGGCGACTATGCCGGCTTCGCCGACGAGCCGGCCGCCTTGTACGCCTGGGCCTGGCGCGTCGGCGCGCCCCGGCCCGGCCAGCCGCGCTACACGCTGGACTGCCGGCCCGCGGCGTCCGCGCCCGCGTCGCCGGCGCTGCCCCTGTCGCTCGATGTGCTGCGGTTTTTCCTGTCCGGCGATGCCGTGCTGCAACAGGCGGCGGATGGCCGCGCCTGGACCTGGTGCCGCCATGGCTGAGCGCCTGGACCGCTACTGGCGCGTGATCGCCACGGCCATCTGCTTTTCGAGTTTCGGCCTGGGCGGGCTCATCCTGCGCGTCGTGGCCTTCCCCGCCCTGCGGCTGCTGGTCTGGCGGGCCGCGCCCCGCGCGGTGGCCGCCAAGTGGATGCTGCACCACCTGCTGCGCTGTTTCGTCGCCCTGATGCGCCTGACCGGCGTGCTCAGCCTCGAGGTGCGCGGCCTGGAGAAATTGAAGCGGCGCGGCTTGCTCATCGTTGCCAACCATCCGTCGCTGGTGGACGTTGTGTTCCTCATGTCATTCGTCCAACGAGCCGACTGCATCGTGAAAAGCGCGTTGCGGCGGAATCCTTTCACCCGGGGCCCGGTCGTGGCCGCCGGTTTCATCGCCAACGATTCCGGCGCCGGCCTGGTCGAGGATTGCGTGGCTTCGCTGCGCCAGGGCAACAACCTGATCATCTTCCCCGAGGGCACCCGGACCCCGCTCGAGGGGGCGCTCCCCCTGCAGCGAGGGGCGGCGAACGTGGCGGTGCGCGGCGAGGTCGACATCACCCCGGTGCGCATCCGCTGCCATCCCCCCATGCTGACCAAGGGGGTGCCCTGGTACCGGGTGCCGCCCAGGCGCGGCCACTTCGTGATCGAGGTCTGCGATGACATCGCCGTCCAACCCTTCCTGGCCCCCGGGCGCAGCGCGGCCATCTCGACCCGCCTGCTGACCGACCACCTGACCGAATACTTTTCCTTGGAGATCCACCGTGCAGCGTCTTGAGCAAGAAATCAAGGAACTCATCATCTCGTCCCTGGCCCTGGAGGACGTGAGCCCGGACGACATCGATCCGCAGGCGCCCCTGTTCGTCGACGGCCTCGGGCTCGACTCGATCGACGCGCTCGAGCTCGGCCTCACGCTGCAGAAACGCTATGGCGTGCACCTGTCGGCGGATTCGGCGGAGACCCGCAAACACTTCGCCAGCGTCCAGGCGCTGGCTGCCTTCGTGGCCGCCCACCGCAGTCCGGCGGCCCCGACCTGATCTTCTTTCCGGCACCTACCATCATGACCAAAGACGACATCTTCCAACGGATCGTCTCCATTCTTCGCGAGACCTTCGACATCGCGCCGGAGCGCATCAGACCGGAATCGGAGCTGGGCAGCGACCTCGACATCGACAGCATCGATGCCGTCGACCTGATCGTCCAGCTCAAGCCCCTGGTGGGCAAGCGGCTGCAGCCCGACGCCTTCAAGTCGGTGCGCACCGTCCAGGACGTGGTCGACGCCCTGTACAAGCTCGTGCACGATCCCGCCGCCTGAGCCTCATGACGTTCAAGCCGCTGACGGCGCTGCTCGGTGCGGTGACCCTGGCCTATCCCCTGCTGGTCTATTACAGCATCGGTCAGTTGAGCCCGAAATTCATGGCGCTGCTGCTGGCCGGCCTGGCGCTGGCGCGGGCGCTGCTCGTCCGCCAGCCGGTCTGGTGGGCCGCGGCCGGGGCGGCCTCGGTGCTGGCCCTGCTGGCCTTCTTCGGCGATGCGCTGCTGCCGCTCAAGCTGTACCCGGTGCTGGTCAACCTGTTGTTCCTCGCGGTGTTCGGCATCAGCCTGTGGCATCCGCCGAGTGTCATCGAGCGCATCGCACGCCTGACCGAGCCGCATTTCGGCGACGCCGCCGTGGCCTACACGCGCCGGGTGACCCAGGTCTGGTGCGGCTTCTTCCTGCTCAACGGCGGTGTGGCGCTGGTCACCGCGCTGTGGGCCTCGACCGATCTCTGGGCCTTGTACAACGGCTTGTTGAGCTACCTGCTGATGGGCTGCCTGTTCGCCGGCGAATGGCTGGTGCGCCGCCAGGTGAAGGCCCGCATCGCGGCAGCCGAACGGAGCGTCGCCCATGGTTGAGTGGTTGCCTCTGTCGGACCTGGCGTCGCGCACCGGGCTTTCGGCCAGGCCGGTGGCCTGGCGCGCCGGGCAGCTGATCGAGCGCGGCCGTTTCCTGGCCGATGTGCGGGCTTGGCAGGCCGCGTTCTCCTCGCAGCCCGGGCCGCGCGTGGCGCTGTATTTCGACGACAGCTACGACTTCGCCTGCGCCTTGTTCGGGGCCTGGCACGCCGGCAAGGAGGTCTGCCTGCCGGGGGATTGCCAGCCCGCCACGCTGCAACGCCTGTTGCCCGAGGTCGGCGCCTGCGGCGGCGACCTGCCCGGTGCCCTGCGGCCCTTGCCGGGCACCCCGCCGGTGGACGCAGGCCCCGCGCTCGACCTGCAGCACACGCGCCTGGTGGTCTACACCTCGGGCTCCAGCGGCGAGCCGCTGGCCATCGCGAAGCGGCTGGTCCAGCTGGACGCCGAGCTGCAGACCCTGCAGGCGGCCTTCGGCGCCGTCCTCGACCCGTCCGGGACGGCTTCGGTGTATGCCACGGTCTCGCACCAGCACATCTACGGCCTGTTGTTCCACATCCTGTGGCCCCTGGCCGCCGGCCGGCCTTTCGTGGCCGAGCGCCTCGTCTATCCGGAGGAGATGGCCGCCCTGCTGGGCTGCCGGCGGAGCTGGCTGGTGACCAGCCCGGCCCACTTGAAACGCCTGCCCGCCAGCCTCGACTGGCAGGGCGTGGGGGCGGGTCTGCAGGCGGTCTTCTCGTCCGGTGGGCCCTTGCCGGCCGAAGCCGCCGACTCGGCGTTGGCCCTGCTGGGGCATTCGCCGGTGGAGGTGTTCGGCAGTTCGGAGACCGGGGGGGTCGCCTGGCGCCAGCGCGCCCGGCACGGCGATCACTGGACAGCCTTGCCCGGCGTCGATTGGCGCATCGAGGGCGATCTGCTGGCGGTGCGCTCGCCCCATCTCGGCGACGAGGGCTGGTTCCTCACCGCCGACCGGGTGCAGGCCGGCTCCGGCGGCGGTTTCGTGCTGTTGGGCCGCGCCGACCGGGTGGTGAAGATCGAGGAAAAACGGGTCTCCATCACGGCGATGGAGCGCGCGCTTTGCCGCGGCGGCGAGCTGGCCGATGCCCGCGTCGTCGTCCTGCCGACCGAGGCCGGCGTGCGGCTGGCCGTGGTGGGTGTGCCCGGCCTAGCCGGGCAGGCGTTGCTGCGGCACGGCAAGCGCCAGCTCAACGAGCGGTTGCGCGCCGCCCTGCTGGACACGGTCGAACGGGTCGCGTTGCCGCGCCGTTTCCGCTATGTGGCGGCGCTGCCGGTCAATGCCCAGGGCAAGGTGACCGAGGCGGGATTGTCCTCGTTGTTCCGCCCCGCGATGCCGCAGGTCGTCTGGCACGAACAGTCCGAGGCCAGCGCCGAGGCCGAGCTCGACATCGGCGCCGAGCTGCTCGCCTTCGACGGGCACTTTCCCGAGGCGCCTCTGTTGCCCGGCGTGGTCCAGCTCGACTGGGCCATTCACCTCGGCCGCAGCTGCTTTCCTTCGATGCCTCGGCATTTTCTGCGCGCCAGCAACCTCAAGTTCCAGCGCCCGGTGGTGCCGGGCATGCGTGTGCGGCTGCAGCTGAGCTGGGATGCCGCCAGCGGCGCGCTGGCCTTCGTCTACAGCTCGGGCGGCGGCAGGCACGCCAGCGGCTCGCTGCTTTTCGGAGTTCCCGATGCGGCCGGCTGACACGTCCGCGGCCCACGCCTGCGTGGCCGTGATCCCGGTCTACAACCACCCCGCCACCGTCGGGCTGATGGTCGAGGCGGTGCGTGGCCACGGGCTGCCGTGCCTGCTGGTCGACGACGGCTCCGAGCCCGGCTGCGCCGCGGTCCTGGACCGCCTGGCGAGCGCGGCCGATGTGACGCTGTTGCGCCTGCCGGTCAACGGGGGCAAGGGCGGGGCGATGATGGCCGGCCTGCGCGAGGCCCGGCGACAGGGCTACAGCCACGCCTTGCAGATCGACGCCGACGGGCAGCACGCGGCAAGCGACATCCCGCGTTTCCTGGCGCTGTCGCGAGCCCGGCCCGAGGCGGTGGTGTGCGGGTGCCCGATCTACGACGAGTCGGTGCCGAAGGTGCGCCTGTACGGCCGCTACCTCACCCATGTCTGGGTCTGGATCAACACCTTGTCCTTCGCCATCCGTGACTCGATGTGCGGCTTTCGCATCTACCCGCTGTCCGCGGTGGTGGCGGTGATCGATGGTGCCTCGCTGGGCCGGCGCATGGACTTCGACACCGAAGTGCTGGTGCGCTTGCATTGGCGCGGCGTGCCGGTGGTCAACCAGCTCACCCGGGTCACCTATCCGCTGGACGGCGTCTCGCATTTCCGCGGCCTTCTCGACAACCTGCTGATTTCCGGCATGCACACGCGCATGTTTTTCGGCATGCTGCTGCGCCTGCCCCGGCTGTTGTGGCGGAAGCTGCGTCCATGAGCGCGTCCAAGGCGATCCACTGGGCGTCGGTCGGCGAAAGCACGTTCGTCGGCGGGATCTGGTTCCTGGCGACGCTGCACCGCCTGTTCGGCCGCGTGCCTTTCCTGCTGGTGCTGTATCCGGTGGTCTTCTACTACTGGGCGTCGCGCGGTCTGGCACGGCGTTCGTCGATGCAATACCTGCAGCGCCTGCAGGCGGCCCATGGCGTGCTCGGCCACGAGCCGGGCTGGCGCGACGGCTTGCGCCATTTCCTGTCGTTCGCCGATACGCTTCTCGACAAGATGCTGGCGCTCAACGGCCGTTATGGTTTCGGCAGGCTGCGCTACGAGGGCCGCGAGGCCGTCGAGGTGCTGATCTCGCGCGGGCAGGGCGCGCTGCTGGTCACCGGCCACCTGGGCTGCCTGGAGATGTGCCAGGTGGTGGCGGACCGGCGCAGCCGCATCAAACTCACCGTGCTGGTGCATACCGCCCACGCCGAACAGTTCAACCGGGTGCTGCGCCGTCTCGATCCCGATGCCGGCGTGCGCCTGCTCCAGGTAAGCGAGATCTCTCCGGGAACCGCGGTGCTGCTGGCCGACTGCATCGCCCGCGGCGAATTCGTGGCCATCGCCGGCGACCGGGTTCCGCTCAGTTCGGGCCATGTCGCGCTGGCCCCATTCCTCGGGCACGCCGCGGCCTTCCCCGTCGGCCCGTACGTGCTGGCCGCCTTGTTGAAGTGCCCGCTGTTCCTGATGACCTGCCTGCGCGAGGGCCGCGGCCATGTGCTGCGCTTCGAATGCCTGGCCGAGCAGGTGCAGCTGCCGCGCAAGGCCCGCGCCGAGGCGCTGGCCCGGCATGCCGCGCACTATGCGGCCCGGCTCGAGGCCGTGCTGCAGCGTGCGCCCTTCGAGTGGTTCAACTTCTTTCCTTTCTGGGATCAGCATTCCGCTGCGCCCGTCTCGCCCCCACCTTCCCATGAACATCCTTCCGCCTGACACCCCACGCGTGCGTTTCGATGGCAGCCGGCTCGACATCGACGATGTGATCGCCATTGCCGAGCGGCGCAGCGTGGCCGAGTTGTCGACCGAGGCCGGTTTCCGGGCGCGCATCGCCCGCGGCGCCGATTTTCTCGACCGCCTGCTGCGCGAAGACGGCGTCATCTACGGCGTGACCACCGGGTACGGCGATTCGTGCACGGTGACCGTCCCGCCCGAGCTGGTGGCCGAGCTGCCGCACCATCTCTACACCTACCACGGCTGCGGTGCCGGCCGATTCCTGACGCCGGAGGAAACGCGCGCGGTGCTGGCGGTGCGGCTGGCCTCGCTGGCGCAGGGCATGTCCGGGGTCAGCGTGGCCCTGCTGGAGCAACTCGAGCAGTTGCTGGTGCACGACGTGCTGCCGCTGATCCCGGCGGAAGGCTCGGTCGGCGCCAGCGGCGACCTCACGCCCTTGTCGTACGTGGCGGCGGTGCTGTGCGGTGAACGCGAGGTCTGGTACCGCGGCGAACAGCGCCCCGCGGCCGAGGTGCTGGCCTTGCTGGGCATCCCGCCCCTGCGGCTGCGCCCGAAGGAGGGGTTGGCCATCATGAACGGCACCGCCGTGATGACGGCGCTGGCCTGCCTGGCCTTCCGGCGCGCCGAGCGGGTCAGCCGGATGGCGACCCGGCTCACCGCCTGCAACGTGCTGGCCAGCAGCGGCAATGCCCACCACTTCGACGAGACCCTGTTTTCGGTCAAGCCGCACGCCGGCCAGCAGCAGGTGGCCGCGCGCATCCGCGCCGACCTGGCGACGCCCCAGGTGGCGGGCGCGCCCCTGCGCAACGAACAGCGTCTGCAGGACCGCTATTCGCTGCGTTGCGCGCCCCACGTCATCGGCGTGCTCGAAGACACGCTGCCGTTCTTCCGCGGCCTGATCGAGAACGAACTCAACAGCGCCAACGACAACCCGATCATCGACGGCGAGCGCGAGCAGGTTCTGCACGGCGGCCACTTCTACGGCGGGCACATCGGGTTCGCCATGGACGGGCTGAAGAACGTGGTGGCCAACGTGGCCGACCTGCTCGACCGCCAGCTCGCCCTGCTCGTGGACACCCGCTACAACCATGGCCTGCCGTCCAACCTGTCGGGCGCCACCGGGCCGCGCGCGGCCATCAACCATGGCCTGAAGGCCTTGCAGATCAGTGTCTCGGCCTGGACCGCCGAAGCGCTCAAGCAGACCATGCCGGCGTCGGTCTTCTCGCGCTCCACCGAATGCCACAACCAGGACAAGGTCAGCATGGGCACCATCGCCGCCCGCGATTGCCTGCGCGTGCTCGAGCTGAGCGAGCAGGTGATCGCCGCCATGCTGATCGCGGCCCGGCAGGGCCTGGCGCTGCGCCGGGGCATCGAGCCCGCGCTGCCGGTCTCGCCGGCGCTGGCGGCCTTCCAGGCCGACCTCGAGGCCCGCATCGCGCTGGTGGTCGAGGACCGCGCCCTCGATCGCGACCTGCAAAGCCTGCTCCTGGCCCTGCGGCAGGGCGCCTGGACGCTGTATGAAGCAGCCTGAACTCTGTCACGAGCTCGAACTGCGCCCGGAGTTCTATGACGTCGACCCGATGGAGGTCGTCTGGCATGGCAACTACGTGCGTTTCCTCGAGGCCGCCCGGGCCGCGCTGCTGGAGAAGTTCGGCTACGGCTACCGCGAGATGCATGCCTCCGGCTACGCCTGGCCCATCGTCGACATGCGCCTCAAGTACGTGGCGCCGGCGGTGTTCGCGCAGCGCATCGTCGTGCGTGCCCAGATCGTCGAATGGGAGAACCGCTTGCGCATCGAGTACCTCATCCGCGACGCCGCCAGCGGCCAGAAGCTGACCAGTGCCTGGACCATCCAGGTGGCGGTCGACCTGGCCACCAAGGAGATGTGTTTCCTGTGCCCGCCGGTGCTGTGGGAGCGGTTGGGAGTCTCCGCATGAAGCGCCGCCAGCTGCTGCTCGCCGTCTGCGCGTCGCTGGCCGGCGGTGCCGCCTCGGCCGCCGAGGCCACTCCCGCCGTGCTGGCGCAGGTGCGCCAGCGCCTGGCCGATGCGCCGGTGGTGCGCGGCGAGTTCGAACAGCGCAAGACCTTGAAAGGCTTCAAGAATCCGCTGGTGTCGCGTGGCGCCTTCCTGGTGGCGCGCGAGCGGGGCGTGTGGTGGCAGACCCGCGAACCCTTCGTCTCGAGCCTGGTCGTCACCCGCGAGCGCCTGCTGTCGCGCCAGGCCGACGGCAGCGTCGGCACCCAGGTCAACGCCAGCAGCGAACCCGGCATCCGTGCCATCAACGAAATGTTGTTCGCGTTGATGTCCGCCGACCTGGCCCAGCTCGCCCAGCGCTTTCGCATCGAGGGCCAGCTGGCGGGCAAGGACGGCTGGAGCCTGGTGCTGGTGCCCCGCGAGGGGGCCCTGGCCCAATGGGTGAGCCGCATCGAACTCGACGGCGACCGGCTGGTGCGGCATGTGAGGTTCGTCGAGACGGTGGGCGACAGCAGCGACATCCGCTTCAGCGCCCTGGCTGGCGCCGCCGCCCTGTCGCGTGAAGAGGCGGCCCGCTTTGACTGAGGCCTCGCCACGAGCCGGTGCCGGCTGGCGCATCGCCGCCATGCTGTGGCTGCTGGCGGTGCTGGCGGTCGCGGTGCACCAGTGGCAGTTCTGGCGCGGCCCGGCGCTCAATACCGACGTGCTGGCGCTGCTGCCCGAAAACGAACATGCGCCGGAGGTGACCCTGGCCACGCGCCAGCTGGCCGACCGGGTCTCGCGCCAAGTGGTGGTGATGCTCGGCGCCCCCGACTGGGCGGCGGCCCAGGCCGCCGCCTCGGCCTGGCGCGCCAGCCTGCGGACATCGACGGCACCGCTGCAGCCCGCCGCCGCCCTGGACGCGGGGGCGCTGGGCCGGGCGCTCGATTTCTACCGCCCCTACCGCGACCGCCTGCTCACGCCCGTTCAACGCGAGCAGCTGCTGCGCACCCCGCCGCCCGTGCTGCTGCAGAACGCGCTGTCGGCGCTGTACCAGCCCGCGGCCGGGGCGAAGATGTCCGACTGGACGGCCGATCCGCTGGCGCTCTGGCCGCAGTGGTGGAGCAGCCGCGCCGCCGACACGCGGGCGCGCCCGCGCGACGGTGAACTCTGGCTGTCGGCCGAGGGCCTGGAGTGGGTGGTCCTGCCCTACGAGATCACCGGTTCGGCGTTCTCGCTGAACGGCGAGACCGTCTATGGCGCAGCGCTCGACGGCGCCGCGGCGGCCGCGCGCGCCGTGGTGCCCGGGCTGCGCGTGCTCAAGGCGGGCGTGCCGCTGCACGGCGAAGCCGCCGCGGTGCAGGCCAGCCGGGAGATCAACACCATCGGCTGGGGTTCGCTGGGCGCGGTGCTGCTGCTGGTCTGGCTGGCCTTCCGCTCGGTCAGGCCGATCGCGCTGGTGGCCTTGTCCCTGGTCGTGGGATGCGCCACCGCGCTTTCGGTCACCGCCTGGCTGTTCGGCCAGGTCCACCTCCTCACCCTGGTGTTCGGCGCCAGCCTGGTGGGCGTGGCGGAAGACTACGGCATTCACTATTTCGCCAGTCGACAAGGCCGTCCCGGCGTGGCGCCGGCCCGCCTGATGCGCGAGCTGCTGCCCGGGCTGGTGCTGGCGCTGTCCACCAGCGTGCTGGCCTACCTGGTGCTCGGCCTCGCGCCTTTCCCCGGCCTGCGCCAGATGGCGGTGTTTTCGGCGGTCGGCCTGGCGGCGGCCTTTCTGACTTCGGTGTGCTGGTTCCCGCTGCTCGACCGCGGCCGGATCCGGCCCAGCCGTTTCGCCGGCGTCGTGGCGGCCAGCCTGTCGCGCTGGCCGAGCTTCGGCCTGGGGCGGCGCGCCATGGTCGCCTACGCGCTGGCCGCGCTGGCCTGCGCCGCAGGCTGGTGGCAATTGCAGAGCAACGACGACATCCGGCAGCTGCAGGGGTCGCCGACCGCCTTGATGAAGGAGCAGGTCGAGGTGGGCCGCCTGCTCGGGGTGCCCAGCCCGGCCCAGTTCTACCTCGTGCGCGGGGCCGATGTCGAGCAGGTGCTGCAGCGTGAAGAGGCCCTCAAGGCGCGGCTCGACGTGCTGGTGGCCGGTGGCCTGCTGCCGGGCTACCGGGCGGTGTCCGACTGGGTGCCGTCGCGCACCCGGCAGGAGGGGGATGCGGCCTTGAGCCGGGGGGTCGAGGAACAGTTGCTGGCCGGTGTCAATGCCCAGTTGGGCGAACGCCTGCAGCGGCCCGACTTCGCGGCGCCACCGCTGCAGCTGAAGGACTGGCTGGCCCATCCGGTGTCGGCACCGGCCCGCGACCTGTGGCTGGGGGAGGTCGGCGCGCAGCAGACCAGCGTGGTGATGCTGCGTGGCCTGAACGATCCGGCCCTGCTCGGCCGGCTGCAGGCCGTCGCCGAAGGCCTGCCGGGGGTGCGCTGGGTCGACAAGACCGCCGAGGTGTCCTCGCTGCTGGGCCGTTACCGGGGGGCCATGAGCTGGCTGCTGCTGCTCGGCCACGCGGTGGTGCTGGGCGCGCTGTTCCGGCGTTTCGGCCGGCCGGCCTGGCGCGCCTGGCTGCCGACGGCGCTGGCCACGCTGTTGACCGTGGGCATCCTGGGCTGGCTGGGACAGCCCTTCCAGCTGTTCAACGTGCTGGCCCTGGTGCTGCTGCTCGGCATCGGCTCCGACTACGGCATCTTCCTGCTCGAGCATGAGGGCGACCCGTCGGCCTGGCTGGCGGTGGTGCTGGGCGCCGCCAGCACCTGGCTGTCGTTCGGCCTGCTCGGCCTGTCGAGCACCCCGGCCTTGCGCGCCTTCGGGCTCAGCCTGCTGTTCGGCGTGCTGCTGGTGTGGGGGCTGGCGCCGCTGCTGCGTGCGCCGCCGCCGGCGAACTCAGTGGGACGGGTTGACCAGCAGTGACGGCACCGACAGCTCGCGGCCGACCAGCGCCCGCGCATACAGGTAGTCGAGCCGGTCGCGTTCGCTGAGCGCGTCCAGATCGACATGGCCGTTGGCATCGCAGGGAAAGCTCAAGGCGTGGCCCTGCGGGCGCAGGGAACGGTACTGCAACTCGCAGCAGCAGCTGTCGCTGTCGCCGGGCAGCCAAGGATTCATGGTGCGCTCCTCTTGATCGGTTGAGATCGACCTTGCATTCAGCGTAGGTCTTGCCCTGTGTGTTTGCCATGCCCCGTTTGTGGGGGTGTGGCGCAAAAGTGACCTTCGGCCTTCGGCCCGAGAGGCCCCCTTCCGGGGGGAGCAGCTTTGCGCAGGCTTCACCTGGGCTTCATCGTCGGCGCATCGGTCGTCTGCAATATCGCCGTACCGGGCCACGCCCACCGATACAGCCGCGTCGCGGCTCCTCTCGCATGAAACTGCCTCGCCTGACCCTTGCCAGAATCCTGCGCTGCTTCGGCACCCTGTTGCTGTCGGCCTCGGCGCTCGCCTTCCTGGGGTGGGTACAGGGGCTGGACCCCGAGTGCATGTTTGGCGAAGCCCAGCTGGGGCCCATGCTGCAGTTGCGGATGTGCGAGTCCTACATCGAGGCCGTGCAGCCGGCGCCGTGGTGGCGGCTGGCCGGCATCGCGGGCGCGGCCCTGCTCGGCTGGATGTGCATGCGCTTCACGCGCCGGCGTGTGGCCGCGCTCTGGCGGCGCCTCAGCGGGTCTGGCTCGCCAGGCTCCCGCGGGCCATGTTGATCGGCCACAGCAGCAACAGCCCGCCGATGAAGAAGACCGAGGTCGCGGCCATGGCGATGCGGTGCTCGCCGCCGGTCAACCAGGTCACCAGTCCGTAGGTGAGCGGGCCCACGATGGCGGACAGCCGGGTGGCGAAGGTCCACAGGCCGAAGAACTCGCCACGGCGCTCGGCCGGGGAGAACAGGCCCACCATCGCCCGCCCGGCGGACTGGCTCGAGCCCATGCACAGGCCGGCGATGATCGCGGCCACCCAGAACAGGCCTGGCGTGGTGGACATCACGGCGATGCAGGTCATCGCGATCCAGCCCGTCAGGGTGGCACTCAGGGCCGGCTTGTGGCCGACCCGGTCCTGCCAGTAGCCGAAGCCGAAGGCACCCAGCGCGGAGGCGATGTTGACCAGGAAGATCAGCAGCATGGTGTCGGCCTGCTTGAACCCGAGCGCCTGTTCCGCGTAGACCGCGGCCAGGGTGATCACCACCGAGATGCCGGCCTGGTAGCAGGCGTTGCAGGCGAGGAACCAGCAGAAGTCGCGGTAGTGGCGGGCCTGCCCCAGCGTGACGCCCAGGCGTCTCAATGAAGCGACGATGCCGCCGCCGTCGGCCGGGGCGGCCTGCGGCACGGCCCGCTCCTTGAGCAGGAAGAAGGTCGCCAGCGAGGCCAGCGCGTACACGCCCGCGGTGATGAACATCGTCACCGGGACGAATTCGGCGGCCTTCTCGCCGCGCGCCTGCGCCGTCAGCACGTAGGCCAGGCTCAGCCCCAGGGCCAGCATGCCGCCCAGATAACCCAGGCTCCAGCCCCAGCCCGAGACCCGGCCGAGCGAGTCGGGCCGGCTCAGTTCGGGCAGGAAGGCCGCGATCAGCGCCTCGCCGTAACTGAAGGCGATGTTGGAGACGATCACCGCGGCCACCGCCAGCCCCAGCTCGCCCGGGCCGGCGAAGGCCAGGGCACAGGTGCCGAGCACGCAGCCGGCGGTGCTCAGCGCCAGCAGGCGCTTCTTGGCGGCGCGCAGGTCGGCGTAGGCCCCGATGGCGGGCAGGGTCAGCATGACGATCAGGCTGGAGGCCGAGACGACGAGCGTCCAGGCCAGCGTGGCCCAGTCCGCGTTGCGCGCCACCACGCCGACGAAATAGGCGTTGTAGACCGCCGTCAGGACGACGGTCGTGTAGCCCGAGTTGGCGAAGTCGTACATGGCCCAGCCGAAGACCTCGCGCTTTCTGACACCCTCGTTGAGCGCATTCTGGGGAAACAAGGCCATGGGAACTCCGGGAAGGCAGGCGCGCAGTTTAACGAGGGCGGGCCGCACGGGGCGCCGCCGCTCGGTGGAAAATGGCGCATGATCCCGACCCATGCCCCGAGCTTTCTCCGCACCCACCAGTTCGCCGGCCTGTTGCCCGGACCGCGCCTGATCGTGCTCGGTGCCGTGCACGGCAACGAAACCTGCGGCACCCGGGCCATCGAGCGGCTGATCGGCGACATCGAGCAGGGACGGGTGCTCATCGAGCGCGGCCTGTTGACGCTGCTGCCGGTGGCCAACCCGCTAGCCTATGCGCGCCGGGCGCGCGAGGGCGAGCGCAACCTGAACCGGCGGCTGCAGCCGCGCGCGCAGCCGCAGGACTACGAAGACCACCTCGCCAATCTGCTGTGCCCCTGGCTCGCGGCGCACGACGTGCTGCTCGACCTGCATTCCTTCCATACCGCCGGGGAGCCGTTCGCCCTGGTCGGGCCGCCCGACAACCCGGGCCCGCTGGAGCCCTTCGCCCATGCCCGCGCCGAAGCCCGCCTGGCGGCGCATCTCGGCCCGACCCGGGTGGTCGAGGGCTGGCTGGACACCTATGCGCGCGGCGTGCGCCAGCGCCAGCAGCGCGCGGGTGCCACGGCGGCGCAGGCCGACCCGGCCTACGGCATCGGCACCACCGAGTACATGCGCAGCTGCGGCGGCTATGGCGTCACCCTCGAATGCGGGCAGCACGAGGACCCGCGGGCGCCGGAGGTGGCGTACCGCGCCGTGCTGCAGACCTTGGCGCTGCTGGGCCTGGCCCGGCTGCCCCTGCAGCCGCCGGCGCGGCATTTCCAGCTTCTCACCTTGACCGAGGTGACGGATCGCCTCCATCCGGGCGACCGGTTCAGCCGCGACTGGGCGAGCTTCGATCCGGTGGCCGCCGGCCAGTCCATCGGCACGCGGCATGACGGCACGCCCGTACTGGCGGCGGCCGATGGGCACGTGGTGTTTCCCAATCCGCGGGCCGAACCGGGCCAGGAGTGGTTTTATTTCGCCCGCCCCGGCACCCGCGAGCTGCTCGACGACGCGGCCTGAGACCGGGTACGGGCGCCACGCCCCCGTTCGGGCGGTAGGCGAGCCGGCCGCAAGCGGCGAAAATACCGGGTTTCGCTGTATCTCCAGGAAATCGCAGGGGCCTGCCGGCCCGGCGCCGCGCCCCCAGGGCGCGCCTGGCCTTGGCTTGCCATGATGTCCATCCGCCTGCTCCACCCGTTTGCCCTTGCCCGGCCGCGCGGCACCGAGATGCCGCCCGCGCCAGGGCGCGCCCTGTGTCCAGCCCGGTCCGGGCCGCCCGGCATGCTGCGGCCGGGGCCGCTCATCCCTTAGCCGCTCACATGCCGCGCCCGCCGCGGCAACAGTCGTCAAAAAGGGGGAGGGGGACAGCTGCTTCCTCCGTCAAAATCCCGGGTGCCGCAGGGCATCCATTCCATCCACGGTGCAAAGGCCCGTCCAGGCCGCACCCCAATCGCGGAAAGACAGACATGAGGGAGGGCGTTGCCGATTTCACCACCGACTGGGCCTCGATCGAGCTGCCCGATGCCTGGCCCGACCAGCTCAACTGGAAACACCCCCTGACCGTCCTGCGCCTGCTGCGGCGGGTGCTCAGGCGCTCCCGCGGCAGGGTGCAGCTGCCCTCGGGCCTGCCCGGCGCCGAGCGCATTCCCAAGTACATCCTGCAGGAGTTCCACAACCTGCCGAACGGCAATTACTCGAAACACATCAGCGCCGGCTATGCCCGCTGGTTCGACCGGGTGATGCTCGGCAGCATGGGCGAGGGCCGGGCGCGCCTGGCCGAGGCCCTGCGGGGTTCGCGCCGGCTGATCGACCTCGGCTGCGGCGGCGGCCACATGGCCGGCTTGCTGAAGGCCTCGGGGGTCGAGGAGGTGGTCGGCCTGGACGCGTCGCCCTATCTGCTGCAGCACGCCGCCCAGACCTATCCGGGCGTGCGTTGGGTCCACGGCATGGCCGAGCGCACCGGCATGCCCGACGCGTCCTTCGACGGCGCCAGCCTGTGTTTCCTGCTGCACGAGGTGCCGCCGCTGTACCTGCGTCAGATCCTCGCCGAACTGCGCCGCATCGTGCGCCCCGGCGGGCGCCTGGCCGTGCTCGAACCGTCGCCGGTGCAGTGGGTCGGTTCGAGCTGGCAGATGCTGCGCCGCCACGGCTGGCGGGGTTTGTATTTCAAGGCCTTGTCGGCGCATGTCTTCGAGCCTTTCGTCGAAGCCTGGCACAAGCAGCCGTTTGTCGCTCTGCTGGAGGAAAATGGCTTCCGTGTCGACATCGACGAAAGCGGCTGCCCGTTCCGCTACGTGCTGGCCACCCGCGACACGACGCCCGCGGCTCCAGCCTCATCCTCTCTCTGATTCCGGATCTCCCTCATGACCTTGCGTACCGAATCCACCGAAATCCTGATCGTCGGCGCCGGCCCGGCGGGCGCCGTCGCCGCCGGGCTGCTGCGCAAGCAGGGCCGCCAAGTGCTGGTGGTCGAAAAGGAGCAGTTCCCGCGCTTCTCGATCGGCGAGAGCCTGCTGCCGCAGAGCATGGAATTCATCGAGGCCGCCGGCATGCTGCGCGACGTGGTCGAGGCCGGTTTCCAATACAAGAACGGCGCCGCCTTCGCCTGCGGCGACCGCTATACCGACTTCGATTTCCGCGACAAGTTCTCCCCCGGCTGGGGCACGACCTACCAGGTGCAGCGCGCCGACTTCGACAAGGTGCTGGCCGATGCGGCGGCCCGCGCGGGCGCCGAGGTGCGGTTCCGCCATGAGGTGACGGCCGTCGACGTGGAGGGCGAAGGTCCCCGGGTCACGGTGAAGTCGCCCGAAGGCGAGAGCTATGTGGTCGAGGCCCGCAGGGTGCTCGATGCCAGCGGTTTCGGTCGCATCCTGCCGCGCCTGCTCAAGCTGGAGACGCCGTCCGACTTCCCGGTGCGCGGCGCCATCTTCACCCACGTCGAAGACAACATCGCCCGCAGCAGCGGCTTCGACCGCCACAAGATCCGCGTCACCGTGCATCCGAAGCGGCCCGACGTGTGGTTCTGGACCATCCCGTTCTCGAGCGGCCGCTGCTCGCTCGGCGTGGTCGCCGAAAACACCTTCCTCGCCCAGTACAGCGGGACGGAGACCGAACGGCTGCGCGCCATCGTGGCCGAGGACCCGACCCTCAGCCGGCTGCTGCGCGATGCGGTGTGGGACACCCCGGCGCGCCAGATCGTCGGCTACGCCGCCAACGTCAAGTCCCTGTGGGGCCGGGGCTATGCCCTGCTGGGCAATGCGGGCGAGTTCCTCGATCCGGTGTTCTCCAGCGGCGTGACCATCGCCTTCAAGTCGGCCAGCCTGGCTGCCGATTGCATCCGCCGCGAGTTCGCCGGCGAGACGGTCGACTGGGAGGCCGACTACGGCGTGCCCCTGAAGACCGGTGTCGACACCTTCCGGGCCTATGTCGAAGCCTGGTATGCCGGCGGTTTCCAGCGCATCATCTTCCACCCCGACCAGTCGCCGGAAGTGCACCGCATGATTTCCTCCATCCTGGCCGGTTATGCCTGGGATCGCAAGAACCCCTACGTGGCCGAGCCCAAGCGCCGCTTGAACGTGCTGGAAGCCGTGTGTTCGCAGTGAGACGGTCCGTCAGGAAGGGGGCCGGGGGCCTGCTGCTGCGACGTGCCGGCTGGGCAGGTTTGCTGCTGGCCGCGCTGGGCGGCTGCGCCGACCTGCCGCCGGCCGCTCCGCCGGGCCGGGACGCGCCGGTGTTGCGCCTGGCGCCGCAGGCGCTGGGTCGCCCGCTGTCGCTGCAGCAGCAGCTGAGCGTGACGGCGGGCGAGCAGACGCACCGCATCGAGGTCCTGCTCGAAGCCGATCCGGCCGCCGTGCGCCTGGCCCTGGTCAGCCTCGGCCAGACCGCCGCCCGGCTCGAATGGGATGGCCAGGCCTTGAAGGAGACGCGGGCCTCGTGGCTGCCCGCCGTGGTGTCGTCCGAACGCATCCTCAGCGACCTGCAGCTGGTGCTGTGGCCGGCCGACGCGATCCGTGCCGTCCTGCCCGCGGGCTGGACCCTCGCCGCCGATCCGCAGGAGCGCGTGCTGGCCCAGCACGGCGAGGCCGTGGTACGCATCCGCTATCCGTCGCCGACCCGCGCCGAGCTGTCGCAGCTGCGCGAGGCCTATTCGCTGCGTGTCGATTCACGCGACTTGTCCGGCGGTGCGCCATGAGCCAGGTCTATCTGCAGGCCATGGGGGTGGTGTGCGCGCTCGGGCAGGGGGCGGCCGCCCTGCGCGAAGCCTTGTTCGCCGACCAGCCTTCGGGCGTGGCCGAGACCGACCGCTACACCCCCGGCCGGCCCTTGCATCTGGGTTGCCTGCCTTTCGAGCCGGCTCCGCTCACCCACCTGCCGCCGACGCTGCGCAGCCGCAACAACGCCGTGCTGGCGGCCGCCCTGGCCGAGCTGCGTCCGCAGGTGGATGCCGCCATCGCCCGTTTCGGCCCTTCGCGCGTGGCCGTGGTGCTGGGGGTCAGCACCTCCGGCGTCGAGGAAGGCGAACGGGCCGCACGCCGGCATCAGCAGGATGCGGGCTGGCCCGAAGGCTTCGACTACGCCTTGCAGGAGATGGGCAATGCGGCCGCCTGCCTGGCCTTCGAGCTGGGGGTGAGCGGCCCGGCCCATGTCATCTCCACCGCCTGCTCCTCCGGTGCCAAGGCGCTGGCCTCGGCGGCCCGCCTGTTGCGCGCGGGGCTGGTCGACGCGGTGGTGGCCGGGGGCGTCGACGCCCTCTGCAGTTTCACCATCGCCGGCTTCAGCGCCCTCGAGTCGGTGTCGGCGCAACGCTGCAACCCGATGTCCGCCGGCCGCAAAGGCATCAACATCGGAGAAGGCGCGGCGCTGTTCCTGATGAGCCGCGACCCGGGGCCGCTGAGGCTGGCGGGCTGGGGCGAAAGCTCCGACGCCCACCACATGTCGGCCCCCGACCCGAGCGGGCGCGGCGCGGTCGACAGCATGCGCCAGGCCTTGCAGCGCGCCGGGCTGGCGGCCGCCGACATCGGCTACGTCAACCTGCACGGTACCGCCACCCCGCTCAACGACGCGATGGAAAGCGCGGCCGTGGCCGAGGTGCTGGGGCTGGAGGTGCCGACCAGTTCGACCAAGCCGCTCACCGGCCATGCGCTGGCGGCGGCGGGCGCGATCGAAGCCGCCATCGCCTGGACGACCCTGGTCGACAATCCGCAGGGCCGCCTGCCTCCCCACTGGTGGGATGGCGAGCGCGACCCTGCGCTGCCCTCGCTGCGGCTGGTGCGTCCGGGCGAGACGCTGGGCCGCGCGCCGGCCTGCGTGCTGAGCAATTCGTTCGCCTTCGGCGGCAGCAATGCCTCCCTCTTGTTCGGAAAAGGCTGATCGTGGACCTGTTGCCCATCGAGGCCTATGTGCCGCACCGCGGCACCATGCTGCTGATCGACCGCCTGCTCGAGGCCGGGGAAGGCCACGCGGTGGCCGAGGCGCTCATCCCGGGCGACGGCCTGTTCGTGCGCGACGGCCGGGTGCCGGCCTGGGTCGGCATCGAGTACATGGCCCAGACCATCTCGGCCTGGTCGGGGGCGCGCGCGCGCCGCGAAGGCGGCGGTCCGCGCCTGGGCATGCTGTTGGGCACCCGCCGCTACGACACCACGGCGGCCGACTTCCCGGTCGGCACGCGGCTGCGCATCGAGGTGCGGCAGGAATTCATCGGCAGCAACGGCCTGGGCATGTTCGACTGCCGCATCCTGGTCGAGGGCGTGGCGGTGGCCAGCGCCCGCCTCAACATCTACGAGCCCGAGGACGGGGCCGATTTTCTCCAGAACGGAAACTCTCCATGAGCGATCAAACGGTCCTGGTCACCGGCTCCAGCCGCGGCATCGGCCGTGCCATTGCCCTGCGCCTGGCGCGTGCCGGCTTCGACATCGTGCTGCACTGCCGCAGCGGCGTGGCCCAGGCCGAGGCGGTGGGCGAGGAAGTCCGCGCGCTCGGGCGCACGGCCCGGGTGCTGGCCTTCGACGTCGCCGATCGCGAGGCCGCCTGCGCCTTGCTGCTGGCCGATGTCGAGGCCCACGGGGCCTACTACGGCGTGGTCTGCAATGCCGGCATCGCCCGCGACAATGCCTTCCCCGCCATGACCGGCGAGGAGTGGGACAGTGTCATCCACACCAACCTGGATGCCTTCTACAACGTGCTGCAGCCGCTGGTCATGCCGATGGTGCGCCGGCGCAAGCCGGGGCGCATCGTCACCCTGGCCTCGGTGTCGGGCCTGGTGGGCAACCGCGGCCAGACCAACTACAGCGCGGCCAAGGCCGGCATCATCGGCGCGACCAAGGCGCTGGCGATCGAACTCGCCAAACGCGACATCACCGTGAATTGCGTGGCCCCCGGGCTCATCGACACCGAGATGATTCCCGCCGAAGTCCTCGACGAGGCCCTGAAGATCATCCCCATGCGCCGCATGGGCACGCCCGACGAGGTGGCGGGACTGGTGGCCTTCCTGATGGCACCCGAGGCCGGGTACATCACCCGCCAGGTGATTTCGGTCAACGGTGGGATGATGGGGTGACATGGTGAGTGCTCGTTTCCTGATCGGTGGGCAGTGTTTGATTCGAGGTCGTCGATGAAAAGAGTCGTGATAACGGGTATCGGGGCCTTGAGTCCGCTGGGGCACGATTGGCCGAGCGTGCGCGCGCAGCTGCGCAGCTGCCGCAACGCCGTGCAGGTGATGGACGAATGGGCCGTCTACGAGGGCCTGAACAGCCGCCTGGGCGCCCTGGTCAAGCCCTTCGAGCTGCCGGCGCACTACCACCGCAAGTCCATGCGCAGCATGGGCCGGGTGGCGGCGATGGGCACCCGTGCCAGCGAGCTGGCGCTGGAGGATGCCGGCCTGCTCGGGGACCCCTTGGTCACCAGCGGCGGCATGGGCATCTCCTACGGCTCCTCCATCGGCTCGCCCAGCGCCATAGGCGACTTCGGCCGCATGATCCTCGGCAACAACACCGAGGGCATCACCGCCAACACCTACATCAAGTCGATGGCCCACACGGCGGCGGTGAACATCGGGGTGTTCCTCGGGCTGACGGGGCGCGTCATCACCACCTCGAGCGCCTGCACCTCCGGCAGCCAGGGCATCGGCTATGCCTTCGAGACCATCCAGGCGGGCAAGCAGGTGGCCATGCTGGCGGGGGGCTCGGAGGAGCTGCACGCCATCGACGCGGCCGTCTTCGACACCTTGTTCGCCACCAGCGTGCGCAACGACGAGCCGTGCCTGACCCCGCGGCCCTTCGACGCCGGCCGCGACGGCCTGGTGCTGGGCGAAGGCGCCTGCACCCTGGTCCTGGAGGAGTTGTCGCATGCGCAGGCGCGCGGCGCGCGCATCCATGCCGAGGTGGTCGGCTACGGCACCAACAGCGACGGTCGCCACGTCACCCAGCCGGCGGCCGAGACCATGGGCCAGGCCATGCGGCTGGCCCTGCTCGACGCCGGCCTCCAGGCCGCCGACATCGGCTACATCAATGCCCATGGCACGGCCACCGACAAGGGCGACATCTTCGAGACGGCGGCCACCCATGCGGTGATGGGGGAGCGCACCCCCATCAGCTCGCTCAAGAGCTACATGGGGCACACCCTGGGGGCCTGCGGCGCGCTGGAAGCCTGGATGAGCATCGAGATGATGCGCGAGGGCTGGTTCGCCCCCACCATCAACCTCGACCGGGTCGACCCGCAGTGCGCCCCGCTCGACTACGTGGTGGGCGACGGACGCGAGCTGCAGACCGAATTCGTCATGAGCAACAATTTCGCGTTCGGCGGGCTCAACACCTCGTTGATCTTCCGTCGTTGGCCGCAGTAGACTTCCGCGCATCGGCGTGCGCCCCTGCACGCCAGTCCGGGGAGCTGCCGTGAAAAAATTGAGCCTAGCACTGTGTCTGTCCGTCTGTGCCGCGGCGCCCGCGTTGGCCCGCGACGATACCCTGCACCTGCCGTTCCAGGCCGTGCTGGACACACCCGAAGCCAAGGAAAAACTGGACGGCTCGGTCAAGTTCTATCTGGCCGGTGCGCCTACACCCAAGGTCACCGAGAAGCTGGGCAGCGACATTTCCAATCGCAAGACCAACAGCGTCGGCAAGACGGTCGAGCAGGCCTGCAACCGGGCTGCGCTCTCTGCGCTCATGGCCTTCCAGGACAAGGCCAGGGCGCAGGGGGCGAACGCGGTGGTCGACATCGTCAGCATCTACAAGCAGAACGAATTCAGGAGCGCCACCGAGTTCGAATGCCATGACGGCGCGATGATGAGCGGTGTCGCCCTGCGGGGCACCTACGCCAAGGTCAAGAACTGACTTCGCCGGCGGCGCGGCCGCCGCATCGGCTTCACTGAAACGCCACCTCCGCGAAGCTGCGCAGCTTGCGGCTGTGCAGCTGGTCCACGCCCTGCTCGCGCAGCCGCTCCACCGCCCGGATGCCGATGCGCAGGTGCTGGTCGACCCGCTCGCGGTAGAAGTGGTTCGCCATGCCCGGCAGCTTGATCTCGCCGTGCAGGGGCTTGTCGCTCACGCACAGCAAGGTGCCGTAAGGCACGCGGAAGCGAAACCCGTTGGCGGCGATGGTCGCTGACTCCATGTCGAGCGCGATCGCGCGGCTCTGGCTGAAACGGCGCTCGGGCGTGCTGGCCTGGTGGTGCGAGGGCAGCAGCTCCCAGTTGCGGTTGTCGGTGCTGGCCACCGTGCCGGTGCGCATGATGCGCTTGAGCTCGTATCCCTTGAGCTGGGTGATTTCCTCGACCGCGGCTTCCAGCGCCACCTGGATCTCGGCCAGCGGGGGGATGGGCACCCACAGCGGCAGGTCCTCGTCCAGCACATGGTCTTCGCGCACATAGCCGTGGGCCAGCACATAGTCGCCCAGCGCCTGCGTGTTGCGCAGGCCGGCGCAGTGTCCGAGCATGATCCAGGCATGCGGGCGCAACACCGCGATGTGATCGGTGATGGTCTTGGCGTTCGCCGGCCCGACACCGATGTTGACCATGGTGATGCCGCCCCGGTCGGGCCGCATCAGGTGGTAGGCCGGCATCTGCGGCAGGCGCGGCGGGGCCACGCCGAGTTCGTCGCCCGGCTGCAGCGGCAGGCCGGTGCGCCGCGTCACCACGTTGCCGGGTTCGACGAACGCGCAGTATTCGCTGTCCTCCGACGCCATGGCCTCATGGCCCAGGCGCACGAACTCGTCGATGTAGAACTGATAGTTGGTGAACAGGATGAAGTTCTGGAAGTGGTCGGGCATCGTGCCGGTGTAGTGGCGCAGCCGGTGCAGCGAGTAGTCGACCCGTGGCGCGGTGAACAGCGACAGGGGAAAGCGCGGCTTGCCGTCGTGGCCCGGCTCGGGCTCGGCCGTGCCGTTGGCGATGCCGTCGTCCATCGCCGCCAGGTCGGGCAGGTCGAACTGGTCGCGCAGCAGCAGCCGGCGTTCGCGCGTGAGGCTGCCTTCGAGGTGGTCGTTCTCGGCCAGCGAGAAGTGCACCGGGATCGGCTGCGAACTCAGGCCCACCTCCAGCGACACCCCGTGGTTTTTCAGCAGCAGGCCGAATTGCTCCAGATAGTAGTTGCCGAACAGGTCGGGACGGGTGAGGGTGGTCTCGTAGGTGCCAGGGCCGGCGACGAAACCGTAGGCCAGCCGGCTGTCCGCCCGGGCCACCGTGTCGGTGTGCACCCGCAGGTACGGGTAGCAGGCCCGCACGTGACGGCCGAGGTCTTCGCCGGCGACGAAGCGCTGCAGGCTGTCGCGCAGATGGGCAACGCCCGCGTTGTAGATGGTGCCGACGTGCGCCAGGGCGCTGGCGGCATCGGTGAAGGACTGGGAGGTGATGAGGGTGGTTTGTGCCATGCCCGACATTGTGAGGTGTCGCGGGCTGGTTTGTAACTGCCGCCGGCCGGCCGGGGTGTCGGCGGGTGTGTTTTCATCCCCGGCGTGGTGGCGCCGCCGGGGCGGGCGCCCGGGCTCAGCTGGCCGGCTCGGCCTGTACCAGCGTCGCGTCGGGCCAGTGGGCGGCCTGCAGGTAGGGATGGGCGGCTTCGTCCCCCATGGCCTCGTCGGCCGGCAGCAGCTCGGCCGCGTCGTCCTCCCGGTAGGCCGCGGGAGCGGTGCCGCCGTAGTACCAACGATGAACATCCTCCATCCATTGCGCATCGTTCGACATGCTGCAGCTCCTGAGCGACCCGCGACACGCGGCTCCATGGAAAGCCATGGTGTCCAGCCGCCGGTGCGGCCGGTATCAGGCGATCCAGCGCGTTTGCGTAGGACGCTGCCTACAACTTCCCCACGCTGTACGAGGTCGGCCCGGCGGTGTCACACTCGCTGCTCGTGTCTTTCGCGTCTTTCGTGTTCCGTCCGACTTCTCGTCGGCCTGCTGTCGAACTGGATCCTCGCCGTGCCCATCAATCTGCTGACCGCTCTCAAAGTCATCCCCTGGGGCGATGTCATCAACGCGGCACCGGGCATCGTCAAGGGCGCGCGCAAGATGTTCGCCCGGGCGCAGGACGCCGAACCGGTGGCGCCGCCCGCCGAGGTGCCGGCAGGCGACCCGCTGCAGCAGGCCTGGCAGCGCCTGCGCCAGCTGGAGGCGGGTGCGGCCGAGCTGCGCGAGCAGCAGCAGGCGGCGGCGGCCCTGCTGGAGTCCCTGGCCGAGCAGAATGCCCAGCTGGTGCAGGCCGTCGACATCCTGAGGGTGCGCACACGGCTGCTGCTGTGGGCCGCCGCCCTGTGCGGCGTGGGACTGCTGGGGGTCGTCTTCTTGTTGTCCTACGGCGGCTTCGGCATCCGCTGACCGCGGCAGCCGTGTTCTGCGGGCTGCGCCCGGCGCAGGCGCGGGCCATGATCGCTCCATCGAATGAGGCCGGCACGGCTTCGTCGTTCACGCCGGAGGATCATCATGAACCCGATGCTTGGCTATCCGCCCACCCTGATGGTCGTGGCCGCGTCCATCTTCTCCGCCGTGGTGGTCACGGCCTGCGGGCCCGTGGAAGGCGATCCCGCCGTGGCGGCTGCGCAGGCAGCCTCCGGGAGCACCGCGCCGGGGGCCGCGATGCGCCAGTGGCCCGCGCCCGGTTCCCATCTGGGTCGGGTGCGTGGCATCGACCCGGTCACCGAAGAGCTCCGGCCCACCGGTGCCGGCGCGTTGTCGGGCGCAGCGGCGGGAGGGGTGATCGGCCACCCGCTCGGCGACGGCAAGACGGCGGCGACCGCGCCCGGCGCCCTGGGCGGTGCGGTGGCCGGCCACCGGATCGAGAGGGCGCGGGCCGCCGCCAAGGTGGTCGGCTACGATGTGCATGTCCGGCTCGACAATGGAGAGGTCCGCACCATCCGTCTCGAGTCGCTCGACGGCCTGGGCGTCGGCGACCGCATCGACACCGGGGGCGGCCGCCTGCGCCGCATCTGAGCCGGCGCGGCGTGGGTTTGCGTTCGCTGCGGGCTCCGTCGACAGCCCGGCCGCTGCGGTCCCGGCGCATCACGGGCGGCCCATCGTTCCGGGCCCATGACAGGAGCTTCTTCGATGACGACAGGCCAGCGCATCCGCGTGGGCATAGGCGGTTGGACCTACGAGCCCTGGCGCGGGCGTTTCTATCCCCAGGGCCTGGCGCAGGGCAAGGAGTTGTCGCATGCCAGCCGGCAGGTCTCGGCCATCGAGATCAACGGCACGTACTACGGCTTGCAGAAGCCGGCCACCTTTGCCAAATGGCGGGATGAGACGCCCGACGATTTCGTCTTTTCGCTGAAAGCCTCGCGCTACGCCACCAACCGGCGCGAGCTGGCCGGGGCGGGCGAGGCCATCGAGCGATTCCTCGGCAGCGGGCTGGCCGAACTCGGCCGCAAGCTCGGTCCGATCGTCTGGCAGCTCGCTCCCACCAAGGCCTTCGAGGCCGACGATGTCGAGGCCTTTCTGTCGCTGTTGCCGCAAAGCGTCGATGGTCTGGCCTTGCACCATGTCCTCGACGTACGCCATCCCAGCTTCATGCACCCGGCCTATCTGAAGATGGCGCGCAGGCACCGGGTGGCGACGGTGTTCACCGACTCCGAGGACTACCCGTCCTTTGCCGACCTCACCGGCGATTTCGTCTACGCCCGCCTGATGCGCTCGCAGCCCGAGCTGCCCACCGGATACGGCCGGGCAGCGCTGAAGCGCTGGGCCGAGGCGGCCCGCACCTGGGCGGAGGGCGGCCAGCCCCCGGGCCTGCCGCGGGTCGAGGACACGGCGGCCCGCGCCGGGCCGCGCGACGTGTTCGTGTTTTTCATCAACGGGGCGAAGGAAAACGCCCCGGCGGCCGCCATGGGGCTGCTCGATGGCCTGGGATGGAAACCTCCGGCCGGCTGAGGTGCCGGGGGGCCCCGGCTCAGGCGCCGGACAGGCCCAGCGGAGGGTCCGCGGCGAACTCTTCGAGGTGCAGGCTGCAGTCGAGCAGCTCCACCTCGTGCGGCGCGTCGCCGCAGACGGCGGTGACCGAGGTGTTGCCCAGCCGCTCGGGCAGGGTGTGCTGCCGGCCCGGACGAACCTGATTCCTCAGCAGGGCGTGGATGAGCAGCCCATGGGTGACCACCACCAGATGCCCGGCCAGCGTCCGGTGGCGTTCCACCAGGCGGGCGAAGACAGCGGCCACGCGCTGCTGGAACTCGCTGGCCGATTCGCCGCCCGGCGGGGCTTCGGCCATTTGCAGCGGGTCGAAACCCAGGCTGTCGTAAGGACGTCCGCGCAGTTCACCGAAGTTGCGCTCCTGCAGCTGCTCGTCGATGTCGACGGGCAGGCCCGAGGCGCGCGAGATCGCCTCGGCCGTCATGCGGGCGCGGGGCAGGTGGCTGCTGGTGATGGCCGCGATCTCGAGCCCTGCCAGGCGCTGCGCCACGGCCTGTGCCTGGGCCAGTCCGCGGGGACTCAGGGGTGTGTCCCAGGGTTGCAGGGTGCGTGCCACATTCAGCAGCGTTTCGCCGTGGCGGATGAAAATGATCGACATGGGGCGCCGGGGTTGATTCAGACAGGCCGTGGCCGCAGCGGAAAATCATTATGAGGGCGATGCGCCCGGTCTTGCTGGCAAGATGCCGGCATGAATCCTCAACCCGTCACACCTACGGCATCGATGTTCAGGGCGGTGGTGCAGCCGAGCGGCCTGTGCTTCGACGCGCCGGCCGGCACCGCGCTGCTGACCTCCGCCCGGCTCGCGGGTGTCGTCCTGCCCAGTTCGTGCCGCAACGGCACCTGCCGCAGCTGCCTGTGTTCGCTGGCAAGCGGCCGCGTCGGTTACCTGATCGACTGGCCCGGACTGAGCGCCGAGGAAAAGCAGCAGGGGTTCATCCTGCCTTGCGTGGCCGTGCCCGAGAGCGACCTGGTCTTGCACGCACCAGGGGCGAGACCGGCTCCCGGCAGCTGAACAGGCCCTAGCTCTGTGCCGCGGCCAGCAGGGCGTCTTTTTCCCTGACCAGGGCGACGGCCGGTCGCCCGCTGACACGGTCGATGTAGGCCTTGATCTCGGGCAGCAGGGGGACCAACTGGAAGCGCGTGGCCCAGGCGAGCCCGGTGCCCCAGAGCACGTCGGCGGCGGTGAAGGCTTCCCCCAGCAGGTACGGCCCCTTCTGGAGCTGCTGGCGCAGGGTGTCGAGCATGGTGTCGAAGTCGCCGTAGGGCGAGGTCGCCAGGGGGGCGGGTTCGCGCTTGAGGGCCCGGTCGACCACGGCGGGTTCGAAGCACGACCCGTAGAACACCATCCAGCGCAAGTAGGGGCCGCGTTGCGGATCGCCCAGCCCCGGGGCCAGCCCGGCCTCGGGGTACAGGTCGGCCAGGTAGATGAAGATGGCAGGTTGTTCGGTGACCAGCGCCTCGCCATGCTGGATGGCCGGTACCTTGCCCATCGGGTTCACGGCCATGTAGCGCGCCCCGCGCTGTTCGTTCGATTTCATGTTCAGCACGTGCACGTGGTGATCGGCGCCGAGTTCCTCGAGCAGGATGCGCGTGCCCACCGAGCGGGTGTTGGGGGCATGGAACAGGGTCACGTGGCGGTCGTTGGTCGCTCCCATGATGGCTCCTTGTGGCAGGTCTGCGCAAAGTTTAAGCCGCTGCGTCGCCGTGTTGTTGTCAACACAGCGTCTTGCTCGGGCGTTGGCAGTCTTTGGCGAACGGGTCTGCGCCCGCCGCCTCCAACGAACAACAACAGGGAGCGTCTCATGAGCAACTACCTGGCCCGGGTGGCCGCACTGGCGATGACTGCGGCCTTGGCCGCTTGCGGCGGGGGCGGCGACGACGGCGTGGTCGATCCCGGGCCGTCCCTCGGACTGGACGGCCGCTACGAGGTGTCTTGCTACGCCGTGCAAGGCGGCGATCTTCCGGTCTCGGCGCGCTCGTACATCGACATCGACGGGGTCAGCTCCACCAGCAGCGTCGACTATTTCCTGGGCGGCAATTGTCGCGGTGGCGCCTTCGCCAGCGTGACCTACCTGACCGCGGAGCTGTCCGGACGGGGCACCAAGACGGTGGCCGGACCGGATGGCCGCGGTGCCGTGGCTGCACAGAAAGTGCTGATGTCCACCTTCGGCGATCCGGTGCGTGCGAGCGGCAGTGTCCGGCTGACGTCGTCCGGCACGACGATCGAGGTGTTGTACCCGGGGACCTCGCTGGCGGTCGACTCCTTCGCCGCCGTGCAAAGCAACACCGACTTCCCCGATCTGCTGCTGCGCCTGGGCGATACCTTGTATTTCGGTGACGATGAGGCACCGCTCGGCCCGGACGGCTACCCCACCGCGCTCGACTACCGCTACGCCTGGTATCTGTATTGAGTCGAGGCGGGCGCGGCCGGCGGTAGGCGCACACCTTCCGCGAGGTCTGCGGGCGCGCCAAGTGCCGTGTTCCAGGCTCGCCGCGGGCCGGGCCTTGCGCCGACGAACTCGTTGTCCAGCCCGGGGCCCCACCCATTCGCGGGGCGTGCGCACGCCCGCTCGGGGGGGCATCGCGGCCGGTGATTGGCGGCACAATCCCGGGGTACAGGCGGCAGGGGGTCTTGGGCCGTCCAGGCATGAGGAGTATCGCTTGTCCAGGTTGAACGTTCCCGTGAAGACGCCCGAGGCGGTGGTTGAGCTTGGCAGCCGCCAGCGCAAGCTCAGCCAGCGGCATCGCACGATGCTGCTGCTGGTCGACGGCCGGCGCAGCGAAGAGGAGGTGCGCCGGATGGCATCGCAGGCCGGTTCGCCCGGGAGCTGCTTCGACGAGCTGGTCGAGCTGGGCATGATCTCCTACGCCGCCGCGCCGGCGGAGCCCGCGCCCAGCCAGCCCGTGCCGCTGGACGAGGCCGTGGCCGAGGCCCCGCCGCTGACGGCACCTTCCGATCCCGACTCGGTGCTCAGCGTGCTGCCGCCATCGCTCAGCCTGCAATTCGAGTCCAGCCTGAACGATGTGTACCTCAACGAGAACCCCGCCGGGTCCGACATGGCCGCGCTCGATTCGCTGGTGCGCGAGGACGGCCTGGACGAGGCCTTCGAAGAGGCCCGCGGCATCCTGATGCGCGCGGTACGCGCCGAAGCGCCGGTGACGGGGGCGCTCACCTTGCTGCGCCTGCGCCGTGCCACCAGCCGCATCGAACTCGAGGACCTGCTGGAAGAGGTAGAGTTGCGCATCTCCAAGCCCTTCAAGGGGCTGTGGGCTTCGCAGACGATGTCACGTGTGCGAGAGTTGTTGTCGACCCAACCGGTATCCTGATCGGAGCTTGCCGTACGCATGAGTTTTCTGGCCATCGATATCGGCAACACCCGGCTCAAATGGGCCCAGTACGCGGCGCCTCGTCCCGGGGCGGCGCTGATCGCGCAGGGCGCGGTGTTTCTTGAAACCATCGACAGCCTGGCCGATACCGAATGGAAATCGCTCGCCCCGCCGGCCAGCATGCTGGGCTGCGTGGTGGCGGGCGAGGGCATCAAGCGCCGAGTCGAGGAACAGCTCGAGCTGTGGGACATCGATCCGCGCTGGGTGGTGCCCGGTCCCCGGGCGGCCGGGGTCGTCAACGGCTACGACCACCCCGGCCGGCTGGGCAGCGACCGCTGGGTCGCGTTGATCGGCGCCTGGCAGCGCGTGCGTGCGCGCGGCGCCCCGCGGCCGGTGCTGGTCGTCATGGTCGGCACCGCCGTCACCGTCGACGCACTCGATGCCCAGGGCCATTTCCTGGGCGGCCTGATCCTGCCCGGGTTCGGTGTCATGCAGCGTGCGCTCGAAATGAGCACCGCCGGGTTGAAGGTGCCGACCGGCGAGATCGTCGACTTTCCCACCAACACCAGCGATGCGCTGATGAGCGGAGGCTCGAGCGCCATGGCCGGCGCGGTCGAGCGCATGTACCGCAAGCTGCGCGAACGCAGCGGCCAGGAGCCGGCGCTGTACATGAGCGGCGGTGCGGCCCCCAAGCTCTCCGCCATCACCGATCTCCAGTTCGAGACCATCGAGCGGCTCATCTTCGACGGCCTGCTCGCCCTGGAGGACGGGCGCCAGCCATGATCCTCATGTCGTCGGTTGCCATCCCGCAGCGGCCTCGTGCCGAGGGGCGCCGACACAATACTCCGCACACAGGATGAAATTCCCGGACTACATCGCCAAGCTGTCCGCCTTGTATTCCGAGCAGGGCGGGCGGCTCCATCTGAAGCGCGGGGCCGGTGCGGCCACGCTGGATGCGGCCGAGCGCCGGCTCGGGTTCCCGTTGGCGGCGGAGCTGCGAGGGGTGTGGCAATTCGCCAATGGCGGAAGGGACTGGGAAACCGTCTTTTCCAGGCCCGGCTTCCTCACCGGCTACAGCTTGTTCTCCGTGGCGCAGGCCCTGCAGGAACGAGCCGGCATGGCCGCGCGATGCCCGCGGTACGCCTCCTACGACGAGCCTCGGCCCCGCGATCCGCGCATCCGGCCCGGGTGGTTCCACGACGGGTGGTTGCCTTTCGCGGGTTTCGGCGGCGCGAGCCTGCTGCTGATCCAGGACTACACGCCGGCGGCCCCCGGGCAACCGGGACAGATCATCGCTTTTTCACACGATCCGGACCGCATCGACCATGTGGCTCCCAGCCTGGCGGCACTGCTGCGGCCCTCGCTCCAGAACATCCGGCGCTACCCGGACGATCTTCTGGAGGTGGAGGCGGCGTAAGCCAGGCACCGGCCCGGTCCTCGGCTTGCGGTCGGCGCGATCCTTCCCGTTTTCATCCACCACGACCATGCTCCTCACAGCGCATTCCAGCAGGGCTTTCTCCATCGATGGGCTCCTCGAACAGGAGGAATGCGAGCAACTGATCGCATTGGCCGAAAGCCGCGGTTTCGCCTCCGCCGGGGTACGGACCGCCGGCGGCCAGAAGCCGATGCCGCTGGTGCGGAACAACGAACGGGTGTTGGTCGAGTCCGGGCACTGGGTCTCGCTCGTCTGGCGGCGCCTGTCCTGCGTGGGCCTGCCGGCCGTGGACGGCCAGGTTCCCGTCGGCTTGCCGAAAGACCTGCGCTTCTACAAGTATTCGCCCGGCCAGCGCTTCAAGATGCACAAGGACGGCCCCTGGCACGAAGACGGCCTGAGCAGCCAGCTCACCCTGCTCGTGTACCTGAACGACGGCTTCACCGGCGGAGACACCGGATTCCGGGATTTCAGGGTGCTGCCGAAGACCGGCTCGGCCTTGCTTTTCATCCACGACACCTGGCACGAGGGCGCGGCGGTGGACGCAGGGGTCAAGTACGTGCTGCGCTCGGACGTGCTGTATCGGCCGGCTTGACCGGGGCGGCGGCCGGGCGCGCGTCAGTCGACCACGGCCAGGATGGGGCCCAGCCTGGCCCTGGCATCGTTCCTGCCCAACTCGGCCGAGTACAGGCTGGACACCGTGCCGTCGAGATAGAGCGCATCCGCGCACCGCAGACCGTCGCGGAAGAACGAGGCGAACTCATGGAAGTTCACCGGCTCTTCGCTGATGACGAACAAGGCCTTGCCGCCGCAGGCCCCCACGCCATTGCGTATCAGGCGCGATTTGGAATCCGCCCTGAAGGCCGGATGGATGACCCCGTGGCGGACCAGCAGCGGGCCCGACTGCGTGGCCAGGACGACATCTTTTGCCCATTTCGGGTACTCGGACGATTCGACCACCCGCGGGCCGGCCGCGGTGACGAAAAAGACCCCGTTGGGCTTGAGGAAGAAGTTGCCGTAGCCGCTGTCGGTGTTGAGCGGTGCCTCTTCGCGGCCTTCGATCACGAGCAGCCCCACAGGCGAGAAATCGGCATGGAACATGCCGGCGTTCATCGCGAAGCGCAGGCGCTGGTTCTTCGACTTCAGCCAGGCCTCCAGCGCCTGGAATCCGTTGAACGGCCTGCCCTTGTCATCGTGCAGGAACAAGGCCAGGCCTTGCTCGCGCGGATCGACGCTGACGACGGTGAAGCGCGGGTCGGCTGCGTGGCCCGCGGCCAGCGCGAACCAGCCGAGGAGCAGGAGGAACAGTTTTCTCATGGCGGAAAGCCGACATCGGGGTGCGAGCCGGCCGTGGCGCCCCCTCGGCCGCGAGCACCCGCCGTGTGGAGGGACCCTAGAGGATGTACCGCGACAGGTCGTCGTTCCTGGACAGCTCGCTGAGCTTCTTGTCGACCTCGGCCGCGCCGATGGACAGGGTGCTGCCGCTCATCCTGGGCGCATCGAAGCTGATGTCGTCCAGCAAGCGCTCCATCACCGTCGCCAGGCGGCGGGCGCCGATGTTCTCGGTGCGCTCGTTCACCTCGAAGGCGATCTGCGCCAGCCGGCGGATGCCGTCGGGGGCGAGTTCCAGGGTCACGCCTTCGGTCGCCAGCAAGGCCTGGTACTGTCGCACCAGGTTGGCATGGGTCTGGGTGAGGATGGCCTCGAAATCGTCCACGCTCAGCGAGCCCAGTTCCACCCGGATCGGGAAACGCCCCTGCAGCTCGGGAATCAGGTCGCTGGGTTTGCTGAGGTGGAAGGCCCCGGAGGCGATGAAGAGGATGTGGTCGGTCTTGACCATGCCGTACTTGGTGTTGACCGTGGTGCCTTCGACCAGCGGCAGCAGGTCGCGCTGCACGCCCTGGCGCGAGACATCCGGGCCACCGCTTTCGCTGCGCGAGGCGACCTTGTCGATCTCGTCGAGGAACACGATGCCGTTGTGTTCGGTGTTGGCCAGGGCGGCGCTGCGCAGTTCGTCCTCGTTCACCAGCTTGGCGGCTTCTTCCTCGACCAGCAGCTTCAGCGCCTCGGCGATCTTGAGCTTGCGGGTCTTGCGCTTGGCGGGGGTCATGTTGGCGAACATGCCCTTGAGCTGTTCGGCCATCTCGTCCATGCCCGGGGGGCCCATGATCTCCAGCGGCGGCTTGGGGTCGACCAGGTCGATCTCGATCTCCTTGTCCGCCAGCGCGCCTTCGCGCAGCCGCTTGCGCATCACCTGGCGGGCGGTGTTCTCGGCCGGTGCCTCGGTCGGGCCGGGGCTGAGGCCGAAATCGCTGCCGCCCGAGCGCGGCGGGGGCACGAGGATGTCCAGCACCCGGTCTTCCGCCGCGTCCTCGGCGCGCAGCCGCTGCCGGCGCATCTGGGCCTCACGCTCCTGTTTCACGGCGATCTCGACCAGATCGCGGATGATGGAGTCGACATCCTTGCCGACGTAGCCCACCTCGGTGAACTTCGTGGCCTCGACCTTGATGAAGGGCGCGTCGGCGAGCTTGGCCAGGCGGCGGGCGATCTCGGTCTTGCCCACGCCGGTGGGGCCGATCATCAGGATGTTCTTGGGGGTGATCTCGGCTCGCAGGCCTTCTTCGACCTGCTGGCGCCGCCAGCGGTTGCGCAAGGCGATGGCGACCGCGCGCTTGGCAGCGGTCTGGCCGACGATATGGCGGTCCAGCTCGGAGACGATTTCCTGCGGCGTCATGGACATGGTGTGGGGTGCGGTGAGCAAGGGGTGGAAAGGGCGGGGCGCCGGCCGGGCCGCGTGGCGGCTGCGCGTGCGGCGTTCAGGCCGTCGTGGAGGGGGGCGCTTCGTTGCCCAGGACCTCGATGGTGTGGTTCTGGTTGGTGTAGATGCAGAGTTCGCCGGCGATCTCGAGAGAGCGCTTGACGATGTCCTGGGGCGACAGCTCGGTGTGTTGCAGCAGGGCCCGTGCCGAGGCCTGGGCATAGGCACCGCCGGAGCCGATGGCCACGATGCCGTGTTCGGGCTCGAGCACGTCGCCGTTGCCGGTGATGATGAGCGAGGCCTCGCGGTCGGCCACGGCCAGCATGGCTTCCAGGCGGCGCAGCACCCGGTCGGTGCGCCAGTCCTTGGTCAGTTCGATGGCCGCCCGTACCAGGTGGCCCTGGTGTTTCTCGAGCTTGGCCTCGAAGCGTTCGAACAAGGTGAAGGCGTCGGCGGTGGCGCCGGCAAAACCTGCCAGGACCTGGTCGCGGTGCAGTTTGCGGACCTTGCGCGCCGTGGCCTTGACGACGATGTTGCCGAGCGTGACCTGGCCGTCGCCGCCCAAGGCCACGAGATTGCCCCGGCGCACGCTGAGGATGGTCGTGCCGTGATAGTTTTCCATGGGAAAGGATATGACGGCGCGAAGCGCCGATTCAAGTCAGGGAGTGGCCCTCATTCTGACGCATTGCAGCATCGGCGCGTTTCCGGGGCGGCGCGGCCGCCTGGGGCTGCCCTGGGCCGGCCGCGGCATCAGACGATGCGCACCTTCACCTTGGCGTGTTCGTTGATGCCCATGGCGCCGAAGAACAGGGCCACCAGCCGGTGGGAATCGGAAAAACTGATCGAGCGGTTCTCGGCGCGGCGTGCCAGCACCCAGTTCAGCAGGTCGCCGGCGGCGATGAAGTCGACGCGGATCAGCCGTGCGCAGGAGACGTTGACGATGGTGGACGAGCCCAGCTCGCTGTTCATCTTGGTCAGCGTCGTGCTGATGTCGCCGACCAGCTGGCCGGACAGCTCGACGCCGGCCACCTGCACCACCCCCGGCTCGTCGATGAGCTGCGACTCCTGGAAGCTGGTGGAGACGTCGCTGATGAGGGACATCGGCGGCGACTGGGTGCTGAGGTTGGAGCCGCTGATGCGCACCTTGCAGGTGGCGGGCTCCCACGACGGCGGCGACACCTCGTAGGTGACACAGTAGTCGATGGCGGCTTCGTCGAACTGGTCGGGCCGGTTGGCCAGCCGCAGCGCGTCCAGGCGCAGCTGCCAGAAGACCGGGTCGGCGTCGCGCACCCCGGTGGGGGCGGCTTCGGAGAGCACCTGGAGCAGGCGCTCCCCGCCCAGCCAGCGCATGTCGATCGACTGCGGCATCCAGCTGCGGAACAACTCGCTCAGGCGGGCGCAGCCCTCGGCCTCGATGTTTTGCAACGCGCTCCAGTCGAAGACCCAGGGCAGCGGCATCTGCAGGGTCTGCGAACGCAGCTGGGCGACGACGTCGGCGTCGATGGAGGCCGGGCTGACCCAGCCGACCTGGCCGTCCACGCGGGAACTCGGGCGTTTTTCTTCGTTGGCGGCGGCCTCGGCCATCAGCTTGGGCATCGAGAACCACTGCGGGGCCGACCAGCCGAATTGCTGGGCGTAGTCTAGGGCCAGGCTCTCGAACTTCTGCTGCTGGCCGATGGCCCGGTACAGGTCGAACAGCGCCAGCCAGGTCTCGGCGTGCTGGGCCCGCGGCCCGCCGGCGGCCGTCAGGTTGGACAGGGACTCCTCGCACAGCTCGAAGTCGGCATTGGCGAAGGCGATCACGGCCTCGTCGAGGTCGGGGTCGTGCTCGATCTCGCTTGCCTCGGCGGCGAACGGCCGAGCCAGGGCCGAGGCCTCGGCGCCGTCACTGAGCGGCGACAGGCCGGGGCTCATCACCGCGGCTGCGGCCGCGGCCACGGGCGGCGCCGCGCCGTTGGGCCGTGCCGCGACCGGCGCCGCGCCTCCGGCGTCGGGCACCGTCGAGGCATAGCCCATGGCGGCGGGCTGGGTCGGGGCGTCGTAGAAGGCCGGCGTGCGGCGCGAGGGCGAGGCCAGGCCGTCGCCGACCATCTGTTGCTCGATCTCGTCGATCTTGGCCTTGACGCCGCTGTACGGCTTGGCGCCGCTCTCGGGCATGCGGGCTTCCGAATCGTCGAGGCGCGACGAACCGCCCAGCGTGGCGAGCTGTTCGCTGGTGAGGCCCTCGCGGCGCACCTTGCGGAGCATGTCGAACTCGCGCTTGCGCACGAAATCGTTGCGCCGCTTGCGCTCGATCATCGCTTTCAGTTCCGACTTGGCGTACTCGCTTTCGCGGGCTTCTTCGGAAGTCGATCCGAGCTGGGCCCAGTCGGTGGCGGGATTCGCCACGAACTTGACCACCTTTCGGAAAAAGCTGCTGCTGTCTTTCGGGTCCGCCATGTCGGTGAGGTCGTGAGGTGCGACGTTCAGTCGCCGAACATCTTCTGTTTCAGCTCTCGCCGTTGCTGGGCTTCCAGTGACAGTGTAGCGGTCGGGCGCGCGATCAGGCGGCCCAGGCCGATGGGCTCGCCGGTCTCGTCGCAGAAGCCGTATTCGCCCGTCTCGAGGCGGCCGAGCGACTGGGAAATCTTCTTGAGCAGCTTGCGTTCGCGGTCACGGGTGCGCAGCTCGAGGGCGTGCTCTTCCTCGATGGTGGCGCGGTCGGCCGGATCGGGGACGATGGAGGTGTCTTCGCGCAGGTGCTCGGTGGTTTCGCCGGCGTTGCTGAGCAGGTCGTCCTTCAGGGCCTGCAGCTTGGCGCGGAAGAATTCGATCTGCTTTTCATTCATGTACTCGCTTTCGGGCATCGCGAGCACTTCGGACTCGGTCAGCTCACGGCCGGGTTTGGTTTTCCAGGCGTTGGCGAGTTTGGGATCCGCCTTGTGCGCGGTTTTGGTGATGTCGATCAAGAGAGAGTTCATCTGTCGGGTAGGAGGCCGGGGTGGCGCGAAGCGGTCGGCGAAACGGGAGGTGGCGGGTGGAACGGGGGGCGGCGAGGAGGCCGCGGCGGATGCCCGGGCGGCGGCGGACTGGCGGGGCTGCACGGCCTTGGCCGCCTTGGCCGCGGAAGCGGCGGCCTCGTCCGGGGCCGGAGCCGGAGCAGGAGCCGGCGCAGTGGTCTTGACGGCCTTGGCCGGAGCGGGGGCAGGCGGTGGGGCAGGTTTGGTGGGCACTGATTTGACGGCTGGTTGGAGGGCTGGCTTCGCAGTGCTCTGGGCGGTCGTCTTGGCGACTGTCTTCGCTGCGGGTGAATGCGCGGATCCGCCTGCCGACTTGGACGCCGGCTTGGAGGCCGGCTTCGCACTGGCGGAAGGTCTTGCCGATGCCGTGGCCGCCTTCGTGGCCGCTGGCTTGGTAGGGCTTGTTCGCTGGACCGGGGTCTTGCTCACTGGAATCTCCTCGCAACGGCTGTTATACCCGCTTGTGGGATAAGCATGCACTATCGGGCGCCGCGGATTGTAGCCAGTTGTGCCCCTTTCCACACGGCCCTTCAAAGAAGCGTCAAACGAGGCACTGCTCTAGGCCCTGCAGGAAGATGTCCGCTGGCAGCTGGATCCCGATGAATACCATTTTGCTGGTTTTTTTCTCGCCTTTGGCCCAAATTGGGCCCAAGTCGCTCCCCATCATTTGGTGTACACCCTGGAAAATCACCTTGCGGTCGCTGCCCTTCATATAGAGCACGCCCTTGTAGCGCAGCATGCGCGGCCCGTACACCTGCACGATGGCGCCCAGGAAATCCTCCAGCTTGGCCGGGTTGAAGGGGCGCTCGGCGCGGAACACGAAGGATTTGACGTCGTCGTCGTGGGCATGGTGCGACGGATGGTCGCAGTGCTCGCCGTGTTCGTGGTCGTGGTCGTGGTCGTGGTGGTGATGGTGCCCGTGGTCCTGGGCCTTGAGGAAATCGGGGTCGATCTCCAGCTTGGCGTTCAGGTTGAAGCCCTTGAGGTCGAAGACCTGGGCGATCGGCACTTCGCCGAAATGCACTTTCTGGATCGGGGCCCGCGGGTTCATGTGCTTGATGCGGTGCGTCAGGGCGTCCAGGGCCTGCGCGTCGACCAGGTCCGACTTGCTGATGAAGATCTGGTCGGCGAAGCCGATCTGCAGCCGGGCTTCCTGGCGGCTGTCGAGCTGGTCCTGGCCATGCTTGGCATCGACCAGGGTCAGCACCGAGTCGAGCAGGTAGTTCTCGGCGATCTCGTCGTCCATGAAGAAGGTCTGCGCCACCGGGCCCGGATCGGCCAGGCCGGTGGTCTCGATGACCACGCGGTCGAACTGGAGTTCGCCCTTGCGGCGCTTGTCGGCCAGCTCGCTCAGGGTGCCGCGCAGGTCCTCGCGGATGGTGCAGCAGACGCAGCCGTTGTTCAGCTGGATGATCTGCTCGCGCGTGTCCTGCACCAGGATGTCGTTGTCGATGTTCTCGTCGCCGAACTCGTTTTCGATGACCGCGATTTTCTGCCCGTGGGCCTCGGTGAGCACGCGCTTGAGCAGCGTGGTCTTGCCGGAACCGAGAAAACCGGTGAGGATGGTGGCGGGAATGAGACTCATGGGATACCTGTTGTGATGGGGGCCGCCATGGAAAAACGACCGGATTCGAACGAACTACTTTTGTCGATGCTGCCAGAAGTGTCAAGCCGGCCCGGACCGGCTTGAGCCTACTGCTGTTAAGCTTTTAGGATTCAAACTACCCGCCTGGTGCGATGGCAGACCCTCACCCGAGTCGTTCCCCGAAAGGTACTGACCGTCATTCCCCTCATGCCGACAAGCGCAGCTTGTTCGAGCGTTTGGTCGAATTCGTCTCCCCGGGCGTCGATTCGCGCGACGAACTCATCGAAACCCTGGCCGACGCCGAACACCGCGAGCTGATCGCCCCCGAGTCTCGCATGATGCTCGAAGGCGTCATCCGCATGGCCGACCTGACGGCGGGAGACGCCATGGTAGCCGCTCCGCGCATGGACCTGCTCGACATCGAGGCGCCCTACGACGAACTGCTCTGGGTGGTGATCGACACCGGCCATTCGCGTTTCCCGGTGTTCGAGGGGCAGCGCGAGAACATCATCGGCACCCTGATGGCCAAGGACCTGCTCAAGCTGCAGCGGGCGCCCGAGCTGAACCTGCGCACCCTGCTGCGCCCGGCGGTCTTCGTGCCCGAGTCCAAGGGGCTCAACGAGCTGCTGCGCGACTTCCGGGCCAACCGCAACCACCTGGCGATGGTGGTCGACGAGTTCGGCAACATCGCCGGCCTGATCACGATCGAGGATGTGCTCGAGGAGATCGTCGGCGAGATCGAGGACGAGTTCGACGACAAGGACGGCGAGTCCGGCATCTATACCCTGGCCGACGGCAGCCACCGGGTGGCGGGCGATACCGAGATCGCCGGCGTCAACCAGGCTTTCGGCGTGCATTTCCCGCTCGATGAGTTCGATACCATCGGCGGCCTCGTGGCCCAGGAGCTCGGCCGCGTGCCCCGCCGGGGCGAGTCGGTCGCGATCGGCGGCCTGGTTTTTTCGGTGATGTTGACCCGGGGCGGCGCCGTCCGCTGGTTCAAGGTCACCCGCAATGCTGAAATGGCCCTGGGAACCGACGGTGCGTGACACAACCCCTTCCTCCAACGTCAAGACCTCCCCGCCGGCCGTGAAAGAGCCGGCCCCGCCCGCGCCCAGGAAGAAAAAGACCGGGCGGCGCAAGGGCACGGGCACCGACCGCGTGCTGCTGGGCTTCGACGTGCTGCTGGCCCTGGTGCTGGGCGCGACGCACAGCCTGCCGAGCGCCTTTCCCCAGGTGTGGTGGCTGCAACTGGTCTGCCTGGGCGGCCTGGCCTGGCGGGTCAGCCGGGCAGCTCCCGGCCGGGCCGCCCTCCTCGGGCTGGCCTTCGGCACCGCCTGGCTGGGCGCCGGCGTGTGGTGGCTGTTCATCAGCATGCATCGCTACGGCGGGCTGTCGGCGGTGCTGTCGGTCGCCGCCGTGCTGGCCCTGAGCGCGTTCCTGTCGCTCTACCTCTCGGCGGCCATGGCCTTGTTCGCCAGGTTCCGCCGCAACCTCGTGGTCTTCGACAGCCTGCTGTTCGCCGGCTGCTGGCTGCTCGCCGAGCTGGCGCGCGGCGTGATCTTCACCGGGTTCCCCTGGGCGGCAGCGGGTTATGCGCATGTCGACAGCCCGCTCGCCACCCTGGCGCCCTGGGTGGGGGTCTACGGCATCGGCGCGGCCGGTGCGCTGCTGGTGGCGATCGTGGTCACGGGCCTGCGGGTTCCGGGGCAGGGCGCGGCCGGCGGGCTCGTGGGCCTGATCGTCTGCACGGTGGTGCTGGCCGGGCTGGGCATGGTCAAGCCCAAGCCCTTCACGCTCGCCAGCGGCACGCTGCAGCTGAGCCTGCTGCAGACCAATGTGCCGCAGAACGAAAAGTTCTCCACGGCCTACCTGCCCGAGGCGCTGGACTGGGCCTCGTCGCGCCTGCTGGCGTCCCGCGCGGACCTGGTCATCGCGCCCGAGACGGTGGTGCCCCTGCTGCCCGACCAGCTGCCCGAGTCCTACTGGACGCCCTTGCTGCGGCACTTCCAGCGCGGCCCGAACGCGGCCTTGTTCGGCCGCCCGCTGGGCAGCTTCGAGCGCGGCTATACCAATTCGGCGGTCGGCATCTCGCGCGACACCGTGCGCGCGGCCGACGGCTTCTACCGCTACGACAAGCACCACCTGGTGCCCTTCGGCGAATTCATCCCGGCGGGTTTCCGCTGGTTCACCAACCTGATGAACATCCCCCTCGGCGACTTCAGCCGCGGGCCGCTCGCGGCCTCGTCCTTCGCCGTCAAGGGCGAGCGCGTGGCCCCCAACATCTGCTACGAGGACTTGTTCGGCGAAGAGCTGGCCGCGCGTTTCGCGGACGAGCCGGTGGCCCCCACCATCTTCGCCAACCTGACCAACATCGGCTGGTTCGGCGAGACCACCGCCCTGCCGCAGCACCTGCACATCTCGCGCATGCGCAGCCTGGAATTCGAGCGCCCCATGGTGCGGGCCACCAACACCGGCACCACCGCGGTCATCGACCATACCGGGCGGGTCACGCACTCGCTGCCGCCGCTGACGCAGGGGGTGCTCGAGGCCTCGGTGCAGGGCCGCGTCGGCCTCACGCCCTTCGCCTCGTGGGCCTCCCGCTACGGCCTGTGGCCGCTGTGGATCGCCGGCCTGGTGCCCCTGCTGCTGGTGTTGCCGCTGCGCCGCAGAGAAGAATAGCCCGGGACCCCGGCGCCGCAGAGCGCCGCCGCCCCGTAAAATCGCGGCTTTTCCCGCCGACCACCACATCATGCTGACTTTCCAGCAAATCATCCTGCGCCTGCAAGACTACTGGGACGGCCAGGGCTGCGCCCTGCTGCAACCCTACGACATGGAAGTCGGCGCCGGCACCAGCCACACGGCCACCTTCCTGCGCGCGCTCGGTCCCGAGCCCTGGAAGGCCGCCTACGTGCAGCCGAGCCGCCGCCCGAAGGACGGGCGCTACGGCCAGAACCCGAACCGCCTGCAGCACTACTACCAGTACCAGGTCGTGCTGAAACCGGCACCGGCCGACATCCTCCAGCTCTACCTCGGCTCGCTGGAGGCCCTGGGCTTCGACCTGAAGGCCAACGACATCCGTTTCGTCGAGGACGACTGGGAGAACCCGACCCTGGGCGCCTGGGGGCTGGGCTGGGAGGTCTGGCTCAACGGCATGGAGGTGACCCAGTTCACCTACTTCCAGCAGGTCGGCGGCATCGACTGCAAACCCATCACCGGCGAGATCACCTACGGGCTCGAGCGCCTGGCGATGTACCTACAGGGCGTGGACAGCGTCTACGACCTGCGCTGGACCGACACCCTCAGCTATGGGGACGTCTACCACCAGAACGAGGTCGAGCAGAGCACCTACAACTTCGAGCACAGCGATGTCGAGTTCCTGCTGACGGCCTTCGCTGCCCACGAGAAGCAGGCCCAGCACCTGATGCAGGCGCAGCTGGCGCTGCCGGCCTACGAACAGGTGCTCAAGGCGGCGCACAGCTTCAACCTGCTCGACGCCCGGGGCGCCATCAGCGTCACCGAGCGCGCGGCCTACATCGGCCGCATCCGCAACCTGGCGCGCACGGTCGCCAAGTCGTATCTCGACAGCCGCGCCCGCCTGGGCTTTCCGATGGCGCCCAAGGCCTGGGCCGACGAAGTGACGGCGCAATTGACCAAGAAGGCCGACTGATGAGTACCAAGAACCTGCTGGTTGAACTGTTCGTCGAAGAGCTTCCGCCGAAGGCGTTGAAGAAGCTCGGGGAGTCCTTCGCCCGCGCCCTGGCCGACAGCCTGCGTGCCCAGGGCCTGGCCACCGACCATTCGGCGGTCGTGCCCTTCGCGTCGCCGCGCCGCCTGGCCGCGCACATCAGCGCCATCCGTGGGCAGGCCGACGACAAGGCGGTGTCGCACAAGCTGATGCCGGTGAGCGTGGGCCTGGACGCCGAAGGCCGGCCCACGCCGGCCCTGCTGAAGAAACTCGCCGGACTCGGCCTGGATGCGTCCGCCGTGCCGGCGCTCAAGCGCCAGCTGGACGGCAAGGCCGAGGCCTTGTTCGTCGACAGCGTCGTCAAGGGCGCGCTGCTGGCCGACGGCCTGCAGAAGGCGCTGGACGAGGCGATCGCCCGCCTGCCCATTCCCAAGGTGATGCAGTACCAGCTGGCCGACGGCTGGACCAGCGTCGACTTCGTGCGCCCGGCGCATGGCCTGGTGGCCTTGCACGGGGCCGACCTGGTCGAGGTGACGGCGCTCGGCCTGCGCGCCGGCCGCGAGACGCGCGGCCACCGCTTCGAGGCGCAGATGGATCCGGTGATGCTGCTGGATGCCGACCACTATGCGCGCCAGCTCGAGGAGCAGGGCGCCGTGCTGCCCAGCTTCGCCGCCCGGCATGCCGAGATCTCGCGCCAGCTCAAGGCCGCCGCCGCCAGGGAGGGGCTGGTGCCGATCGACGATCCGGACCTGCTGGACGAGGTGACCGCCCTGGTCGAGCGCCCGAACGTGCTGCTGTGCCAGTTCGAGCGCGAATTCCTCGCGGTGCCGCAGGAGTGCCTCATCCTGACGATGAAGGCCAACCAGAAATACTTCCCGCTGCTCGACGCGGCCGGCAAGCTGACCAACAAGTTCCTGATCGTCAGCAACATCGCGCCCGCCGACCCCTCGCGGGTGATCGGCGGCAACGAGCGGGTGGTGCGCCCGCGCCTGGCCGACGCCAAGTTCTTTTTCGACCAGGACCGCAAGAAGACCCTCGAGTCGCGTGTCGAGGGCTTGTCGCGGGTGGTCTACCACGGCAAGCTCGGCACCCAGGGCGAACGTGTCGAGCGGGTGCGCGCCATCGCGCGCGGCATCGCCGGGCAGCTGGGCGACGCTGGGCTGGTGGCCCAGGCCGACAGCGCCGCCAAGCTGGCCAAGGCCGACCTGCTCACCGACATGGTGGGCGAGTTCCCCGAGCTGCAGGGCATCATGGGCGGCTACTACGCGCGGGCCGACGGCCTGGGCGAGGACATCGCCGCGGCCATCGAGGACCACTACAAGCCGCGCTTCGCCGGCGACGACCTGCCGCGCAACCCGGTCGGGCTGGTGGTCGCGCTGGCCGACAAGCTCGAGACCCTGGTCGGCCTGTTCGGCATCGGCCAGGTGCCGACCGGCGACAAGGACCCGTTCGCCCTGCGCCGCCACGCCCTGGGCGTGGTGCGCATGCTGGTCGACCGCCAGCTGCCGCTGGACATCCAGGCGCTGATCGCCTCCGCCGTCGCCGTCTTCGGCGGCCTGGTCAAGGATCCGGCGCAGACGGTCGGCGCGGTGGTCGACTTCCTGTTCGACCGCTTCGCGGTCGGCCTGCGCGACCAGGGGTATTCGGCCCAGGAAGTCGACGCCGTGCTGAGCCGCAAGGGCAGCCGCCTGAGCGACGTGCCCAAGGCCCTGGCCGCGGTGAAGGCCTTCGCCGGCCTGCCCGAGGCCGACAGCCTGGCCGCGGCCAACAAGCGGGTCACCAACATCCTCAACAAGTCCGAGCAGGCCTGGGGCAAGACCCCGCGGGCGGACGGCTTCGTCGAACCCCAGGAGCAGGCCTTGTTCGAGGCGCTGGGGGTGGTCGGCCAGGTCGCCGACGCGGCCTTCGAGCGCGGCGACTACAGCGCCTCGCTGCAGGCGCTGGCCGCGCTCAAGGCGCCGGTGGATGCGTTCTTCGATTCGGTGATGGTGAATGCGGACGACCCGGCCCTGCGCGACAACCGGCTCGGCCTGCTCAACACCCTGCACCGGACCATGAACCGCGTGGCCGACCTGTCCAAGCTGGCGAGCTAGTCGTCTGGAGTCCCGCATGAACCTCATCATCCTCGACCGCGACGGCACGATCAACGAGGACCGTGACGACTACGTCAAGTCGGCCGACGAATGGGTGCCGCTGCCCGGTGCGCTGGAGGCCATCGCCCGGCTCAACCACGCCGGCTGGAACACCGTCATCGCCACCAACCAGTCCGGCCTCGGGCGCGGCCTGTTCGACATGGCGGCGCTGAACGCCATGCACACCAAGATGAACACCTTGCTGTCCAAGGTCGGCGGGCGCATCGACGCGGTCTTCTTCTGCCCGCACACGCCGGACGAACCCTGCGACTGCCGCAAGCCGCTGCCGGGCCTGTTCGTGCAGATCGGCGAACGCTTCAACGTCGACTTGAGCACGGTGCCGGTGGTCGGCGATTCGCTGCGCGACCTGCAGGCCGGGGCGGCCGTGGGCTGCCGCCCGCACCTCGTGCGCACCGGCAAGGGCCGGCTCACCGAAGAGGGCGAGGTGCAGCAGGCCGTGCCGGGCACGCAGGTACACGACGACCTGGCGGCATTCGCCGAATATCTGATTCGACAGGAACGCCTGGTGCGCAGTGGCACCGGCAAAGGGGACTCGGGAATGGGAAGGCTGGATTGATGCGCAACTTCGTCTACGGCCTGCGCTCGCTGCTGTTCGTCCTGTGGATGTGTGTCACCGTCGTGCCCTGGGGCTTGGCGGTGCTGGTGTTCTCGATGTTCACCCGTGGGGCGCCGGTGTACTGGATGTGCGCCGGCTGGCTGCGCACGGCGATTGCCGGCTGCCGTGTGATCTGCGGCGTGAAGTCGCGGGTGCAGGGCATGGAGAACCTGCCCGACGGGCCGGCGATCCTGTTGCCCAAGCACCAGTCCACCTGGGAAACCTTCGCCTTTCCGAGCCTGATGCCGCGCCCGCTGGCCTATGTGTTCAAGCGCGAGCTGCTCTATATCCCCTTCTTCGGATGGGCCATGGCGCGTATGGACATGATCCACATCGACCGCGAGAAACGCGCCTCGGCCTGGGCCAAGGTGGCGGAACAGGGGCGCCGCCACATGGACAACGGCAGCTGGGTGATCATGTTCCCCGAGGGCACGCGGGCGCCGCGCGGCGGCAAGGGCACGTACAAGAACGGCGGCAGCAAGCTGGCGGTCACCACCGGGGTGCCGGTGGTTCCCATCGCCGTGACCTCGGCCGTCTGCTGGCCGCGCAAGTCCTTCCTGATCCGTCCGGGCGTGATCGACGTGTCCATCGGCAAGCCGATCCCGTCGGCGGGACGCAGCCCGGAGGAGTTGATGCGCGAGGTCGAGGACTGGATCGAGACCGAGATGCGGCGCCTCGATCCCGAGGCCTACCGGGCCAGCGGGCCGTAGAATTCGGTGTCATGAGCAAAACGACGCCGCGGCCCAGCCCCTCGCAGCTCTCGCTGTTCGAGGAGGCCATGGTCGCGTCGCCGGCCATGCCGGCCTGGGCGTTGCCGGGCGAGGCCGGGTTGCAGGCGAGCGCCTCCGCCGCGCCTGAACCGGCCGCCACGGCCGTCCCGGCACCCGCCGTGTTCCGTCATCCGCAGGCCGCGCGCGAGATCCTCCTGAAGGAACAGCGCGTGGCCTATGCGCTCAAGCGCGCACGCCGCCGCAGCATCGGTTTCGTGGTCGGGGTCGAGGGCCTCAGCGTGTCCGCGCCCAAATGGGTGGGCCTGGGGGAGATCGAGTCCGCGCTGCGCGACAAGGCCGACTGGATCCTGCGCAAGCTCGGCGAGCAGCAGCAGCGCCTGCAGCGGCTGCAGGCCGCCAAGGTCGATTGGCGCGACGGCACCGGCATTCCCTATCTCGGCGAGACCGTCATCCTGGTGCTCGATGCCCGCGCCGGCGCCGCCCCGGGGAGCGCGGTGCTGAACACCGACGCCGCGGCGCTGCCGGGCGTGCCGCGCCTCACCTTGCACATCGGCCTGCCCCACACCGCCGCTCCCGGGCAGATCCGCGAGCTCGTGCAGGCCTGGCTGCAGCGCCAGGCCCGGCGGGTCTTCGAGGAGCGCTGCCGTCATTTCACCCAGCGGCTGGGCGTGCGCTACACCCGGCTGAGCCTGTCCTCGGCACAGACCCGCTGGGGCAGTGCCAGCGCCAACGGTTCCATCCGCCTCAACTGGCGGCTCATCCATTTCGCGCTGCCCACCATCGATTACGTGGTGGCCCACGAGCTGGCGCACCTGCGCGAGATGAACCACAGCCCGCGTTTCTGGGAGGTGGTCCGTTCGGTGGTACCCGACTACGAGCGCGTGCGCGGCTCCTTGAGGGATGATGTGCTGCCGGTCTTCGACTGACCCCCCTCCGCGCTGCCCGGGCAGGCACGCACGTCCCTTCCGCCCACGCGCCCATGTTCAGCCTGCACCGCTATTCCTTCCGCCAACTGCTGCTGGTGGCGTTCCTGCTGATCGCCGCCTTGCTGAGCGCCGCCTCGCTGCGCGGCCTGTTCACGCTGGAAGGCCTGCTCAAGAAGAGCAGCCAGGGGGCGCGCCAGGCGGTCAGCCTGAGCGCGGCGGCCCAGCTGATGGCCGAGCGCAGCGTCGACATGGAACGCGCGGCACGCCAGTACCTGGTGCTCGGCGACCCCGGCCTGCGCCAGCGTTTCGACGATGCCACCCGCGAGGCGGGCGACGCGCTCGGCCGCCTGGCGGCCAGCGGCCTGCCGCCCAAGCTCGCCGAGGCCTGGCGCACCGAGATCGGCAACGCCGAGGCCCAGCTCGACGGGCCCGGGGCGCCGATGCGGCCGCGCGAGGCGGCACTCGGCGCGGCCTTCCGCGAGATCGAACTGCTCAACACCGCGATCGCCGAACACGTGCGGCTGTCGGCCGAGGCCCGCAACCAGGTGCTGCTGCAGGAACTCGAGGCGCGCCAGGTGGCGCTGGGCCAGCAGATCCTGGGGGCCATCGTCGTGGCCGGCGTGCTGGCGCTGGCCTTCGGCCTGTGGCTGGCGCGGCCGCTCAAGCGGCTCGAGGTCGCCATCGTCGCGCTGGGCGAGAACCGGCTCGAGAAGAAGATCGACATCCGCGGTCCCGCCGACGTGCGGCTGATCGGCCAGCGGCTGGAGTGGCTGCGGCTGCGCCTGGCCGAGCTCGATGCCGACAAGGCGCGTTTCCTGCGTCATGTCTCGCACGAGCTGAAGACCCCGCTGGCGGCGCTGCGCGAGGGGGTCTCGCTGCTCGAGGACGGTGTCACCGGCGTGCTCAACGACAACCAGCGCGAGGTGGCGCGCATCCTCGGGCACAACACGGTCGTGCTGCAGGGGCAGATCGAAGACCTGCTGCGTTTCAACGCCGCCGCGTTCGCCGCGCGCCGCCTGGTGCGCCGCCGCACCGAGCTGGTCGCGCTCATCCACGATCTGGTGGCGCAGCAGCGCCTGCAGCTGCAGGCCCGGCTGCTCAAGGTGCGGGTCAGCGGCGAGCCCCTGTGGGCCGAGGTCGATGCCGAAAAGCTCGGCATGGCCATCGGTAACCTCTTGTCCAATGCGATCCGTTTCAGCCCGCTTGGCGCTACCATTCATTTTTCGGTGTCGCGCGAGGCCGGCCGGGCCTGCATCGACATCATCGACGCCGGCCCCGGCGTGGCCTCGGCCGACCGCGCCCGCGTGTTCGAGCCGTTCTACCGGGGTGAACGCCAGCCCGCCGACGCCGTGCGCGGCAGCGGCATCGGCTTGTCGATCGTCCACGAATACATCACGGCCCACGGCGGCCAGGTCGACCTGCTGCCCGACGGCCCCGGCGCCCATTTCCATATCGAGCTTCCCCATGCCTCATCGCACTGATCCGATTCGCACCTGGGCCGTGGTCGCCGCCGGCGGGCTGCTGACGGCCTGCAGCCTGTGGCAGCCGCCTCCCGCGCCGCCACCGGCCCCGCCGCCGCCGCCGGTCCCCGCCCCGGTCCCCCCGCCGCCGCCGGCTCCGCCCCCGGTGCCCCAGGTCGATCCCGCCGACGCCGCCGCGCGCAAGCTGCTCGCCTACCACGAGCAATTGCGGCAATGGTCCCCCGCCGAGCTCGGCCAGGAGTTGACCCGGCTCAATGCCTTCGTGGCGGCGAACGCCTCCTCGGCCTCGCCCTCGCTGGTGCTCGAGCTGTCGCTGGCGCTGGCCCATTCGCGCAACAACGGCGACCTGGCGCGCGCGGTGGCGCTGCTCGATCCGATCGTCAAGTCCGGCAACCCCGAGCTGCTGCCCTGGCAGCCGCTGGCCCGCCTGCTGCAGGGCCGCTTCGCCGAGCAGCGCCGCCTCGAGGAGCAGCTCGAGCGGGTCAATGCCCAGCTGCGCGAGAGCCAGCGCAACCTGCAGCAGACCAACGACAAGCTCGAAGCCCTCAAGGCCATCGAGCGCAGCCTCACGCCCCGGCCGACCGGTGTGCCCGCGGCCGCGCCCCCCCGCTCCGGCCCCCCGGCCTCCGCACCCAAGGCACCTTGAATGACGGCCAACCTGCTGCTCGTCGACGACGACCCCGACCTGCTCAAGCTGCTGTCGATGCGGCTCAGCGCGGCGGGCTACCGGGTCACGGCGGTCGGCTCGGCCGAGGACGCGCTGGCGCAGCTCGCCGCGGCGCGTCCGCAGCTGGTGGTCAGCGACGTGCAGCTGCCGGGCCGCGACGGCCTGGCCTTGTTCGACGAGATCCGCGCCCGCCACCCCGCGCTGCCGGTCATCCTGCTCACCGCCCACGGCACCATCCCGGACGCGGTCGAGGCCACCGCCCGCGGGGTGTTCACCTACCTGACCAAACCCTTCGACGGCAAGGCGCTGCTCGAGAAGATCGCCCAGGCGCTGGCGCTGGCGGCACCGGCGCCGCTGAGCGAGGGCGGCGACGACAGCTGGCGCGAGGCCATCGTCAGCCGCTCCAGCTGCATGGCCGAGCTGCTGGCCGAGGCCAAGATGGTGGCCTCCTCCGACGCCAGCGTGCTCATCTGCGGCGAAAGCGGCAGCGGCAAGGAGCTGCTGGCGCAGGCCATCCACAAGGCCAGCCCGCGTGCCGGCAAACCCTTCGTGGCGGTCAACTGCAGCGCCATTCCGGAGGCGCTGCTCGAGTCCGAATTGTTCGGCCACGTGAAGGGTTCCTTCACCGGCGCGGTGGCCAACCACCAGGGGCTGTTCCAGGCTGCGGACGGCGGAACCCTCTTCCTCGACGAAATCGGCGACATGCCCCCGGCCTTGCAGGTCAAGCTGCTGCGGGTGCTGCAGGAACGCTCGGTGCGGCCGGTCGGCGCCAGCCAGAGCATCCCGGTCGATGTGCGCATCCTGTCGGCCACCCACCGCGACCTCGATGCCGCCATGGCCGACGGCCAGTTCCGCGAAGACCTTTTTTACCGGTTGAACGTGGTCGCCCTGACCCTGCCGTCGCTGGGCGAGCGGCGCGAGGACATCCCGCTGCTGGCCAACCATTTCCTGGCCCGCCTGAACCGCAAGTACAACAAGCCGCTGAACGGCTTTGCGCCCGAGGCCCTGAAGGCCCTGGCCACCGCGACCTGGCCGGGCAATGTGCGCCAGCTGCACAACGTGGTCGAGCAGGTCTGCGCGCTGGCCACCACCCCCCTGATTCCGCTGGCCCTGGTGCAGCGCGCCTTGCGCGTGCCCAGCGTCGAGGTGCTCAGCTTCGCCCAGGCGCGCGAGCGTTTCGAACGCGATTACCTGGTCGGCCTGCTCAAATTGACCGATGGCAATGTGGCCGACTGCGCCCGCCTGGCCGACCGCAACCGCACCGAGTTCTACCGGCTGCTGCAGAAGCACGAGTTGACGCCGGGGCTGTTCCGCGCCGAGCCGCCTGTCGCCGAATAGGACATGGCCGGCCGGGCCTGTCGCTCATCGGCGACAAGCCAAAAACGGCTTGTGGCCGGGCGATTCGCCCGGCGGCCGCGGCGGGCTGTCGCCAGATGGCGACAGCCTGGCCGCCCCCGCCGCCCTCGGGTTTGGCCGAAAACGGGCTAAGTGCTTGATTTGATTGATTTCCAACGGGATGGCACGGTCGTTGCGGTAGGGGAAACCAGGATGTTTTCGTCCAAAGCGTTTTTCTCACCGAGGACCCCGACTTGCCGACACATCGATCATCATTTCCGCGCACGGTTTCGCCTGTCTCCCGCTGGTGCCTGGGTGCCGCCCTTCTGCTGGCCGGCATGGGCCAGGCGCTGGCCTTCGGATTCGATGACGTCGCCCTGAAGGCCCGGCAGCTGGCGGACAAGCCCTACGCGGCCAGCGCCTTCAAGTTGCCCGAGGAACTCAAACAGCTCGATTACGACCAGTACCGCGACATCCGCTTCAAACCCGCGCGCGCGGTCTGGAAAGAGGAGGCGCTGCCTTTCGAGCTGATGTTCTTCCACCTGGGGAAATTCCAGACCCAGCCGGTGCGCATCAACGAGATCACCGCCAAGGGGGTCGAGCACATCGCCTTCGACCCAAGCGACTTCGACTACGGGAAGAACAAGCTGTCGCCCAAGCGCTGGGGCGATCTCGGCTTTGCCGGTTTCCGCGTCCACTACGCGCTGAACTCCCCCGCCTACAAGGACGAGCTGGTGGTCTTCCTGGGCGCGAGCTATTTCCGCGCCCTCGGCGCCGGGCAGCACTACGGGCTGTCGGCGCGCGGCCTGGGCATCGACACGGTCGGCGGCAAGCAGGGCGAGGAGTTCCCCCGCTTCACCGAGTTCTGGATCGAACGCCCGGCGCCCAACGCCAGCTCGCTGGTCGTGCATGCGCTGCTCGAGTCGCCGCGTGCGACCGGGGCCTACCAGGTCACCCTGCGCCCGGGCGTCAACACGGTGGTCGACGTGCGCAGCCGGTTGTTCCTGCGGCCGGGTGTCGCCACCCTCGGCGTGGCGCCCCTGACCAGCATGTTCCAGCACGGCGAGAACCAGCCGCGCGCGGGCGAGTTCCGTCCCGAGGTGCACGATTCCGACGGCCTGATGATCGCCTCGGGCGACGGCAACGGGCAGACCGAATGGCTGTGGCGCCCCTTGATCAACCCGAAGCACACGCTGGTGAATTCGTTCAAGGTGCGCGAGCTCAAGGGCTTCGGGCTGATGCAGCGCGACCGCCGCTTCGCCAGCTACGAGGACGTCGAGGCCCAGTACGAGAACCGGCCCAGCGCTTGGGTCACGCCCCAGGGCGATTGGGGTCCGGGCCGGGTCGAGCTGCTGCAGTTGCACACCCCGGACGAGACCAACGACAACATCGTGGCCTATTGGGTGCCCGACCGTTTGCCCGCGCCCGGCCAGCCGATCGACCTCGCCTACCAGCTGCAGTGGCAGGGCAGCGACCAGCAGCGTCCGCCGGCCGGCTGGACCGTGCAGTCGCGGCGCGGCCGGGGCTTCACCGACCTGGCGGCCGACGAGACCCAGTACGTCGTCGACTTCGCCGGCCCCGCCTTGAGCCGCCTGCCCGCCGGGGCCGAGGTGAAGGCCGTCGTCAGCGCCGGGCGCCACGGCAAGGTCATGGAAAGCAATGTCTACCCGAATCCGGCGTCCGGTGCCTGGCGCATGACGCTGCGTGTCAAACGTCTGGAGGCGACGCAGCCGATCGAGCTGCGCGCCTTCCTCCAACACTCCACCCACGCACTGACCGAAACATGGACCACCATCATTCAGCCCGACTGAGCAGCGGGCCAGGCGACGTCGGCTCTGGCTCTGTCTCCGCCTCCCCCCGTTCCCCGGCCGTCCACGGTCGGATGCCCTGCGCGCCCGGGGTCGGCCCGAGTGCGCCACCGATCCAGCGCAGCTCGATGGTGGCCACGCCCTGGCGCGGCTTCTGGCGCGGGCTGGGCGATGCAGTGGCCTCGCTGGGCCGGTCTGCGCCGGCCGGCCCGTCCGCGGCCGAGCTGCTGCCCTGGCAGCGTTCCGCCGTGCGCCGCCGCCGGACCCTGCTGCTGCTGATCGCCCTGTCGGCCGTCGGTGCCACCAGCCTGCTCGCCAATGTGCTGCCGGTGTACGAAAGCTCGGTGCTGCGAACCGGCCAGATCGGCTTGTTCGCCTTGCTGTTCGCCTGGGTGGCGGCCGGCTTCTTCACCGCCATGATGGGAGCCTGGGTGCAGTGGCGGGGCGACAAGCACGCCTTGTCCTACAAGGACGTGCTCGACCAGCCGCTGGGGCCCGATGCGCGCACGGCCATCATCATGCCCATCTGCAACGAGCAGGTGGCGACCGTCTTCGCCGGCCTGCGCGCGACCTGCGAGTCGCTGGCCGCCACCGGGGCGGCACGGCTGTTCGATGTCTACGTGCTGTCCGACACCAGCGATCCGGCACTGCGGGCCGCCGAGCTGGCCGCCTGGGCCGAGCTGCGCACCTCGCTGGCCGGCTGCGGCCGGGTGTACTACCGCTGGCGCCAGCACCGCACCAAGCGCAAGTCGGGCAACGTGGCCGACTTCTGCCGCCGCTGGGGCAAGGGCTACCGCTACATGGTGGTGCTCGACGCCGACAGCGTGATGAGCGGCGACTGCCTGGTCAACCTGGTCAAGCTGATGGAGGCGCACCCGAGCGCCGGCATCATCCAGACCGCTCCGCAGGCCTGCGGGCTGTCGACCCTGCATGCACGCGCCCAGCAGTTCGCCGGACGGGTGGCCGGCCGCCTGTTCACCGCCGGCATGCAGTACTGGCAGCTGGGCGAGTCGCACTATTGGGGGCACAACGCCATCATCCGCGTCGAACCCTTCATGAAACACTGTTCGCTGGCTCCGCTGCCGGGCCATGGCGGCCTGAGCGGCGACATCCTCTCCCACGACTTCGTCGAGGCCGCGCTGATGCGCCGCGCCGGCTACCACGTGTGGCTGGCCCACGACCTGCCGGGCAGCTACGAGCAGCAGCCGCCCAACCTGCTGGAGGAGCTGCAGCGCGACCGCCGCTGGTGCCAGGGCAACCTGCAGAACGCCCGCCTGATCACCGAACCCGGCCTGCACGGCGTGCACCGCGCCATGCTGCTCAGCGGCGCTCTGGCCTACCTGTCGGCCCCGCTGTGGCTGGGATTCGTGCTGCTGGGCGGTGCCTTGTGGCTCTTCGGCGGCTATGCCATCTTCAATACCGACAGCGGCGTGCCGCTGGAGATGATGGGCCTGTGGCTCAGCACCGTGCTGATGCTCACCCTGCCACGCCTGCTGGGCATCGTCACCATCGTGCTGCGCCGCGAGCAGCATCTGTACGGCGGCACCGGGGCGCTGGTGCGCAGCGCCGTGCTAGAGGGCGCGCTGTCGGTGCTGCAGGCGCCGGTGCGCATGGTCGCCCATACCTTGTTCGTGGTGGTGGCGCTGACCGGCCTGAAGCTCAACTGGAAGTCGCCGCCGCGCGAAGCCCAGGACATCGGCTGGCGCCATGCGATGCAACGTTTCGCGCCCATCGTCGCGGTGGTGCTGTTGCTGCTCGGCACGGCGCTGGCCGTCGAACCCGGGGCCGCGTTGTGGCTGGCGCCGGTGGCCTTGCCGCTGCTGTTCGCCGTGCCGCTGACGGTGGCGACCAGCCGCAGCGACCTGGGCGGCCGGGTGCGTGCCCGCCAGCTGCTGCTCACGCCCGAGGAGTCGTACTCGCCGTCCGTGCTGCGCCAGGCCTGGGCCTATGCCGAGCAGGCGACGCCGGCCCCCGACTGGCACGAGGTGGTCACCGATCCCTGGCTGTTCGACGTGGTTCGTTCGGCCATGGGCGCACGCAATACAGGCTGGGGCAGCCGGGGCCAGGCGCGGCGTCGCCTGGTGCGCGGCTTGCTGGTGGCGCAGGATACCGAACGCCTGAGCAACAGCGAACGCATGCGCCTGCTCAGCGAGCCGCAGAGCATCGTGCGCCTGCGCGACCAGCTGGCCGCCAATGCCAGCCAGCTCGCCTCTCCCTGGGACCAGGCCGGCCGCCTGCGGGCCTGAGAGATGCACTCGAGGCGGGCGGCGGGGGCGCGGCAGGCCTCATATGAATGATCGGGCGGGCCATGGACATCTCATCGATTCCCTTCTCCGCATGGGCCGTGGCGCTGGCCTTGCTGCAGGGCGCGGCCCCCGCCCAGGCGCAGTCGCTGCGTTGCAACGGCGATCTCACCCAGGTGGGCGACACCAAATACGCGGTGCTGCAGAAATGCGGCGAACCGGCCTTCAAGGACAGCTTCTGCAAGCCCCAGGAGCTGGTGTGGTTTCCCGACGGACGCCAGGTGCGTGTGCTTCCGCCCCAGGTGCTGCCGTGCCAGCCGGTGGAAGAGTGGTCCTACAACCCGGGGCCGGGATCCTTCGTGGCCATCCTGCGTTTCGAGGCGGGGGCGGTCAGCGCCATCCGGCAGGGCGAGCGCGTCAGGTAGCCGTGCCGCCCAGCCCGGCCACGGCCTGTGCCGCGGCCTGCATGGACTGCGCCAGCACCTGCCGCTTCCAGTCCGCGGTGTCGGTGTAGAAGGCATCGCGGATCTGCCGCTTGATCTGCTCGCGCTGGGCGGCCGGCGCCTGCGGATGCCGGTGCAGCCACTGGTCGGCCCTCAGGGCCTCGAGCACGTCCAGCATCGGGACGGTGCCGAACTCGAGCACGATGCCGGTGTACTCGGCTTGCGGGCATTCCTCGTGGGCGGCATGGAAACACTGGCCGGTGAGGGGGGCCGACACCGAGCTGCCGTCCTCGTCGCAGGTGACCCGCGCGCCCCACCAGCGGCGCGCGCGCGCCAGCGCCTGCGGGTCGGGCCGGCTGGCCAGGATCAGTTCGCCCACCCCGCTCGGGCCGAGGCCGGTGTGCCAGTCCATCCAGGCCAGTTGCCCGGCCGACGAGGCGTGCTGGCGCAGCACCTCGCGCAGCCGCAGCTGGCTCCAGCTCGGGGCGTTTCCTCCGTAGAACAGGCCGTCGGGGTGGGTGTACTGGCCCGCCGAGACCGCGGCCTGCAGGGCCTTCATGCCCTGCGACTGGATGAAACCCAGCAGGGCCAGCCGGTTGTCCCCGCCCGGAGGCCAGGTCTCGGGCACCAGCAGATCGGCCAGCAGGTCGTAGGCGGGGTTGGCCGGCAAGGGCTGGCTGAAGTCGCGGAAGTTGCGGTTCAGGTCGATGTTTTCATGGGTGTGGCGGCGCCACCAGGAGAAACCGTAGGGGTTGAGCGCGTGCAGGTACAGCACGGCGATGCCGGCTGCGCGTGCCGAGGCGCGCCAGGCCGTGTCCCGGAGCAGCGCGGTCTGCACGGCCGATCCGCAGAACCCTTCCACGCCGTGGCAGCCGCTGCTGAGGATGAGCAGGCGCGGGGCATCGGGCGGCCCCTCGCGCACCACGTCCAGCGCCAAGGCTTCGCCGTCTCGGCCGGAAGAGGGGTGGGCATGCGACTGCAGGCTCAGCCCGGCGGCCTCGGCCGCGTCCATGAAACGCCGGCGGGCCTCGGCGTAGGTCTGCGAAAAGAGGTCTTCGGCGCGGTCCATGGGGCCTCCCCGGTCAGCGTGGCGTGGCCAGCCACTTCTCCGCCAGGCGCACCCACAGCGTGGCGCCCAGCGGGATGAGCTCGTCGTTGAAGTCGTAGCTCGGGTTGTGCAGCATGCAGGGACCGAGCCCGTGCCCGCCCTCGCGGTGGGCCCCGTCGCCGTTGCCGATCAGGAAGTAGCAGCCGGGTTTCTCGAGCAGGAAGAAGCTGAAGTCCTCCGCCCCCATCGTCGGCTCGAATTCCTGGACCTGGGCGGCGCCGGCCACCTCGGCCATCACGCCGCGCACGAACTCGGTCTCGGCCGGATGGTTGATCGTCGGCGGGTAGTTGCGCGTGAACTCGAAGCTGCACGAGGCCTCGAAGGCGGCGCAGGTGTGCTCGGCCACCTCGCGCATGCGCCGCTCCAGCAGGTCGAGCAGCTCCAGCGTGAAGGTGCGCACCGTGCCGCGGATTTCGCAGCGGTCGGGGATCACGTTGGTGGCCTCGCCGGCGTGGATCATCGTGACCGAGATGACCCCGGGGTCGATCGGCCGCTTGTTGCGCGACACAATGGACTGGAAGGCCTGGACCATCTGGCAGGCCACCGGGATGGGATCGACCCCCAGGTGCGGCATGGCGGCATGCGCGCCCTTGCCCTGGATGACGATGCGGAACTCGTTGCTGGACGCGAAACACGGCCCGTTCTTGACCGCGAACTGGCCGACCTGCAGGCCGGGCCAGTTGTGCGCGCCGAACATCGCCTCCATCGGGAACAGCTTGAACAGCCCGTCGGCGATCATCTCGCGCGCGCCGCCGCCGCCTTCCTCGGCGGGCTGGAAGACGAGGTAGACGGTACCGTCGAAATCGCGGTGTTTCGCCAGGTGGCGGGCGGCGCCGAGCAGCATGGCGGTGTGCCCGTCGTGGCCGCAGGCGTGCATCTTGCCGGGCACGCGGCTGGCATGGGCGAACCGGTTGTGCTCGGTGATGGGCAGGGCGTCCATGTCGGCGCGCAGGCCGACCGCGCGCTCGCTCTGGCCGCGGTTGCCGCGCACGATGCCCACCACGCCGGTCTTGCCCAGCCCGCGGTGCACCGGGATGCCCCAGTCGGTGAGGGCCTGGGCGACCAGGTCCGAGGTGCGGTGTTCCTCGAAACACAGTTCGGGATGGGCATGGAGGTCGCGCCGCAGGGCGGTGATGGCCGCACTGTCGGCCAGGATGGATTCGATCAGCTGCATGCTCAACTCCTGTCGCTCGCACCAAGGTGGGCGATCCAGTTTACCTGCCGGCGTGTGGCCTTTTCGGCGGCCCGGTCTCGGTGTCTATGGATTCTCCATGCGCAGGGACGTGCCGCAGCCACTGCTCGACGTGAATGCAACGGGCGCTGCGGCGTCCGGCGCGGGCGCAGTGGCCGCTGGCCCGTTCGCTCCCTCTTCGTCGCCTGGAGGCGCAAGACATCAATGCGGAGCCGATGGTCGGTGCCAACCCAGCCGATCAGGCCGCTTTCTTGGTCGACCGACCCGCCGCATGCTTGGCAGTGCGAAGCATGCCGCGCCTCTCCAAGGCTTCCCGAAGCAGAAACTCGACCTGCGAATTGACGCTACGCATCTCCTGTGCAGCCAGCCTCTCGATGTCGGTCCATAAAACGGGATCGATTCGCAGCGGGAACGATTTCTTGCCAGGGCTCGGCATGGTATTCCGTCCTATGTGTAAAGCGTGCCTGTGTTGATGACGGGGTGGACATCCTTGTCGGAGCACAGGACCACCAGTAGATTGGACACCATTGCCGCCTTGCGCTCGTCATCGAGTGTCACGAGATCGAGCCTGGACAGGTCCTTCAGCGCAGACTCCACCATACCTACCGCACCCGCGACGATCTGCTTGCGCGCGCTGATGATGGCGACAGCCTGTTGCCTTCGCAGCATAACCTGCGCAATCTCTGGCGCGTATGCCAAGTGCGTCAGCTTCGCATCGATCACATCCACTCCGGCTCCACCGTATCGTTGATTCAGTTCTTTCTTGAGCGCGCTGGCGATCACATCGAGGCCGGCGCGCAGAGTGACCTCATCCTCGTCGAGATCCTCGCCCAAGTCGTAGGCGTACTGGGCGGCCAGGTGGCGGATGGCGGCCTCTGCCTGGATCGACACGAACAGGGCATAGTCGTCGATCTCCAGGAGCGCCAGCGCGGTATCACGCACCCTCCACACCACGGCGGCACCGATCTCCACAGGGTTGCCGCGCTTGTCGTTGACTTTCAACGGCGACGTATTCAAGTTGCGCGCCCGAAGCGAAATGCGGCTGCGCCGAAGAAGCGGGTTCGACCAGCGAAGGCCTTCTGCTCGGTCCGTACCTACATACTTGCCAAAGAGTGTCGTCAAGGCGGCCTCGTTGGGGCTGAGCATGTAGAAGCCCGGTACGAGTGCGGCACAGAGGATGATCAGGGCCGCGCCAAGTGCCACTGGCGCAAGCGATTGCACGAGGATCAGCGCGCCAAAGGCCAGGCCCAGCGCAATCACCGGGATCATCGGATAACCGCTTGCCGATTGGAAACTCTTTTCTGTCGCGCCGGAACGCGGGACAAGCTGAAGTGTGTTGTTCATGGTCGGATGACTTGTTGTTCGGTAACTTTGAGCCGTCTCAGCTTCCGGCTGAGCACCATGCCGGGCAACGAGGCGCTCATCCCGTTCGCGCACAGGATGACCACTGCAGTTCCCGCTTTTCTGTCCACGGATATGTATGAGGAATAACCTAAGGTGCCGCCGTCGTGCCAGACCAGGTCCTTGTTGCCGAGGAGCTTGTCGAAGAAAGTCGGCTGCATCCAACCCAGTCCGGTTTTCCCGCTTGCCCTCGCGGCATGCATGGCATGGAGCTGCGTATGGATGGGCAATCCACCTTCCAAGTTAGCACGAGCGAAACGCATCATGTCGTCGGCGGTGGACAGCAAGGCGCCGGCTCCTTCGAGGGCGCTGAAGTGCCAGGGCGCGGTGGGTTGGCCTTCGACCGTATGGCCTTGGGCCAGGCGAGCCAGCATGGAGGGCGTCGGGTTGACTGCGGTGTCGCGCATGCCCAGAGGTTCGAGGATCTCGCGCTGGAGCAGTCGCTCATAGCTTTGCCCTGTCTGTCGTGCCAGCAGGTGCCCCAGAAGACCCATGCCGTAGTTGGAATACTCGAAGCTGCCCGGAGGCCCCTTGTCTTTGTCCGGAGGGGCCTGTAGATACTCGAAGACCGTTTCCGGCCGCAGGTGGCTGTAGGGATCTTTCATCACCTCTTTTTCGCCCAGGGCCATTGGCAGGTCCCGCTCCAGGAACTTCGGGACCCGCGAAAACCCGGCGGTGTGAGTGGCCAGCTGTCCGAGCGTGAGCTCGGCCGACGACTTGTCCAATGCGAAGGATGGTCCGAGGACCTCCTCGATCGTAAGTGCCTCGGAGATGCCATCGCGTCCCGATAGCGCCTGCAGCAGGGACGCGGTGAATACCTTGGTGATGGACCCGATCTGAAACACCGTTGTGGACGTCGGCGCGGACGGGCCGGACTCGCTGACGCTGCCGTATCCCTTCATCCAGACCTGGCCGTCCCGATACGTACCGACGACCACGGCGAAATCGCCCCGGCCCGCTGACCGCAGCCGATTCATCTCGAGGTCGACGATCTCCTCCACGGTCTTGCCTTCGGGCTCAAGGGCGATCCTCAGCCAGAGTGCTCCAATTGCAAGGACAAGCACTACGCCCAATGTGATGGCCAGAATTTTCATGTGCGCTCATATGATATCAAAGTGATATCACTTTAGTGGAGCCGGGACCTGTTGGCAACTGCTTGAAGAAGATCGGTGCGCTTCGAACGGTTCTTCCCCTCTCGCGCTGTTGCCCTGGGCCGCTCGCTCCGATTCCTTGGGCACCTGGACCTCCGTCGCCTTACCAGGGGCGAGGGGCGAAGCCGGCAGCGCGTCGCGCAACAGGTTCAGGATGTTGTATGGCAGCCGGAGTGAATTCACCAAGGGGGCGGGCCGCCTCGCATCCGGCCACCCAGGCGTCCCGCCGCACGCGACAGCGCCTGAGCAATAATCGCCCGAGCTTGCGCCGGCTCCGCGGCGCGGCCAGATCCTGTTGCCGCCGCCCGCCCCGGCGGCCCGCCTGCCATGACGACCCTCACCGTTCGCGCCGCCTGCCCCCATGACTGCCCCGACACCTGCGCCATGCGGGTGACGGTCGAGGACGGGCGGGCGCTGCGCGTGCAGGGCGATCCCGAGCACCCGACCACGCGCGGCGCGCTGTGCACCAAGGTCTCCCGCTACACCGAGCGCAGCTACCACCCGGAGCGGGTGCTGCATCCGCTCAAGCGGGTCGGCCCCAAGGGCAGCGGCCGCTTCGAGCCGGTCGGCTGGGACGAGGCGCTGGACGACATCGCCGCCCGCCTGGGCGAGATCGCCCGCCGCGACCCCGAGGCGGTGCTGCCCTACAGCTACGCCGGCACCATGGGGATGCTGCAGGGCGAAAGCATGGACCGGCGCTTCTTCCACCAGCTCGGCGCCTCGCTGCTCGACCGCACCATCTGCGCCAGTGCCGGCGCCGAGGCGCTCAACGCCACCTATGGCTCGCGGGTGGGCATGCATCTGGAGTTCTTCGCCGAAAGCCGGCTGATCCTGATCTGGGGCAGCAACTCGATCGCCTCCAACCTGCATTTCTGGACCTTCGCCCAGGAGGCCAAGCGCCAGGGCGCGAAGCTGGTCTGCATCGATCCGCGGCGCACCGAGACCGCCGACAAGTGCCACCAGCACATCGGCCTGCTGCCCGGCACCGATGGCGCGCTCGCCCTCGGGCTGATGCACGAGCTGATCGTCCACGACTGGCTGGACCACGACTACATCGAACGCCACACCGAGGGCTGGCCGGCCTTGCGCGAACGCGCGCTCGCCTGGCCGCCCGAGCGGGTGGCCGAGGTCTGCGGCATCACGGCCGACGAGGTGCGCGGCCTGGCGAGCGACTACGCGAGCACCCGGCCGGCGGCCATCCGCCTCAACTACGGCATGCAGCGGGTGCGCGGCGGCGGCAACGCGGTGCGCCTGATCGCCATCCTGCCCTGCCTGGTCGGCGCCTGGCGGCACCGCGCCGGCGGCCTGCTGCTGTCGACCTCGGGCTGGTTCCCGAAGAACACCGCCGCCCTGCAGCGGCCCGACCTGCTCGCCGGCCGCCGCCCGCGCACCCTCAACATGAGCACCATCGGCGACGACCTGCTGCGCGACAGCTCGCCCGGCTTCGGCCCGAAGATCGAGGCGCTGGTGGTCTACAACAGCAACCCGGTGGCGGTCGCGCCCGAGTCGCCGAAGGTGGTGCGGGGTTTCTCGCGCGAGGACTTGTTCACCGTGGTGCTCGAGCACTTCCTGACCGACACCGCCGACCACGCCGACTATGTGCTGCCGGCCACCACCCAGCTCGAGCACCTGGACGTGCACACCAGCTACGGCCACACCTACGCGCTGATCAACGAGCCGGCCATCGCGCCGCTGGGCGAGGCCCGCCCCAACACGCGCATCTTCCGCGACCTGGCGGCGCGCATGGGTTTCGACCACCCGTGCTTCTTGGACAGCGACGAGGACATGGCCCGCGTGGCCTTCAGCCGCGACGTCGACTTCGACGTCTTGCGTGCCCAGGGCTGGGTCAAGCTGCCGCTGCCGGACGCCCCGCTGGCCGAAGGCGGTTTCCCGACCCCGGGCGGCCGCTGCCTGATCGACGCCCCCGGGCTGGGCGTGCCAGATCACCTGCCGAACTACGAGTCGGTGCGTTCCAGCCCCGAGCTGGCGGCGCGTTTTCCGCTCGCCATGATCTCGCCGCCGGCGCGCCAGTTCCTCAACTCCACCTTCGTCAACGTGAAAAGCCTGCGCGACATCGAAGGCGAGCCGCTGCTCGAGATCCACACCGCGGACGCCGCGGCACGCGGCATCGGCGACGGGCAGCTGGTGCGGGTGTTCAACGAGCGCGGCGAATACCGCTGCAAGGCGGCGCTCAGCCCGCGGGCGCGGCCGGGCGTGGTGCACGGGCTGGGGGTCTGGTGGCGCAAGTTCGGCCCGGACGGCACCAACGTCAATGAAGTCACGCACCAGCAGCTGACGGACATCGGCCGCGCGCCGGCGTTCTACGACTGTCTGGTGGACGTGCGGCCGGTGTGAAGCGCTGGCTGCTGCTGATGGCTTCGTCCAGCCTGCTCGTCGTGCTGCTCGGCGCCGCGACCCTGTGCCTGAGCAGCGGTTGCAGCAGCATCGGCTACTACAGCCAGTCGCTCGGCGGGCACCTGGGCCTGCTGCACCGCGCGCGGCCGGTGTCCGACTGGCTGGACGACCCGGCCACCCCGGCGCCGCTGCGCGAGCGGCTCGAACTCAGCCGGCGGTTGCGCGACTTCGCCGTCGGCGAACTGCGCTTGCCCGACAATGCCAGCTACCGCCGCTATGCCGACCTGCAGCGGGGGGCTGCGGTCTGGAACGTGGCCGCCGCGCCGGAGCTGGGCCTGAACCTCAAAACCTGGTGTTTCCCGGTGGTCGGTTGCGTGGGTTACCGCGGCTATTTCCAACGCGACGCGGCCGATGCGCTGGCCGCCGAGTTGCGGGCCGAAGGGCTGGAAGTCGCGGTCTACGGGGTGCCGGCCTACTCGACCCTGGGCAGGCTGCCCGGCGACTTCTTCTCCGACCCCTTGCTGAACACCTTCATCCGCTACCCCGAGGGGGACCTGGGCCGGCTGATCTTCCACGAACTCGCCCACCAGGTGGCCTATGCCGAAGGCGACACCGTGTTCAACGAATCCTTCGCCACCGCGGTCGAGCGCATCGGTGCCGAGCGCTGGCTGAGCCGCCACGCCAGTCCCGAGGCGCGCGCCGAGTACGCCCGCCTGGACGCCCGCCGCAACGACTTCCGCGCGCTCACCCTGAAAACCCGGGTGGCTCTCGACGCCGTCTATCGCAGCGATCGTCCGGAGGCCGGCAAGCGCGCCGCCAAGGCGGAGGTGATGGCCGGCATGCGGGCCGAGTACCAGGCGCTCAAGGCCGGGCCCTGGGACGGCTTCACCGGCTACGACGCCTGGTTCGAACGGGCCAACAATGCCTCGCTCGGCATCGTCGGCGCCTACTTCGACCTGGTGCCGCAGTTCGAGGCTTTGTTCGCGTCGCTGGACGGTGATTTCATCCGTTTCTACGCCGAGGTGCAGCGCCTCGCCGCTTTGCCGCGCGACCAGCGGCGGGCGACACTCGCGCGCGCCGGCGCGCTTCCATCCCCCTGAGCAGAAGGTTTTCCCATGTCCGACATCCACATCCACCGCCCGCATCAACTCGGCCTGCCCAAGGCCCGCGAAGTGGCCTGGCAATGGGCCGAGGAGGTCGAGAAGAAGTTCGACATGGCCTGCACCGTGATCGAAGGCACGACCAGCGACACCATCGAATTCACCCGCAGCGGCGTGAACGGCACGGTGGTCGTGGCGGCCGATCATTTCGAGCTGAATGCCAAGCTCGGCTTCCTGATGGCGGCGTTCGGCAAGACCATCGAAGCCGAGATCGAGAAGAACTTCGATGCCTTGCTGGCCAAGCACCAGAAGGCGGCCAAGCCGGTGTCCGCCAAAAAGGTCGCGGCGAAGAAGAAGTGAGGGGCGGGTGGGCATTCCCCACGGCAGCAGCCACGGGCGAACGGTGATACCCTATCCGCACCCTTTCACCAGGCGCCTGCCATGTCCAGCCCTCCGCGTCGGTCGACCCGAAAGTCCGTGCCTCCCGAGGCGCGCCGCGTCCAAGCCCGGGCCGAAATCCGCCTCGACGGCACCAAGATCCCCACTTTGAACGACAACCTGGTGCTCGTGCGCCTGGGGGCCGACACGGCCCGATCGCATGGCCGCCCGGCCAAGCTCGAACAGGGCGAGCTCGCCGGCCCCATGCTGCTGAAAGCCGGCAAGGCGCTGAGCAAACCCGGCATTCGCCGGGAGACCGTGTTCGGCGGCGGCTCCGGCCGCGGCATCAGCGCCTACTCCGTCTATCCGGCCGATCCCACTAAGATCGTGCGCGAAAGCGCCGACGGGCAGCGCACCATCGGCCGTCTCGTGGGTGGCCGTTTCCGCGCGCTCCCCGGCAAGGCGTGACCGAATCCTGCGCGAGAGCCGGCCGGCGCGGCCCGCCGCGACGCATCCCCCCGGTCGGGCAACTGCTGGACACCGCCCTGAAGAACGCCTCCAACGCGCAGCGTCCGCCGGCCTTCATCCTGGCCGGCCACAACGGGTCGGGCAAGTCCACCCTCTGGCACGACAGGCTGGCCAACCGCCTGCGCATTCCGCTGGTCAACGCCGACCGGCTCACGCTGTCCATCCTGCCGCCGGCCGACCCGCGCCACGGCCGCCTGCCGCTGTGGGCGCAGCGCCTGCGCGACGAGGACGAACGCTGGCAGCGCCTGTCGCAGGAGGGGGTGCAGGCCTTCACCGGCCTGATCATGAACCGGCAGATGCCGTTCGCGCTCGAAACGGTGTTCTCTCACTGGCGCAGGCGGGCCGACGGTTCCTACGAGTCCAAGGCCGACACCATCCTGCAACTGCAGGCCGCGGGCTACTTCGTCGTGCTGCTGTTCGTCGGCCTGGCCAGCGTCGAGATGTCCCTGCTGCGTGTGCAGACGCGCCGTACCCAGGGCGGGCACGACGTGCCCGAGGACGTGCTCTACGCGCGCTACCCGCGCACCCAGCAGGCCGTCTGCAAGGCGGCGCCGCTGGCCGACATGACGCTGATGTTCGACAACAGCCGCTCGCTCGAGGATGCGTTCACGCTGGTGCGTGCGCAGCAGGGCGAGGCGGTGCTGTTCGATTGCCGCGAGGGCGACGAGCCCGCGCTGGCCGAGATGCGCGCCATCGCCGGCATGTGGCTGCCCAAGGTGGCGGGACCGTTGCCGCCCGGCACCCGGAGCGCCTGAGGCGTCACTTCAGCGATTCGACCAGGTCGATGTAGCCCTGCTTGGCCTCGTCGCTCGACTGGCCCTTCAAGGCAGCCCAGGCATCGAACTTGGCGCGTTCCACCATCTCGCCGAAGCCGGGGCGCTTGCCTTCGGCATCGCCGACGCTGCCTTGCTTGTACAGCGCGTAGAGTTTCAGCAGGGTCATGTTGTCCGGCTTCTCGGGCAGGTTCCTGGAGTCGGCGCGGGCCTGTTCGAAGCGGGCGTTCAGGTCGGACATGGGCATCTCCTTCGAGGCGGGGCTGGGTGAAAATCGGCATTGACGCCGCGCATGTTACCCAGCATCTTCGGCTTGCAGTCGGTGTGCCTCTCTAGAGCGCAGGGATCGTCTCCAGGGGGCGGGCGCAGCCTGGAAGGTCCCGGGCCGATCTTGTCTTCAGCTCTCAAGGAACCCAGATGGCCCAAGCCAGGGAACGCATGTCGCGGGTGGATACCGCCTGGCTGCGCATGGACAACGACGTCAACCTGATGCTGATCGTCGGCGTGTGGCTGCTGCAGCCGGGCATCGCCTACGACAGCCTGTGCGAGCGGGTGCGCGGCAAGCTGCTGCAGTACGGGCGCTTCCGGCAGAAGGTGGTCGAGGACGCGACCGGCGCCAGCTGGGTCGACGACGAGCAGTTCGACCTGCGGCATCACGTGCTGCGCGAGCCCTTGCGGCGCCGGGCCGGCCAGACCGAGCGCGAGGCCTTGCAGCAGCGGGCCGGCGAACTCGCCACCACCCCGCTCGACCGCGGGCGCCCGCTGTGGCAGTTCCAGCTGGTCGAGGACTACGAGGGCGGCAGCGCGCTGATCGCCCGTATCCACCACTGCATCGCCGACGGCATCGCCCTCATCTCGGTCATGCTGTCGATCACCGATGGCGGGGCCGACCCCCCGAAGCGGCGGCACCGGCGCCAGTCAGCCGACGCCGCCGACTGGCTTTCGGACGCCGTGCTCCAACCGGTGAGCGAGCTGGCGGCCAAGGCCATCGGCCTGTATGGCGACGGCCTCGCCAAGGGGGCGGCGATGCTCGCCCATCCGCAGCAGCCCTTGCTCGGTTCGCTCGAACTGGCGCGCGCGGGCTACCGGGTGGCCGGCGACGCCGCCGCGCTGGCGCTGATGCCGGACGATTCCCCCACCTCGCTCAAGGGCCGGCCCATCGGGCAGAAGCGGGTGGCCTGGGGCGAGCCGATCCCGCTGGACCGGGTCAAGGCGATCGGCAAGGCCCTAGCTTGTTCGGTCAACGACGTGCTGCTGGCCTCGGTGGCCGGGGCCATCGGCGCCTACCTGCGGGCGCAGGGCGAAGATCCGGCCGGCCAGGAGATCCGGGCCATGGTGCCGGTCAACCTGCGCCCGCTCGACCAGGCCCACCAGCTGGGCAACCGCTTCGGGCTGGTGCCGCTGGTGCTGCCCATCGGCATCGGCAACCCGGTCGAGCGGGTGTACGCGGTGCGCGCCCGCATGGCCCAGCTCAAGGGCAGCTACCAGCCGCTGCTGGCCTTCGCGCTGCTGTCCGTCGCCGGCCTGCTGATCAAGCCGGTGCAGGACGCGCTGTTGAACCTGTTCGCCAGGAAGGCCACCGCGGTCATGACCAACGTGCCCGGGCCGGCCGAGCCGATGAGCTTGTGCGGCTCCCGCCTGCGCCAGGTGATGTTCTGGGTGCCGCAGTCGGGCCACATCGGCGTCGGGGTGAGCATCCTCAGCTACGGCGGCGGCGTGCAGTTCGGCCTCATCGCCGACCGCCGGCTCTGCCCGGAGCCGCAGAAGATCGTCGAGCGCTTCGAGCCGGAGTTCGAGAAGCTGGTGACGCTGGCGATGATGCTGCCCTGGGGAGCGGAGGTGTGAACTGCGGCATACCGGTCTCCTTGCAATCGGGCCGGGTGAGCTGAGGTGGGAGCATTTGCCGGCAAAATCGGGCGTCCCGCCTTGCCGTCTTCACCCGATTCTCATGCGTACACGTGTTGTCCTCCTGTCGACTGCTGCCTATGCCTGCTTTGGCGGGGCCTTGGCCGGCTACTTCGCCTCGCTCGGCCGCAGCACGCCGCGGGACATCGACCTCCTTTTGGCGCTGCTGGGGGCGGTGCTGATCTACATCTGGTACTACCGCGATGCGGTCGAGCGAAAGTACGCCAGAAGTCCGGTACTGGGCGGCGCCATCATCCTGTTGAACGTGTTCGTGTTGCCGTACTACCTCATCCGCAGCCGTCGGCAGGGTGAAAGGGCGAAGGCGGTCTGGCGATATGTCGGCCTGTTCGTGTTCTATATCACCATGGTGATGGTCGCGAGCTCGTTGGCCGAATGGATTTGCTTGAACCTGGCAAGCGTTCAATAGCTTCATCGACAGCCGCGGAACGGGACAAGCGCATTTCCCGTGGCCCCGTCTGGACCGCAAGAATTCAGTCCGCGTCTTGCCGATCCTGCCCGCCCTCGGCCCGCGAAAACCGGTACACCCCGTCGCCGCCCCGCGTCCGCGCCAATTGGCCGTCCAGCCACAGCGCATGCAGATGGGCGATCGACTCGCCCATGGCGAAGGTGGTCTGGTGCAGGTCCAGCGGGCGCTTGAACAGCACGGGCAGCAGGTCGGCCGCGCTGCGCGGCGCCGCGGAGCAGGCGGTCATGACGTCGGCCAGGCGCTCGCGGTGGTGCGCCTGCAGCTGGTCGATGCGCGTGCGCAGGCCGCGGAACGGCCGGCCGTGCGAGGGCAGCACCAGCGTGTCGGCGGGCAGGGCGCGCAGGCGTTCGATCGAGTCCAGGTAGAGGGCCAGCGGGTCGGCCTCGGGCTCCATGTCGATCACGCTGACGTTGGTGGAGATGCGCGGCAGCAGCATGTCGCCGGCGATCAGCACGCCCAGGCCCTCGTCGTGCAGCGACATGTGCTCGGGCGCATGGCCGCGGCCCGCCAGGCAGTGCCAGTCCCGGCCGCCGACGCGCAGCCGCTGGCCGTCGGCGAGCCGGCGGTAGCAGGGCGGCACCGCGGGCACCATCGAGGCGTAGTAATGGCTGCGTTGGCGGATCTTCTCGACCGACAGCGGATCGTTCAGGCCATGGCTGGCCATGAAACGCGCCGCGCTGTCGCCGCCGAAGCCGGTGGTGCTGGCGCTGGCCAGGCGGGCGCCCAGGTAGTCGGCCTGGCTCATCCAGAGGCGGCAGTCGCGGCCGCCGGCCGACCAGCGCCGCGCCAGCCAGTCGGCCAGGCCGATGTGGTCCGGGTGCATGTGCGTGACGACCAGGCGCAGCACGGGCAGGCCGTCCAGTTCGTTGGCGAACACTTGCTCCCACGCGGCGCGCGTGTCGTCGTTGGCGATGCCGCAGTCGACCAGCGTCCAGCCCTCGACGCCGTCGAGGCGGTCGCGCAGCAGCCACAGGTTGATGTGGTCGAGCGCGAAGGGCAGGCCCATGCGCACCCAGCGGATGCCGGGCGCGACCTCCAGCGAGCGGCCGGCCGCGGGCAGGGCGTCGTCCAGCGGGTACTGAAGTTGTTGCTCCAACGCGTTCATGGTTTCGCTACACTTTACGTCAACGTCAACCAGATCATTGTAGGTTCCGATGCCCACCGCTGCCGCCCCGGTGCCGGTTCCTCCGGCGGCCACCTTCAGCATCACCGAGCTGGCCCGGGAATTCGGCCTGACCACCCGCGCCATCCGCTTCTACGAGGAGGCGGGCCTGCTGTGCCCGGCGCGCCGCGGGCGCCAGCGGGTCTACGGCACGCGCGACCGCACCCGGTTGCTGCTCACCCTGCGCGGCAAGCGCATGGGGCTGAGCCTGGCCGAGGTGAAGGAGCTGCTCGACATGTACGAATCGCCGCAGGACACCGTGCCGCAGCTGCGCCAGCTGCTGGCGGTGCTGGCCCGGCACCGCCAGCAGCTCGAACGGCAGATGGCCGACCTGCAGGCCACGCTCGACGAGGTGCGCGCGCGCGAGGCCGAGGCCCTGCGCCTGCTGCCCGCACGCGAGGCCGCCCGGCCGCCGCGTCCCCGATCCTCCCGCCCCCAGGAGACCGCATGAACCTGCCAGGACTCGACTTCCAGCTCGGCGCCGACGTGGATGCCTTGCGCGACGCGGTGCGTGAATTCGCCGCCGCCGAGATCGCCCCGCGCGCGGCCGAGATCGACCGCAGCGACCGCTTCCCGATGGACTTGTGGCCCAAGATGGGCGCCCTCGGCGTGCTGGGCGTGACCGTGCCCGACACCTACGGCGGCGCCGGCATGGGCTACCTCGCCCACATGGTCGCGATGGAGGAGATCAGCCGCGCCAGCGCCTCGGTGGGCCTGTCCTACGGCGCCCACAGCAACCTGTGCGTGAACCAGATCCGGCGCAACGGCAGCGAGGCCCAGCGCCGCAAGTACCTGCCCGGGCTGGTCAGCGGCGAACGGGTCGGCGCGCTGGCCATGAGCGAGCCCGGCGCCGGCTCCGACGTCCTCGGCATGAAGCTCAAGGCCGAGGAACGCGGCGGCGTGTACGTGCTCAACGGCAGCAAGATGTGGATCACCAACGGCCCGGACGCCGACCTGCTGGTGGTCTACGCCAGGACCGGGCCCGGGCCGGGGGCGGACGGGGTGACCGCCTTCCTGGTCGAAAAGACCATGCCCGGCTTCAGCGTGGCGCAGAAGCTGGACAAGCTCGGCATGCGAGGCAGCTCCACCGGCGAGCTGGTGTTCGACAACGTCGAGGTGCCGGCCGAGAACGTGCTGGGCAGCGTCGACGGCGGCACCCGGGTGCTGATGAGCGGGCTCGACTACGAGCGCGCCGTGCTGGCGGCCGGCCCCATCGGCATCATGCAGTCGGTGATGGACAACGTCGTGCCCTATGTCCACGACCGCAAGCAGTTCGGGCGCAGCATCGGCGAGTTCCAGCTGGTGCAGGGCAAGCTGGCCGACATGTACACCGTGCTGCAGGCCGGCCGGGCCTTTTGCTACACCGTCGGCAAGAACCTCGACCGGCTCGGCGCCGGGCACGTGCGCCAGGTCCGCAAGGACTGCGCCTCGGTCATCCTGTGGTGCGCCGAGAAGGCCACCTGGATGGCCGGCGAGGGGGTGCAGATCTTCGGCGGCAACGGCTACATCAACGACTACCCGCTGGGGCGGCTGTGGCGCGACGCCAAGCTCTACGAGATCGGCGCCGGCACCTCCGAGATCCGCCGCATGCTGATCGGCCGCGAGCTGTTCGCCGAGACCCTGGACGGCTGAAGACCCCCTGCCGGAAGGCCTGCCCCGATTCGCCGACAATCCTTACATCGTTCATCCGTCCGCTTCATCCCGGCTTCGCACCGCATCATGACCACCGAACTCCAGGAACTCTTCGACAACAACCGCCGCTGGGCCAGCGACACCGAAACGCGCACGCCCGGTTTCTTCACCGCCCTGCTGAAGCAGCAGGCGCCGCAGTACCTGTGGATCGGCTGCGCCGACAGCCGCGTGCCGGCCAACGACCTGGTCGGCCTGCTGCCGGGCGAGCTGTTCGTGCACCGCAACGTGGCCAACGTGGTGGTGCATTCCGACCTCAACTGCCTGTCGGTCATCCAGTACGCGAGCGACGTGCTCAAGGTCAAGCACATCATCGTGGTCGGCCATTCGGGCTGCGGCGGCGTGATGGCCGCCCTGCACGACCGCAGCGTCGGCCTGGTCGACAACTGGCTGCGCCACGTGAAGGACGTGCGCAACCGCCACCAGGCCTGGCTCGACACCGTCGAGCCCGCGCGCCGGGTGGACGCGCTGTGCGAGCTCAACGTCATCGAGCAGGCGCTCAACGTCTGCCAGACCACCGTCGTGCAGGATGCCTGGCAGCGCGGCCAGGAGCTGATCGTGCACGGCTGGTTCTACGGCCTGGGCGACGGCCTGCTCAAGGACCTCACCATCACCGTCGAGGGCAGCGACGCACTGGGCGCCGCCTACGACCGCGCCCTCGCGGCCGTGCAGCGCCGCTACGGCGCGCCCAAGGAGACCTGATGAGGATGGCCGTGTTCCCCCAGGCGCTGACCGACCTGCGGGCCTTCTACATCGCGCAGGCCATGCTCGACGGCTTCGACCGCCACTACACCTTGTTCCGCCAGACCAGCGCCGACGCGAAGCAGCGTTTCGAGGAGGCCGACTGGCACGGCCAGCAGCGCAGCCAGAGCCAGCGCATCGAGTTCTACGACAAGCGGGTGGACGAGGCGGCCGAGCGGCTGCAGACCGAGTTCAAGGTCAGCGAGCTCAGCATGGAGGTCTGGCAGCAGGTGAAGCTGCACTACATCGGCCTGCTCACCGCCCACCACCAGCCCGAGCTGGCCGAGACCTTCTTCAACTCGGTCACTACCAAGATCCTGCACCGTTCGTACTTCAAGAACGACTTCATCTTCGTGCGGCCCATCATCTCGACCGAATACATCGAGAACGAGGAGCCGGCGGCGCTGCCGACCTACCGCGCCTACTACCCGTCCAAGGACTCGCTGCGCGAGACCTGGCACCGCGTCATCGACCACTTCCAGCTGAGCATCGCCTTCGAGGACCTCGACCGCGACATCGCCGACGTGATGGAGGCGGTGGACCGCGAGCTGGGCGACTTCCGGCCGCGCGCGAACTTCCAGTTCCAGGTGCTGAGCTCGCTGTTCTACCGCAACAAGGGCGCCTACCTGGTGGGCAAGATCATCAACGGGTTCAAGGAGACCCCGTTCGCGCTGCCGCTGCTGCACGCGCCCAGCGGCCTGCTCGCCATCGACACCGTGCTGTTCGGCGAGAACGACCTGCAGATGCTGTTCAGCTTCGCCCGCGCCTACTTCATGGTCAACATGGAGGTGCCCTCGGCCTACGTGCAGTTCCTGCGCTCGATGATGCCGCGCAAGCCGCGCACCGAGCTGTACAACACGCTCGGCCTGCAGAAGCACGGCAAGAACCTGTTCTACCGCGACTTCCTCGCCCACCTGCGCCACAGCGGCGACATGTTCCGCATCGCCCCTGGCATCAAGGGCATGGTGATGCTGGTGTTCGACCTGCCGTCCTTCCCGTACGTGTTCAAGGTCATCAAGGATTTCTATCCGCCGCAGAAGGACACCACGCGCGAACTCATCAAGAGCAAGTACCTGCTGGTCAAGCAGCACGACCGGGTGGGCCGCATGGCCGACACGCTGGAGTTCTCGAACGTGGCCTTCCCGATGTCGCGCTTCGAGCCCGAGCTGGTGGCCGAGCTGAAGCACTTCTGCCCCAGCCAGCTGGAGGAGGACGGCACCGACCTCGTCATCCGCCACGTCTACATCGAGCGGCGCATGATCCCGCTCAACATCTACCTGCAGGAGGCCACGCCGGAGCAGATCGAGCACGCGGTGGTCGAATACGGCAACGCCATCAAGGACCTGGTGGCGGCCAACATCTTCCCCGGCGACATGCTGTGGAAGAACTTCGGCGTCACCCGCGACGGCAAGGTGGTGTTCTACGACTACGACGAGATCGAGTACCTGACCGACTGCAACTTCCGCAAGGTGCCCGAGCCGCGCACCGAGGAAGAGGCGATGTCGGCCGAGATCTGGTACAAGGTCGCGCCCAGGGATGTCTTCCCCGAGACCTTCGAGCCCTTCCTGCTGGGCAACCCGGCGGTGCGCGAGGTGTTCATGCGACACCACGCCGACCTGCTCGACGCGGCCTTCTGGCAGGGCCACAAGGAGCGCATCCTGGCCGGCCACGTGCACGACGTGTTCCCCTACGAGCCGAGCCGGCGCTTCAAGAACGTGCGCCGCCGGCGCGAGGCCCTGGCCGCGGGCCGCTGACGGAGCGCTGACGTGAACCTGCGCGACGCGCTCGAGCTGGCCAGCTTCCTGGTCACGGTGGTCGGCCTGCCGTTCGCGATCGGCGCCTTCCTGTTCGAGCAGCGCCGCGAGCGCGAGAACGAGGAGGAAGAGGCCTACCAGCTGCTGTCCGACGCCTACAACGATTTCCTCAAGGTGGTGCTGGCCAACGCCGACCTCAAGCTGCGCAGCACCAGCGCGCTGCTCAACCCGACGGCCGAGCAGAACGAGCGCCGGCTGCTCATCTTCGACATGCTGATCTCGCTCTTCGAGCGCGCCTACCTGGTGGCCTACAAGCCGCAGATGAGCGACACCGAGCAGCGGCGCTGGAATTCCTGGGACGACTACATCCGCGAATGGTCGCGGCGCGACGACTTCTTCAACGCCTTGCCGCTGATGCTGCGCGGCGAGGACCCGGCCTTCCAGCAATACGTGCTGCGGGTGGTGCAGGACGAGCGCGGGCAGCCTCTGCTGCTGCCCGTGTGACTTCCCGCGCCCACGCTCCGGGCCGCTTCCTGCAGGAGCTTGCATGACTGATCCCATCGTCATCGTCGCTGCCGCCCGCACCCCCATCGGCGGCCTGCTGGGCGACTTCCGCGAGCTGGCCGCGCACCAGCTCGGAGCCGTCGCCATCCGTGCCGCGGTGGCGCGCTCCGGCCTGCACGGCACGGCGGTCGACGAGGTGCTGATGGGCAACTGCCTGATGGCCGGCCAGGGCCAGGCGCCGGCGCGGGGGGGCGGGCGGGCGGCCGGGCGCCCGGGGGGGGGGGGGGGGGGGGCCCGGTGCGAACAGTGGGGGGGCGGCCGGCGGGCC
>CBIHOH010000014.1:0-75166 GCA_966211755.1 uncultured Rhizobacter sp. | reverse complement strand
TCGAACACCGCCTCGCCGCCCTGCATGCTGGTGCGTGCATTGGTCGGGTTGCTGCTGTCGGTGTGGTCGCATCGGCAGTACGCTGTCGCCACCGTGGCAGCGCTGGTATTGATCTGGTTCATGAGTTCGCTCTCCCTGTGGATGACATTGGCGTTTGCCGCGGAACGCAGTAGCAAACAGGTGTATTGCAACTTTTACCGTGGTGATTTGTAAGCTCGGAGGTGTCCTAGCTGTCAGCGACCCTAGCTCGGGTGCCCCCTAGGTCGTGGGCGGCCGCATCGCTCAGCGGCTGCCTTAGACTGCGCGGCGCGGACCCTTGTCCGCGGCAACGGGGGAGGTGCCAGACCGGGCAACGGCGGCCGGCCCCGAGGGAGAAGAACACATGTCGAACCTGTTGATCTGGCACGGCGGGCGCACCATCGGGCCCTATACCGCGGACGAAACGCGCAGCTACCTGGCCAGCGGCCACCTCGACACCGAGGCCCGGGCCTGGACCGAAGGCTTCATCGACTGGGTCGCTTTGCCCGAGGCGCTGTCGGCGCTCCAGGGGCGCGCAGCGGGGGCCCCGGCCGAATTCACCGATGTGGCCAAGCGCGTGCTGGTACCGGATGGTGTGCGAGGTTTTTCCTGGGGTGCGATGTGCCTGACCCCCTTCTGGTCGATCGGCAACCGGGTCTGGATCGGCCTGCTGTCGCTCATTCCCGGCCTCGGGCAACTGGTCATGGTCTGGCTCGGGTTCCACGGCCGCGAGCTGGCCTGGCGGCGCCAGTCCTGGCCCAGCGTCGCGGCCTTCCAGCAGAAGCAGCGGCGCTGGAGCATCGCCGGTCTGAGCTCGATGACGCTGATGATCCTGCTGGGGGTGGTGCTCTTGTCCGGCCGCGGCACCGGGCCCGTCGCTCCGGCCCCGGCCGGCCGTGAAGCCGCGCCTCGTGTCGCCGAGCCGCCGGCCGCTGCGAGAGGCGTGTCGCGGCAGGCCTTCGAAGCCCGTTTGAGCGGGCGTACGCCCGGCGAAGTGCAGGACCTGCTGGGCCGGCCCGCGTATGTGCGCGAACAAAAGAACGTGCTGATCTACATCTATCGGGACGTCACCCTCCGACCCGGCTCGCAGGACACCGACGATGCGGCGATGATCGGTTTCGTCGCCGGACGGGCCAAGATCTTCGAGTACATGCAGGAGAAAAAACAATGAGCGCCTGCGAGCTGATCCTCCTCACCGCGCCGGACGAACTGCCCGAGGCGTTGCGCGACGGCGCCCTCGCCCACCTGGCGCAGGCGACCCGGCGCTCCCTCGACGAGCTGCGCGCCCTGCTGTGCCAGCCCCGTCCCCTGCTCGCCGTCGTCGCCGACGAGGTGTCGGCCCGCGGCCTGCAGGCCGACCTGCGGCGTGCCGGCTGGCACACCGAGCTTCGGCTGCAGTCCACCCCAGGGCTGCCCGTCATGCACTGTGGTGCCTGCGGCCATGCGAATGCCCTGGACGCCCGCTTTTGCGCCCAGTGCGGCATGGCGCTCGCCGCTCCCGTGGTGGTGACACCCGACGCGGGTGCCGTCGGCGGTCTGTTCGGGGCCGCCGTCAACACGGTGGCCGGCATGGCCGGCCTGCAAGGTGTGCAGCGTTTCAGCCTGCGCGAGCTGCTGTCCGAGGTCTTCAAGCGGCGTTCCCCCACCGAGATGGAGGACTACCTGCTTGCCGGCACCTTGCGCGCGACGCCGCCGGTCGCCGCCGTCCGGACGGACTGGCCGCGGCCCTGGCTGTTCGCCCGCGTGTTCGTCTCCGCGCTCGCGCTTTACCTCGTCTTTCACGTCGGCTGGCTGTTGTTTGCCAATCCCAATCTTCTGCCGGCCTTGATGATGGTGGGTTCGTTCGTCGTGCCCTTTGCCGCGCTGCTCCTGTTCTACGAGTTCAACGCCCCGCGCAATGTGTCGTTGATGCTGGTGCTCAAGCTGGTGCTGATGGGCGGAGCCTGGTCCTTGCTGATCTCGCTCCTGCTGTTCGACCTGGGCAGCCAGCTCAGCAGCCTGCTCGGTGCCTCGGCGGCCGGGCTGATCGAAGAGACCGGCAAGCTCGCCGCGGTGGTGTATGCCACCCGCCGCCTGAGCCCGGTGCGCTACCGCTACACCTTGAACGGCCTGCTGTTCGGCGCGGCGGTCGGCGCCGGCTTCTCCGCGTTCGAGTCGGCCGGCTATGCGTTTCGCACCTTGCTGGCCGCGGGCAACGCCGATGCCATGAGCGGACTCATCCTGCTGCGGGGGGTGTTGTCGCCCTTCGGCCACGTGGTCTGGACGGCGCTCGCCGCGGGCGCCTTGTGGCGAGTCAAGGGCGCGATGTCGTACAGCGGCGTGATGCTGGCCGATGGGCGTTTCCTGCGCATCCTGCTGGTCGGTGTGCTGTGCCACGTGATCTGGAATTCGGACTGGGCGCCGTTCCATCCCCTGCTGAAATATCCGGTGCTCGGTTTCATCGCCTGGGCGGTTGCCTTGTCGCTGGTGCAGGACGGGCTGCTGCAGCTGCGTCGCGAGCAGGCGTCGCTGGCCTCGACGCTCAGCCCTTCACACCCTTGAACAGCGCGGTCAGCAGTGCCAGCAGCGAGATCCACAGCGGTGCACTCAGGCCCAGCAGCACCGCCCACAGCACCAGGGTCTTGGCGGCGCGCTGAGCGCGCCGCGCCCTCAGCGCGGACTTGCGCAGGCAGGGCAGTACCTGGATCGAGCTGGCGATCCGCAGGTGCACTGCCCGTGCGTGTTGCCCGCCGGCCTGGCGTGGCACAGCCGGCCCGGGCTGCCACGCCGCCTCGGCCTCGCCGAGTGCGCTGACCGGGCGCAGCCACCAGACGTTCAGCGCGGCCTCCCGGACCTCCGGCCAGTGGTGCCCGTCCAGCCACGGTTCGCCGCGGTAGGGGCGGGCCCGGGCCCTGGAGAGCGTCAAGGCCTGGCGCGGCGCAAGGCCCTTCAGCATGATCGCGGCCGGCCCGCCGTCGCGCGCCTCGACCTCGATGGGCGGGTCATACTCCACATCCACCCAGCGCTCGCCACGCCACCAGGCCGCCACGGTCTGGCGGCGCGGCCAGGTCTTGCGCCGTGGCAGCCAGGGCAGTTCGGGCTGGCGTTCGTTCCACAGCCAGACCGCCAGTTGCTCGGGTGTCTGCCAGCCGCTACTCGAGCCGGGGTGGGCCGTGTGCCAGGCCTCGAAGGCTTCGCCGTCGCCCTGCCAGCCCTGGGTCACCAGGGCATGGTGCAGCGTGCCGGTCAGCCCGAGCGGTGTCGTGGGCGGGCTGGACGAGGCGGATCCGGCCATGCGCCGCAGCGCCGGTGCGTGCCTGGCCAGCAGCACGGCCCATTGCGCGGCATGCTGGCGCAGCGGCGGCAGGGCCGTGGCCGCCAGGGCCTTGTGTCCGCCCGCGGCCCAGCGCCGGGCGGTCTCCGAGACGACGAGGTCGGCAATTCGCAGCAGCCCCAGATCAAACCAGGGCATGTCGATCGCCAGCTGCTGCGGCAACACCTCGTGCAGATGCTCTCGCAACACGGCTTGAAAGGGCACCGAGCCGTGCAGCATCGCGAGCTGCGCTTGCAGCGGGATCCACTGTGGCAGGCCACGCAGGATGGGCGCCCAGACAGCCAGATGCCCGCATGCCATGTCCGCATCGCCCTGGTACTCGGTGATGGCCCACGACCACCAGGGTTCCAGGCGCAGCCCGGGTGGGCAGCTCAGTCTGCGAATGTCGATTTCAGCGGGCCAGGCGTCGCGCATGGCCTCATTTTGGCGGCAAGTGCCGTGCGAGGCCTGCGGGTTTCGCCGATTCCGCACGCAAGAAGGGGGGCTGCGTGGCGGCCCCATCGGTTGCCCGCCTGCGCGCGTCGCCGTGTCCATCCCAGGGTGCGCCCCAGCTGGGGGCGACCCCAGCTTACGCCGCCGTCGTCGAGGGGGTGAAATCGACGGTTCGCCAGCCGAAACCGTGGTTGTCTTCAGGGAAAAGGACCCATGACCCAGAACCTCATTCCGCGCTCAGCCTACCCGCCTGACGGGGCGAATCCGGCCGCGACGATGTGCATGGAGCTGCGACGCCGCTCTTTCTTCAGGCGCACCCTGGTGTGTCGCTCCAGCGTGGCTGGTGCCGCCGCCTATGGCTTCACCTACCGCAAACGCAGCCTGGTGGTGGACAAGGACGGCCGGCCCTTCGCCTCCACCGACGGCTGCACCTACCTGCGGGTCGACGAGGTCCGCTTCAAGGCCGAGCGGCATCGCGCCCTGCGCCCACCCAAAGGACTGTTCGCCGACAAGGGCGCGCTGCTGATCGACTGGGGGGACTGGGCGAGGAACGAGGCCGAGCAACACTGCGGCGCCCGCATCTCGGTCGCCTGCAATCCGGCCGAGTCGTACGTGGTGAGCCGCGATACCTCGTGGCCGGTGTCGAACTACCTCAACCGGGTGATCATCGAGGCACCGCGCAGCCATGCCCATCTCGACCGGATGGTCGCCTGCCTGGCCTTCTTCTGGATGTTCTACGAGGCGCGGCGGGGATAAGGACAGTCCGACATGGGTTGCGAGGCGTCGAGGCCGGTGCAGGCACGACGCGCGCTGCCATCTGCCGGTGTGTTCGGACTCGCCTCGGAGCGCTCCCGATGTGTGTCAAGGTTTGCCGCCGATGCAAAAAGGCAGCTTTGGTGGGCTTGCAGAGGGAAGGCTTCCGCTCTGCTCTGACGCCCCATCCGGCTCCAGCCTTCACCGATGGACTCGAGTGCATTCGGGTCGCGGGGCCCCCTGCCAAGGCCTTCTCCGGGCCGCTTTGACGAAACGGGACGACGGCCCGGATGAAACAGTGGCGCGCTACCGGCACGCCACTTGTCGATGGTGTTCGGCCCGATGCATACCGTCACCGGGCCGACAGGGCTACCACCAGGGTGAATGCCTCAAGGCAACCAGGCAATCTCACCGCAAGTCGACACCCATTGACCGCCGCTGCCGCCCGACGCGGACCGGACCTTCACGCCGTATTTGACGTCGTATTGCGGCCAGGACACGGCCACCCTGTTGGCGCTCGCCGGCAGCACGAACACCGGATTGGATCCGCAACCGGTGGAGCCGGTGATGCCCCCGGGCACACCTGGGAAGGACTGGTCCAGCGGGAAGATCGGAGCGATCACCGAGCCGTCCATGTAAATCACCCCTGCGACCCAGGCGCTGTCCGGCGACCAGGTGGGGCTGGCGTAGCCGATGCTAAGTGTTGTCAGGTTGCTGGGGGCCTGGGTGAGTCGGTGCAGGCCCGTGCCGTCGACATTGACCACCCAGATGTGCCTGTCCCAGCCGGTGCCGCGAGGTTCGGCCCAAGTGAAGGCCACTTTCTTGCCGTCGGGACTGACTACCACCTGGCTCGTGCCCGAGACGAAGTCACCGTCCTGCATGGCGCTGTTGTCAGGCAGCGCCAGCGTGGCGATCAGGTCGGAGGTGGTGCGGGATGGCGATGAGATGTACATCTTTTCCGCCGCCAGATAGAGATAACGCCCATCCGGCAGCCAAGCCGCGGGGCTGGAGATGACGGTCTCATCCTCCGGCAGCATGGAGCCGCGTTTGACGGGTTTTCCGGTTGCTACGTCGAAGATGGTCAGCGGATTTTTTTCATCCGAGAAAACGCCCTGGGACCCGTCGTGCCAGAAGGTCAGGATGTACTTGCCATCAGCCGACAGCTTGGGCGACTGGAAGCTCGCCCAGATGGGCAGGTCGGCGCGGGATTGCGTCCAGGTGTTCGAGTTGAAGAATGAAACAGGGACCTCGCCTTCGCGGTCCGCATGGACCTGCCAGCGCAGCAAGGTGTCGGTGGACGCGCCCTTGGTCCACCGGTCCTTGGCATTGGCCAGCTTGGGCAGTGCGCTGCGCTGGCCCGTGCGCAGGTTGAAGATCTGGGTGTCGCCGCTGGGGTTGTTGACCAGCAGCCGTCCCGGCAGATTGGTCGTGCCGTAGGTGGTGACCTCGACGTCGGGTCCGGGTCCCGTCGTGGACCCGGACGCCACGTCGCCGTCGCCTCCGCCGCCTCCACAGCCGGGGACGGCGAGCATGTGAAGAACTGCGATTCCAGTGAGAAGACGAAGCAGACGCATGCGGAGGACTCCCTTTGCTGTTGAGTTTTTGAAATGACAAAAGCCCGGCGAGCGAAAACCGCTCCCCGGGCGCCTGAGGTTTAGCTTTTACTGCTTGCGAGCAACCGAAGCCATGCCTTCACCGATGGTCTTGATGGCGGTGGAGAAGGTGGTTTGCAGCAAGTTGAACTCCTGGCCGGTGGCTTGGAACTCGGTGTTCAGCTTCTGCGTGTCGGCAGCAGCCTGGGCCTTGTCGCCTTCGGTCATGTTCTTGTCGCCGGCGCTGGCGGTCTTCTGCGAGATGTCATTGCTGAGCTCGACCATGCGCTTGGCCTTTTGGCCCATGACGTCGCCCATGGCCTTGGCAATGGCTTGCATCCAGCTGCCGCCGCTGCTCTTGCCGCCCTTGCCGGACTTGCCGCCACCTTCTTCGACGCAGTCGCCGCTGCCGTTGCCGTTCTTCATCTCGTTGCGAACCGCATCGACGATGGTCTTGGTCAGTTCCTTGGTGAACGCTTCGAACTTGTCACCGTGCTCGCACTTGACGGCTTCTTCGGTGGCAGGATCGACGTCCTTGTTCTTCAGGCCTTCCACGGCATCGCGGACGACATTCTTGATTTCGTCGACCAGGAATTTCGGCATGCCGTCTTCCTTGTGCAGTTGCTGCGCGGCTTGGTTGGTCGCGTCGCCGACAGCGCCTTGCAGGGCATTGCCGATGGCCGAGCCGATCATGCCGCCGATGGGGCCGCCGAACATCGTGCCGACCAGGCCACCCACCGTGCCGAGCAGGCCGCCGCCTTGTGCGCCGCCGCCACCCATCAGGCCGCCCAGCAGACCGCCAGCACCACCTGCACCACCCATCACACTGCTCAGAGCTCCAGACATATTTCTCTCCAATTGATTCAATTTATGAACAAGGCGCCCGACGTTGCGGGTTCCTCCCTGCAACTCATCTGCCGCTGTTGCCGCTTGCGTTTTGCAGAGCCGACGGTATGAATTAAAGGCGCTGGGGGGTGTTTTCGTAAGCTGGTGCCTGCGATAGCTAGGGTCCGCCCCAGAATCGCTCGCAGCGGTCGTGCAGGGAATCCTGTCAGTTAGGGGTGGTAGCGCCCGGCGCAGGGACCAGCGGCTGCCGCGCCAGCAAGGTGATGCCTCCGGCCGTGACCCCCAGCAGCCATTCCTCGTCGCGGTAGTGCATGACCACGACGCGCTCTTTCGTGCCCACGGGCAAGGCGCGAACGAAACGCAGCTCGGCCTCGGGTCTGCCCGAGGGGCCGCGCGCACGTCCCTGCTGCAGGCGCTTGAGCAGCGCGATGCTGACCCAGGCCAGCGCGGCGACAAACGCAAGGGCGAGCAAGGTGCTCAAGAGTTGGCTGGCAAAGTTGTCCATGGACCGAGGCTTGGAGTCGGCTGGCCATTCTCAGCGCATCGCGAAGACTTGCGACGAACTGGGGTGGCGGTTTTGTAAGGGTTTGTACGGGGGCGGAGCCGCGTAGCGCTCCGTTTTTTCCGTGGCCTGGACACAGGACGGCGCGTCCGAGGCTGTGGTTCCAGGCGCTGTGGGACTGCCCGAAAAGCGTAGCCCTCTATATATATAGAGGTGGCGCCCCCAGACCCCACTTGAGGGGGGCTGTGGCGGTTCAGTCTGTCCGCTCGTGCCGGCGAATTCCCGCCTGCGCGGCAGCTGCGGACATCCTACGCAGAACGGGCTCGGCCGATCGTCGGGCCCGGCCAGGTCGCAGCTCCGGCTGACCTCGTGGTGGCCCAGGGGATCGAGTGAACGGACTTGCCTGAGCGGAGGGGGCGCCGGGGAGGCCGCCTTGCGTCGAAGCCGCCGACCAGCGGGGGCCTGTCGATGGTGGGTCCGCTGGCATGTCTCGACCCGGGGCGTAGCCACCCCACAGGGAGAACGACGGGTGCCAGAGGGTTTCCAACATGGGATGGTGCGGTCGAAAGGAAAGGGCAGTGCGATGATGCAGTGCCGGCCACCGCCTGGATACCCCCCGAATGGGCTACCGGCGCCGGACCGTCTTCAGGCGGCCCGGCCGATTGGCAGGGCCGCTCAGGCCGGTGGCCGGCGAAGCGCCACCACGTCGTAGCTGCCGAGCGGGAAGGTGGAACGTTTCACCTGGTTGCTCTGGTTGCCTCCGAGCAGGGTGACGCCGCCGCCGCCGGCGTGGTCGAGGAAACCGACATGGTGCTGGCCGGTGGCCTTGTTCCGCAGCACCACCACGTCGCCCTCGCGGCCCCGGCCCAGGCCGCCGACCGGTTGACCCCAGTTTTTCCAGCTGATGGCGGCGGCGCTGTCGGTGCCTCGGTAGCCGGCCTTCTCGAGCGTCCAGTTGACGAAGGACGAACACCAGGCCGTTTCGTCGCTGCGAGCGCGCAGCGTGGTGCTCTGGTGGTACTCGACGATGCGTGGGTTGTGTCGGCTGCCGAGGGTTTCCTTCTGGCCCATCTCGCCGCGGGCGATGTCCATCCAGTCGGGCCGGCCCAGGCCATTGCGCCGCGTCAGCGTGGCCACGTCGGGGTCGTGGTCCCGGGCCAACCGCGACAGCGTGCCGCCCGGCGGGTTCGGGTGGGCAGGCTCGGCCGTCCCGGTGCGGGGGGCGATGCCCTGCGGCAAGCGCAGCGAGTCGCCGGCATAGATGAGGTCGGGGTGGGCGATCTGCGGGTTGAGCTCCAGCAGGGCTTGCACGCTGGTGCCGTGCCGCAGGGCGATTTCCGACAAGGTGTCGCCGTGTTCGATGCGATACGGCTCGGCGGTCTCCGCCTGCGGGACGGAGGTGGAACGGGATACTGCGACGGCGGCGACTTGCGACATGCGACATCCTTCCGGTGGCTGGGCAGAGCGAAGCACCTTAGGGCTGCGCATCCGTCTTGCCTACCTGTCGCCGCACCTAGCTCGGGTCGACCCCAGGGTGCTGCGCGGTCGCGGTGGCCGGGCGCGGGAAGGTCTCCGGGTAGTTCGTCAGGTCTTCGCCGGGCGGCGGGCGCCGTGGGCGTTTCGGCCGCGAGGGGTCGTTGGCCGCAGCGGCCTGCAGCGGGTCGGTATGCGCCGCCACCTCTTCGCGCACCTGCTTGGCCCACAGGATGACCTCCGCCATGACCTCGAACAGGTCCTGCGGAATCACTTCGCCGACCTCGGCCCGCGCGAGCATGTCGCGCGCCAGCGGAATGTTGCGCACGATCGGCACCCCGGCCTTTTCGGCGGCCTCCCGCATGGCGAGCGCGACATCGTCCTCGCCCTTGGCCGACAAGGTGGGGACGGGACAGGTCTCGCGGTCGTAGTCGATGGCGATGGCCACGTGGGTCGGGTTCACCACCAGCACGTTGGCATTGGCGGCTGCGTTGCTGGCATTGCGCTGCGACCATTCCTGGTGGGTCTGGCGGCGTTGGGCCTTGATGTGCGGGTCGCCGTCGCTTTCCTTGGTCTCCTGGCGGATGTCGCGCAGGCTCATGCGGTTTTTCTTGGTGAAGCTGTGGCGCTGCCAGATCAGGTCGATCGCACTCACCATCGCGAACGCGGCGAGCGTCCAGGCGAGCAGCTTGAACGTCACCTGCCACATGGCCGAGCCCATGCTGGCCGGATCCGCCGAGGACAGCAGCGCGATCTGCGGCAGCAGCGACTTGAGGACCAGCCACCCGATGAAAAACAGCACGATCGTCTTGACCGCGGCCTTCAGCACCTCGATGAGGTTGTCCATGCTGAACATTTTCTGGATGCCCGAGACCGGGTTCATGTTGCTCAGCTTGGGAGCGACTTTCTCCATCGAGAACACCGGACCGGCCTGCAGGAATTCGGTCAACAGGCCAATCAGGATCACCGGCACCAGCAGGACGGCGGTGAGCCAGAGGGTGAGTTCGACGGCCATCCAGCCCATGGCCGGAGCGGCGAAGCTGAACGGTTGCTGCAGGCTGTCGATGACCTTCAGCGCGAGCGAGGCCAGTCGCTGCACTGCCAGGGGGAGTGCCGTCACACCCAGGCCGAGCCACACCAGCAGGGTCATGGTGCTGGTGATTTCCTTGCTCTTGGGGACGTCGCCCTTTTTCCGGGCGTCTTTCAGTCGTTTTTCTGTCGGCTTTTCGGTTTTATCGCCGCCGTCGTTTTTCTCAGCCATGGTCCGGACTCGGGATGCTTGATGGGGGTGGAGGGGCGGAACCGCATCGGCAAAGTGACAAAGCCGGTTCCGATGGCGCGCAGCTTGAGTCAAAAGTGCCCGAAATTGACCACCCCGGATGGACCCCCCTAGTTTGAAGCGTAACCGGCGTTTACAACTCCATTCGGGTTCTCCTTTATTGAGACTTGGCGATTTCGCGTTCTCTTTCAGTAACAGCAAGATACAAACGCTTGTGTTTCCCGTCACGTCCTGGAGCCGACTCCCGGCAACATCCGACTCTGACTGCAATTCGTGCAGTTCTTGGCGTGATTTTTTGATTGGGAGTGCCCATGTTCGGTGCAGGAAATGCAAAAAAGACAAGCTCCAAGGCGTCGCGTGGCGTCTTGCTGGGGCTTGGCTTGTTGCTGCTCGCCGGAAGTGCCCTGGCCTGTGGTCCCGGGGCGGCGCAGTCGGCCATCCAGACACCCCAAACTTCAGAAAAGTTTGCGCTTGCTTCTGAGTTTTGCCTGAAAAACAGGGTCCCTGGACTCCATGTCCAGCCGGCCAGAGAGACCGCTCCGCTGGACGCAAGTGCTCATTCGCAGCAGTTGTGGTTGTACGACAAGCCGGCCGAGGTCGTGGCCGGCGGCGTGATGAGCGCCCCCCTCCCGCCCGTGGACACACCGGTCCGTCCTGCCGCGGCGGGCATTTCGCCGCGCACCGCGGAGGTGCCCAGGCTCGTCAAGGGCATGGGGCGCGATGCGGCCTCGCGCGCGCTGGCCCTGGTGCCGCAGATCAGCCAGGTGGCGGAGGCCTATCGCATCGACCCGCTGCTGCTGCATGCCATCGCCCATGTCGAGTCGCGCCACAACCCGGCTGCGGTGTCGCACGCGGGGGCGGTCGGCCTGATGCAGGTGATGCCCGCCACGGCCCGGCGCTTCGGTGTCACTTCGCCGCATTCGGAGCTGCGAGATCCCCGTATCAGCCTCGAAGTGAGCTCAGCTTACCTTAAAGTCCTGCAAAAACGCTTTGACAACAACCTGCCGCTGATCATCGCCGCCTACAACGCCGGGGAAGGCGCGGTGGAGAAATACGGCCGCCGCATCCCCCCGTACAAGGAGACGCAGGGTTATGTGCGCGACGTGCTCGCGCACTACCAGATGCTGCTGGGGGCGCGCGATGCCGCGCGGCCGGTCCGCCGCTCGGCACTGTGAGGCGGCATCCATGAGTCTGTCCAACTACTTCCAGTCCGCCGCGCTCACGCGCGAAAACGCGCTCTCCCGCTACAGCGACCTGTTCCTGGTGGCCGGGGTGATCGCCATCATCGCCTTGATGGTGCTGCCGCTGCCGGTGTTCCTGATCGACCTGCTGGTCGCGGTGAATCTCGCCATGGGGGTCATGCTGCTGCTCATGGCGATCTACATCGGCTCGCCGCTCGAGTTCTCGGTGTTCCCGAGCGTGCTGCTGATCAGCACCTTGTTCCGACTGTCGCTGGCCATCGCCACCACCCGCATGATCCTGTTGCATGGCGATGCCGGGCACATCATCGACACCTTCGGCAAGACGGTGGCGGGCGGCAACCTCATCGTGGGCCTGGTGGTGTTCCTGATCATCACGGTGGTGCAGTTCATCGTGATCGCCAAAGGCGCCGAACGGGTCGCCGAGGTGGCGGCGCGTTTCTCGCTGGATGCGATGCCCGGCAAGCAACTGTCGATCGACTCCGACCTGCGTTCGGGCCTCATCGACAAGGACGAAGCCCGCCGCAAGCGGCGCGAGCTGGAGCTGGAAAGCAAGCTGCACGGCAACCTCGACGGCGCGATGAAGTTCGTCAAGGGCGATGCCATCGCCGGCATCGTCATCATCGTGATCAACCTGCTGGGCGGCCTGGCGGTGGGCACGCTGCAGCAAGGCATGGACATGAGCCATGCGATGGTGAAATATTCGGTGCTGACCATCGGCGACGGCATGGTGTCGCAGATCCCCGCGCTGCTGGCCGCGATGGCCGCCGGCCTGATCGTCACGCGCACCAGCGATTCCCAGGACAAGCACCTGGGCGACGCCATGCGCAAGCAGTTCACCGCCAAGCCGCGTGTGCTGCTGGTCGCCGGCGGGATCTGCTGGCTGCTCGCCCTGATGCCCGGGTTTCCGTCGACGGTGTTCGTGCTGCTCGGCATGTCGCTGATCGTCGGCGGTGCCCTGCTCACGCCGGTGCTGCGCGCCCGCCTGGAAAAGGCTTCGGGCCCGGCCTTCGGCGCGGTGTTGAAACGCAAGGAGGCCGTGCCCGGCGTGACCGCCACCGCCCTGCCTCCCCCGCAGCCGGCCGTGGCGCTGCTGCTCGAGGTGCCGACCCTGGCCCTGGGCTCGGACCAGGGCGCCGAGCTCACGCGTGAGCTGGAAGGGGTGCTGGAGTATTTCCAACTGGCCCTCGGCCTGGCCCTGCCGCGCATCAGCATCCATGCGCAGGCCCCGGTCATCGGCCAGGGCGCGGCACCGGAGTGGCGCCTGCTGGCCTTCGAAGTGCCGATCGCCCAGGGGCAGGTGCCGCCGCGCGACGTCGCCGGCAGCCTGGCCGACGCGGTCAAGCAGGCACTGCGTCGCCACACCGCGCTGTTCCTCGGCATCCAGGAGACCAGCGCCCTGTTGACCCGGGCGGCGATCGACTATCCCGAGGCGGTCAAGGAAGTGCTGCGGGCCATTCCGATGCAGCGGCTGGCCGACATCCTGCGCCGTCTGGTCGAGGAGGAGGTGCCGATCCGCCATGTGCGCGACATGCTCGAGGCGCTGGCCGAGGCCGGCCAGCGCGAGAAGGACGTCTACACCCTGTCCGAGTTCGCCCGCATCGCGCTCAAGCGCCATCTCAGCTATCGCTACGCGCCGCAAGGCAGCCTGCGCGCCACGCTGCTGATGCCCGACCTCGAAGAGATGTTGCGCCAGGCGCTGCGGGTGAGCGGCGGGGTCCAGCAACTGGCGATCGATCCGGCCGCCGCCCGTCTGGTGATCGACAGCCTGGTCGCCAGCGTCCGGACCCATGGCGTGACGGCCATCGTCACCACCGTCGACCTGCGCCGCCATGTGCGCAAGCTGATCGAGCTCGACTGCTTCGATGTGCCGGTGTTGTCCTATCACGAGCTGATGCCCGCCCTCAAGCTCGATGTCGCAGACCGTGTCGGCGCCCCCGGCACTCCGCTGCTCGAGGCCGCCTGAGCCGGGCCCGAGCAGCCACCAAAGAGATCATTTGATGAACCTTCCCGATCGTTTGTCGTCGTTCAAGCCCCGCCGTTCGCTGGGCCGGCAGGTGCTGGCCGCGGGGCTGCTGTGCGCGGCCGTGTTCGCCTCGCAGGCAGCCCATGCGGCCCCGGTCCCCTACGGCGACCGCAAGATCCAGCTGGCCGCCCGCGAGCAGCCCATCGCCGCCTTCCTGCAGGACTTGTTCGGCCTGATCGACCTGCCGGTGTCGGTCTCGCCCGCCGTCAAGGGCGCGGTCAACGGGACCTTCAACGGCGAAGCCGAAAGCATCACGCGCAGCGTGTCGCGTGCCTTCGGGCTGGTCATGTACTACGACGGCGCGGTGATGCATGTCTACACCGCGGGCGAGATGGTCGCCCGCACGCTGCCGACCTCGCCGGCCGTGGCCGACAAGGTGCTGCGCGGCGCCGCCGACATGCGCCTGCCCGACGCGCGCAACACCGTGCGCAGCACCCGTGACGGCGCGATCATCGCCAGCGGCACACGCCGCTTCATCGAGCAGATCGAGGAGCTCACGCGTGCCAGCCAGGTCAGCCAGGCGGTGCAGCCGCCGATGGGCTTCAAGGTGTTCTACCTGCGCTATGCCTGGGCGCAGGACGTGACGGTCAACTTCGGCGGCCGCCAGGTCATGGTGCCCGGCGTGGCCACGACCATCCGCTCCCTGGTGACCTCGTCGTCGCGCAGCCAGGCCAGCATGGCGGCCCAGGAGCAGCTGATGCGCCCGACCCAGCCGCGCCTGAAGGGCCAGGGCCTGGGCCGCACCCAGCCGGTGCTCGGCATGCCCGATGCGGAGGCCCGTCCCGGCACGGCCGACGTGCTGATGGCCGCCTATGGCGGCGGTGGCGTGGCCGCGTTCGGCGGTGGTGGTGGCGGCGGCGGCGCGCCGCTGGTGCTCGGCGACCTGCAGCAAGTGCGCATCGAGGCCGACACCCGGCTCAATGCCGTCATCGTGCGCGATGCGCCGGAACGCCTGCCGTTCTACGAGCAACTGGTGCAATCGCTGGACGTCGAGCCGCAGTCGCTCGAGATCGAAGCCACCATCATCGACATCAACACCGACCGCATGCGCGAACTCGGGGTGAACTGGCGCGGCAACATCGGCAGGAGCTCGGTGCTGCTCGGCAACGGCACCGACTCGGATCGCCTGCTGCAGCCCGGCGGCAGCGTCGTCGGCGCCGCCATCACGCCGTCCGCCATGGGCGGCGTGGTGTCGGCCGTGCTGGGCGATGCCAGCCAGTTCGTGGCGCGCATCAGCGCCATGCAGTCCGATGGTGCCGCCCGGGTCGTGTCCAGCCCGCAGGTGGTGACCCTGTCGAACGTCGAGGCCGTCTTTGACAGCAGCTCCACCTTCTACGTGCGCGTGGCCGGGCGCGACGAGGTCGACCTGTTCAACGTGTCGGCGGGCACCTCGCTGCGCGTCACGCCCCACGTGTTCAAGGACACCAACGGCGTGCGCATCAAGCTGCTGGTCAATCTCGAGGACGGGTCCTTGTCGAATGAGCGTGTGGATGCGATTCCGGTGGTCTCGCGTTCGACCATCAACACCCAGGCGCTCATCTATGAAGGCGAGAGCCTGCTGATCGGCGGCCTGACCCGGGAATCCTCGGGCAGCGGAACCGACAAGGTGCCGTTCCTGGGCGACATTCCGTTCATCGGACGCCTCTTCAAGACGGAGCGCGATTCCAAGGCCCGCATCGAGCGCATGTTCCTGATTTCGCCGCGTCTGTCGTCCCACCGGTCGGCGGCCATGGGGGCCGCGCCGAAGCCTCTGGTGCCGGTGCCGGCTCCGGCGGAGCCCCAGGGCGCGGTCGTGCCGGCACCGGGCAACCGTGCCAGTGCCGTGTCCCCGGCCGGCGCGTCGCGTCCGACGGCGCCGGTGGTATCCCGGCCGGTCGCGACCGCGCCCGAGCGTGCGCCGGCACCGGTGCGCCCGGACCGCAGCGCACCTGCTGCGGCACCGACGCCTGAACCCGAAGCCCAGATGAACACGGCCTGCACACCCACCTGGTGCCCGCGCGGCGGCGTTCCCGCCGGCGCCGCGTCGGCACCGGCTCCTGCGCCCGCCGCTCCCAGGCCGGCCGCAGAGCGGTCCGCCGGCGGCGCGCCTTGCACCCCGACCTGGTGCCCGGAGGGGCAGTCCGCCGCGGCGGCTGAGCGTCCGGCGAAGGGAGCGCGTTGACCATGAGCGCTCCGATGTATGAGTTGCGCGTCCTGGCCGGTCCACAGACCGGTGCCGGCATTGCACTCACACCGGGTGCGACGATCGACGTCGGCAGTCTGTCGGCCAGTGGCTGCCAGGTCGTGCTGCGCGACCCGCAGGTGGCCGAACAGCGCTTGCGCCTGCATGTGCGCGAGCATGACGTGCGCATCGAGCTGCTGGTCGGCAGCGCCGACATGGCGGGGCAGATGCTGAGCGCGCCCTGCACGCTCGATTGGCCGCATTTCGTGCCGGTGCGCATCGGCGATACGGTGATGGCCGTCGGCGAGGCGTCCAGTCCGCGCTGGGAACATGTTCTCACGGTGGCCGCGGCGGCGCCCCGGGCCGGTGTCAATGCGGCGCCGGCGGTGGCCTTGCCGGAGGACACCCCGCCGGTGGCGGCCAAGCCGCGGCCGGCCGCCAAGCGCCGGCCCGAGACCTGGCTTGCGCTCGGCGGTGGTCTGCTGGCCGTGGTCGCCTTCGGGCTGCTGGCTTTCGTCTCGGTCGCCACGCCCGCCAAGGTGGGTGTGGAAACCGAAGCCCAGCGCCTCGACCGGGTCCTGCAGGCCCCGCAGTTCCGCGGCTTGCGTGTCGAGCGCGGCAGCGGCGACCAGCTGCAGGTGCGGGGATCGCTGCTCACGCTGAGCGACCGCGCCGGGCTCGATCGCAGTCTCGCCGAGGCCAAGGTCACGGCCGGCGTCGACGTGCTGGTGGGCGAACAGATCGCCCTGGCGGTGCGCGATGTCTACCGCATGAATGGGGTGTTGGCAGATGCCGACTTGCCGGCCACACTGGCTGATGTCGGCAGTGTGAGGGTACACACCGCTTCGGGCGACGCACCACGCCTGGAGCGTATCGAAGCCACGGTGCGCCAGGACGTGCCGGGGCTGAAGCTCTTGCAGGTCGATAACGTTCCACCGCCGGTGGTGCCCGAACCGACCGTCATTCCGGACGATCCGGGCAAGCGGGTGGCTTCCATCGTGCCCGGCGACACGCCCTATGTGGTCACCGTCGACGGGACTCGTTATTTTGTGGGGGCATTGCTGCCCAGTGGCCATCGCCTCGCTTCGATCACCGAGACCGAGGTCATGCTCGAAAAGGACGGCAAGTTGTCGCCCTTGAAGTTCTGATTGTTCGTTGCCAACCGTTTACCCAAGGAGAGATACACATGAGCCAATCGATCAACTCGCTGTCCATGCTCGCCAGCACCCCGACCATGGGCAAGTCGGGCGACAAGGCCAACTGGTTCGAAGCCATGGCCGAGGCCTGGGGCGAAGCCCTCGACAAGCAGGCCGGCAACATCGAGACCCTGGCCGACCAGATCTCGGGCGGCGACGACAAGCCCGCCACCGTCACCCAGCTGACGGCCGAGTCGCTGAAGATGGGTTTCCTGTCGAACAGCTCGCACACCGCCTTGTCCAGCGTGGGCGCGGCGCTCGAAACCATGGCTCGCAAGCAGTAAGTCCGTCCTTCCCAGGAGTCCACTGATGACCATCGACCTCTCCTCCATGATGCCGCCCGTCGCCGGGCCGGCGTCCGGCGGCTTGCAGGCTGGCTATGGCGTTTCGTTCACCGACCTCGGCCGGTTCGAGCACGCCATGTACACCTCGCAGAGCCGGCTCGAGTCGCAGCCGGTGAAGCAGCCATCGCAGGCGGTCCAGGCGATGGCGCGGCCGCTCGAATACGTGAACAACGAAGCCGCCTCCCTGGCCGAGCATGCGCGCGGCGCCATGGCGGCCGGCAATTCGTTGACTCCGGGCGAGATGGTGATGCTGTCGGTGCGCTGCCAGGAGTTCATGTTCCATTGCCAGCTGACCTCGAACGTGGCCAACCGCGCCTCGGACGGTCTGCAGCAGCTCTTCCGCCAACAGTCCTGAACCTGAGGTTTCCCATGTTGAAGACCGCGAAGGCCTGGGCATTGCGCTGCGGCGTGCCCCTGCTGCTCGCCCTGGCGCTTGGCGGTTGTGCCCGTCAGGAGCTGTACGGCCAGCTGTCGGAGCGCCAGGCGAACGAGATGGTCGCGCTGCTGCAAGGGGCCGGCATCGACGCGAAGAAGGAGCCGCGCGAGGCCGGCCAGTTCGCGATCACCGCCCAGCAGGAGAACTTCGGGCGGGCCATCGAGCTGTTGCATGCCCATGGTTATCCGCGCGGCAGCTTCGACAACGTGGGACAGATGTTCAAGAAAGAGGGCTTCGTGTCCTCTCCTGTGGAAGAGCGTGCGCGTCTCACCTATGCGATGTCGCAGGAGCTGGCCAACACCCTGCAGACGATCGACGGGGTGGTGGTGGCCCGGGTGCACCTGGCCGTGCCCGAGAAGGATCCTCTGGCCGACAAGGCCAAGCCGGCGTCCGCGTCGGTGTTCATCAAGTACCGGCCCGGCCGCGACCTGAGTTCGCAGATCGGACAGATGAAGGCGCTGGTCGTCAACGGGGTCGAGGGCCTGCCGTACGAGAACGTCACCGTGGCCTTGTTTCCCGCCGAAGCCGCGCCCGCTCCGCGGGCCTTGCCGGTGGCGGCGGCCGATGCGCTCAGCATGCCGCTGGCGCGGGCCGCCGGCGCGGGCGCGGTGGCGGTGCTGGCCGGAGCCGCCCTCTGGTGGTGGCGCCGCCGCGGCGCCACCGGCAGCGAGCTGGCGCTGGTCCAGGGCCAGGAGTGAGTCCGCCATGTCGATGAAAACCGACGCCACCATCGCCCTGCTGCCCGCGCTCACCGTCGCCGAGGCGCGGCGCGCGCGCGCGCAGGCCACGCAGGGCGCGAGCTGGCTGCGCGCGGTCTGGGGCGATGACCTGGGCCTGCCGGCCTTCACCTGGGAAGCCTTGTCGTCGGTGCCCGGCTGGGCGCTCGGCACGCCGGCCGAACTCGAACGCCTCGCCTTGCTGGCCGGCGCCTTGTTCGCCGCTCCGGCGCTGCGGGTGTGCCTCGATGCCGGGCCGCTGCTGCGGGTGCGCGACCTGATCGGCGCCGGCGCGCTCGACCGGGTGCTGGCCGTGCCCGGCCTGCCCTCGCATGCCCCCGTCTGGCCCGCCGACGAACGCGGCGAGCGCGACACCCTCCACGCCTGGGGCGCGGCCCTGCTGGTGGCCAGCGTCGCCGATCCGCGGCTGCAGGCCAGCGTGGCCCGGGTGCTGTCGTTTCCGGCCGACCAGGCGCCGCCGCTGCCCACCGCGGTGGCCGAGCGCATGGTCAACCTGGCACACCACATCCTCGAAACCCCGCATGTCGAGCACAGCGTTCCGCAGCAGGTGGCGGCATGAGTGCCTACACCGTCCTGCACGGCCGACGCTCGCTGCAAATGGCCACCAACCGCCTGGTCATCCCGGCGGCCGAAGTCGGTTCGTTCGTCTCCGCCGTGCATTGCGCGCAGGCGCTGACTTCGTTGCTCGAGCACGAACGCGCGCGGGTCACCGCCACGCTGAACGCGGCCCAGGAGGAAGGGCTGGCCCAGGGCCGGGCCGAGGCCGAACGCAAGGCGGCCGAGGCGGTGGCCGAGGCGGTCGGCCGCATGGCACAGAATCTCCAGGCCCAGCAGGTCGCGTGCCGCGAGGCCGTCAGCACCTTGGCCCTGGCCGTGGTCAGCAAGCTGTCCGCCTCGCTGGGGGCGCACCAGGTGGTGCCGGCGCTGATCGAGCAGGCGGTGATCGAGCTGTTGCCCGAACGGGCCACCCGCGTGCGCGTCTGTCCCTCGGTGCTCGAGGCGACCCGCCAGCATCTGTCGAACATGTCGCTGGCCGCCGACGTGCGCGCCGACGAGAGCTTGAACGATTTCGACTGCGTCATCGAAAGCGTGCAGGGGCACAACGTGGTCAGCCTTGACACCCAGTTGTCCGCCATCGGCAAAGCGCTCGGTGTCAAGCCGGCACTCGACCTCGAGATCAGCTGAGCCATGAACACCGCGCACCCCAGCCACGAGGACGGCCTGCCGGCCGGCTACATCGACGAGCACCTGCGCCAGACCCTGCTGACGCTGCAGAAGGCGCGCACGGTCAGCCAGCGCGGCCGCGTGGTGCAGGCCTTCGGCACCATGCTGCGTGTCAGCGGCATCCATGCCCGCATCGGCCAGCAATGCCACATCGTCGATCCCGATACCGGCAGCACCTTGGCAGCCGAGGTGGTCGGCTTTGCCGACGGCCATGCCCTGCTCGTGCCGCTGGCGCCGTTGCACGGCGTGGCGCTCAACTCGGAGGTCGAGGTGCTCAACCAGGGCAGCACCATGCTGTTCGGCAGCGCGCTCAAGGGCCGGGTGCTCAACAGCTTCGGCCAGCCGCTGGACGGCCGGCCCTTGCCGGCCGGGCTGCTCCCGCAGTCACTGCACGCCGATTCGCCGGACGCGCTCTCGCGGCCGCCCATCAGCGAGGTCTTCGCCACCGGCGTGCGTGCCATCGACGGCTTGCTGACGGTGGGCGTGGGCCAGCGGCTCGGGGTGTTCGCCGCCGCGGGCGGCGGCAAGTCGACCCTGCTCGGCATGCTGGCCAAGCAGGCGCGTGCCGACGTCACCGTCATCGCGCTGATCGGCGAGCGCGGCCGCGAAGTGCGCGAGTTCATCGACGACAGCCTGGGCGAGGACGGCATGGCGCAGTCGGTGCTGGTGGTCTCCACCTCCGACCGTCCGGCGATGGAGCGGGTGCGTGCCGCCCAGGCGGCCACCGCCATCGCCGAAGGTTTCCGTGCCCAGGGTGCGCGCGTGCTGCTGCTGATGGATTCGGTCACCCGCTATGCCCGCGCCTTGCGAGAGATCGGCCTGTCGATCGGCGAGCCGCCGGTGCGCCGGGGCTTCCCGCCCTCGGTGTTCGCCGAGCTGCCGCGCCTGTTCGAGCGGGTGGGCAACGACGGGGTCGGCAGCATCACCGCCTTTTATACCGTGCTGCTCGAGGACGAGGACAGCGCCGACCCGGTGGCCGAGGAAGTCCGCTCCATCCTCGACGGCCACCTCGTGCTGTCGCGTCAGCTCGGCCAGGCCAACCATTACCCGGCCATCGACGTGCTGGCCAGTGTCAGCCGCACGTTCAACCGGGTGGCGTCGCCGACCCACCAGCGGGCCGCTGGCCATGTGCGGTCCCTGATGGCCAAGCATGCCGAGATCAAGTTCCTGCTGCAGGTGGGCGAATATCGCGCCGGCAGCGATGCCCTGGCCGACGAAGCCATCGCCAAGCTGCCGTCCATTCTCGCGCTGCTGCGCCAGCAGGCGAGCGAGACCTCGGCCTTCGATGCCACGCTGGCCCAACTCGGCGCATTGGCCGCCTGACCCGCATGCGTTCCTCCGACCAAGGCACCGGCCCGCCCAAGGAACTGGCGCAATTGCTGCGCCTGCGCAAGGCACGCGTGGACGCCGCGCAGGCCGCGGTGAGCCAGCAGCGTGCCGCATGCGAGCAGGCCGCGGCCGCCGTGCAGGCGCGCCAGCAGAAGATCGACCGGAACCGCAGCGAGGTCGAGCACCATGCCGCCTACACCGTGGGCGACGGGGCCAGCGACCTGCCCCGGCTGGCGGCCTACTTCAGTGCCTTCCGCGAGCGTCTCGACGACACCTTGGAGCGCAACGAATACGGCCTGGTGGACGACGAGGAGGCCTTGGAGGAAAGCGAGGCGCTGCTGCTCGAGAAACGCCAGGCCTGGCTGCGCGAGCAATCGCGCCGCGATGGCGTCGAGGAGGTGCTGCAGCGCAGCCGCCGCGCGCTCGCCCGCAAGGCCGACAACCAGACCGACAACGACGCCGACGAACTGCGCCGCGGCGGCCCGCTGAACGCGGGTCCGGCCGGGGCCTCATCTTCCAGGACACCACGATGACTTCCCCTCAATTCGTTCAGCCCCGTCCCACGCCGCCGCAGGTCTCAGGCCGCGAGGACAGCCGTTCGCCATCCAAGGCCAACGACGCGCAGCGCCGGGCCTTCGAGAAATTGCTGTCCGAGGAGGAGACCGAAGCAGCGGACACAGCAGCGGACACCACAGGGCATGCCGAGTGGGGCCTGGCACCGCTGCCGACCTTCTCGACCATGGACGAGGACAGCCCGCTGCCCGGCCAGGACCTGGCGCCGACCCCGCCCGCCGTGGCCGCCCCCTGCGCCGCCGCCGAGGCGCCGGCCGACATCCAGGTGCCCGCGCCCTACTTTCCGCCCGCCCCGGCGCCCGCGCAGCAGGCCGGCCTGTATTCCCACCTCGCCTTGCCTCATGGGCAGGCGGCCGAGATGGGCCGCTTCGAGGTGCTGGACGGTTCGATGGTCTCGCGTGTCGAACTCAATGCCACTCCCCAGGGCGGCATGACCGTGACGGTGGGCACCTCGGTGCAGCATGCCTCGCTGCTGGACCGCTATCTGCCGCAGCTGCAGCGCCGCCTGCCCGAGAAGGTGGCCGCCCATGTGCGGGTGCAAGAGCGCGACCGCTCGCGCGACTGATCGCCGGGCCTCCATTCTTCACCGTCCAGATGAGCCATCTGTCGATCTCCCAGGCCCTGCAGGCCCTGATGCCCGGCGTGCATGCCGAAGGCGGCCCGTCCCGCGGGCACGCGGACGCGGGCATGTCGCCGCTGCAGAGCCTGGGCAGCGTGGCCGAGCGCCTGGCCGGCGTGCCGGCCGCGGGCCCGACCGAGGCCTCGGGCTCGACCACCGGCATGGGCGACAGCGTGCTGCGGGGCCTGGAGATGAGCCCTCTGGAGTCGCACCTCGCGCCCTCCCTGGGGGAGACGCTCGCCCAGCAGCTGAGCGCCATCGAGCCTGCCGCGACCGACCTGGCCGGCACGGCGGTGGCGGAGGTCCCCGGCCAGGAACCCGGCGCGGCCGCCCATACCTTGCAGCAGATGGCCCAGGCCGCGCCGCACCATGATGTCGCTGCCGAGCGTCACGGCAGCGCCAACCGGGCCGCCGCCTCGGTGGCGTCGGCCCCGGCCTCGGGCTTCGATTCCCTCGGGACGGCGGCCGCGCTGTCGTCTCCAGCCCCGCATGCCGAGCCGATGGCGACGCCGACCCTGCGCGACGCGCAGCTCACCCCGGCGGTGGCCACGTTGTTGCACACGCCGGCCACTCAGCTGCGTACCGACCCCGGGGCCTCGCCGGCCACGGAGGAACGCAGACGCCGGCGTGCCGAACGCGACGTCCAGGACGAGGACGCAGAAGATGACGAGGACCGTGACACCGGCCCCGACACCATCCCCATGGGCGACGACGAGGCGGAGCTGGAGCTCGTGCCGGCGGAGGCGGTGGCCGCGCAGAGCCCGCTCGCCGGCGATCCCCTGCTGTACCAGCAGATCGTCAGCGCCTTGCACGGGCTGAGGCTGGACGAGGGCCCGGTGACCCTGGCGCTGGAGGAGTTGCGTCGCCAGCGCCGTGTCGTGCTGGCCACGCCGGCCGGGTTGCGGGCCGGCCTGCGCTGCCCTGCGCACGTCGACGTGCTGTGGCCCTTGCCGGCCGGCGGCCGGGCGGTGCGCCTCGCGGGCGAACTGCTGTGGTCGCAAGTCGCGTCCGACGCGGTCTGGCTGGAGGTGCACCTGGTCAAGTCGCAGGGCCGGGGCAATGTGCGCCAGCTGGTCCCGGTGGCGTCGCAGGCCGAGGCGCGCCGCGTCGCGGTCTGCCTCGGGGTGCAGGCCGTGCCCATGACCGCCTGGTCGCAGGCCTGCCTGCGGGTGCGCGACAGCAATCGCCTGTGGAGCGCGCTGGGGCCGCAGTGGAGCCTGCGCCTGGTCGTCGCCAGCCAGCCCCTCGTTCTTCAAGGCCAACATACTCCCGTCAACGGGGCCTTCCATGCAGTTTGAGCAAGCCGTTTCCGTTCCCCTTTCCCCGCCGCGGGCCGTGCGCCGCAAGCCGGCGGCACGCGCCGCCGCGGCCGACGCCCCGGATGTCTCCTGGCAGCTGCAGACCCTGCAGGCGCTCGATGTGAGCGCGGCCGCGTTCTCCCAGCCCAGCGGCCAGGTGCTGTGGCGTGCCGCTTCGTTCGAGGCGATGGTCGGCGGTGCCGACACCACGCTGGCGGCGCTGTGCGCCCGGCTCGCCGGCCTGCAGGCGGCCCTCGGCGGCGCGCCCTCCACGCGCAGCCTGGTCGTGCAATGCGGTGAGCGCCCGCTGGAGGCCAGCCTGACCTGCCTGGACGGCGGCCTGACGGTGCTGCGTCTGAAAGATCGCAGTGCCCTGGCGCAAGCCACGCAGCGCCACCTCGAGGACCGCGAGCAGCTGCTGTTCACCTCGCGCCTGCTGTCGATCGGCGAGATGGCCACGACACTCGCGCACGAGATCAACCAGCCCATCGGCGCGGCCGCGAATCTGCTGCGCGGTTCGGTGATGCGCATGCAGCGCCAGCCGGCCTCCGGCATGACGGCCGAAGACCAGGCCGGCCTGCTGCAGGCCTTGCAGCGGGCCACCGAGCAAGTGCTGTTCGCCTCGCGGGTGATCGCGCGCATCCGCGAGTACACCCATTCGCACACGCCCAAGCGCCAGCCGGTCGATGTGGCCGCGTTGCTGCGCGCCTGTGTCAGCCTGCTCGACTGGGAAACCGAACGCGAGGCCATCGTGGTCGAACTCGATCTGCCGGCGGCTCCGCTGTGGACGCTCGCCGATGAGGTCATGCTGCAACAGCTGTTCGTCAACCTGATGCGCAACGCCATCGACGCGATGCGCGGCAACCCCGTGGGGCAGCGGCATCTGCGGCTGCACGCCCGTCCCGAAGGCCCGCAACTCGAGGTCACGGTCTGCGACAGCGGCTCGGGCATCAGCGAGCAGGCGGAGAAGTCGCTGTTCGTGCCTTTCGTATCGAGCAAGCCGACCGGCACCGGCATCGGGCTCAACATCTGCCGTTCGTTCGTCGAATTGCACCAGGGCCGGCTCTGGTTCACCCGGAACGAGACCGTCGGCACCTCCTTTCATGCCGCCCTGCCCTTGATGACCCCTGCCGAGCCGGCCCACGCCTGAGGACCCCGTCATGAATCCACGCACCGTTTACATCGTCGACGACAACGTCGAATTCCTCCAGTCCGCGGCCTGGTGGCTGCAGGGCGCCGGCTTCGAAGTCGAAAGTTTCGGCAACCCGCATGAAGCCCTGCAGGCGCTGAGCCAGCCGCGTGCGGACGCCTGCCTGCTGCTCGACGTGCGCATGCCCGAGATGTCCGGCCTCGAGGTGCACGAGACCCTGCGCCAGCGCGGCGTGCATCTGCCGGTGATCTACATGACCGGCCATGGCGATGTACCGCTGGCGGTCGAGGCCATGCGCAAGGGCGCGGTCACCTTCATCGAGAAACCGTTTGCCGACGAGGCGCTCGAATCCGCGCTGGCCCTGGCTTTTGCGCCGCGCGAAGCGGCCCCGGCACCGGCACCGGTGCCAGCAACGGCCGAACCGACACCGGCCGAAGAGGCCTTCGCTCAGCGCATGGCGCGCCTCACCGCGCGCGAGCGGGAGGTCATCGACTGGGTGGTCAAGGGCAAGCTGAACAAGGTCATCGCCGACCTGCTGGGCATCAGCATCAAGACGGTGGAGCTGCATCGCAAGAACGCCATGGTCAAGCTGCAGGCGCGCTCGGTCATCGACCTGACGCGTCTCATGGTCACGGGCAAGGTGTCATGAAGTCCCATACCGCCGAGACCGCCGGGCATGCCCGGCTGTCGGGTTCGCGCCATGTGTTCACGGCGCGCCTGCCCGACAGCGTGGTCGGGCTGAGCCTGCCGGCTCGCCATTCGCCGCACGGCCAGCCGCAGGGCCGTGTGGTCCTCGATGCCGCCATCGCCCTGGCCGAGGCCGAGGCCTGGCTGGCCGTGATCGAGGACTGGCTGGCCTGCGGCCTGATGCCGGAGCTGAGCCCGGTCACCGAGCCGATGGCCGAACAGCTGATGTTCAACCAGCACGTGATGCTGTCGCATCCGGTGCTCGACGTGGAGGTGCACCTGCCGCTGTCGGCGCTGCGCGCATCGTCCACGCCGCCGCCCGAGGCGCTCGCCGGATGGGTGTGGCGGCCGCTGGCCTGCGAGCTGGTGCTCGACGCCGTGCCGCTCACCCTGGCCGATGTCCAGGCCTTGCACGCCGGTGCCTTGCTCATCCTGCCCGCGTCGTTCGCCTCCACCTGGAGCGCGCGTCTGGTGCCGGTGGGCGGACAGGGCGGTGTCTACGGTGCGCGGCTGTACGAACAACGCGGCCGCCTGTGCGCGGCAGCCGTGGGACAGACCGCGCCGCACCCCGCCAATGACCAGTGCACCGTGCGTTTTTCCCAGCCGGTCGACGTGGCACCCCCTCACCTGCTCGGCTGGGGCCCGGCCAAGCCGCCGGCGCTGGACGCGCCGCTTCTGCTGTCGGCCGGCGCGGTGGTGCTGCACGGTTCGGCCCTGCTCAAGAGCCAGCCGCTGGTGGCCGGCCAGTTGATCCCGGTCGGCTCGGGCTTCGGCCTGCGTCTGGACCAGATGCTCACCCCGACGGCCCCGCCTCCCCCCGAGCCGTCCGCATTCCTCCAGCCCGACATTTCGCTTTGAGGTCCTGCCCGGCCTCTTGCATCCCCGCGCTTCACGCGCCGCCCGCCGCCTTGCTCCCGTCCCATGGATCTGACCCAGTTCTCGCCTTCTTCCGCCCTCATCACCGTGGTGCTGCTGGGAATCGCACCCTATGCGGCGGTGATGGTCACCTCGTTCACCAAGATCGTGGTGGTGCTGAGCCTGCTGCGCAACGCGCTCGGGCTGCAGCAGGTGCCGCCGAACGTGGTGATGAACGGCCTGGCACTGGTGCTGTCGGTGTACGTGATGTTCCCGGTCGGCCAGCAGATGGCCGAGCGCGCGAGCGGCCTGTCCAACATCGGCAGCAGCACCACCGGCATGATCGCCGCCGTGGACGCCGCCAAGGAGCCGCTGCGTGATTTCCTGGTCAAGCATGCGCAGCCGCGTGAACGCGCGTTCTTCCTGAAGACGGCCCAGAAGAGCCTGCCGGCCGACAAGGCCGCCGCCCTGACCGACCGCGACTTCATCGTCATCGTGCCGGCCTTCACGGTGAGCGAGCTGTCCACCGCGTTCCAGATCGGTTTCCTGATCTTCCTGCCCTTCCTGGTGATCGACCTGATCGTCTCCAACATCCTGATGGCCATGGGCATGATGATGCTGTCGCCCACCACGGTGTCGCTGCCGTTCAAGCTGCTGCTGTTCGTTCTCATCGACGGCTGGGTCAAGCTGACCCATGGCCTGGTCCTGACCTACAACTGACCATGTTCAATACCGAAGCCATGCAACTCACCCAGCAGGCCCTGTGGCTCGTGCTGATCCTGTCCGCGCCGGCGGTGGCGGCGGCGGCCGTGGTCGGGCTGCTGATCGCCTTCATCCAGGCGGCGACCCAGCTGCAGGAGCAGACCTTCCAGTACGCGGCGAAGTTCTTCGCCATCGTGATGGTCATCCTCATCACCTCGTCGCTGCTGGGCGGCACGCTGCTGAACTTCAGCGACCGCATCTTTTCCGGCTTCGCCGGCATGGTGCGCAAGTAGGTCGCGGGCGGCATGGAAACTCTCCCGCTGCTGGGTTCGCTGTCGGACCAGGCCTTGTTGCTCGGCCTGTGCACCACGCGCATCGCGGTGGCGTTCCTGCTGTTGCCCTTGTTCACGGGCGACCTGATACCGGCCACCGTGCGCAGCGCGATCTATCTTTCCTTCGGTGTGCTGGCGCTGGCCTTGCAGCCGCCGGTCAGCCACGCGGCCATCATGCAGATCAACTGGCTGCTGATGTTCGCCAAGGAGGCCTTCATCGGCGGGGCGATCGGGTTCCTGTTCGGCTCGGTGCTGTGGGCCTTCGAGGCGGCCGGCCAGCTGATCGACACCAAGGTCGGCGCGACCACCGCCCAGGTCACCGACCCCTTGTCGGGCCAGCAGACGCCGCTCACCGGCGCCTTTCTCGGCCGCCTCGCCAATTTCGTCTTCATGTTCTCGGGCGGGCTGCTGCTGTTGATCGGCACCTTGCTCGACAGCTATCGGCTGTGGCCGGTGATGGCGAGCCAGCCGGTGCTGGTCCAGGCCGGCGTGACCCTGTTCGAGGCCGAGTTCGGCCGCCTGATGCTGCTGTCCATCCTGATCGCCGCGCCGTCGCTGGTGGTGCTGTTCGCCATCGACGGGGTGCTCGGCCTGGTCAACCGGTTCGCCCAGCAACTGAACGTGTTCTCGCTGTCGATGTCCCTGAAGACCTGGGCCTCGACCCTGGTGCTGATGCTGACCCTGACCTCGCTGGTGCAGCAGCTCATCGCCGACATCCAGCAGCGCCCCGGCATCGTGCTGCGGCTGGTGCGTGCCTTGCTCGGAGGCTGAGGCGATGCCGGTTTCGTTGCTGCCCGCGCCACCCCCGACCTCCGGCCGCCTGCGCTTGCGATGTTTCACGCCGGATGACCGCGACGAGCTGGTGCGCATGCACCGGGATCCGCGCGTGCGGGCCCTGCTCATCGACGACATGGCGTTCGACGATGCCCGTTTCACGGCTCTTTTCCTCGAACGGATGCAGCCCTTCTACGCCGCCCATCCGGGGCTGGGCATCTGGGCGACCGAGCACTGGGTGAGCAGTCTGTCGGTGGACGATCCCGACTACGAGGACGCGCTCGCCTGCCTGTCGCCGCAGGCGCTGGCCCGGGCCCTGCAGCCGCGGCCCCATTTCGTCGGTTGGTTCAACCTGATGCCCATGCCGGAGCAGCCCGACGAGGTCGAACTCGGCTGCCGCCTGGTGCCCGAGGTGTGGGGCGGCGGGCTGGCGATGGAAGGAGGGAGCTTGCTGCTCGACCATGCTTTCGGCACCCTGGCGCGCGAACGTGTCTGGGCGGTCTGCCACCCGGGCCATGGCTCGGTGCACCTGCGGCTTCGCATGCTCGGCTTCGAGCACGACGGCGAACGTGCCTATGGTGGGGTGCGCTCCAGTTTCTTCAAGGTCGAGCGCGCGGCCTGGCAGCTGGCCCGGACGCTGCCGCTGGCGCAGCGGCGGCGGCAGGCCGTGGCGTGGTTGAGGCAGCTGCAGACCGGCTGACACGCCGGCGCGCAGGGCCGGCCGGGCTTGCGCCCCTCGATGCGATGCCCGTCAGCCGAAGCCGTTCCAGCGTCCGCGCGCTTCGCCCAGCGATCCCCAGGGTGTGCCGTGCAAGGCCTTGAGCAGGCTTTGCACCACGTCGTCCGGGGTTCCTCCCGCTTCCCAGGTGGCCACCAGGGCCGACAGGCCGGCCCGGGTGCTGCGGGTCAGCGAGCCGCCGAGCGGGTCGTCGATGTCCTGGCGCAGCTTGGCGCAGTACAGTGCCCGCGCCTGCGGGTCGGACGAGACCAGGGAGATCACGGCCTTGCTGGCGCTGTCGAAGGCGGCCGCGGGCAAGGGGGCCGGGCCGCTTTGCTGGCCGTGCCAGGCGCAGAGGTACTCGATCGGCCCGAGGCTGCGGGTGTGGCCGCTGGTGCGGCCTTCGATGCCATGTCCGCCCCAGGCATGCAGGCGCCCGGAAGGCATGCGCCCTGTGGACAGGGCATGGACCAGGGTTTGCGCCACCGCGCGCCGCGCTGCGGCGTCGCCCTGGTCGCTGACGATGCACAGCAGCTTGAGGAAGGCCGGGTAGAGCTGGTCGCCCAGTGCCAGGCAGACACGGTCCATGAAACGCACCCGCTGTTCGGGGCTGGACAAGGCGCTGCAGCCGTTGATGAGCGTCTGCGCGGCCGCCTCCCAATCAGGTTGCGATCGCAGGATGGGCGGGGAAACGTTCATCGGAGGGAAGGCCGGCATGCGCCGCGACACCGGTCGCGGCATGAGGCATTGTCACCCGGTATCGGCATCGGTGCAGCAGGCTGGACCCTTGAACCCGGGCCGGCGCAGGGCGGCGGCTCAGCGCGGCGTATCGGCCGGTTCGATGAGATGATGCACCAGGGCCTGGGCCCAGCTCTCGACATCGCCGTGGGCCGTGGCATCCAGCCGCACCGACAGGGTACGGGCCGAAGACGAGGTGCCGAACCAGTCGGTCCCGCCGTTGGACGGCGCCGGTGCCTGGCGCACGCTGCCCAGGGTGGCGTCCGACCACGCGGGGGGCGGCATGCCGCTGGAGAGGGGAATGGATGCGCTCATCGGTAGGTCCTGTTGGGCGAAGCATAAGCCGTCGCTGCCCTGGCAGGCAAATGTCGCTGCCCCTAGCTAGGGCCAACCCCAGGGCGATGGACAGGCCGCCGGCCGGGCCACCCGCCGGACGCAGCCGGCTCACGGGCCGTGCTGCCCTCGGCCGGGATCAGCGACCGAGATTGGCTTCGTGGCGGTCGACGGCAGCCAGCAGGTCGGCGGCAACCCCCGGGCTGGTCTCGGCCAGGCTGTAGGCCAGGGCGCGGACTTCTTCCGCATCGGCGATGGCCTGGCGGCGCGACGCGGCGGCGCTCTTGGCGAACAGCTGCGAAACCCCATTCAGGAGGGAGGCGAACAGGCTGCCCAGAGCCCCCGCGCCACGTGGCGCGCTACGGGTTTGTGCAACTTGGATATTCAGGGTGGTGCTCATGGCGAACTCCTTTTTGACCGGCGCCGCTCGGATCGAACAGCGCATGACCGAAGCATAAGGGTTTTTACTGATGATGTGCAAATGAAGATTGTGAAGTATTGATATACACAGTGTTTATATGTCTCGGGGCCCCACGCATGAACTTCAAGACCCTGGATCTCAACCTGCTGCGGGTCTTCGACGCGGTGATGGCCGAGCGCAGCCTCACCCGGGCCGCCCAGCGGCTCGCCATCACCCAGCCCGCGGTGAGCCATGCGTTGAAGCGCCTCAGGGAGGCGGTGGGTGAGGACTTGCTGACACGGGCGGCGCACGGCGTGCTGCCGACGCCGATGGCCGAGAAGCTGTGGCCCGAGGTGCGCGCCGCGCTGGCCCGCTTGCGCGAGGCCTTCGACCCCTCGGACTTCTCGCCCGAGCGCGATCCGGTCGGTTTCTGCCTGGCGATGGCCGACGCCACCGCGGCCACCTTGCTGCCGCCGCTGGTCAGCGGCATCGAGCAGGCGCGTGCCTTGAGCAACCTGCGGGTCGTCCCGCTGACCACCCGCGACCCGCGCAGCCTGCTCGAACGCGGCGAGGCCGATGTGGCCGTGGGGTACTTTCCCGAGGCCCTGGCGGCGGTGATCGCCCAGGGTGAACATGCCTCGCTGCGCTACCAGCATCTGCACGACAGCGACTACATCTGCGCCATGCGGCGCGGCCATCCGCTCGCCGACGCCCCCTTGACGCTGGACGCCTTCTGCGCGGCCCACCACCTGCTGGTGAGTTTCTCGGGCCGGCCGCACGGCTTCGTCGACCAGGCACTGACGGCGGCCAACCGCAGCCGCCGCATCGTGCTCACGGTGAACCAGTTCTTCACCGCCGGCCGGGTGGTGGCGCAGACCGATCTGCTGACCGTGCTGCCCGCCTCGTTCGTCGACGCCACCGGCTACAAGGACCAGCTCGTCGAGCGGCCCCTGCCGCTGGAGCTGGCGCGCATCCACGTGGTGTCGATGTGGCACGTGCGGGACGATTCGAGCAGCGCCCACCGCTGGCTGCGTGCCCGGCTGGAGGAGGCCTCGCGGACTTCCACCGCGCCGCCGCCCGCTTCATAAGACAATGCGGGCTGCACTCCGACTTCGAACGAGAACCCCTCATGCCGCCGCCCATCGTCCTGCCCGCCCCCCACGACCTCACCGACGAGGAGTTCGCCGAACTCGACGAGCTGCTGCTAGCCACGCCAGAGCCGTTGCAGCCGGTCGACGCCGTCATGCTCGACGGCTTCCTGTGCGGGGTGCTGGTCCAGCCGGTGATGATTGAGCCCGCCGTGTGGCTGCCCTTCGTGTTCGATTTCGACGGCCAGCCCCTGCCCGACACGGTCGACGCGGCCTGGCGCGACCGTCTCACCGCGCTCACCCTGCGCCGCTACGCGGCCCTCAACCATGCGATGGTCGAGGACGGTTGGTTCAACCCGCTGGTGCTCGAGTTCGACGATGAACATCCGCCGGCGCCGGTGCCCGAAGGCGAGGTCGATCCGATGGCCGGGCTGAGCGAGGTGTCGCAGGCCCTCATGCCCTGGGTGGCCGGTTTCCAGCACGCGGCGCTGTGTTTCCCCGACCTGTCGGAGATGCCCGATGACGCCGTGATGGCGGCGTTGGCCAGGCTTTACCGCCACTTGCCGGCAGAAACCGACGAGGAGCGCGAGGTGGTGGCCACGCTGGACCGCGAGCATCCTTTGGCCACGCTCGAAGATGCGATCGAGGAGCTGGTGGTCACGGTGGCCGATCTGTCGGACCTGACACGCGAGCAACGCTACAAGGTCGACACCGTCCGCCGCGACGCCCCGAAGGTCGGTCGCAACGACCCTTGCCCCTGCGGCAGCGGCAAGAAGTTCAAGCAGTGCCACGGCGCGACCTGAGCGCGGCCTGAAAAACCGCGTCCGTGCGCCTGCAACTCCTGTCCGACCTGCACCTCGAGACCGAGCGTTTCGAGCCCCGGCCCGCGCCCGGGGCCGAACTGCTGGTGCTGGCCGGCGACATCGACAGCGGCTGGGACGGCCTGCAGCTGTTCCGCGACTGGCCGGTGCCGGTGCTGATGGTGGCCGGCAACCACGAGTTCGACCGCCGCGAGCTCTCCACCGCCTGGCCCGAGCTGCATGAGCGCTGCCGCTCGCTGGGCATCCGGCTGATCGAGCGCGAGCGGGTCGTGCTGGCCGACCGGGCCGGCCGTCGCATCCGTTTCATCGGCACCGTGCGCTGGTGCGACTTCGACCTGTTCGGCCCCAGGCACCAGCCCAAGGCGCAGCGGGCCGGCGGCTTCTTCGCGCAGGTGATGCGGGCGACCCTGCACGAGCGGGCCTTCGACGCCGCCGCGGTGCGCGAGCAGGCCCTGGCCTGCCGGGCCTGGCTCGCCGAGGAGCTGGCCTGCCGCGACGGCGACTGGGAGCGCACGGTGGTCATCACCCATTTCGCGCCCAGCTTGCGCAGTGCCGATCCGCGTTACGGCGCCCAGCCGGGCACGGCCAGCTTCTGCAATGCCGACGACGAGCTGCTGCCCGCCGCCGACTTGTGGATCCACGGCCATCTGCACTGCCGCCACGACTACATGGTGCCGCACGCGCGGGGCGAGACCCGGGTGGTGTGCAACGCCCGTGGGCACGGCCGGCGCGGCGAGACACTCGACTACGACGAGCAGCTGATCCTGGAGGTGTGAGCCTCGGCAGGCTCAGCCGGGCGGCCCGTGCGGTGTGCCCGGCAGGCGGATGGGCGTGGTGCCCGAGGTCGTGCCGCCGCCGTTGGCCGGGTGGCTCCACTCCGGCGCCATGCTGGCGTCCAGTCCGAAGGCGGTCCCCATGTCGGCGAAATCAGGTTCGGCAGCCGGCGCCGTCCGGCGCAGCCCCAGCGAAGTCAACCACTCAGGCAACAAGTTCATCGCAAGCCCCTCCTGTGCTGACCATCATCGATCAACCCCAGTGTCGGTGGGGAGATGTTTGCCCGGTGGATCGAATTGAGATCGGCTTTGGGCGCAATTCATCACGGCCCGGCATCCGAGCCCGTACGCCGAGGCGGCAATCGGGCTACGCTTGAGGCCATCCGCTGCGGCGGCAAACCTGGGAGGGGAGAGTCTGGCCATGAGGGTCGTGGTGTTGGGCGCGGGCATCATCGGGATCAGCACCGCCTGGTATCTGCTGGAGCACGGCCACGAGGTGACCGTGGTCGACCGCCAGCCCGATGCCGCCCTGGAAACCAGCTTCGCCAACGGTGCGCAGATCTCGGTCAGCTTCTGCGAACCCTGGGCGCACCCGGCCGCGCCGCTCAAGGTGTTGAAGTGGCTGGCCCGCGACGACTCGCCGCTGCTGTTCCGGCCGCAGCTCGACCTGCACCAGTGGCGCTGGGGGCTGAGTTTCCTGGCGCAGTGCACCCACGCCGCGTTCGAGCGCAACGTGGCGCAGCTGGTCGCGCTCGGGCGCTACAGCCATGAGTCCTTGCGGCAGCTGGTGGCCCAGACCGGCATCGCCTATCACCGGCTCGAGCGTGGCATCCTGCATGTGTTCTCCAGCCAGCGCGACCTCGATGCCGGGGCCGCCGGCGCGGCGCTGATGCGCCGCCACGGCGTGGACCGCCAGGTGCTGAGCCGCGAGCAGGCGCTGGCCGTCGAGCCGGCGCTGCGCCACTTCGAGCAGCTGGCGGGCGGCATCTACACGCCCAGCGACGAGTCGGGCGACGCCCGCGTCTTCACCCAGGCGCTGGCGCGCCGCTGCGCGCTGCGGGGCGCCGAGTTCCTCTACGAACACGAGCTGCTGGGTTTCGATGTCGCGGCGGGCGCCGTGCAGGCGGTGCGCTTGCGCTCGCGCCGCGACGAGTCGCCACGGTCACTCCAGGCCGATGCCTACGTGGCCGCGCTAGGCAGCTTCACCGCACCGCTGCTGCGGCCCCTGGGCATCCGGCTCAACATCTATCCCGCCAAGGGCTATTCGGCCACGCTCCGGCTGCGCCGCCCGGCCGAGGCCAGCGTGGTCAGCCTCATCGACGACGCCCGCAAGATCGCCATCAGCCGGCTCGGCGACCAGGTGCGCATCGCCGGCACCGCCGAGATGGCCGGCTACGACGCCGGCCTGCAGGGGGCCACGGCGCGCGTGCGCTGCCAGGCCCTGGTGCAACGCTACGAAAATTTGTTTCCAGGCGTTGCCGAGCTCGACGAGCCCCACTTCTGGGCCGGACTGCGTCCCAGCACCCCCGGCAACCTGCCCATCATCGGCCGCGCCAAGCCCGACCGGCTGTGGATCAACGCCGGGCATGGCACCCTGGGCTGGACCCATGGCGCGGGCTCCGGGCGGGCGCTCGCGGAGCTGATCAGCGGCCGCAGGCCGGACCTGTCTTTCGTGTTCCGCGGCATCGACTGACCCGACTCGGGGGGTGGCCGCGCGAGCCCGCGGCTTCTACACTCTCGCGCCGGCGAGCAGAAACATCGCCGATTTATCAACCTGGGGATCCGAATGAACAAAGTGGTGGTGGGTGCTGCCGTGCTGGCGGTGGTGGCGGGCGGCGGCGTGGCCGTGGCGGGATGGAGCGGCGCCAAGGTGGCCGACGGGCTGCATGCCGAGTCGGCCAAGATGCTGCAGGCCTTTCCCGCAGTGAAGGTGGTCGAGCACAAGGTGAGCAAGGGCTTGCTGAGTTCGACCCATGAACTCACCGTCGAAGCCGGCTGTGCCCCCGAGGCCGGTGCCGACGCGGCCGCCGGTGCGGCCACGTCCGGGCCGGTGCAGTTCACCTGGCGCGACCACATCTCGCACGGCCCGGTGCCCGGCGGCCGCGGCGTCGGCCTGGCGGCGATCGATTCCGAGCTGGTGCTGCCGCCCAAGGCCGCCGCCCAGGTGGCCAAGCTGCTGGGCGACAAGCCGCTCTTCACCGCACGCACCAACATCGGCTTCGGCGGCGACTACGTCACCACGGTCAGCAGCCCGGCGTTCAAGTTCGCCGAGGAAGGCAAGGGCAACCTCGACTGGCAGGGTGTGCAGCTGGTCGTGCGCGGCAACGTGCGCCAGGGCCTGGCGGCCGGTGGCTCCTATTCGATGGATGCACCGGGCCTGCTGCTGAACGTGACTGGCGGCGCCTCGCCGATGACGGTCAAGGTCGGCCAGATCAGCATGAAAGGCGACATAACGCCCCAGCCCGATGCCTCGCTCTGGATGGCGCCGGGCAAGGGCACCGGCTCGATCGCCTCGATCGAGTTCTCGTCGCCACGTCCGGGTGCCGATGCGGCGGCCAAGCCGCTCAGCGTCGTGTTCGAGGGCCTGCAGCTCAGCAGCGACAGCAAGCTCGAGAACGGCCTGCTGTCGGCCACCTCGCAGTTCGGCTTCAAGGGCCGGGTCGATGACTTCCCGATCGACAAGGTCGAGATGCAGGTGGCCTTGCGCCGCATCCATGCCGCGACCTACCAGCAGATGGTGAGTCGGATGATGTCCACCGCCTTCAGCTGCGACAAGGCGGCCAAGGCCGGCCTCGACGAGGCGGCCAATGCCGAGATGGAGAAGGGCCTGGCCGCCCTGCTCCAGCACAACCCCGAGTACGCCCTCGACAAGCTGGCGATCGAGCTGGCCGGCCAGCGCGCCGAGATCGCCTACACCCTGGGCACGCGCGGCGTGACCGAAGCCGACCGCGAGAGCCCGCTGCCCGTGCTGTTCGGCACCAAGGGCTTCGGCACCGCGTCGCTGAAGGTGCAGATGGGCTGGATCGAGCAGATCACCAAGAAGATCGCCGCGGTGCAGGCGGGCGTGCAGCCGGGTGCCGCGGCCGATACGGAGGCCGCGGCGGCGCTGCAGGCCGCGCAGGGGCAGCTGCTGGGCATGGCCAACATGATGATCGAGCAGGGCGTGGCCCAGGGTTTCCTGCAGCGCGAGGGTGACCTGGTCAAGAGCAGCCTCAAGTTCGAGGCCGGCCAGCTGACGGTGAACGACAAGCCGATGGGGCTGCCCCCGATGGGCGCCCACTGAACGGCGGGCGGGAGAGCTCGGGGGCCTCTACAATCGCCCCCCGCTTTCTTCCCGCCCACTATGTACTGCGCCATCGATTTCGGCACGTCCAACTCAGCCATCGCCGTTCCCTCCGCAGGCGAGATGCGCCTGGTGGAACTGGAGCCCGGCCACCGCACCATGCCGACGGCGGTGTTCTATTTCGTGGAAGGCCGCGAGGACAACGGCCCGCCCCGCGCCTTCGGGCGCGCCGCCCAGGCCGCCTATGTCGACGGCATCGACGGCCGGTTGATGCGTTCGATGAAAAGCATCCTCGGCAGCCCCCTGGTCGAACAGACCACCGATGTCGGCGGCGGCCGGGGCGTCAGGTACCTCGACATCATCTCGGGCTACCTGAAGCACCTGAAGACGCTGGCCGAACAACAGGCGGGCCGGCCGATCCGCCGCGCCATGCTGGGCCGGCCGGTGTTCTTCGTCGACGACGACCCGGTGCGCGATGCCCAGGCGCAGGCCACGCTCGAGGCTGCCGCCCGCGCGGTCGGCTTCGAGGAGGTCCAGTTCCAGTACGAGCCGCTGGCCGCCGCCTTCGACTTCGAGAGCCAGGTCGAGCGCGAACAGATCGTGCTGGTGGCTGACATCGGCGGCGGCACCTCCGACTTTTCAGTGGTGCGGGTCGGCCCCGAACGGGTCCGGCAGCTGGACCGCAAGAGCGACATACTGGCCAATCACGGCATCCACATCGCCGGGACCGACTTCGACCGCCGCGTCGAACTGGCCAGCATCCTCAAGGAATTCGGCTACCAGGCCCTGGGGCCGAGCTTCCAGGGCGCGCCCGGCAGGGAGGTGCCCAGCACGGTCTACTTCGACCTCGCCACCTGGCATCTGATCAACACCGTCTATACGCCGCAGCGGGTGGCCGAGTTGCGCAACATGCGCAGCTTCTACGGCAACCCGGTGCATCACCGGCGGCTGATGACGGTCGTCACCGAACGCCTGGGCCACGAGCTGGCCGCACGTGCCGAAGCCGCCAAGATCGCGGTGGCCGAGGGCGGCGAGACCCGCATCGACCTCAGCCATGTGGAACGGGCGCTGGCCGTGCCGTTCAGCGAACAGCAGGCGGTGCAGGCGATCGAAGGCGACCTGAACCGCATCGTCGAGGCCGCCCTGGCGACAGTCGCGCAGGCCGGCCTGCCGGCGCAGCGCATCGATGCCTTGTATTTCACCGGCGGCTCCACCGGGCTGCGCTTGCTGGCCGACAAGATCTCGGCCGCCTTCGGCCAGGCCCGGGCGGTGCGCGGCGACCGTTTCGCCAGCGTGGCGACCGGCCTCGCCCTGCACGCCCAGCGCTGCTTCGGCTGAACCGGCCGGCGGGATCAGCGCCGGGGCGTGCGCCGGTTCGGGCTGCGCGCAGAGCGAACCGGCGGCGCTCCCCGCCCGCCCTGCGGGCGCGGCAGCGGCCGGCTCACATCGGCCAGCAGCAGGGTGGCACGCACCAGGCCTTCGACCGCCTCGCTCAGGTCGGCAGGGGGTTCCAGCGATTCGATCTCGGCGATCAGCTCGTCGGCATCTTCCAGGTCGTCGGGCGCCAGGTGGCGGTACAGGAGCGCGAGCGGTTCGGTGAGTTGTTTTTCGTCGAGCTGCATCAGCCCGGGGAACAGCTCCACCGCGGTGGCGAAGCCGGCCACCCAGGGATAGACCGCATCGATGGGCGGCGGCGAGGTTTCATCGTCGAAGCTGGCCGGCTCGGGCGCTTCGTCGTCTTCCAGCTCGAACACCCACGGGTCGAACCACTGGCGCGACGCGATCGCCGCGTTGATCTCTGCATGCCGCCGCAGGGCGAGCCCGTGCAGGCGGGCGCAGTCGAAGCGCGGCGGCAAGGGGCGGCCATCGACGTCGGTGACATGGGGCAGCCAGCGGTGGTCGGGCACGCGCACGGGTTGCAGCAGCAGCCCGCACAGGAAACCGTCGAGCATGCTCACGTCGAGAGGTTCCAGCGGTGCGGGCACCGCATCGAGCAGGTCTTGAAGTTCGTCGACTTCCTGCTCGCTCAACGGGTGAACGCTTGCCGAAGTGCGTGGGGCGGGCGGACGGTGGGGGGAAGACATGCCGGTATTGTCGCGTCTCGGGCTACGCCCGGTGTTCTTTTTATCCCTCCAAAGGGGGTGTCGGGCGGATCTCGTCCCGGCCGCCGGGCGAATGCCCGCCCACGCCCGGTCCCTGCCCGGTTCGCGTCTCCCCAGCCGGGGGGGATGGGGCCCCCGTCCTAGGGATGGCCGCCCATCCGGGCGCCTTTTACAGTCCTGATTGTGCTGTCACACGGGGCCCGCAAGGGCCGTGCGCTACGAGTCTGAAACGTCTGAGCTGCCGCGAAAAATCAAAACAATCCCGGCCAGTCCGCGAAAAGGCGACAGATCGCAACGTTCCCAACGACGTCCTCCCAAGGACTTTCAAAGCCCACCCTTTCCAGGGTGGGCTTTTTTTTGGACGGCACCATCCTGCAAGGGCCGGCGCGGGATGGGGCTTCGTAGAATCGTTGCGCAGCTCGCGTTCCGGTACCGCGCACCACGTGCCCCGGCCATCGTTCATCGGCATCCCTCTCCAAACGGGCAGGGCGGGCTGCGGGGAACTCGATGCCAGGCACTCAGACCTTGCAGAAGACACTGCCATGCGCCGCCCGATCCGCATCTTCCTGACTGGCCTGTCGCTGGGCGCCTTCCACCTCGCCTGCAGTGCCGACCCCGCCGCGGCGGCCCGGCGCCTGGCGGCCGATGCCAGCTACGTGGACCTGGCGACCCTGCCCGGGGTGGCCGTCGACCTGAGATACGCGACGACCGGCAACTTCACCGGGGCCGACCTGTACGGTCCGTTCCGGCGGGCCTTCCTGCATCGGGTGGCCGCGGACCAGCTGCGCGTCGCCGCCGAGCAGCTGCGGCAGCAGCGGCCGGGCTACCAGCTGCTGGTCCTCGACGCAGCCCGGCCCCGTTCGGTGCAGCAAATGCTGTGGGCGCATGTGCGCGGCACTCCCATGCAGAGGTATGTGGCGAATCCGCGGACGGGCTCGGTCCACAACTTCGGCTTCGCAGTCGACCTGACCGTGGCCGATGCGGACGGCCGCGAGCTCGACATGGGCACGGCGTTCGACACCTTCGATGAACTCTCGCAGCCGGTGCAGGAGCCCCGGTTCGTGAGCGAAGGCAGGCTCACGCCGGCCCAGCTGGCCAACCGACGGCTGTTGCGCGCCGTCATGCAGGCGGCCGGTTTTGTCCAGCTGCCGCTGGAATGGTGGCACTACGACGCCTTGCCCGGCAGCGTCGTGCGCGAGCGATACAGCATCATCGAATAGAGGGCCTAGAGGGCCTGTCGTGCGGGCGGGCATCCTGGCCGGACCCCGTCTCGTCCGACCCGCTCGATGGCGCTGCCGGCCGGCATCCCGGGGTTGGGCCGGCCCTGTGGGCGGGGCCTGGTTTCAGCGCCGCTTTTCCACGATCACCGGCACCAGCCGGATCGCTGCGCGGATGCGTTCAGCCGCCGCCTGGGCTTCGGGCCGGCTGCCGAACGGGCCGGCCTGCAGGCGGAACAGCGAGGGTTCGCCGAACACCGCCAGCTGCGGGCCCAGCCAGTCGAGTTCCTCGCTCACCCGGCGCTGGAATTGCTCGGCGCCGTCGCGCTGCTTGAAGGCGCCGAGCTGCAGCCAGAAGCCCTGGGCGGTGCTGGTGGGGGCCGGTGCCGCCGGCGCCTCGGAGGCGGGGATGTCGGGGGCGGCAGCCGCCGGTTCGGTTTCGGGGGGGACGCTCGCCTCCATCGTTGCCTCGGTCGTTGCCGTGGTCGCTGTGATGGCTGCCGTTGCGGCGGCCGCCGCGGGCGGCACCGGCTCCTCGCCGCCGCGCCGCCAGGAGCCGCTGCGGATCTCCTCGTGCGTGATGCGCTCCACCTCGACCGGCGCGACCCCGTTCTGCACCCCGAGCTTGACCGCGGCGGCATAACTCAGGTCGATCACCCGGCCTGCATGGAAGGGCCCGCGGTCGTTGACCCGGACGATGATCTCGCGGCCGTTCCTCGGATTGCGCACCCGCGCGTAGCTCGGCAGCGGCAGGGTCTTGTGCGCCGCCGTCATCGCGTACATGTTGTAGATCTCGCCGCTGGCGGTGCGCCGGCCGTGAAACTTCTTGCCGTACCAGGAGGCCAGGCCGCGCTCGGCCAGGGGCTGGTCGTCGCGCTGCGGGACGTAGTCGCGGCCCAGCACTTCGTACGGCTTGTTGGGGCCGCCCTGGCGGATGGGTTCGATGCGCGGTTCGGCGTTCGGCAGCCGCGCCAGGTCCGCCGGCGGAGGGCCGCCCAGCCCGTCGCGCTCCCATGCCGGCGCGGGGCCCGGCCGGGGCGCGGGTGTCTTCTCCGGCGTCGAGGCACAGCCTGCCAGCAGCGCCGCCAGCACCAGGGTCGCCAGCAGCGGGCCGGGCGGGGTGGGGGCGACCTGCCGTCGGGCGGCGGCACGGACGCGGGGGGCGAAAAAAAGCCTCATGGCAGTCGTCCCTGGTGGCGGGCCGGGGCCCGGCGTGATGATGAAAATAGGCCGGCGCGCCACGCCTGACCCTGGCAGGGCGGAACGCCGGGGCGGAGCTCCGGTCGGGGCGATTATCGATGAGCGGCGGAGGCGTGCCGGAGCTCGGGCAGGCCGGCGACCGAGCGGCCTGCCCGCGCCGCTTCCAGAGGGCCGCATGCCACAATCGAGACGTGACCGCCCTCCCGCCCATTCGACTGCTGCTTGCCGAGGATGATCCCATCCTGGCCGATGCCTTGTGCGCCAACCTGAGGCAGGCCGGGTTCGAGGTCGTGGTGGCGAACAACGGCGCGGTGGCCGAGTACCTGCTGCTCAACCAGTCCTTCGAGTTGGGCATCATCGACCTCGGCCTGCCCATGGTCGACGGCCTGACCGTCCTCAAGCGGGCCCATGCGGGCCGCCCGACGCTCCCGCTGCTCATCCTCACCGCCCTCGACAGCCTGGAAAGCCGCGTCGCCGGGCTCGATGCCGGCGCCGACGACTACCTGACCAAACCCTTCGACTTCCCCGAACTCGAGGCGCGCATCCGGGCCCTGCTGCGCCGGGCGCGGCTGGCCAGTGCACCGAGCCGCCAGCCGGTCCAGTCGAGCGGCTTGCTGCAGTTCGACCGCGAGGCTCGGCGGGCCGCCATCGACGGCGCCACGCTGGACCTCTCTCCGCGCGAATGGCTGCTGCTCGACCTGCTGCTGGCCCAGGAACGCAAGGTCGTCACCAAGGAGCAGATCGCCCAGGCCTGGGTGGGCGAGGGCAACGAACCCGGCACGCCGGCCGGCACGCTGGAGGTGTACATCCACCGGCTGCGCCGCAAGCTCGAGGGCTCGGGGCTGGGCATCCGCACCGTGCGCGGCCTGGGCTATCTGCTCGAGCCGGCCTGAGTCGCGCCGATCCGGAGCCAGCCGCCGATGCAAGGCCTGCGTGGAAGCTTCGGTCGGGGCTGGCGACATGCCCAGTCGGCCGTGCGTGGCCTGCCCTGGCTGTCGCCCGGCACACGCTCGCTGCAGCGGCACTTGCTGGTCTGGCTGCTGCTGCCGCAACTGGTGCTCTGGGCCGCGGCGGCCGTCATCACCTACAGCGTCGCCACGCGTTATGCCAACCTCGCCATCGACCGCAGCCTGTACCAGACCTCGCAGGCCCTGGGCCGCCAGATCAAGCCGACCGGCTCCGGGCTGTTCGTCGACTTTCCGACCGCGGCGCGCGACATCATCGAATCCGACCCCGATGACCGGGTCTACTACATGGTCAGTTCCCCGCCGGGCCAATTCATCCTCGGCAACCGCAAGCTGCCCACGCCGCCGGGCAGCGAGCGCAACCCGCCCGCCTTCAACGACCCGGTGTTCTACGACGCGGTGCTGGCCGAGGGCGACAGCCGGGTCGCGGTGCGCGTGGCGGCGCTGTTCCTGGGTTGGAGCGAGGACGGGAGCGCAGCCCGGGTGATGCTGGTCCAGGTGGCCAAGAGCCGCGCCAGCCGCGATGCGCTGGCCGGGCAGATCCTGATCGACATGGCCCTGCCCCTGAGCGGCCTGGTGCTGCTGATGTCGCTCATCGTCTGGGCCGGCATCCGCGCCGGGCTGGCACCGCTGGCACGGCTGCGCGATGCGGTGACCGACCGCGAGCCCGACAACCTCGCACCCATCCAGCTCACCACCGCGCCCGCCGAGGTGCGGGTGCTGGCCAGCGCGCTGAACGAGCTGCTGCAGGCGGTGCAGCACAGCGTGGCCGGCCAGCGCCGCTTCATCAGCGACGCCGCCCATCAGCTGCGCACCCCGCTGGCCGGGCTGAAAAGCCAGACCGAGCTGGCGCTGAAGGAGACCCTGGACCCGGCCCTGCGCCAGCGCCTCGAACTCGTGCACCAGAGCGCCACCCGCAGCGCCCACCTGGTCAGCCAGCTGCTCACGCTGGCCCGTGCCGAACCCGAATCGACCAGCCGCATGGGGCGCAGCCGTTTCGACCTGCGCCGCGCCGTCCAGGAGCTCACCGCCGAGCTGGTGCCGCGTGCGCTCAAGGCCGGCATCGACCTCGGCATGGAAGAGGGCGGCTGCGCCGCGGTGACGGTCGACGGCAACCCCTTGCTCATCCGCGAAGCGGTCTCCAACCTGATCGACAACGCCATTCGCTATGCCGGCTCCGGCGCCGAGGTCACCGTGCGTGTCCTCGAGACGACGCAGCGCGCTGTCGTCGAGGTCGAGGACACCGGGCCCGGCATTGCGCCCGAACACCTCGGGGCGGTCTTCGAGCGCTTCTACCGCGCCACCCATGACGGCAGCGGCTGCGGCCTCGGCCTCGCCATCGTCAAGGAAATCGTCGAACGCCACCACGGGCGGGTCGAGTTGTCACTCCGCCAGCCCCACGGGCTGCGCGCTCGCGTCGAGCTGCGCCGCCCCGCCTGAACCCGCCTCGCGCTCCCCGCTGCCACCGGGATGCCTAAACGATAACGCCACAGCGCGCATCAACGTTTATACCGTATTAATGTACATTAATACGGCATTAATATTTGATGGCGGCGGGGTGGTGGCTCGACAGCGGCGTCCGGGGAAACCGGGCCGGGTTCGAGCTCCCAGGATGGCCTCGCCCGCTCGTGCCGACGCCGTTGACGCGGGGACAAGGACACATCCAGGTTCCATTTTCATCCCATCGGGGCCGGCGAGCCCTGCTTCTGACAAGCGAGACAGACATGATCAAGCTCCTGATTCCAACGCTGCGCCTGACTCCCTTGTGCGCGTCCTTGATGCTGGGGGCCGCGCTGCTGCCGGCGCATGCCGGCGAGGTCGAGGTGCTGCACTGGTGGACCTCCGGCGGCGAGGCCAAGGCCGCCAAGGCGCTGGCCGCCACCCTCCAGGCCAAGGGCCACGCCTGGAAGGATTTCGCGGTGGCCGGCGGCGGCGGCGACTCGGCGATGACGGTGCTCAAGTCGCGGGTCGTGTCGGGCAACCCGCCTGCGGCCGCGCAGATCAAGGGGCCCTCGATCCAGGACTGGGCGCGGGAAGGCGTGCTGGCCAACCTCGACGAGGTCGCCAAGGCCGAGAAGTGGGACGGCCTGTTGCCCTCGCCCATCGCCGAGGCCTTGAAATACAAGGGCCATTACGTCGCCGCGCCGGTCAACGTGCACCGGGTGAACTGGCTGTGGGTGAACCCGGATGCCCTGAAAAAGGCCGGTGCCAAGGCGCCCACCTCCTGGCCCGAATTCTTCACCGCCGCCGAGGCCCTGAAAAAGGCCGGCATCGTCCCGCTCGCCCATGGCGGCCAGAGCTGGCAGGACTTCACCGTCTTCGAAAGCGTCGCCCTCGGCCTGGGCGGGCCGGCCTTCTACAAGAAGGCCTTCGTCCAGCTCGACCCCGCCACGCTGAAAAGCGCCGACATGCAGAAGGTGCTCGAGACCTTCAAGAAGGTCAAGGACTACACCGACAAGAATGCGCCCGGCCGCGACTGGAACCTCGCCACCGCGATGGTCATCCGCGGCGAGGCCGGCATGCAGCTGATGGGCGACTGGGCCAAGGGTGAGTTCATCGCCGCCGGCAAGACCCCGGGCAAGGACTTCGAATGCCTGGCCGCGCCCGGCTCGGCCAAGGCCTATACCTACAACGTCGACAGCTTCGCCATGTTCCAGCTGAAGGACGCGGGCAAGGTCAAGGCCCAGAACGACCTCGCCGGCGCCATCATGTCGCCGGCCTTCCAGGAGCTGTTCAACCTCAGCAAGGGGTCGATCCCGGTGCGCCTGAACATGAACCTGGACAAGTTCGACGCCTGCGCCCGGCAATCGGCCAAGGACTTCGTCGACACCGCCAAGACCGGCAGCCTGGTGCCCTCGATCGCCCATGGCATGGCGGTGTCCTCGGCGGTGGAAGGCGCCATCAAGGACGTCGTCTCGCAGTACTGGAACAGCGACAAGATGAGCGCCGCCCAGGCGATGGACAAGCTGGTCGCCGCCGCCAGGACCAAGTAGGCGCACCTGGCGCGGCCGGATCCGGCGGGCGCCGCGCGCCCGCCGCCTTTGAACGGGATTCACCATGAGCACCTCTTCTCCCGCGGCGCCGTCGCGGGCGCGCACCGACTGGCTGCCCAAGCTGGTGGTGGCGCCCAGCTTCGTGCTGGGGTTCTTGTTCATCTACGGGATGATCCTGTGGAACGGCTACTTCTCGGTGTCGGCCTCGCGCCTGCTGCCGAACTACGACTTCGCCGGCTTCGAACCCTACCTGGCCCTGCTCGACAGCGAGCGCTTCCACGTCGCCTCCTGGAACCTGCTGGTCTTCGCGACGCTGTTCATCGGCGGCTCGCTCGCCCTCGGCCTGCTGCTGGCCGTGCTGCTCGACCAGAAGATCCGCGCCGAAGGGGTGCTGCGCACCGTCTACCTCTATCCGATGGCGCTGAGCTTCATCGTCACCGGCACCGCCTGGAAGTGGATCCTCAACCCCGGCCTGGGGCTGGAGCAGACCGTGCGCGGCTGGGGCTTCGCCGACTTCCGCTTCGACTGGCTGGTCGACCCCGACAAGGCGATCTACTGCGTGGCCATCGCCGGCATCTGGCAAAGCGCCGGCTTCGTGATGGCGCTCTTCCTGGCCGGCCTGCGCGGCATCGACGAGGCCATCGTCAAGGCGGCCCAGGTCGACGGCGCCTCGCTGCCGCGCATCTACCTGCGCATCCTCATCCCCAGCCTGCGCCCGGTGTTCTTCTCCACCCTGATGGTGCTGTCGCACATCGCCATCAAGAGCTTCGACCTGGTGATGGCCCTCACCGCCGGCGGCCCGGGCTTCGCGACCGACATGCCCGCCACCTACATGTATTCGATGGCCTTCACCCGCGGCCAGATCAACCTCGGCGCGGCTTCCGCCACCGTGATGCTGGCCACCGTCGCCGCCATCGTGGTGCCCTATCTCTACAGCGAACTGAGGACCCGCCGATGAACACCATCAGCGCCTACCCGCCCGGGCTGCGGGCCGCCACGCCCGAGCGCCGGCGTCGCCTCGACCTGCAGCGCTGGCTGCTCTGGAGCGTGTTGATCGCCTTGGCCGGCTTCTTCCTGGCGCCGCTCTACGTGATGCTGGCCACCTCGCTCAAGACCATGGACGAGGTGCGCGGCGGCGGCCTGCTCGCGCTGCCGGGCGGCATCGACCTCGGCGCCTGGAGCAAGGCCTGGTCGAGCGCCTGCACCGGAGCCGACTGCGAAGGCCTGCGGCCTTACTTCTGGAATTCGGTGCTGATCGTGGTGCCGGCCGTGCTGGTCTCCACCACCCTGGGCGCGCTCAACGGCTATGTGCTGAGCAAGTGGCGCTTCCGCGGCAGCGAGACCTTGTTCGCCTTCCTGCTGTTCGGCGTCTTCATGCCGCTGCAGGTGGTGCTGCTGCCGATGTCGCAGGTGCTGGGCTGGCTCGGCATCGCCAGCTCGGTCTGGGGTCTGATCCTGGTGCACATCTTGTGCGGCCTGCCCGGCACGACGCTGTTCTTCCGCAACTACTACGCCGCCCTGCCCGACGAGCTGATCAAGGCCGCGATGCTCGACGGCGCTGGTTTCTGGCGCATCTTCGTGCGCATCGTGCTGCCGCTGTCCACGCCCATCGTCATGGTCTGCCTGATCTGGCAGTTCACCCAGATCTGGAACGACTTCCTGTTCGGCGTGGTGTTCTCGGGTGCCGATTCCAAGCCCGTCACCGTCGGGCTGAACAACCTGGCCAACACCACCAGCAGCGTCAAGGAATACAACGTGGACATGGCGGCGGCCCTCATCGCCGGCCTGCCCACGCTGATCGTCTACGCGGTGGCGGGCAAGTATTTCGTGCGCGGCCTGACGGCCGGCGCAGTCAAGGGTTGAGCGCCTCCGGCGCGCCTCTCATTCAGGAGCGTTTCACCATGGGTGCCTTGTCCATCCGCCAGGTGCAAAAGAGCTACGGCTCGCAGCACATCCTCAAATCCATCGACCTGGAGATCGCCGAGGGCGAGTTCGTGATCCTGGTCGGCCCCTCCGGGTGCGGCAAGTCGACCCTGCTGTCGATGATCGCCGGCCTGGACACCCCCAGCGCCGGCAGCATCGTGCTGGGCGGGCAGGACGTCACCTATGCGCCGCCCAAGGACCGCGACATCGCCATGGTGTTCCAGAGCTACGCCCTGTACCCGAACATGACGGTGGCGCAGAACATCTCGTTCGCGCTCGAGATGCGCAAGGTGCCCAAGGCCGAGCGGCTGGCGGCGGTCGACAAGGTGTCGCGCATGCTGCAGCTCGAGCACCTGCTCGACCGCAAGCCGGGCCAGCTGTCCGGTGGACAGCGCCAGCGGGTGGCCATGGGCCGGGCGCTGGCGCGCCAGCCGGCGCTGTTCCTGTTCGACGAACCGCTGTCCAACCTCGATGCCAAGCTGCGCGTCGAGATGCGGGCCGAGATCAAGCTGCTGCACCAGCGCACCCGCACCACCACCGTGTACGTCACCCACGACCAGGTCGAGGCCATGACGCTGGGCGACCGCATCGCCGTCATGCGCGACGGCATCCTGCAGCAATTCGGTTCGCCGGACGAGATCTACGGCCGGCCGGCCACCCGCTTCGTGGCCGAGTTCATCGGCTCGCCCGCCATGAACATGGTCGCCGCGACGCGCCGGGGCAACGGCCTGTCCAGCCAGGGGGTCGAGCTGCTGCTGTCGCCGCAGCAGTCGCTGGCGCTCGCCGCACACCGCGGCGACACACTGACCTACGGCTTGCGGCCCGAGGCCCTGCGTTTCGTGGCGCCGGGCGAAGGCCTGCCCGGCGAGCTGAGCATGATCGAGCCGACCGGGCCGGAAAGCTATGCCTTCGTCGACACCGCGCTCGGCAAGCTGGTCATCCGCGTGCCGGGCCGGGTGCCGCATGTGGTGGGCGATCGGGTCCACCTCGGCTGGTCGACCGGTGACGTGCACTTGTTCGACGCCGTCACCGAACAGCGGGTGGTGCAGGCGGCCGCAGCCCGCCTCGCGGCCTGAGGAAGGACGCCCGTATGTACGCCTCGTTCCCCCGCCTGCTGGCCGATGTCGGCGGCACCCATGCCCGCTTCGCTTGGCAGGACCGTGCCGGCGCCCCCCTGACCCTGGTGCGCACCCTGCATTGCGCCGAGCACGACAGCCTCGAACTGGCGCTGCTCGCCTACCTGACCGAGATCGGGCGCGCCATGCCGCCCTGCTGTGCCATCGGCATCGCCACCCCGGTGCTGGGCGACCACGTGAGCATGACCAACCACCGCTGGGCCTTCTCCATCGAGGAGCTGCGCCGCCAGCTCGGGCTGGAGCGGCTGAAGGTGGTCAATGACTTCACCGCCCTCGCCCTCTCTCTGCCCCTGCTGGCGCCGCACGACGTGCGCCAGATCGGCGGCGGCGACCCGCAGCGCGGCGCGGCCATCGGCCTGCTCGGGCCGGGCACCGGCCTGGGCGTGTCGGGCCTGCTGCCCAGCGGCTCCGGCTGGACGCCGCTGCAGGGTGAAGGTGGCCACGTCAGCCTGGCCCCCGCCAACCGCCGCGAGGCCGCGGTGCTCGACTGGGTGCGCGAGCGCCACGGCCATGCCTCGGCCGAACGCCTGGTCTCGGGCCCCGGCCTGAAGACCCTGCACCAGGCCTTGTGCGCCCTCGACCGCCAGCCCGATGCCCAGCTGCCCGCCGCCCTCATCGTCGAACGCGGCCTGAGCGGCGAGGACCCCGGCTGCCGCGAAGCGCTGGAACTCTTCTGCGCCTTCCTCGGCAGCACCGCCGGCGACCTCGCGCTCACCCTGGGCGCGCGCGGCGGCGTCTACATCGGCGGCGGCATCGTGCCCCGCCTCGGCGCCTGGTTCGACGGTTCACCTTTCAGGGCGCGGTTCGAGGCCAAGGGGCGGTTCCAGGATTACTTGCGGGCGATTCCGGTGCAGCTCATCGTGGCGACGACCTCGCCTGCCTTGCTGGGTGCGGGACAGGCCCTCGACCTATTGGGTTGATGCGGTCCGAAGTTTGGACACACGTCCTCCGGACGCGGCATCGGCGGCCAAGCCTTCTGTTCGAATGTCGAACCAGGGGGCAGGGTGACGTACCGCAACGTCATGTCGAATGGACCGAAGGGAGCGTTATGGCCCCCCTGAACACGGGGGGGCGGAGTCGATCCTCCTTCTCGTATCATCTGCGCGCAGTTTTCTCCAACCTTGAGCGGGTCCTTTCCGTGGGATCCTGTATAGCGCCGGGATGGCAGCGAAGGTTGGTTCCGTTCGCGGTGCCTGCGTACGGCTGCTCGCGATCGCTCAGGAAGGCCTGTGCTGGAAAGTACCTCGGTGAAGGGTAAGCACCGTGTGGGTGGCTGCCGCCCGGAACTGACAACGATCCTTACCGGTACTGAAAATCCTACGAAGGTATTCCAACCATGAAGCGCATTGCACTTCTACTGGCCGCAGTGTTTCTGCCCGTTCACGCTTTTGCCGCATACGAGTGCAATGTGAAGGTCGTCAATGTGCTCGTCTACAAAGACGGAATGGTGAATGTGCTCCATTCCGGCCGCGGTGATTACACAATGATATGCAACATGGCTGGAGATTACGGCGGTGTGTCTCTGACCACCTGCGCAGCCTGGACCGCGATGCTCCAGTCCATCAAGAAGAAAAACGGCACGGCGAATTTCTACTACTCGGGATCAGGTTCATGTTCCACCCTTCCGACTTACGGAAGCTCTCCGGTTCCCGTTTATATCGGTGATGTCACGCCCTGATTTTCGTCTCTCCTGCACTGTTCAACATCCAAATGAAGCACCTTTTTGCCTTTCTGATTGCTTTTGTGTCCATGCAACAATCTGCGATGGCCGCAGGTTACCTGACGCCGTTCGGGGCGGGAACGATCGTCGAGAAATACCATGTGCATGGTGAAGGCGGTATTACGCTTTGGGTGAGTGGGGTGGCCAACCCCGACAGCTGCGGCGGAAGTAATCTGGTGCACGTGCCGTCCACCCTGCCGGCCTACAAGACCATGGTTTCAGCGGTGATGCTGGCTCATTCCGCCGGGAAGAAGGTCGGCCTCTACGGCTCTAGTTGCTCCACGCTTCCATTTTGGGGGGGCGCGACAACCTATCCTCTCGTCTCGAATTTGTGGGTCACGGACTGACGACGGCAGGTCTGGAGGGTCGCCAGCAAGCTTGAAGGCGATTTTCTTCTGGCTCGGCGCACTGTTTTCAGTTTCGGGCGGATCAACAGGGTTTGCAGTGTCTCGCGGCGGTGCGTGGCAATTCTGATGCGTGGGCATATGGTGGCGCCGGTCGTGCCCGCCCGGGTGCGCCCCATCCAATGGGACGCGCAGTTGATTTTGTTCTGCCGTTCCGGTCCCGACTGCCGTAGCCAGCGATGGGCCAAGGTAATTTTTCCGGCGCCAATTTTTCACAATAAGACCCATGCTCCGTGCTTGGCGGAACAGGGGTCGGGGATCGAAGCATGAAGTTCGTATGTGGCATGTCGCGTTGCGACGCGATGGTTCGTCTCGTCCGCCGCGCCATGGCGGTGCCGTTGTTGATTCTGGCCGTGCCCTCGGCGGGTTGGGCCCAGATGAGCATCCAGGGGCAATTCGCTGTCAACGAGGCAGGCGCCGCCACTTACTCCATTCCGATCCAGGTTCCACCGGGTGTCGCGGGCATGGAGCCCCGGCTGGCCCTCTTCTACAACAGCCAGGCAGGGAACGGGTTTCTCGGCATGGGCTGGAACTTGGCGGGTCTTTCCTCCATTCAACGCTGTGCCCAGACCAAGGCGCAAGACGGCGCCACCTGGGTCGCGGGTGTCAACTACACCTCGACGGATCGATATTGTCTGGACGGCCAGCGCCTGGTTGCCATGCCGGATCCTGCCGGGTCGCCGACAGCCGCCGCCGGCGCTTATGGCGCCGACTCGACGTACTACGGCACCGAGCGGGAAGTTTTCTCGCGGGTTCAATCCTTCGGTTCGGTCGGAACGGCGCCCTACGCCGGCCCGTCTTACTTCGTCGTCAAGACAAAGGAGGGCCTGACGATGTGGTATGGCTCGACCGCCGACTCCAAGGTCACGGCCACCAATGGCACCAGTTCGATGAACGTGGTCAGGGCCTGGTCGCTCAGCAAGGTGATGGACGGCGCGGGCAACTACATGACCGTGACCTATAACACCGCGGACCTGGCGAGTGGACAGCACTACCCGACACGCATCGACTACACCGGCAATGCGGCGGCCCTGGCGCCCACCCAGAGCGTTCAGTTCACCTATGAGTCGCGCCCGGATGTGCAAACCCTTTACCAGGCTGGTGCCGTCTATAGGAACACGCTTCGTTTGTCACATGTGCTGACCTATGCGTCCGGGGCGCTGGTGAAGGACTTGCAGCTCAATTACGGCCAGTCCCAGAGCACGGGTCGGACACGATTGACCTCGCTGTCGGTATGCAACGGTTCCACCTGCCTGCCCGCGACCAAGCTGGACTGGGCCAGTCAGGATCCGCCGCTGGATACCAGCAAAAATGGTCCGAGTACGCTGGGTCTCGATTTCGCGAATTACTCAAAAATTGATTCCGGCACGCGAATGGCGGACGTGAATGGAGATGGCCTGCCGGATTTGGTGCAGATCTACCTGCCGACGGATGGAACGAATGGCAATGCCCCGTTGCGTCGGGTGCTTTTGAACGACGGCAGCGACTTTGTGCTCGATCCAGGCTACAGCAACTCGCTGGTGGACACCTATATCACGCGGAACGGTGTCGATTTCGGAACCCGGTTGGTGGATGTCAACAGGGATGGTCTGCCGGATATCGTCCAGCTGTTTCGCAGCCTTGATGGGTCTTATGGTGGTGAGTCGCCGCGTCGCATATTCCTGAACGTAGGGGGGAAGTTCGTCTTGAACGAAACCTATAGTTCCAGTCTGCCCGATGTCTACATCTCGTCCAACGGAGTGGACTATGGGACGCAACTGTCCGATATCAACGGGGATGGATTTGTCGACATCATTCAGTTGTTCCTGCCAGGGGCAGGTGAGTACGGAGGGGTGCCGCAGCGTCGTGTCCTGTTGAACGATGGCACCAGGTTTGCGCTCGACCCTGTTTACAGCAGCAGCCTGGCCGATACCTACTTCAGCAGCGTCTGGAAACGCGACTTCGGCACCCGGTTGGTGGACGTTGACGGCAACGGCTTGCCGGATATTGTCCAGCTGTACCTGTCGACGGACGGAGCCTACGGTGGGGCTCCGCAAAGGCGGGTATTTCTTAACAAGAATTCGAAATTCGTGCTGGATGCGGGCTTCAGCAACAGCTTGCCCGATGTCTATTTCTCTCGCAACGGGGATGATTTCGGCACGCAGATGGTGGACCTCAATGGCGACGGACTGCCCGATATCGTCCAACTGTTCTCCCCGACGGACGGATCCTATGGTGGTGCTCCTCAACGGCGTGTGCTGATCAACACGGGCGCCAAGTTCGTCTTGGACTCCACCTATAGCAACTCTTTGCCTGACACCTACCTTTCGCGCGGCGGAGCGGACCTCGGTACCCGTTTCATGGATGTCAATGGCGATGGCTTGCCCGACATCGTGCAGATGTTCCTTCCGACTGATGGTTTCTACGGAGGGGCCAAGCAGCGGCGCGTGTTTCTGAATACGGGAAGCCAATTCACTTCCAGTGCGGCTTATAGCGATAGCCTTCCCCCCGTGTCCTATTTCTCGTTAAGCGGCGGCGTCGATCAGGGTTGGCGACTGAACGATGTCAACGGCGATGGCCTGCTCGACCTCGTTAACTTCTACAGGGCCGGGCCCACATCTTTCAGCCGCGCGGTGTTCGGCTTTTCCCATACACGGGACGTCCTGGCCTCCATCACGGATGGCCGGGGGGCGGTGACCTCCATCACGTACGCCACGCCAGTGCAATTGAAAGGGACGCGATACACCCGGACCGCTACCGTGGCGGCCCCCAATCTGATGTTCACGCCGGATTGGCTGGTGGTGTCGAATGTCGACAGAAGCAACGGTCTCGGCTCGGCCAATCGAACGAGTTACTGGTACGACTCCGCGGTGGTGGATGTGGGGGCTGGCCGGGGGTTCATGGGATTCAACTGGGTACAGAGCATCGACGAGGCGGCCCAGGCCGCTTACGGTGGCTCGGGCGTGGTGAGCCGGACCTATTTCAGACAGGATTTTCCCTACAACGGGCAGGTATCGGAATCGGGACGCGGCACCAGCCCCGCGGAGTGGTGGAATCTGAGCCGAACCACCTACACCTATGGCTGCTTCCAGCCGGGCAAGGCGTCCGGCGGTTGCACGCCCGCACCGGGTCAACGGTATTTCGCCTTCGTCAGCTCGCTCGATGCTCGGGCGAACGACCTGAACGGCACTGCCTTGCCACGCAAGAGGGTGGAGTACAAGAATCCGGATGCGTACGGCAACCCGCAGACGGTCGTCAGCAGCATCCTGAAGCCCGATGGTTCGGCGAGCGATCACTCGGAAACCAAGACCAACACGTATTTCAACGACCCGGCGAAGTGGATCCTCGGCCGCCTGACGAAGCAGGTGGTGGCGGCCACGGGGCCGACGGTGTCCGCTCCTGTCGTCCCGGGGTCGGGCAACTTGCCCGCGCCACCGACGCCACCGCTGCCGGCGCGCTTGTCCAGCGCCGTGTCGACCATCTTGTCGCTGATCCTGAACGACGACTGATGCGTCCCGGCCATCGGGCCGACTCACTTTTCAAGAATCAAGAAACGGCGTGCCCAGGCACGCTGGATATCGACGGGGATAGCAAATGTTGTTCAAGACAAGCGGTGTGGCGCGGGCCGAAGAAGCAGTCCCGGGTCTCCGCCCGGTGTGGAAGGTCGCATCGGCACAGCGTCGCAGCGCCCTGCTGGCGATGGCCTTGTGCGTCGGCATGGGCAGCGCCGGCGCGGCGACCACGCTGACCCGGACCAACGCGTTCGACTACAGCCCGGTCACGGGCTTGCTCATCAAGGAGGTGGTCGAGCCCGGTGACCCGGCCTTGTGCCTGGTGACGGAGCACGGGCGGGACGCCACGTTCGGGCAGAAGACCTCGACCACGCTGCGCAACTGCAACGGCTTGGCCGCGGCGCTGCCCGGCGGCGTGGCCGAGAGCGCGGCGCCCGGGGCGCCGGCGGCCTTCGCGGCGCGCACGACGCGCTACGTCTACAGCGCGGACCGCCGCTTCGTCACCACGCTGACCAACGCGCTGGACCAGACGCAGTCCACCGTCGAGTACGAGCCGCGCTTCGGCCTGCCGGTGAAGTCCACGGACGCCAACGGGCTGGTCACGGCCTGGGCCTACGACGCGATGGGCCGCAAGGTCATCGAGAAGCGCCCGGACGGAACTGGGACACGCTGGACCTACGAGTACTGCGTTGGCGTGATGGTGCTGGACAAGCCGGGCACGGCGAGCTGCCCGACCGTCAACAACGTGGTCGGCGTGATCGCCGTGACGGCGACCCCGGTCAAGGGCCCCATCGATGTCGTGGCCCAGACCACGGGGCTGGCCAACGGCCCGTACACCCGCGTGTACGAGGACGCGCTGGGCCGCGAGATCCGCACCGAGACCCAGGGCTTCGACGGCAGCGGCAGCAGCCAGTTGGTCTTGCAGGACACCTGGTACGACGCGCTGGGCCGGGTGAGCCGCAAGAGCCGCCCCTACTTCAGCGGCGCCACCGTGGCGTGGACGGTCCTGCAATACGACCTCCTGGACCGCATCACCTCGGTGAGCGAGCCGAGCGCGGCGGGCACCGCGGTCACGACCAAGACCTACAACGGCCTGACGGTGACCACGGACGATCCGTTGCACCACGTCACCACGAGGACGCTGAACCTGGCCGGCCAACTGGCCCTGGTCACCGACGCAATGGGCGGCACGCTGGCCCAGGAGTACGACCCGGCCGGCAACCTGGTGCGCACCACGGACGCCAAGGGCAACGTCATCTCCATCGAGTACGACCTGCGCGGGCGCAAGCTCGCGCTGCACGACCCGGACCTCGGGCAACGCCGCTACACCTACAACGCGGTCGGCGAGGTGGTGAGCCAGCTCGACGCCAAGGGCCAGACGACCAGCTTCGGCTACGACCGGCTGGGGCGCATGACCAGCCGCAGCGAACCGAGCCTGAACGGCAGCTGGTTCTACGACCGCTACGCGGACGGCTCGGCCTGCGCCTTCGGCATCGGCAGCCTGTGCGAGACCCGGGCCGACAACGCCCACGTGCGCAAGCACGGCTACGACAGCGCCGGGCGGCGCACGAGCACGACCAGCATCGTGGGCTCCAGCTACACGAGCAGCCTGGCCTACGGAGTCGACGGCCGCCTGGCCACGCAAACCTACCCTGGGGGTCAGCAGCTGCGCTACGACTACACCCCGCTGGGCTACCTGCAGGGCGTGACCGACCTGCGCACCAACCAGGCGCTGTGGACGGCCAACAGCCGGGACGCCGAAGGCCGGGTGAAGAAGGCCACCTACGGCAACGGGGTGGAGAGCACGAACGACTACTACGTCGACGGCCGACTGAAGACGCGCCAGACCGGCGTGGGCACCGACTACAAGGTGCAGAACCTGAGCTACGCCTACGACCTGGGCGGCAATGTGTCGACCCGGCTGAACCTGGGAACCGGCGTCTCGGCGTTCTACGGCTACGACGCGCTGGACCGCCTGACCAGCGAGACGCGATCGGGCGGGGCGCTGGCCGCGTCCCAGACCATCGCCTGGACCTACGACAGCATCGGCAACCTAGCGTCGCGCCAGGAAGGCGGCGACACGAACACCTACGTCTACCCCACCAGCGGCCAGGGCTCGCTGCGCCCGCATGCGGTGAGCAAGGTGAGCGGCTGGGTCAACGGCGTGGCCCTGCCGGCCTACGGCTACGACGCCAACGGCAACCTCACGTCGGGCGCGGGGCGCACCGTCGCCTGGACGAGCTTCAACAAGCCCCAGAGCCTCGCGCGGGCCGGCCACCAGCTGGACTACCTCTATGATGCCGAGCACGACCGGGTGAAGGAGACCTACCTCGTCAACGGTGTCGTGCAACGCAGCACCGTCTACCTGAACGGGCCCGGCGGCGTGGGCCTGGCCTACGAGGAAGAGAACGGCGCGGGCGGCCTCAAGCGCCAGCACTACGTGAACGTGCTGGGCGAGACAGTGGCCCTGCTGACGCAACAAGCGAACGGCAGCTGGAGCACGCGCTACTGGCACCAGGACCACCTGGGCTCTGTGGCGGCGGTCACCGACGAAACGCGCGCCGTGGTGGAGCGTATGGACTACGAGCCCTTCGGCAAGCGGCGCGTGGCCGACGGCCGCACCGACGTCTACGGCACGCTCGCTCCGGCCGAGGACCGGGGCTTCACCGGGCACGAGCACCTCGACGAGATCGGGTTGATCCAGATGAACGGGCGGATCTACGATCCGGCGCTGGGGCGCTTCATGAGTGCGGATCCGCGCTTGCAGGCGCCAAACTACCTGCAGTCCTACAACCGGTATTCCTATGTGTTCAACAATCCGCTGAACGGAACGGATCCAACCGGGTATTTCAGCTATACCCCCTATGGGTCTTCGGACACGTCGACTTATCAAAGCTTCTCCGGATCCTCCAATCCCAGTTCCCCCACTATGCTGGAGTCGGTCACAGTGACTGCTCCTAGGTGGAAGGGTGGACCCGAAGCAACCAGTGGAAGTGCGGCTTACTCTGTGGCTATCACCATTCCGGCTCCAAGTCCACGCCCAGTGATCGGGACGAGAGACTTGCCGTTTGGCACCATCACTTCATTCCTCATGCGTCGGTGGCCGTTGGGGATAGTCGTCTTAGGTGCACTGGACTTCACGGGGGTAGTGGATCTTGACGCAACCACCCGAAGGCATGTTGTCTCCGTCAAGGACCTGCACACGAGGATGGATGGAGACAAGGAGAAAGAAAAAGCGCTCGGAGTGGTAGAGGGGGGGGATGGGGCTCAGGGCGGGACCTGGGACGTCCCCAAAGATGCGAAGGATAAAATTCCCGAGGAGTGGGGCGAAGGCGAACCAAACCGCAAGGGTGAAGGTCGTCGATGGAAGGACCCAGAGGACGAGAAAGGGACTGGGGTTCGGATTGACAAGGGAGATCCTAAGAACAGTCAACCTAGCCAGCAAGTCGATCATGTTGTTGTGCGCGACAAGGGACGAGTCATCGGACGCAGTGGCCGACCTATCGATGGCAGCATTAAGGACAATCCATCAGAGGCCCACATTCCATTGAGTGAATGGAGCAAGTGGTCGAGTTGGAATAAGCCATGACTAATGTCAAATACCCAGAGATGCGTAAGGAACTTGTCGGGCATCTTCAGGCGCTTTCGGATCCCGACTATCAGCGACGTGTTTGGGTCGGGAAGAACAAGGAAGGAACCATCCAGCACGATGAGTTCGACTATGCAGTGCATTTCCTTTATGACGATACACCGCTCTCAGACGATCCGCGCTCGACAATAGGTTGGATTCTCAGTACGGAATTGGAAGCTGATTTGATCGAGAAATTGGTGGGCGCCATCGAGAGTATCTTTCAAAAATACGGAACGGGTCTGACTGACGAGCAATATATCGGTCTTGCCGAATGGGGGGGCGTGGTTGACGCTGCGAGGGAGGCCTTGGTCGTTATTGATTAATCGGTGGTAAACAAGTGTGTCTTTCAACTCGTATTTCCTTCCTGCTCAGGAAAGCCTGGTGCATGTCAATGTAGTTGTCGCCTCTGTCATGCAGCCAATGGCTGTATATCTTTGTCGGCCGAGGCCATTGCAACCACCGAGTTGCGTTCCGGATTCAACGTGATGGCTCTTATCGGCGTTCAGCTGCGTGTTTCGCGGGACTAGCGGGCCGGGTTGCGTTCACGAGCCTGGACATAGAGCGCATGGCGCGCTGCGAGGGTCGCGTGATCGTGGCCAGCATGTCGATGAGCCGGGCTGAAAAGCGTAAGCGGCTTGCCGTACCGTTTTGACGAGTTCAGCCGGCCGCGCTCCAGCGGTGCGGCAGCAGTTCGTCGATCCGGTGGTTCGGATGTGCAAGCAAGCGCTCGAGCACATCCTTGAGGTAGACCCACGGGTCATGCCCCTGCAGCTTGGCCGATTGCACGAGGCTCATCACCATGGCCGCGCGCTGGCCGGCGAGTTCACTCCCCGCGAAGAGCCATGCCTTTCGGCCCATCGCCCAGGGCCGCATGAGGTTCTCGAGGTGGTTGTTGTCCACGCTGACCGCTCCGTCTTCGAGGAAGCGGCCGAGCGCCATCCAGCGCTTGAGGCTGTAGTCGAGGGCGCTGGCGATGGCCCCGCCGTCCGGCACGCGAGAGCGCTCCAGCTTCAGCCACGCGTGCAGTTCGTTCCACAAGGGCTCTGCGTGCTCTTTGCGATGTGCGAACCGTGCCTCGGGTGTCATCTCGCGCGCCTGGCTCTCCACCTTGTAGATCCTCGCGATGCGCACGATGGCCTGCGCGGCCACCGGGCTCGCGTTGGCCTTGGCCAGCTCATCAAACTTCCTCCTCGCGTGAGCAAGACACCCCGCCTCGATGCAGCTCTCGCGCCTGAAGACGATGTCATAGCCCCCGTAGTCGTCACAGGTCAGCGTGCCTTGCCATTCGGCCAGGAAGTCCGCGGGGTATTTCGATCCTCTGCCTCGGCAGAAGTCGTAGATCACGCCCGGTATCTCGTCGTGCTCGCCCCGCGCATACGCCCAGACATAGGCCTTGGCTGTCTTGCCCGCGCCGGGGTCCAGCATCCTGACCGGTGTTTCGTCGGCGTGCAGCACCTTGGCGCTCAGCACGAACTCGCGATGCACCTCGTACAGCGGCATCAGACTCGCGCCCGCTGCGCCGGCCCACGCTGCCAGCGTCGAGCGCGGCGTGTGCACGCCCGAGCGGGCATTGATCTGCTCCTGCCGGTAGTACGGCAGGTGGTCCACGAAGCGAGCCACCAGGGTATACGCGAGCAGCCCCGCCGTGGGAATGCCCTTGTCGATGATCTGCGGATCCACCGGCTCCTGCACGAGCTGCTGGCAGCACTTGCATGCCCACTTGCCGCGGATATGCCGGTGCACGAAGAACTCGGCCGGTACGACGTCCAGCCGCTCGCTCACGTCCTCGCCGATGCGCACCATCGCCTCGCCGCAGGCGCAATTCGTGTCCTTGGGCTCGTGGTGGTGTTCGACGCGGCGCAGGTGCTCAGGCAGCTTCTCGCGGCGCGGCGGACGCCTGGCATCGCTCTGCGGCTTGTCGACCTCGGTCTGGCCTTGCAGGGCCTGCAGCTGCGCTTCGAGACTGGCCTGGTCCTCAGCCAGCGTGTCCTCGAACATCTGACGCTGCTCGGCGTTCATGGCCTCGGTCCTTGCGCCGAACTTCCAGGCCTTCAGACGGGCGAGCTCAAACGTGATGCGCTCGATCTTGGCATCCTTGAACTTGATCTCGCGATCGCGCCTGACGATGTACTCGTCCTTCACAGCGAGTGCCTGGTCCCTGGCGGCGAGTTCACGGTCCTTGACCGAGAGCTGTTCGCTCTGCGCGGCGATTTGCGCCAGCATCGAGGTCATCAGTTCGGCCATGGCGGCCTCGCTCAGACCCTGCAGGTCCTGCGGCTTCAGCGACTTGACATCGAGCATGGCTCCATTGTGGCCGCAGCCTCCAGCGCCGCCACAGGGCATCTTCGGATTGCCCCGCGCTTCGCCTTCCCAGGCAGCACGCGGGGCGGATCGTTCACACGCGCGTGATGGCCTGCATCTGCTCCAGGCGTTGCCATGGCAGGCCCAGCACGAGCGCGTCGAACTGGGCTCGCGTGAGCGTGGGCTGCGTCAGTGCGCCGCTCGGCCAGCAAAAGCGCCCCTGGTTGAGGCGCCGCGTCGCGCACCACACGCCGAAGCCGTCATGCACGACCAGCTTCACGCGCGTGCCGCGGGCATTGGCGAAGAGGTAGCCGTGGTGGGCTTGCGCCGAGCCGAAGACCTGTACCACCCGGGCCAGTAGGCGGTCGGCGCCGGCACGCATGTCCACGGGCTCGACGGCAAGCCACATCGCGTCGATGCGGATCACCGCAGCAGCTCACGCATCCACGCGGCGCACTCGGCCGTGGCGCCGCCTGGCCACGTGACCGAGATCGATGTCGCGCCGTGGCGCAGCTCGATGCGGATGTCGGCCGCAGCGGCTGCCGGAGGTATTTGCATCGGCACGAAGGCCGCTGTCGGCACCGCCAGCGCGGGCGTCGCCGGGGTCTTGGCTGACTTGGCGGGCTGCATCTCTACCGCCCTGACCCAGCGACGCAGCAGGTTCGCATTGATGCCATGGGTCATCGCCACCGCCGCCATCGACATGCCCGGCTGCATACACGCCGCCACGGCGGTGGCCTTGAATTCATCGCTGTGAAAGCGCCGGCGCCGACGACTGCCGGCGACTTGTTCGGGGATAGTGTTCACGTGTCCACTAAGAGTTGAGGTGGACACGAGCCTCCTATGCGCCTATCGGAAGTTCAAGACGGCGTAGCTGGCCGCTTACTGTGGATTCAGAAGGCCTCGAGTATTTCTCCATGGCTCCATTCCCAATCGAAGAAGCCTCCTCCGGTTTGCTGCGGTGACATACCGAGACTTCCAGGGGGATTCCGAACAGGAGGTTTTCACGCGGCTCGACGTGCTTCTTCGCGTGCCTCCCGAGCATACCGATCCCGGTTCGAGGTCGTCGGCAGACAGGGCTGCCCGATTTCTTCGGGCCGAGGATGATGGCGCCCGGCCTGCTCACTGCATCTACAGGACCTCGGTCAGAAACCTGTGGATGTGGGCCGGGAACTGCGTATGAAACCGCTCCCGGTCAAAACCCTCCGGGTCGGTCGCAGGCATGAATCCGGGTCGTCTCATCTGTTCCGGGAACGGGGTGAGGAAGGCGTGATGGCCCGCTCCCTCCACGATGATCAGATCCCGCAGGACCCCTTTGGGCAGCGCCGCCAAGGCTTGTTGGATATCCCTGGCAGGAGTGACTTGGTCTTGCGCGCCGGTGATGACCAGGATCGGCGATCTGACGTCTGCCAGCGCCTCCGGGGCCAGGAACCAGGCGGTCGATGGCGCCAGGAGGACGGCCGCCCTCACCCGAAGGTCTGCCTGAACCGCGATCTGCTGCCTGGTTCGGGACCAGGGATGTCCCCCCGTCAGCGCGAGCGCAGTGTAGCCACCCATGGAATGCCCCAACGCACAGACGCGCTGGATGTCGGCGGCTGGCCCGAGGACATCGTCCAAAAGTACAGTGTCGATGGCCAGTGAAGCTTGACGCGGGCGGGCCGCGGCCGCTGCGTCGGTGTTCGAGAGCGAGTTGTCGTTCCGGTTGTCGCCCGGATGCTCGGGGCAGACCAGGATGAAGCCTCTCTTGGCCAGGTAGCTCGCCATCGAGCGATAGAGCAGGTGGGAGCCCCCTCCACCGTGCGAGACCACGCAGACCGGAAAGCGGCCGGGGGCCAGCGGGGCGTCCAGCGTCGCCTCGAAATGATAGGGCCCGATCACACATCCCGCGGACGAGGCGGTACTTGGATATTGGACTATGGCGGGAAAGGACGTGCCGCTCTGCGGATCCTGTACCTTCAATTGACGTACGCCTGATTGCATGCTGATTTTTCGGTGGGGAGGACGCTGCCTGCGGCAAATACCCTGGACGAGCGCGACGGCCTGCGCAAGTTGCGCGATCTCCAGGGAGGTCGGCGTGCCGACGCTTGCGGAGCCTCGATCCTGCGTCAAACGAGCAGGCCGCTCCTGGCAGGTCTTGCTTTTCGTCTCAGAGCCAGTGGGCCCCTCGGTGCTTGCGTCGGGCCGTCCGCTCGTCCGGTCCGCTCATCGCCGCGCGCTGTGCTTGCTCGGGCTTGCCGTCCTTCGGCTGCGCTGCCGTCTCTGGCCGGCGTGCCTGGGTTGCCGGCGGCTTGGCGCTGCCGGAGCGCAGCGAGCGTCGATCACTGGGCCCGCAATTCCCGGCGCAGGATCTTGCCCACGTTGGTCTTGGGCAGTTCGCTGCGGAATTCGATGGCCTTGGGTCGTTTGTAGGCGGTGAAGTTTTCCTTGCAATAGTCGGCCAGGGATTCCTCGGTCAGCGCCGGGTCGCGTTTGACCACGAACAGCTTCACCGCCTCGCCGGAACGGGGGTCCTCGATGCCGACCGCCGCGCATTCCAGCACGCCCGGATGCATGCCCACCACTTGCTCGATCTCGTTCGGGTAGACGTTGAAGCCCGAGACCAGGATCATGTCCTTCTTGCGGTCGACGATCTTGATGAACCCCTGCGAGTCCATGATGCCGATGTCGCCGGTCTTGAAGAAACCGTCCGCGGCGATGGCCGCCGCGGTTTCGTCCGGGCGGTTCCAGTAGCCGGCCATCACCTGCGGCCCCCGGATGCAGATTTCGCCGGTGCTGCCGATGGGCAGGTCCGTGCCCTCGTCGTCCCGGATGGTGATCTCGGTGGACGGCAGCGGCAGGCCGATCGACCCGGTGAAGGCCTGGATGTCGCAGCGGTTGCTGGTGGCCACAGGCGAGGTCTCCGACAGCCCGTAGCCTTCGATGATGGCGCAGCCGGTGAGCTTGAGCCACTTCTCGGCGGTCGCCTGTTGTATTGCCATGCCGCCGCCGTTCGAGACCACCAGCTCAGAGAAGTCGACCTCCTGGATGCCGGGTGCGTTGGCCAGGGCATTGAAGAGGGTGTTCACGGCGGGGAACATGTTCACCCGGCATTTCTTGAGCGTCTTGATGAAGCCGGGGATGTCGCGCGGGTTGGGGATGAGGAGGTTCTTCATGCCCATGCGGGCGCCGAACATGTAGCACACGGTCAGCGCGAAGATGTGATACAGCGGCAGCGCGCACACGATCACGATCTGCTTGTTGTGGAACTTGTGCAGCACCGGCTGGAACCAGGCGTCGGACTGCAGGATGTTCGCCACCACATGGCGGTGAAGCAGGGTCGCCCCCTTGGACACCCCGGTGGTGCCACCCGTGTATTGCAGGAAGGCCACGCTGTCGGGGCCTAGTCTGGGCCGTTGCAGGGTGAGGGTCTTGCCCTCGGACAGCGCGGCGTTGAAGGCGGTGACACTGAGCTGGGCACCGGGCCGCAGCGTGAAAGGGGGCACCAGCTTTTTCACTCGCCGCACGATGATGTTCACCAGGGCTCCCTTGAGGCCGCCCAGCATGTCGCCCATGGCGGTCAGCACCACGTGCCGGATCGCCGTCTGGCCGATCACCTGCTCGAGGGTGGCCGCGAAGTTCTCCAGCACGATGATGGCTTCGGCCCCGGAGTCCTTGAGCTGGTGTTCGAGTTCGCGAGCGGTGTACAAGGGGTTGACGTTCACGACCACGTAGCCGGCGCGGAGAATGGCCGCAATGACGACCATGTACTGCAGCACGTTGGGCATCATCACGGCCACGCGTGCGCCCGGGGCCAGCCGTCGGGACTGCAGCCAGGCCGCGAGGGCGATGGACGCCTGGTCCACCTCGCCGAAGCTCAGGCCCTTGCCCATGCACACCGCGGCCTCGCGTTCGGAAAAGTTCGTGAACGACTCTTCCAGCAGTTCCACCAGCGAGGCGTAGGCCGAGGCGTCGATCTCGGCCGGTACGCCCGGAGGGTAATTCTTGAGCCAGGGCTTTTGCATAGCGGGGTACTTCCAGATCGCGGGAGCAATGGGCCATGTTCCGTGCTCCGGGCCGGGCCGGCTACGGTACTTGCCCCAACGCGCCGGGCTGGACCTCCGGCGAGGCGGGATCCACGCCGAACAGCCACTCGCCGAGCCGGCCTTCGCGCTCGGACACCAGGGACAGGAATTCGTCGGCCCCGCGCATGGCGCGGAAGGTCTCGAACCCGGCCTCGAGGAAGTCCTGCAGTGCCGTCAGGCCGGCTGCGCGTGCCGGGCCGCGCATCATGCGAAGGGTCTGGCGGAACAGCAGCTTGCGGGTCAGCACATCGAGCGAGCGGCCCACCGAAAGCAGCAGTTCGATCTGGCGCCGGCGCGCTTGTGGCTGGCCGGTGGCCTGCCAGGCCCGGATGTACTCCCTGGCGGCGACCTGAGGCGAGCCCAGTTGCCGGGCCATGGCGGTGTCGAGCTGTTCGGACAAGGCATGCAGCGAAGCGAGGGCTTCGACGGTGGCCACGATGTCGTCGGGAAACAGCCGCACGAGGGCGGGGACCACCCGGGCGAACTGGGCGTCGCGTTCGCTGAAGTCCTTCGGCCCGTACAGTTCATCGAGGAAGAAACGGGCCGCGGCTGAAAATCGGTCGGAGGCCAGCAGGTCGGCATAGCTGTGCGCGAAGCGGCGCTGCTGGTATTGCTTGATCGCCTGGACACGTGCCGCCAGGCCGGGCTCGGCGCGGCGGACCGAGCGTTCCTGCTCCACCACGGACAGATGGGCGAGGATGGCGTTCTGGCGCGTACCGCTGGACATGCCCCCAGTCTACGGCCGGATCCGCAGGCGAGTGCTCGGGAAACACCCAGGAAAAACGGGTGGCCCGCCTCGCGGCGCGACCACCCGTCGTGTTGCTGCGGCGTCGAGGCCGCGCGCCTTACCAGTCGGATTCGTTGCGCCGCGATTTCACCGGCGCCACGCTTTCGTTCATGTCGTCGCCGCGTGGGCGGCGGGTCCTGGGCTGTGGCTTGTCGGCGGCCGATGCGGTGTCGGCCTTCGCCGGGACCACCGCCTCGCGCACCAGCAGCCCGCCGGCAGGCACCGCATCGAGGGCGATGTTCACGCCCTCGAGGTGGCCGTAGGACAGGGTCGGGGTGACACGGTCGATCACCACCTGGCAGCAGGCCGATTCGACGCGGCCGAGCGACTGGCCGGTCTGCGGGTCCTTCAGCTCGGCGCCGAGCGCGATCACCTGGTAGCGGCCGCCTTGGCGCAAGGCGTTCGCACCCTGGCTGAGGATGACCGAATTGCCTTCGCGCGACACCACGCTCACCGGGAAACTGCTGGACATGATGGAGTTCACGACCTGCTGGGCAATGCCGCTCACCATGGTGTTGAGGGTCTTGTCGCTGTCGACCGACACGCCCAGCGTGGTCGGTGCCGTGGACGGGAGCTGGTCCTGGAGGGAGTTGGCGATCACCACCTGGCGGGTGGCGACGTTCACCAGCTTCTGCGACACCGCCCAGCCGCCGGAGTAGCTCACCAGCGAGCGGTCGCTGGCACGCAGCTCGCGGCTGTGGCGCACGTAACCCAGCGACTTGATGCGCCCGATCCAGATCAGGTCGGCACTGAAGGCCTGGCCGAGCTTGCCGAACTGGCTGTTCGGCGTCTGGCCGGACTCGACCATGTCGAGCTCCTGCTGGATCTCGTTGTCGAACTCGCGGTCGAGCACGGCGAACCGGCCCGACTGGCTGATGCTCTCGAGGATGCGGTTGCGGATGTCCTGGGCCACCTGTGCCGAGGGGACGGAGCGCCCGCCGACGGTGAACGAGCGCACGTCGAAGCGGATCGGCGCGATGACCAGCTTGATCTTCTTGCTGTCGGCGGCCGGCGGGTTGTACTTGGCCACGGCCGCCTCGATCCAGACCTTGTAGTTGCCCGAGGCGTCAGGGCCTTCGACACTCTCGAGCTTGAAGCCGGTGATGGCGCCGCGCGAGCGCTGTTCGACCACGCTGGCGAAACCGGCGGCGCGGATGTTCGCGTCGGCGTAGTCGGTCGCCACGTCGAGCGCGAATTTGAATTGCTGCGAGCTCAGGTCGACGCTCGACCCGTTGGCTTGCAGGATGGCGGTGCGAACCGCGTCGTTGACCGCGGCCGACACCGACTTGCCGGCACCCAGCGAGCGCGTCGGCTGGGTGTAGGTCCTGCCCACGTCCAGCCCCGCCACCATGGGCGCGGGAGCCGGTGCGGCGGCGGACGCGGCCGGGACCGGAGCCGACGCGGCCACCAGCACGGCGGATGCCGGCTGGGCCGCGGCGGCCTTGGGTGTGCTCGCCTGAGACACCGCCGGCGACGCCCCCGAGGTGATGATCTCGGGTTTGTCGTCCTTGGTGTCGCACGCGCAGAGCGCCATGCAGGCCGAAACGATCAGAAGGCCTCGAATCTTCATTGACAACGCTCCGCGTGCTTCAGGCTGGCGATCAGAGTGCGGCGGTGGCGTCGGCCGGCACGGGGATGTCGTTGCTCTTGGCGAAGGTGACCGCCGTGCTGAGCGTGTCCGACAGGTTCTTCACGTGCCCCGGGGTGGAGGTGACGATGTACTTGCCGGCGGCCAGCTTGGTGGCCGCCGTCATCAGACCCGCCGCACCGCCGCCGGTCAGGGCGCTCTGGAACGAAGCGATCGGCCCCTTCAGGTTCGAGTACTTGACGATGCCGCGGCCGAGCGAACCCAGCGCGTCGGCAAACTTCTTCTTGCCCGCTTCGTCCATCTTGAGGTTGCTGTCCTTCAGCTTGGCCTGGATTTCCTGCGAGGCTTCGCTCTGCATGGTCTCGGAGGCCTCGAGGCTGTCCTTGGTGGCGCCGGCGCCGAGCGCCTCGCTGGCGGCATTCAGCTTGGCGGCTCGTTCCTTCAGGCCGACGGCGTCGGCCATCTTGGCCTGGGCGATCAGCACTTCCTTGTCGGCGGCCACGTAGGCCTTGACCAGTTGGTCCTGCTGGGCCACGGCGTCGCCGCCGCCGGAGCTGCTGGAGCCGGAGCCGCCGCCGAGGGAGGGCAGCTTGAACTGGGCGACGCCGACGGACGGAGCCAGGACGAAGGCGGTGGTGATGGCGACGACGAGCGATTTCTTGAAATTCATGATGGAGTCCTTGAAGGGATGTGGGGGTTCAACGAACGCCGACGTTGTTGATCTGGCTGACAAGTTCGCGCGCGGCGTTGTCGGCGGCCAGCTTCAGCGCATTGGTCTGCGCCACGCTTTCGGTGGGGCCGGTGCCGGCGAACTGGACCGGGCCGACCGAGGAGACGATGCGCGGGAAGCGCGAGTTCAGGTCGAGGATCTTGCCGGTGACGGTGACATACACGCGCACCAGGCCGGTGCCCGGATCGGTGTCCTTGGTGCCCACGTCCAGCGTGCCCAGCGCGAGGTAGGGGATCTGGGCGTTCTTCAGGCCTTGCGCGGTGTTGCGCAGCGTTTCGGGGCTGAGGTCGTTGCCGGTTTCGTAGTCGCGCTCGATCGACTTGACGCTCAGCAGGCCTTGCGATTGCGGTTCGACGTAGGCGGCTTCGACCACGTCGAAACCGGCCTTGGCGAAGATGCCGGTGAACTGGGCGTTCAGGCTTTGCGCCGGGATCAGGCGCCACGAGGTGTCATCCGACTTCTGGGTGCGGCTGCCACCGGTCTCGACCGTGACCGAGCGTTGGGCCGAGGCGGTCACGGAGCGGTCCGCCGCGGCGCCGGTCTTGACGCTGCCGTTGCGCACGCGTTCGGATTCCGAGGTCTTTTCGCGGTCGGAGCGGCTGGCCGAGGCATCGGCGCGCACTTCGGCACGTTGCACCACGCGGGCGTCGTATTCCTTGACCGAGGCGACCTGGCGTGCCATGAAGACGAAGGTCAGCGGCGACTTGTTGGCGGCCGCGGTGCTGGCGACGGCCGAATTGGCCTTCAGCGTGTTGCGCAGCTTGGCCACGTTCAGCTCGATGCGAACGACCACGTTGTACTGTTTCTTGTCCGGAAACTCCTGCTCGCTGATGATCGACGAGCTGAGCACGAACTTGTCGAGGTTCTCGAGCACCTTGTCGCGCACGTTGTCGAAGTTGGCGCTTTCGGAGTCACCGCTCTCGGCGTAGTAACGCTCGACGGCCTTGACCTGGGCTTCGCGGAAGGCCTTGGTCTTGTCCTCGGGCCGGATCTTGCCCGCGTAGGTCACGGTGGCCGAACCCTTGGCATTTTCGATCTGTGCCAGGGCGAACTGGCTGGTCAGTGCCAGGAAGGCCAGCAAAAGGTAGCGGATTACTTGCATGATTTGAGTACGGTCTTGGTTGCAGAAATTTGTGCGTCGATGTTCGGAGCCGAAGCCGCCGACTTGAGCCACGGGTCGTCCTTGCCGGCCAGCACGGTGGTGAGCTTGCCGAAGAGGCCGCGGATGGAGTCGGAGTAGGCGGGGAAGTCGTCGGTCTCGTGTTGCGCGGCCGGCACGAGCTTGACCTCGCCGTTCTTGAACTTGGAGTCGAGGTAGGCGCGGTTCGACAAGGGTTCGATCAGCTTGAGGTCGATGTAGGTGCCATAGATGTAGCTGGCGCCGGCCACCGATTCGCCGCTCTTGATGCGCTTGAAGCCGGTCAGGTCGATGGAGAAGGCGTAGTCGGCTTCGGGGATCTTCAGGTTGAACACCGTGCCGTCCGCGAAACGCATGGCCATCACGTTGCCGATGGCATAGCCCTTGGCGTAGGGCAGCACGGGCACGCCGGTCTTGCTGGCGATGGCTTCGCTGAGTTGGTCCGCCAGCCAGGTCTCGGCGGTGCCGGGCGTGGACTTGAAGGCCTCAGGCAGCTCGGCGCGTGCTTCGGGGCTGATCGCCACCTTGTTCACCTGCAGGAAACGCGGCACGTTTTCCGGCAGGCTCGCCGCCGCCAGCTGGGTGGCGAAACGCTGGATCAGGCCCGGCTTGCTGCCGCCCATGAAGAGGGTGCGCACGCGGTCGTCGATGAGCTCGTCGCTGGGCGGTTCGGCCAGGATGTCGAGGTAGGCCACGGTCACCGGATAGGCACGCAGGACCGACATGCTCTTGAAATCGAAGAACAAGGCCTGCGCGCGCAGGTTCACGAAGAGCTTGTAGGCGCCGCCGATGCGTTCGTACGAGACGGTTTCGTTGGTCATCACGAGCGACACGGCGACCGCCTGGTCACGGCCCTTCAGTGCAGCCAGTTCGCCTTGCTGCAGCGTGAAGTTGTCGATCTTCGTGCCGGCCAGGGTCTGGTTGATGAGCTTGTCGGGGGACGACTGCTCGGTCTTCAAGGCCTCGGCGAAGCGCTGCGTATAAGGAAAGCGCGACTTGATGGATTGGAAATCACCAGCGTAGGAAAACCCGGCCAGCGAAACGGAAGCTGCCCACGCCGGAAAACCGACGAACGCAAGCAGGGTGAGCAAGATCAGCCTCAAGGCAATGTCCTCGTGAAAATGGAGGGGGGATGATGAAAGGGGAAGCCGGCGGTGTCATCGCCCCAGGCAGGGGGGGCGCGCGGAAACGGAATTTTCCCATGATGTAAAAATGGGTATCCCGCAAATATGTTGCGAAACGTTTCCTTCGCCGGGCTTGCGGCCTTGCCGGCCGTGGCGCGGGGACGGCCTCCCGCTGCTAGCATCGTCGCCATGCTGGCCCGACTGCAAAAAATCATCAGCCTCAGCCTGCTGGGCTGGGTGCTGGCCTCGGCCGCGTGGTTCGTCTGGCTCGGCCAGCCGGCGCGCGCCTGGTGGGGGGCGGCGGCCCTGGGGCTGGGCTATGCCTCGTTCATGCTGCTGGAATTCGTGGTGATGTGGCTCGTGCACGGCGACGACCCCACCCCGCGTGCCAGGCCTGCGCAGTGGTTGCGGGCCTGGTGGGGGGAAATCCTCACCGCGCCGCGCATCTTCTGCTGGCAGCAGCCGTTCCGTTCGCGGCGCATGGCGGACCACCTGCCTGCCGGCAGCGGGGCGCATGGCGTGGTGCTGGTGCATGGTTTCGTCTGCAACCGGGGCTTCTGGAACACCTGGATGCCGCGCCTGAAGGCGCAAGGCATCCCCTTCGTGGGTGTCGACCTCGAGCCGGTGTTCGGCTCGATCGGCGACTACAGCGCCATCCTCGAACGGGCGGTGCGCCAGGTCGAGGGGGCCACCGGCCGCGCGCCGGTCATCGTCGCCCACAGCATGGGCGGCCTCGCCGTGCGGCGCTGGATGGCCGAGCACCGGGGTGCCGATCGGGTGCGCCGGGTGATCACTGTCGGCAGCCCGCACCGGGGTACCTGGACCGCGCGCTATGGCCGCAGTCCGAATGCGCTCGAGATGCGGCCGGGCAGCGACTTCCTGCTCGCACTGCAGGCGCAGGAGAGTCCTGGGCTCGGCGCCCTCTTCACGTGTTTCTACAGTCATTGCGACAACATCGTTTTCCCGGCCTCCACGGCCACCTTGCCGGGCGCCGACAACCGGCACGTCGAGGGCGTGGCGCACGTGCACCTGGCGCACCACCCGGCGGTGTTCGACGAAACGCTGGCGTGGGCCGCGGGCAGGGGATCCCTGCGTGGTGCCGGGCCGGCCGCCGTGGCGCAGTAGGCTGGGAAAGAGGGGGCTGTCGCAGTTCACCAGCGCGAGTGTCGGAGGGGCGGGCGGCGCGCACAAGCACTCCGAATGGGGTATGACGGGGGCCCGTGCAGGGTTCTCGCCTCGAACCTCCCCGTCCGGCGCGGCCTCGCGCCGGGTTCAGTGGTCGATGTCGCGGACGAAGGCGAGCGTGCGCGCCGGCGACAGGTTCAGCAGCCGTGCGATGTCGTCGATGTCGTCCGGCACGGCGGCATTGTCCCAGCCGCCCGCGGTGTGCCGCGCGAGGCGGATCGCCAGCACCACGCTGCGCACGCTGGGGTGTTCGGCATGGCTGTCGTCGGTGATGCGGATCAGCAGGTCGGGCAGGGCCCAGGCTTTCATCAGCGCCTGCTGCAGTTCGGACAGGCGCACGTTCAGGATCGCGGCCTGCGCCACGTGCGAGCGCAGTTGCGGATCGGCCTGCTGGGCGCGCCGCAGCGCCAGCGCCAGCGTCGGTGCATGGCACCACAGCAGCATTTCGGCGAAGTCGTGCAGCAGCGCCGCCTCGTGGATGACCGCGGCGTCGAGATCCGTGCGGTGCACCGCGAAGGCGAATGCATAACGCGAGGCCCGGTAGGCCCGGCGCAGCACCTCGTTCAGCCCCTCCTGGGCGCCGGGGACGCCGGCCAGGCGGTCCTCGACCAGCGGCTGCGGCCCGAAGCTGCCGAAGAACGGCGAGATGCCCATCAGCACCACGGCGGCGGTGACGGTCTCCACATCGGTCACCCGGCGCTCGGAGCGATGGCGCGAGGCATGGGCGAGGATCTTCAGTGTCATCAGCGGGTCGTCGGCCACCATTTCGCCGATCAGGTTCGCATCGACCTCGTCCTCGTTGGCGCGCATGGCTTCCAGCGCTTCGGCCGTGTTCGCCAGCACCGGGATCTCGGCGGCCTGGAAGTACGCCGTCCAGGCGGCCAGGTCGCGCAGGGGGGCGACCAGGGCCTGGAACGGCGGCGGCGGATCGGCGGGCGTGTTCACGGTGGGCAGGATGGCGGCGTATGCGTCTTTTATCGGCTTCGCAGGTGCGAACTTGACCCCGGTTCAGGGCCGGGTCAGCTGGCGCTTCAACTCGAGGCCGACCTTCTTGTTGACGAACTGCAGCGTGGCCACCTTCGACAGGTCGACCTCGCCGGGTTGGTACAGGCCCGCCTTGGTCATCTGCTCGTAGAAGTCGCGGATTCGTGCCGCGTTCATCGCGCCCAGTCCGTTCTGCAGCGCTTCGCCCGAATCGACGATGCCCTGGGCCTTCATCAGGGCGACCGAGGCGTCGAGTTCGGCCTGGGCCATCTCGGGGTTGTCCTTCAGCATCAGGCTGTCGGCCGCGCGGCGGTCGCCGTAGAGGTAGTTCACCCAGCCGAGGGCCGAGGCGTCCACGAAACGCTGCACCAGGCCGGGTTGGTTGCGCACCGTGTCGACACGGGCTTCGATGAGGGTGGAATAGGTGCTGAAACCGTGGTCGGCCAGCAGGTGCACCACGGGCTTGAACCGGCCCTGGTTCTCGACGTAGATCGGCTCGGCCACCGAGTAGCCCTGCTGCACCGCGCGTTTGTTGGCGAGGAACGGCCCCAGGTTGTAGGTGTAGGGCTTGAGGGCCTCGTCGCGAAAGCCGTGGGTCACCTTGAGCCATTGCCACCAGCTGAACTGGCCATCCTTGGCGATCAGCGCCAGCGGTGCGTCCTTCAGCTTCTCGAAGCGCTCGTAGCCCTGGCCGGGGTGGGCGAGCAGGGCCTGCGGGTCCTTCTGGAACATGGCGGCCACCACCACCGTGGGCACGCCGTTCTTGACGTTGTCGAAGCTGTGCAGCAGGTTGCCGGTCATCAGGAAATCGATGCGTCCGGCCGGCAGCAGGGGGCGGTTGTTGACCTGCGGGCCGCCCGGCAGGATGGTCACGTCGAGGCCGTATTTCCGGTAGGTGCCGTCGGCCAGCGCCTGGTAGAACCCGCCGTGGGCGGCCTGGGCCTTCCAGTTGGTCGCGAAACGGACCTTGTCCTGGGCCTGCGCGGCCCCGGCGAGCAAGAGGGCCGTGGCGGCGGCGAGTCGGAGCAGGAGGGACGTGGCGGTTTTCATCGGGTGCGGGATCCGGTGGGTGTGGATTCGGAGGCATGCCAGCGCCCCAGCAGGGCGCGCGACAAGGCGTTGAAGCCCCAGGCGATCAGCACGCCCGTGGCGACCAGCAGGGCCAGTGCGGCGAACATCTTGGGGGTCTCGGTGCGGAAGCTGGCTTCGAGGATGCGCGAGGCGAGGCCGGTCTCGCGCCCGGCGGCACCGGCCACCATCTCGGCCGTGACGGCGCCGATCAGGCTCAGCCCGCCGGAGATTTTGAGACCGGCGACGAAGTACGGCAAGGCCGACGGCATGAGCAGCAGCCGCAGGCGTTGCCAGCGGGTGGCGCGGTACAGCCTGAACAGCTCGCGCAGCTGCGGGTCGGCCGCGCGCAGGCCCAGCATGGTGTTCGACAGGATGGGGAAGAACGCGGCCATCCAGGTGCAAAGCAGCAAGGCGGCCGTGGTGCTGTCGATGTAGATCAGGATCAGCGGCGCGACCGCCACCACCGGCGTGACCTGGAGCATCACCGCCAGCGGGAAAAACGCCGCTTCGAGCGGGCGCGACAGCGCGAACACCGACGCGATCAGCACGCCGCCGCCCACGGCCAGCGCCAGGGCCCCGAAGGTGATCTTGAGGGTGAACCACCAGCTCGGTGCCAGCGAGGCGAAGTGCTGGACCAGGGTCTGCAGCACCAGGCTGGGCGCCGGCAGCGTGTAGTGCGGGATGCCGGCCAGCCGGACCACGGCTTCCCACAGCAGCAGCAGGCCGAGGAGGGTGGCCGCGGGTGCGAGCCGGGCCTTCATGCCGGCTCCCCCTGGGCGTCCTGCAGGGCTTGCGACAGGTGGCGGCAGGCCTCGGCATAGCGGGTCGAGGTGCGGAAACCGGGGTCGCGCGGATAGGGTTCGGCGATGCGTTGTTCGGCCACCACCCTGCCGGGCCGGGCGCTCATCACGATCACGCGCTGGCTCAGGAACACGGCCTCGAACACGCTGTGGGTGACGAACATCACCGCCAGCGGCTGGGACTGCCACCAGCCGAGCAGGTCGGTGTTGAGGCGCTGGCGGGTGATTTCGTCCAGGGCGGCGAAGGGTTCGTCCATCAGCAGCACCCGTGGCCGGGTGACCAGCGCCCGGGCGATGGCGACGCGCATCTTCATGCCGCCCGACAGCTCCGCCGGGTAGGCCCGCGCGAAGTCGGCCAGGCCCAGCCGTTCGAGCAGCGGCATGATGCGGCCCGCCGCCTCGGCGCGCGTGAGGCCGGCCAGGCGCAGCGGCAGCCAGACGTTGTCGAAGACAGGGGCCCACGGCATGAGCGTGGATTCCTGGAACACGAAGGCGGTGTCGGCCGGGCCGGCGGCGAGCGCGGGGGCTTCGATCCGGCCCGAGGAAGCTGGCTCCAGGCCGGCCACCAGGCGCAGCACGGTGCTCTTGCCGCAGCCGGAGGGGCCGAGCAGCGACACGAACTCACCAGGGGCGATGGACAGGCTGAGGTCCTGCAGGGCCTGGGTGCCGCTGGCGAAGCGCTTGTGGACATGCTGCAGGGCGATCAGGTGGTCGGGCATGCGGAAGTGTGCCGCAAAGCACGCGCCGCCGCGCGGGCCGGGATGGACGGGGGACAATCGGCTTCCTCCGCTTCCATCTCCTTCGCGCACCATGACGACTCTCGGCACGCCCCTGTCTCCCTCCGCCACCAAGGTGATGCTGCTCGGCAGCGGCGAACTCGGCAAGGAGCTGCTGATCGCCCTGCAGCGGCTGGGCGTGGAGACCATCGCGGTCGACCGCTACGACAACGCGCCCGGCCACCAGCTGGCCCACCATGCACGCACCATCGCCATGAGCGATCCGGCGCAGCTGAAGGCGCTGGTCGAGGCCGAGCGGCCGCACTGGGTGGTGCCCGAGATCGAGGCCATCGCGACTCCCATGCTCGAGGAACTGGAGGCCGCCGGCGTGGCGCGTGTCATCCCCAACGCCCGGGCGGCGCGCCTGACCATGGACCGCGAGGGCATCCGCCGCCTCGCGGCCGAGACGCTGGGCCTGCCGACGAGCCCCTATGTCTTTTGCGATTCGCTGGACGCGCTGCAGGCCGCCATCGACGGCGGGATCGGTTATCCGTGCGTGGTCAAGCCGGTCATGAGCAGCTCCGGCAAAGGGCAGAGCCGCATCGACGGCCCGCAGGGGGTGCGCGCCGCCTGGGAGGCCGCCATGGCCGGGGGGCGGGTCAGCCACGGGCGGGTGATCGTCGAGGGCTTCATCGACTTCGATTATGAAATCACCCAGATCACCGTGCGGGCGCTGGGCGAGGGCGGGCAGGTGGAGACGCATTTCTGCGATCCGATCGGCCACCTGCAGGTGAGCGGCGACTATGTCGAAAGCTGGCAGCCGCACCCGATGCCCGTGGGGGCCCTGCGACGCTGCCGCGAGATCGCCCGCGCCGTGACCGACAACCTGGGCGGGCAGGGCGTCTTCGGCGTGGAGCTGTTCGTCAAGGGCGACGAGGTCTGGTTCAGCGAGGTCAGCCCGCGCCCCCACGATACCGGCATGGTCACGCTGGTGACCCAATGGCAGAACGAATTCGAGCTGCATGCGCGTGCCATCCTGGGCCTGCCGGTCGATACCCGCCTGCGCAGCCCCGGCGCGAGCGCGGTGATCTATGGCGGGGTCGAGGCGCAGGGCATCGTGTTCGATGGGGTGGACGATGCACTGCGGGTGCCGCAGACCGAGCTGCGCCTGTTCGGCAAACCCGAGAGCTTCGCGCAGCGGCGGATGGGCGTGGCCCTGGCCTATGACACCGACCTGGCGCTGGCGCGGGTCCGCGCCCGGGACGCCGCCGCGCGGGTTCGCCCGCGTCGTCCCTGAACACGCCGCGGGTAGCCATTTGCATGCGATGCAACAGATCGTGTGCTTGTCCTACAGGCGATGCGCAAGCCGCCGACAACCCGGGGAAGGGGTCTCCCGGACAGTGTCGCCAAGCGCAGCCATCGGCCCCGCCCCGCACTGCGCGACACGGAGCTCCAGCCGTTTGCATGTGGGAAGCGCCTCATGGGATCGTCAGTCGCCTCGCCGGTCACGCGTTCTCGATGCCCCCGCGCCGGGTGGGCGGTTCTTCTGCTGGCGCTGAATTCGGTCTGCGCCCGTGCCCAGGCCGAAGCGGCCGAGGTCGACGCGGTGGCCGACGCTTCCACCTTGCCGGGCCGGGCGGGCACCAAAGCCGCGGCCTCCCTCCCTCCCCAGGTGACGCTGGAGCGCGGCCGGCTGGCCACGGACGACTCCGCCGCGCGGGCCGGCGACGGGGACGTCCATGGCCGACATGCCCCGGTCGAGCTGGCTGGCGTGAGCTACCGTTGGTGGGTCGGCCGGGGGGCGTCCAACTTCGGCCTCGGCCTCGGGGGGGGGGGGTGGGTGCCGCCCGCGCCCGCGGGCCCACGCAGATTCTACCAGCACCTCTATGTGCAGG
>CBIHOH010000013.1:0-76679 GCA_966211755.1 uncultured Rhizobacter sp. | reverse complement strand
GCTGCGCAATGCCGACTCGGTCAACGACCTGCGCCTGCAGATCAAGCTCAACAGCAACCGTGCCCGCAACAGCGACCTGTCCGCGGGCACCGAGCACCTGACCATCGTCTGAGCGGGGGCCGTGGCCTTGCACGGCCTCATCCGAGGCCGTCGTCGTTTTCCGATTCCAGCCAGGAGGCTCTCATGAGCAGCAAGATCTACGAATCCGTGCCCTCGCAGCAGGTGGCCTTTCTCGGCCTGGGGGTCATGGGCTATCCGATGGCCGGCCACCTGGCCCGGGCCGGCCACCGCGTGACGGTCTACAACCGCAGCGCCGACAAGGCCGGGCGCTGGGTCGCCGAGTACGGCGGGCGCAGCGCCGCGACACCCGAAGCCGCCGCCGCGCAGGCCGACATCGTCTTTGCCTGCGTGGGCAACGACGATGACCTGCGTTCGGTCACGCTGGGCCCGCACGGCGCCTTCGCCGGCATGAAACCCGGCGCGGTGTTCGTCGACCACACCACTGCGTCGGCCGACGTGGCACGCTGTCTGAGTGCCGCCGCCCGCGAACGCGGCCTGCAGTTCATCGATGCGCCGGTGTCCGGCGGCAATCTCGGCGCGGTGAACGGGGTGCTCACGGTGATGTGCGGCGGCGATGCGGCCGCCTTCGCGGCCATCCGGCCCGTGGCCATGGCCTTCGCCAAGGCCGTCACGCTGCTGGGCGACAGCGGCGCCGGCCAGCTGGCCAAGATGGTCAACCAGATCTGCATCGCCGGCCTGGTGCAGGGGCTGGCCGAGGCGATCGCCTTTGGCGAGAAAGCGGGCCTCGACATGAAGGCCGTGCTGGGGGTCATCGGCAAGGGGGCGGCGCAGAGCTGGCAACTGGACAACCGGGGTTCGACCATGGTCGACGATGAGTTCGAATTCGGTTTTGCCGTCGACTGGATGCGCAAGGATCTCGGCCTGGTGCTGGACGAAGCCCGGCACAACGGTGCGCGGCTGCCGGTGACCGCGCTGGTCGATCAGTTCTATGCGGATGTGCAGGCCATGGGCGGACAGCGCTGGGACACCTCCAGCCTGATCAAGCGCCTGCGATAGAAGCCCCGGGGACGGGCGGCCCTCCAGCGGCCCGTTGCGGCATGCCGCCGGGGCCGGTTACTCAGTCCTGGCGGCGGACTCCCGAGAACCAGGTGTTCGCCGCGGCCTCCGCCAGGGGCGAGATCGCAGGCTGCAAGGCACGGATCCGGCCCGGGTCGAACTCGACACGGGCTGCGAGCAGCGTCCAGCCCTGCCAGTAACCGTCGTCGACCTGTAGCATGGCGCGCGCCAGCCGGTCGGGATCGAATCCGAGCAATTCGACCGCTTCGGACAGCGCCGCCAGCTTGCGCTGATCGATGTCGGCCTGATCCATCGAGCGGCCCGGGGGAACCGATCCGTCGCGGCCCGCGGTGGCCACCTGCCCGGACTCGGCCGGGTGGGCCAATGCCAGATCGTCCAAGCTGGTGTTCATCCGTGAAGATTCGGAAAATGTCCGGTCCGGATCCGTTTGGCGGGTGGTTTGTCCTGGGGGCTGGCCATGTTGCTATGCTCCTCCGGTGGTTGGAATTGGATGTGTGCGCAAACAAACGAAGCGGGCTTTCGAAAGATGAAAAATTGCATGTTTTCATCTAATTCGCTGAGAGGCTCGTGGAATTTTGCACATTTATGCCTGATGGTGCTGCGAGTCCGTGGGTAACTCCACGTAAACGTTCGCCTACACAAGTGAGGTTCGGTCCGTGATTCAAGAGAGTGAGCTGGATGCGTACGCGTGGCTGGCCATCCCGGTCTGGGTGTTCAACAAAAAGTCCCTCCGCATCGACTGGGCCAACGAGGCCGCGCTCAAGTTCTGGGGGGCGAAGTCGGTCGATGCCTTGCGCGCACGCAATTTCGACGACGTCACCCTGGTGACCCGGGCCAGGCTGGACAAGGTGCACGCGGCGGCACTGGAAGGGCGCTACCTCGAAGAGCAGTGGACGCTCTACCCCCTGGGGCACCCGAAGACCGTGGTCCTGCAAAGCAATGTGGTCGTTTCCGCGTTAGGTTCGACCGACGGCATCCTCTTGATCGCCAACAACCTGAAGGCCGTGCCCGATGCGACCCTGCGAGGCGTGCAAGTCCTGCTGTACACGCCGGTGCTGGCGGCCAGCTACTCGCTGCTCGGCGAGGTGCTGTACCGCAACCCCGCGGCGGCCCTGGCCTGGGACCGCCTGAGCACCGATGGCGGGCGGCTGTCGCCGTTCGAGGCGACCTTCGTGGACCCCGACATGTCGGCTTCGGTGATCGAGAGCATCAGGAACGGCCAGGGCTTCAGCAGCGAAGTGCGCATGAACACTTGCAAGGGAGAGCGCTTCTTCGCCGTGGATGCGCGCCCCGTGAACGACCCTGTCGATGGGGCTTTGTCGATCGAACTCAGCGCCCGCGACGTGACGGACTACAAATGCCTGGAGCGCGAGAGAGACCTGCTGCGCGAAACCCAGGTCCAGACCGAACGGGCCAAGCTGCGTGATGCCCAGGCCGACGCGCTGACGGAAAAGCGCCGCAGCGCCGCGGCCCGCAAGCTGTTCATGGCCACGGCGAGCCACGAACTCAGAACCCCCCTGCAGACCATCATCGGCTGCGTCGATCTGCTGGAGCAGCAGCCCGCCGAAGTCCGCTACTGCCTATCCGAGCTGCGTGACGCGGCCGATCAAATGGGCGAGATCGCCGCCGATCTGGTGGAGTTCGTCCGCGCGGACCATGCACCGGGCGTGAGCGTGCGCAAGGTGGACGTCAGGGCGTTCCTGGAACGGGCCCTGGCGGCGCCCATCAAGGACGCGACCCGAAAAGGCCTGCGCTTCGACACCGATCTCACGCGCCTGCCGCCCACCGTGGGGCTGGATGAAAAACGGGTCCGCCAGGTGGTGTCGAACCTGGCCATGAACGCGGTGAAGTACACCCCGCAAGGTTCGGTGTCCGTGAGTGCCTCGGTGACGGAAAACGAGAGCAGTCCCGTGCTGGTGGTCGTCATTGCGGACACCGGGGTCGGCATGCACGACGGCCTGGCCAGCAAGGTGCTGCAGCCGTTCGTGCGCGGCCCCAACAGCGCTGAAATCGATCCCCAGGGCTTCGGCATGGGCCTGGCCATCGTTCAATCGCACCTCACCGAACTGGGCGGCACGCTCGACATCGAGTCGGCGCCGGGGGTCGGGACCTCGATCACCGTCTCGGTGCCCTGCACCCTCGTCAAGCCGCAGGACTGAGCAGCGGGAGCTGCCGGTCCAGCATCACGCGCAGCCGTTCCGCCAGGATAGGCAGCTTGGTGGGCTTTTCGTAGAACTCGACGTTGTAGGTGCCGACGACTTCGGCGATCTCGCTCTGGTTGGCGCGCTTCGACTGGATGGTGCCGGTGAGCAGCACGATCGGGCAGGTACGGTCGACCTGGCGTATGGCCTCGATCAGCTTGCGCGAGGTTTCGCCGTGGCTCAGCGCCCAGTCCAGCACATAGGCGTCCGGGCGTTGCGGAGAATCCAGCAGGGCCAGGACGGGGGCTGTTTCGCTGAAGTGCATGGCCGAAAAGCCATAGCCGCTGAGGAAGCGGACGAGGACCTTGGGCGCCTCGTCGTCGACCACGGCCACACGCTGGGGCGAAGGGCCTTGCGACAGGGTCTGCAGCTGCAGCACCGTGTGGAGCTGGGCCCCCGGGGGGGCTTCCTCGGCGGTGCACACCGTCCACCCGGCCGCGTCTTCGAATGCCACCAGCGAGTTGGTCCGCAGATGGACGGTCGGTTTCGTGACCACCCGGCAGGCCACCGTGGTGTCGCCGACATGCAGGCTGGCCGGATGCGAACCGGGCAGCACGGCTTCGTCCGGATAGGCCGCCTGCAGCATGGCGGACACCGTGGTCTGGTAGTGGCTGGCCAGCTTTTGCAGGTCTTCCAGGGTGAAGGTTTCCTGGCTGGCCATGCGGCGCATGGCGGTCTGGAAGTGCCATCCCATCAGGTTGGCCACCGTGCTGCTCCAGGACTTCTCGGGCACCCCGGCGCGCGTGAGCAGGTCGCTCACCACCGTGCAGGCGGGGGTCGAGGGCGGAAGGGCGGATTCACTCGTGTTCATGGGATGCATCCTGTCGTTCGCGGCGTCTATGTGCATTTCTGCATGCACAATGTGGGCGTCTCGCATGGCATGCACGAAAGTCTGTGCTAATCGGCAAGCAGGCAGCCGTGATGATAGAACCTTTGAAGCGGAGCGCCAGCCCGCTTTTTGCTTGGCACTGGTTCTTCCGCAGCCATTTACCTCTGCGGGCGGGCCGGCCCGCGAGGCAGGGGTTTTCATATTCCCCTGCCTTGAAGAACGCAAGGGAGTATCGGGCTGGAGGTGGCGGGACGGAACTCCCTGGGAATCGGCGTTCGAAGGCAGGTGATACCCGCCCGGGGGTGTTGAAAACATTGGCTATTGGGTTTGCAGGATCTACATGGAGGCGCCACATAATGAAAATTAAACAGTATCAAATCAATCCCGGCCAGGGTATGGCCGCTCTCGAGCTGACCAGCGTCGACCGCCCCGGTCTGTCGGCCGGTGAGCTGAGAATCGCAGTACGGGCGGTTTCCATCAACGCGCGAGACTTCTTGATAGCCGATGGTCATTATTCGGCCCCGCCGGATATTCCCGTTGTCCTGTGCTCGGATGGCTCCGGTGTCGTCACCGAGGCGGGGCCAGGTTGCTCGCACCGGGTCGGCGACCGCGTGGTCGGCAGTTTCTTTCGCGACTGGGTTTCCGGCCCGCCGACCCCCTCGCTGGTGGGCAAATCCTTCGGCTGCGATCTCGGCGGCTGGCTGTCCACCGAGGTGGTGATGCCGGATGCCGCGGTCGTCCGTCTCCCCGACGCCATGAGTTTCGCGGAGGCCGCCTGCGCGCCTTGTGCCGGCGTCACGGCCTGGAACGCGATTTTCGAGTTTGCCCGGCTCCAGCCCGGTGCTTCGGTGCTGGTGCAGGGAACGGGCGGGGTTGCCGTGTGGGGTGCCCAGCTCGCCACCGCGGCGGGGATGCAATGTATCCTGACCTCTTCCAGCGACGACAAGATCAGCCGCCTGGCCCAGGTGGGCGGCCTCGACCGCGCCCGGTTCATCAATTACCGCTCGCACCCGGACTGGGCAGCGGAAGTGCTGCGCCTCACTGACGGCAAGGGTGTCGATCTGGTGCTCGAACTGGGGGGGCACGACACCATCGCCCAGTCCATCCAGTCGGCCGCGTTCTGGGGGAACATCGCCGTGGTGGGCGGCCTGTCGGGCTGGAGTTATCCTCCCATTCCCCCGCTGGGCCTGGTGACGAAGCAGCTCACCCTGCGCGGCCTGCACGTGGGCAGCAGGGACATGCTCCAGTCCCTGCTGTCGTTCGTCGACCGGCACCGGCTCAAGCCGGTGATTTCCCAGACCTTCGGCTTCGACCGGGCGCACGAGGCTTTTGCCGAAGCCCGGCAGGCGCGGCACCTCGGCAAGATCGTCCTCGTGCTGGACTGATCGCGTCCGCAGCCGGGCCTTACCCGGCCTGGCTAGGGCTCAGCAGCTGAGCGATGGGAAGGTATCGGGGCTGGGCCTGCACCCTGCGGATCCAGCTCCGGATGGCCGGGAAGTTCCCGAGGGAGAAGCCGCCCTCTTCCGCGAGGTGCGTGTAGCCGAACACGGCCACGTCCGCCACGGTGTAGCCATCGTCGGTGATGAACTCCCGGTCGCCGAGATAGGCATTCAGCACGCTCAGGCCTGCCGTCCCCTTGTCGATCCAGACCGGAATGTCCAGGGCGTGGGCCGCGCCCCGTTGCGGCGCGATGGAGGTGAAGAACCGGGCCGGCGAGATGTACGGCATGAGCGAGGTCTGCTCGAAGATCATCCACTGCAGCGCCTGGGCACGGGTGCGGGGCGACTTCGGCAGCAGCGGCGTGTCTTCGGCGAGATACCAGGCGATGGCGTTGGATTCGCCCAGGCCCGATCCGTCCGGAAGCACCAGGTAGGGCAGCTGCCCGCCCGGATTGATGTCGAGGAAGGCGCGCTGCCGGTTTTCACCGCTCACCACGTCGACGAAGCTCAGCTCGCAGCTGCGTTCGACCTGGTGGGCGAGCAGCACCACCTTGAAACTGTTGCCGGAACCCGGGGTGACATAGAGTTTGGGACGGTCTGCCATGGTCGTGTCCGATGGGGGGTGACTGGGGTGCCCTGCGGATCGGGTTCGTCCGGTTCGGCCGGGCCGGGCCAGGCTAGTGCCTCCAGAGGCAAAACACCCTCCCTAACATGCAGGGGGGCGGCCAGGGCCTGTGGCCCCGGCCGGATTCAGGGGGCCAGGGCCGGTGTCGTCTCGCCCGATTCGATCTTCTCGAAGCGCGGGCGCAGCCGTCCTTCGTGCTCGATGTCCTCGAAAAACATGGCGTGCGGACGCACCCACCATCCGGTGTCCTTGTCCAGCTGCCGGTACACCACCAGTTTCTCCTCGGTCTCGCTGTGGCGTGCCATGCAAAGCACTTCGTACTCGCCTCCCTTGTAGTGGCGAAAGCGTCCCAAGGGGGTTTGCGGGAGGGGGCCTAACTCTGCGCGGCTCATGTGGTGTCCTTGTGGCGGGGGTGGCCGACATGGCCACGGAGGCGGCAGGATAAGCCCTGCTCGGCGTCGATGCAGAGACCTTGATGCCGACAGGGGCCGATGCCCCTGGTGGCTGACGCCGACCGACGGGGCCCAGGCCCCCTTGGACGCAGGGCGGCCGGCACCGGGCGCCGGAGGGCCGCCGCGGCGGCTTATTTGATCCCGGCCGCGGCTTTCGGCACCGCGCGCGGTTCGATCGCCGCGAGCTCGGCGTCGGTGAGGACCTCGAGCACCCGAACCACCTTCTGCACGCCCTTGATGGTGCGAACGAGGTCGACGGCCCGTGTGGCCTCGCGTTCGGTGACGCGGCCCATCAGGTAGACGATGCCCCGTTCGGTCACCACCTTGAAGGCGGTGCCCGGAACATCGCCGGCGTCGATCAGCGTGGCCTTGACCTTGCTGGTCAACAAGGTGTCGTTGGAGCGGCTCGACAGCGACGAGGCGAAGCCCGGCATGAGTTCGTTGACGACCGAGCGGACGTTGTCGAGCTTGGCCACGGCCTGCTCGATCGCGGCCTTGTCGGCCTCCGTCGGCACTTCGCCGGTGAGCAGCACCAGGCGGTTGTAGCTGGTCACGTTGACGTGGCCGCGGTCGCCGAGGATGTCCCGGATCGGGCCGCCGGCCTTGACCTCGATGCTCTGGTCTTCCATCTGGGTGCCGGGACTGCGGCGGTCGGTGGCGATCAGGGTGCCGCCCACCACGGCGCCGCCCACCAGCAGGAAGGGCAGCGCGCAACCGGACAGCGCGCTGCTGGCCACCAGCGCACCGATCAGGAGGCTGGACCGAAAATTCTTCGACATCATGTGTTTTCCTGTTCTCCGAGCAATTGCAGATCGACGGCATCGCAAAGGCAATGCAGCGCCAGGATGTGGACCTCCTGGATACGCGCCGTGCGTTCGTGCGGCACGCAGATGTGCACGTCGGTCTCGAGCAGCTGCTGGGTCATCTTGCCGCCGTTGCGGCCGGTGAGGGCGATGACCGTCATTTCCTTGGCGTGGGCTGCCTCCACCGCCGCCAGCACGTTGGCCGAGTTGCCGCTGGTGGTGATGGCGATCAGCACGTCGCCGGGCGCGCCCAGCGCCTGCACCTGCTTCGAGTAGATCTGGTTGAAGTCGTAGTCGTTGCCGACGGCGGTGATGATCGAGGTGTCGGTCGTCAGGGCGATGGCGGCCAGCCCGGGACGCTCGCGCTCGAAGCGGCCGATGAACTCGGCCGCGAAGTGCTGGGCGTCGCTGGCCGAGCCTCCGTTGCCGCAGGCCAGGACCTTGCCCCCTCCGGTGATGCTCCCCACCACCGCGCTCACGGCGTCGGCGATCGGGCGCGACAAAATCTCAGCGGCGGCGTATTTCAGGTCGGCGCTGTCGAAGAACTGTTGTTGGATGCGTTGTTCAAGCATGGTCACGGATCATAAGTCACCCTGGGATCTTCCCGGCGGGTGCTTGGTTCCCCGGCGTGGCGCATCAGCCGCCGTCGAACGCCGCCGGCAGCCACACGAGCTGCTCGCCGTCGAGGGCCACCACGTCGAAACGGCAGGGCGGCGGGCTGGCGAAGGCCCTCAGGTAGTGCCGCGCCGCGTACACGAGCCGGCGCTGTTTGGACGGGGTGACGCTGGCCGCGGCACCGCCGTGGCGGCCCGGGCGCCGCGAGCGTACCTCCACGAACACCAGCGTGCCGTCGCGATCGCGCAGAATGAGGTCCAGCTCACCGGCGGGCGCCCCCGGGCCCGCGCTGAACCGATAATTGCGCTCCACCAGCCTGAGACCCTGCCGCTGCAGGTGGGCCAGGGCCCGTGCCTCTCCTTCATCGCCGACTCTCTTGTTTGTTCCCATGGGTTCTCCGAACACTGCCACGCTGATGCTGCAAGCCGCCGAGGCCGCCGCCGGGGCGCAGCAGTACCCGGCGGCCGCCCTGTACGTGGTGGCCACGCCCATCGGCAACCTGGCCGACCTGAGCCTGCGCGCCATCCACGTGCTGGGCCTGGTGGACGCCGTGGCCTGCGAGGACACCCGCCACAGCGCGCCGCTGCTGCGCCACCTGGGGCTGGACAAACCGCTGCTGGCCGTGCACGAACACAACGAACGCGAGGCCTCGGCCGCGGTGCTGGCCCGCCTGGCCCAGGGCGAACGGGTGGCCTACATCAGCGATGCCGGCACCCCGGCCATCAGCGACCCCGGGGCGGTGCTGGTGGCGGCCGTCCAGGCGGGCGGCTACCGCACGGTGCCCCTGCCAGGTGCCAGCAGCGCACTGGCCGCCCTCAGTGTCGCCGGTGACACCGTGGCGACCGGCTTCGCTTTCACCGGCTTTTTGCCGTCCCGCGGCGCGGAGCGTGCGCTGGCGCTGAAAGACCTGGCCGCGCGGCGCGACGCCCAGGTGCTGTTCGAGGCTCCCCATCGCATCGAGTCGCTGCTCGCCGGGCTGGCCGAGGCCTGCGGCACCCGCCCCGTCACCGTCTGCCGTGAACTCACCAAGCAGTTCGAGACCGTGCTGACCCAGCCCGCCGGCCAGTGGCCCGCCTGGCTGGCGGCCGATGCCAACCGTTCGCGCGGCGAGTTCGTGCTGGTGGTCCATGCCCTGCCGGAAGACGCCACGGCCGACGAGGCCGGCGTGCACGACGCCATCCTGCGCCCGCTGCTGGCGCAACTGCCTCTCAAGCAGGCGGTGGCGCTGGCGGCCGAGCTGAGCGGCGCGCCACGCAACCAGCTCTATGCCCGGGCACTGGTCTTGAAGGCATCGGCCGCCGACTGAGCTGCGGGCATGCAAGGATGAGCAGCAGGACGCCCCCGCCAAGCGGCCCCGACTGGGGGCTGCTGCGCGTCTTCCTGTGGGTCGCCGAGGCGGGGTCGCTCAGTGCCGCCGCGCAACGCCTGGGCAGCAGCCAGCCGACGCTGAGCCGGCAGATCGGCCTGCTGGAGGAGCAGGTCGGTAGCGCCCTGTTCGAACGCACGCAGCGCGGCATGCGGCTCACCGAGACCGGGCGGACGCTTCTTCCGATGGCCCGGCGCATGCAGGAGCAGGTATCGGAGTGGTCGCTTGCTGCCGGCGGGCATTCCACGGCGCTGTCCGGCACCGTCCGCCTGACGGCCAGCGAGATCGTCAGCGCCTATCTGCTGCCGCCGGTGCTGCTGGGCTTGCGTCAGGCGCATCCGGGTATCCAGATCGAGCTGGTCGCCTGCGACAGCGTCGAGAACCTCCTCGAGCGCGAAGCCGACCTGGCGCTGCGCATGGCGCGTCCGGTGCATGCCGCCCTGGTGGCGCGGCAGGTGGCCGACCTGCCGCTGCAGGTCTTTGCCCACCGAGACTACCTCGCCGCCCAGGGCATGCCCACGATGGACACGCTGCTGCAGCACCGCTGGGTCGGGTACGACCGCTCCGACCTGATGCTGCGCGGTTTCCGGGCCGGTGGTTTCGAGGTGGCGCGGGAGTTCTTCGACTTCCGCTGCGACAACCAGATCGTCGCCTGGCAGGCGGTGCGGGCCGGCCTGGGCCTGGGCATCGGACTCGAGGCGGTGGGCCGTGCCTGCCCGGAGCTGGTGCGGGTGCTGCCCGAACTCCCCATCCCGCCGCTGCCCCTGTGGCTCATCGCACATCGTGAACTGCGTGACCAGCCGCGGCTGCGGGTGGTGTTCGACGCGCTGGCCGCCGCGTTGGCACCCTAGGTGTCCGTTCACTCCATCTTGACAACCCGGGCGCCGGCTCCGCTCCTACAATGGTCCGCATGATCTCTCGCGAACCCACCCTCGAACGCCTGGCGGTCGCCCGGTCCTTGCTGCTCGAACCCTTCGGCCTGGCCGACGCGACGCTCTCGCGGGCGCTCCAGACCATCGCGGCCCACCGCATCGACGACGCCGACCTGTATTTCCAGTACACCCGAAGCGAGGGCTGGAGCCTGGAGGAAGGCATCGTCAAATCCGGCAGCTTCGGCATCGACCAGGGCGTCGGCGTGAGGGCGGTGGCCGGCGAGAAGACCGCCTTCGCCTATTCCGACGACATTTCCGAGGCCGCCCTGATGGACGCCGCCCGGACCGTGCGCACCATCGCCGCGGCCGGACTGAGCCGCAGCGTCAAGGTGCCGTCGCGCCACAGCGTGGCCGGGAGCCGGGTCCTGTATGCGCCCACCGATCCCATCGCCACCCTCGACAGCACGCAGAAGGTGGCGCTGCTCGAACGGGTCGAGAAGATGGCGCGCGCCAAGGATCCCCGCGTCAAGCAGGTGATGGCGGGCCTGGCGGCCGAATACGACGTCGTGCTGGTGGCCCGTGCCGATGGCACGCTGGCCGCCGACGTGCGGCCGCTGGTGCGGCTGTCGGTGACGGTGATCGCCGAGCAGACGGTCGGCGGCGAGGTTCGCCGCGAGGTCGGCTCCGGCGGCGGCGGCGGCCGTTTCGGCCTCGGCTACTTCCAGGCCGAGGTCATCGAGAGCTACGTCAACGATGCGGTCAACGCCGCCCTGACCAACCTCGAGGCACGACCCGCCAAGGCCGGCGAGATGAGCGTCGTGCTCGGCCCGGGCTGGCCCGGCGTGCTCCTGCACGAGGCCATCGGCCACGGCCTGGAGGGCGATTTCAACCGCAAGGGCTCCAGCGCCTTCAGCGGCCGCATCGGCCAGCGGGTGGCCGCCAAGGGGGTGACCGTGCTCGACGACGGCACCATCCCCGACCGCCGGGGCTCGCTCAACATCGACGACGAAGGCAATGCGAGCCAGCGCAACGTGCTGATCGAGGACGGCATCCTGAAGGGCTACATCCAGGACTCGATGAACGCGCGCCTGATGGGCGTGCCCGCCACCGGCAACGGCCGCCGCGAAAGCTACGCCCACGTGCCGATGCCGCGCATGACCAACACCTACATGCTGGCCGGCGACAAGACCAAGGAAGAGATCGTCGCCAGCATCAAGCGCGGCCTCTACGCCACCAACTTCGGCGGCGGCCAGGTCGACATCACCAGCGGCAAGTTCGTGTTCTCGGCCTCCGAGGCCTTCTGGGTCGAGAACGGCAAGATCCAGTATCCGGTCAAGGGCGCGACCCTCATCGGCAACGGGCCCGACGCCCTGACCCGGGTCAGCATGATCGGCAACGACATGAAACTCGACACCGGCGTGGGCGTGTGCGGCAAGGAAGGCCAGAGCGTGCCGGTGGGCGTGGGCCAGCCCACCTTGCGCATCGACCGCCTGACCGTCGGCGGCACGGCCTGAGCCGGGGCCTCGTGTCCAGGCGCGCCGGTGTTGCGTCGCGTCCTCATCGGGCTTGCCGCCGGGTGCCCCGCCCGTGCTACATTTGATGCCATGCGCTCTGCCCTCTTCTTCTTCGGCTACTTTTGGACCTCGCCCAGCACCGGCGGAGAGACGAACGCGTAGACGAAAAGAACGCAAAAGCTCAACAAACCGCCGGTTCAACGGCGGTTTTTTTTCGCCCGTCCCGCAACCGAACGCCACGTCAACCCGAGTCCACGTCATCCCACAAGGAGTCTTTGCCATGAATGCCAATGCCACCAGCGCCGCCGAAGGGTGGACAGCGCCAGCCGACAAGACGGGTCAGACCGACGACGAGCGAATCAAGAACATCACGCCGCTGCCGCCGCCGGAACATCTGGTGCGCTTCTTCCCCATCCGCGGCACGGCCGCCGAGCGCCTGATCGCCAACACCCGGCAGAACATCAAGAACATCGTCAGCGGCCAGGACGACCGGCTGCTGGTGGTGATCGGCCCGTGCTCGATCCACGACCCGGCGGCGGCGGTCGACTATGCCCGCCGGCTGCTGGTCGAGCGCACGAAATACGCGGACACGCTGGAAATCGTCATGCGGGTGTACTTCGAGAAACCCCGTACCACCGTCGGCTGGAAAGGGCTGATCAACGACCCCTACCTCGACGAAAGCTTCCGCATCGACGAGGGCCTGCGCATGGCGCGCCAGCTCCTGACCGAGATCAACAAGCTCGGCATGCCCGCGGGCAGCGAATTCCTCGACGTCATTTCGCCGCAGTACATCGGCGACCTGATCTCCTGGGGCGCCATCGGCGCGCGCACCACCGAAAGCCAGGTGCACCGCGAACTGTCGTCCGGCTTGTCGGCCCCGATCGGCTTCAAGAACGGCACCGACGGCAACATCCGCATCGCCACCGACGCCATCCAGGCCGCTGCGCGCCCGCACCATTTCCTGTCGGTGCACAAGAACGGCCAGGTGTCGATCGTCGAGACCCGCGGCAACTCCGATTGCCACGTGATCCTGCGCGGCGGCAAGGCGCCGAACTATGACGCGGCGCATGTCGAGGCCGCCTGCCGGGACCTCGAGGCCGCCAATCTGCCGGCCTCGCTGATGGTCGACTGCTCGCATGCCAACAGCAGCAAGCAGCACCAGCGCCAGATCGACGTCGCGGCCGACATCGCCGCCCAGATCAGCGGCGGCTCGCGGCGCATCTTCGGCGTGATGGTCGAGAGCCATCTCAATGCCGGTTCGCAGAAATTCAGTGCCGGTCGCGACGACCCCAGCAAGCTGGTCTATGGCCAAAGCATCACCGACGCCTGCATCGGCTGGGATGACTCGGTCGGCGTGCTGAAGGTGCTGAGCGAGGCGGTCCAGGCACGCCGCGGCTGAGCCTGCGCTCCCGGGGCCTCCACCGCGGTTCGCCGTGTGCGGAGGCCTTTTCTTTTGCAGCTCGGGGCGGAAGGATCGCGCCGGCCTCGCAACAGAATGAAAACCAGGCAAGAGCAGGCAAAAGCGCTGGCCGAAGCCGGGCCGTAGGGGTTGAATGGGTCTTCCCGATCACAGCGAAGGCTCTCGATGACCCACCGCAGCGCTCTCCCTCCGCGGCACTCCCATGCGATTCGTCCGGCCGCCGGGCGTGTCATGGCCGTCGCCCTGGCCGGCATGGCCTTGTCCAGCGCTGCCCAGACGTCCCCGGCGCCGGTTCCACGTGAGCGTGTCACGGTCGAAGCCGCGTTCGCTCGCGTGGACACCAATCACGATGGCCTGCTGTCCAGGGAGGAGGCGGCCCGCCTGCCGGCCATTGCCGACAAATTCGACAGCCTCGATCTCGACAAGGACAGGCACCTCAGCCCGGACGAGTTCGCCGTCGGCTTCAACGCGCCCGTGTGAGGGCGGGCATCCGCCCGGGGGCGGCGGCGGGGCCTTCGCGCCGATCCCGGCGGCGGCCGGGTCACTTGGTCGAGAACAGCTTGGCCGCGCGGCCCTTCAGTTCGAGCAGTTCACTCGGCGTCACCGAGTAGCGGCCATTCAGGACGTCGACCTCCACCCGGAACTCGACATCGCGTTCGCCATTGCTCAGCAGGCCCGAAGTGAACTCGTAGCTTTCGTCCTCGGCCGGCAGGCCCTTCGAGGCCAGGTCGTGGTCTTCGTACTGCACGTTGCGGATCTCGCCGCTGGCCAGGTCGAGGATGCCGCTCGACTGGATGATCGATTCGGTGAGTTCGTCAAAAATCTTGATCGGCAGTTTCAGATCCACGCGCAATTCCTTGTGAGTCGCCGATGGCATCGCCATCGCGCCGCCGGATTCTAGGTGCTTGTGCGATCTTCTGCGCCGTCCCAGTCCGCCATCTCCTGTTCGCATTGGCGCTTCAGGTCGGCCAGGGTCCGCCCGGCCTCGTCGCGAAACCCGGCATCGAGGACCTCCACCTGCCGGATGCGGTCGATGCGGAAGTTGCGGAACGCCTCGCGGGTCTCGCACCAGGCGGCCAGGGTCCACACGGTGCTCCAGTAGAAACAGCCCAGGGGGCGCACGGTTCGTTCGCTCGCCTGTTCCTGGGCGTCGACATACTGCAGGCGCAGTTTGCGTCGGGCGTCGGTGGCCTGCCGCAGCGTGCCCAGCCGCTGGCGTGTGGCCAGCGACAACTCGACCGGGGGCGCGTACAGCGCCAGGCTTTCCGCCGCGGCCCGCGCCGCCGCAGGCAGCACCGCGAGGATCTTGGACAGCGCCGTCTCCGCCTGTGCCGCCAGGGCTACGTCCAGCCGCGGCTGGGCCAGCCGCACCGACGCCACCAGGGCCTGCGCTTCTTCATGCGTGAACATCAGCGGCGGCAGGTCGAAGCCGGGGCGCATGCGATAGCCCACCCCGGCTTCGCCTTCGATCGGCACCCCTTGCGCCATCAAGTCGGCGACGTCTCGGTATACCGTGCGCTCCGAGACCTCCAGCCGCCCGGCCAGGAACTGCGCCGTGCTCAGGCGGCGTCCACGGATGAGTTGTACCAGTTGGAACAGTCGGTCGGCGCGGCGCATGGGACGAGGGAGCGGCAGGGATGGAAGGGGCCGGGCGAAAGCCCGGCGCAAGGCATGGAAAGGGCTGCATGCTACGCGCCCCGACGCCGGGCTCCCCCCATGCGGGCGCTGGAGTTGCGGCGCCACAGCGCTTATGCTGCATCGGCGGCTGACGGCGCGGTGTCGACCGTGCTCTCGAATGCCCTTTTCCCCGATCCGTTTCCAGGCAGTAGCATGCGCAGTTCCCTGATCGATTCCTGGCGTGACCTCGTCCTGGGCGCCGACCCGATCCTGCGACGTCGGGTCGTGCGCTGGTTGCCCAGTGCCGCGGTGTATGTCTTCAGCCTGCTGGTACAGGCCTACGGCGTCTACATCGGCCGTGCCGACGCGCGCGGCGCCGCCGCACTGGCGCTGCTGGTCCTGCTGGGCTTGTCGGTGATGTACGTGCTGGCGCGCAGCCGGCTCGGCCACCGCATCGGCGAGCTGCGCTTCACCGCCGCACAGACGATGTTCGCCGTCGTCTGCCTGGGCCTGGCCTATGGACTGAATGCCGAGGTGCGCGGCATGCTGTTGATGATCGTCGTGCTGGCGCTGGTGCATGGGGCCTTCCAGCTGCCGGCCCGGTACTGCGTGCGCCTGGGGTGGGTCGCCGTGGCCTGGCTGGGCCTGGTGATGGCGCTGCTGGCCAGGCATTCACCCGAGCTGTTCGATCCCGTGGTCGAGGCGACCCACTTCGTGTTCTGCCTGGTCGTGCTGCCCAGCGTGGCCAGCCTGGCGGCGGGCATGAGCCGCACCCGCCTGCGGCTCGAGCAGCAGAAGGCCGAGCTGCACGCGGCGCTCGACCACATCGGCGTCCTGGCCACGCTGGACGAGCTGACCGGGTTGCCGAACCGTCGCCACGCGCAGGAACTGATGTCGCACTGCGCGACCCTGGCCGATCCGAAACGACGGCCCTTGTCGATCTGCCTGTTCGACCTCGATCATTTCGGGCGCCTCAACGAGACCTTGGGCCAAGCGGCTGCCGACGATGCGCTGCGCCTGATCGGCAGCCTGGCCGAACCCCTGCTGGGCGAGAGCGATGTGCTGGCGCGTTGGGGCGGTGACGAGTTCCTGCTGCTGTTGCCTGATACCCCGCTCGAGTTGGCCGCCGAACGGGTCGAGTGCCTGCGACTGCATCTGGCCGAACGGCGCAACTGGGGCGCCCGTCCCGAATTGCAGCTGAGCTTCTCGGGCGGCGTGACCTTGCACCGCCACGGGGAGACGGTGCACAAGGCCTTGGAGCGCGCGACCGTCCTGCTGCAACAAGCCCGGGCGAACGGCCGGGACCGCGTGCTGGCGGGTTGAGCGGCCCGTCGCGCCGGGTCGTCAGGCGGGGCGAGGCAGCGCGGCCTGGGCCACGGCGTGTTCCCAGCCCAGCATCAGTTCATCCGCCCTGCTTCTCGGCATCTGCGGCTCGAACACCCGTTCGGCCGTCCATTGGGCACTGAGTTCGTCCAGGCCAGCGAATACCCCGCAGGAAAGACCGGCCAGGTAGGCGGCGCCGAGCGCGGTGGTCTCGACCACCTGCGGGCGCACGACCGGGATGCCGAGCAGATCGGCCTGGAATTGCATCAGCAGGTCGTTGACGCAGGCCCCGCCGTCCACCCGCAGCTCGGCCACCGGCGCGCCGCCCGCCAGCACCGCGTCGCGGCTCATGGCCTGCAGCAGCGCTGCGCTCTGGAAGGCGATGCTTTCGAGCGCCGCACGGGCGATGTGGGCCGCGGTGCTGCCGCGGGTCAGGCCGACGATCGCCCCCCGGGCGTCGGGCTTCCAGTAGGGGGCGCCCAGGCCGGTGAAGGCGGGCACGAACATCACGCCGCCGGCGTCGGGCACGCTTTCGGCGAGGGCCTGCACATCGCTGCTCGAGGGGATGGCATGCAGGCCGTCGCGCAGCCATTGCACCACCGCGCCACCGATGAACACACCGCCTTCGAGGGCGAATTCGGGGGCCGCGGCATGGTCGAGCTGGGCGGCCGAGGTCGTGATCAGGCCATTGGCCGAGGTGAGGAAGCGCGAGCCGGTGTGCATCAGCATGAAGCAGCCGGTGCCATAGGTGTTCTTTGCCAGGCCGGGCTTGAAGCAGGCCTGGCCGAACAAGGCGCTTTGCTGGTCGCCTGCCACGCCGCCGATCGGCACTGCAGCGCCCAGCAGCGCCGGCTCGGTGTGGCCATAGGCGTGGCTGGACGGATGCACCTCGGGCAGGATCTCGCGCGGGATGTCCAGGAGCGCCAGCAGCGTGTCGTCCCACTGGTTGCTGCGCACGTCGAGCATCAGCGTGCGGGCGGCATTGCTCACGTCGGTGGCGTGCAGGCGGCCGGCGCTCAAATGCCACATCAACCAGGAGTCGATGGTGCCGAAGGCCAGTTCGCCGCGCCGTGCCGCCGCGCGGGCGCCGGGCACGGTGTCCAGCAGCCATTTCAGCTTGGTGCCCGAAAAATAAGCATCGATGACGAGCCCGGTTCTTTCGCGGAACGTGGCTTCGAGGCCGCGTGCCCGCAGCTCGGCACAGATCGGTTCGGCACGGCGGTCCTGCCAGACGATGGCGTTGTGGATCGGCTCGCCCGTCGCGCGGTTCCAGACCACGGTGGTTTCACGCTGGTTGGTGATGCCGATGCAGGCGATGTCCGCGGCCTGCAGGCCGGCCCGGGCCAGGGCCTCGCGGGCGGTCGCCAGCTGCGATTGCCAGATTTCCATCGGGGCGTGTTCGACCCAGCCCGGCCGTGGGTAGATCTGGGTGAACTCCCGCTGGGCCATGGCCTTGACCTGGCCGCTGCGGTCGAACACGATGCTGCGCGAGCTGGAGGTTCCTTGGTCGAGCGCCAGCAGGTAAGTCATGGGGTTGCCTTCGGTGGAGGGCAGGCCTCGGCCGGCCTGTGGGTGGAGAGGGGCGCGCGGCCCGGCCGCACCGTCGCGGGAGGACGGAATGGGTGCCGATCGGCACGAGCGTAACGAAGGCCGGGCCGTCGCAAAGGGTGGATTGCCAGCTTGCGCGGCCTTCGTTTGTCGGATAGAAATGAAAAAACGAACATCGACGGTGCCTGCGGCCATGCGCCGGCAGACGCCGTGCCACCCGCCGTCCGCCCCATGCCCGGCGCGCCCGATCCAGGAGACCTCTTGATCCATCCCGACGCCGGAGGGCGTTCCGCGGTGCGGCCCCTCCAGGCCTGTGCCGGTTCCCCGCCGGAGCCGCAGCGCTGCGACGTGCTGGTGGTGGGCGGCGGCATCAACGGCGCGGGCATCGCGCGCGATCTGGCCGGCCGCGGCGTGAACGTCGTGCTGTGCGAGAAGGACGATCTCGCCGCGCACACCTCGTCCTCCTCGACCAAGATGGTCCATGGCGGCATCCGCTACCTGGAGCACCATGAGTTCTCGCTGGTGCGCAAGGCCTTGATCGAGCGCGAGGTGCTGCTCAAGAGCGCTCCGCACATCATCCGCCCGCTGCGTCTGGTCGTGCCGCACGATCCGGGCATGCGGCCGGTCTGGCTGATGCGGCTCGGGCTGCTGCTGTACGACCATCTGGCGCGTCGCGAGGTGCTGCCGGCTTCGTCCACCGTCGACCTGCACGGCGGCGCCCTCGGCGGGCCGCTCAAGCCGCAGTACCGCAAGGGCTTCGTGTATTCGGATGGCTGGGTCGACGACGCCCGCCTGGTGGTGCTCAATGCGGTCGACGCCGCGCAGCGCGGGGCCCTGGTGCTGACACGCTGGCGCTGCGTCGATGCCCGGCGGGACGCGCAGGGCTGGCGCGTGCGGATGGAGTCGGTCTCGGGCGAGCGGCGGGAGTTCCAGGCGCGTGCGCTGGTGAATGCCACCGGCCCCTGGGCCGCGCAGTTCCTGCGCGAGCAGGTCCGTCAGCCCGATTCGAAATCGCTGCGCCTGGTCAAGGGCAGCCACATCGTGGTGCGCAGGCTGTTCGAGCACGAGCATGCCTATGTGTTCCAGAACGCCGACCGCCGCATCATCTTCGTCATTCCCTACGAAGGCGAGTTCACCCTCATCGGCACCACCGACGTCGAGCATCCCGGCCCCGCGGGGCCGGCGCGCATCGAGGCTTCCGAAATCACCTATCTGTGCGAGCAGGCGAGCCGTTATCTGGCGCGGCCCGTCACTGCCGACGATGTGGTCTGGAGCTACGCCGGCGTGCGCCCGCTGCTGGAGGACGAGGCCCGCGACGCCGCGGCGGTCACGCGCGACTACGAACTCGAGCTCGATGTACGGGCGGCACCGCTGCTCAATGTCTGGGGCGGCAAGATGACCACCTTCCGCAAGCTGGGCGAGCAAGCCGCGGACAGGCTGTGCGCGCAGCTCGGCGTGAAACAGGGCGGGTGGACCCGCCACGCCCGTCTGCCCGGAGGGGACCTGAGCGGCTGGATCGGCCCAGCGGTGCGCCCGGATGCCGATTTCGCGCGTTTCGAACAAGTCCTCGGCAGCCGCTTTCCTGATTGGCCGGCCTCCCTGCGCCACCGCTACGCCCGCTGCTACGGCTCCCGCGTCGACATGGTCGTCAACCAGGGCGATCTCGGCCCCCAGGTCGCTCCCCATCTGCACGAGGCCGAGCTGGCCTACCTGCATGAGCACGAATGGGCGCGCAATGCGGATGACGTGCTGTGGCGGCGTACCAAACTCGGCCTGCACCTGAGCGGCTCGCAGCGCGCCGCCGTGGCCGACTGGTGCCGGCTGCGCTGGCCGGACCATGTCCCGCCCGGCATGCCCTAGCCACGCGCCCGGCGGCATCGGAGGGCGGCCGGGGCCGGCCGCGGTGGGCAGCGCCCCAGCGCCGGAGCCAGGCCGAAGACCGGGGTGCAAGGGCCTTCATTCGAAACAAGGCATGTAAAACAGTTACGAGGACGCTGTTTCCCCGGGTTCCTTCCGAAGACCCTGCCGTCAGCCGGTGGGGCAGCGCGTGCTTGAGGGTCTCGCCTGCCCCGACCCCGGTACACCGGCCAAGCCGGCATCCGGCAGGAGCCACTGGACACGGGACGAAAGTCCTGTCTCGCGGGGGAGACACCCATCCCCCCGAAGTGAGGGGTGGCGTGGGGGATGAGCCCGTTTGTTGTGATTTCTGTCGTTTTTTTGAGTGAATCTGGCCTCGACAACAAACGGTTTCATTGCGATAGGGATTGCGTTTGCTTACTTCGTTGCTGTAGGGCGCTGCGACCATGGCCGGCTCTGACATCGAGAGAAAGGCCCGTCATGACCTCAGCCCGCACCTGGAATCTGTCCTTGCTCCATCTGGCCATGGCCAGCGTGGCCTTTGCTCTTGGAGCTTGCGGTGGCGGGGGCGGCGATGGCGGGACCGAAGGCAGCCTGGCCGAGGCGCCTGCGCCTGTCGGTCTCGCTCCCGCGCCTTCGGCAGGGCCGAGTCCTGCTCCTGCAGACGAGACGGCACCCGCACCCGGGCCGGCGCCCGCACCTGGGCCGGCACCCGCACCCGTGACGGCGCCGTCCCCTCCGCCCAGCCCCTCCGCAGACGCCGGGGCACCCGGCACGCCGACCAGCCTGTCGGCCACCGCGTCGCTGGACTCGCGCATCGACCTCGGCTGGTCCGCCAGCAGCGGCGCCGTGGCCTCGTACGTGGTCACGCGTTGCGAGGGCGTGGGCTGCACGCCGGACACCCAGGTGGCGGTGACCAACAGCACCGAATTCAGCGACAACGACCTGAGTCCCGACACCGCCTATGTCTACCAGGTGGTGGCACGCGACGGCGAGGGCCGCGACTCGGCCCCCGCGCAGGCCGCCGCGGTGACCAAGTCGCCCCCGGGCGGTGCCGTCACGCCGAGCGCGACCGGCCCGAACGTCAGCGTGCCCGGCGTGTTGAGCACTCCCTATCCGACGCTGCAGAGCGCGACCATCGAATGGACATACAGCGGCGATGCCAATGCCAACGGCTGGGCCAGCATGCGCTATCGGGCGCGCGGCGACACGGTCTGGTCCGTCGGCATGCCGCTGCGGCGTGTGCTCGCCGGGAGTTCGTCCGGCTTCTCGTGGTCGACCCGCCATTCCGGCAGCCTGTTCGACCTGAAGCCGGGCACGACCTATGACGTGCAGGTGTCCCTGCTGGACCCCGACGGCGGCAGTGTCATCCGCAGCCTGGTGGTGACGACCCGCTCCGTGCCCGCGCCCATGGCCGGCGCCCCGGTGAAGACTGCCAGTCCGTCCACCCTGGCCAGTGTGCTCGCGGGCGCCACGGCGGGCGACATCATCCAGCTGGCCGCCGGCACCTACGGCCCGATCAGCGTCGAAAAGGACGGCGCTGCCGGGCGCCCCTTGGTGATCCGGGGAACGAGCGGGGCCGTCATCAACGGCGAGGTGAGCATCTACCACCGCCGGCACGTGATGCTGCAGGGACTGACGGTCAACGGCGCCATTCGCTTCAACGGCTCGAACAACATCTCGGTCACACGCTGCACCGTCAACGCCAACGCCTCGGTGCGCAACGGCGACGGCATCGTCACCTACCTGCGTTCCGAGAATGCCTATATCGCCGACAACGTGGTCAACGGCACCACCGCCTGGGCCAGCTCCTCGCTCGGCGTGAACGGCAACAACCGCGGCGAAGGCATCCAGGTCACCGGACCGGGCCACGTCATCATGAACAACCGGGTCAGCGGGTTTCGCGACAACATCTCGCTGCTCGAGGACGACGAGGCGGTGGACCAGTTCAGCATCGACATCCTGAACAACGACTTGAGCGCGGCGGCCGACGATGCGGTGGAGGCCGACTTTTGCTTCCACAACTGCCGCATCATGCGCAACCGGATCACCAACGCCTTCATCGGGCTGTCGTCCCAGCCCAGCCTGGGCGGGCCGACCTATTTCATCCGCAACGTGATGTACAACGTGGCGCACGTGGCCTTCAAGCTCTACCGCGGCAGCTACGGCGACGTGCTGCTGCACAACACGGTGGTCAAGGGCGGCGACGGTTTCGCGGTGAATGCCGAGACGCCGGTGGGCCGGCTGTTCACCCGCAACAACCTGTTCATCGGCGGCCCGGGCGGCAGTTTCGGCGGCTATTCGAGCGGCTCGGGCCGGGTGCTCCACCTGCCGACCCTGCAGGCGGCCACCGCCAGCATGAACTACGACGCCTATGGCTCGACGCTGGGGACCTTCTCCGGCAACTATGGCGGCAGCGGCTTCAGCGGCCTGACCCAGCTGCGCAGCAACACCGGCGAGAAAAATGCGCTGCAGGTCGATCTGTCGGTGTTCGCGGCGAGCATCACCCTGCCCACGTCGGCGCTGACCCAGTTCGCCCGGCCCGATCTGCGGCTGCGCTCGGGCGGGGCGGCCGAAAACGCCGGCGTGGCGATCGCCAACATCAACGACCGGTATACCGGCCGGGCCCCCGATGTGGGCGCCTATGAAGTCGGCGCGCCGCTGCCGGTGTACGGTCCGCGCTGAACCCGGGGCGGCTTCACAAGCCGAGCGCTTCGTCCAGCACCTCGATCCAGTGCCGCACCGGCAGGCCGGTGCCGGTCTGGAGATGCTGGATGCAGCCGACGTTGGCCGACACGATGGCCTGCGGCCCGAGGGCGTGCAGGTGGCCCAGCTTGCGGTCGCGCAGGCGATAGGCCAGCTCGGGCTGGAGCACCGAGTAGGTGCCGGCCGAGCCGCAGCAGAGGTGGCTTTCGGCCGCGGCGATCCGCACCACGAACCCCAGGGCCTCGAGTTGGGTCTCGACCACGCCGCGCAGCTTCTGGCCGTGCTGCAGGCTGCAGGGCGGGTGGAAGGCGAGCTGGCGGTGCTTCGGCCTGCGCATCCTGGCTTTCAGCTTCGGCACCAGCTCGGGCAGCAGCTCGCTCAGGTCGCGGGTGAGTTCGCTGACGCGCCTGGCCTTGTCCGCATAGGCCGGATCGTGGGCCAGGGCATGGCCGTAGTCCTTGACCATCGCGCCGCATCCGGAGGCATTCATCACGATGGCTTCGACCTGCGGCAGCAGCGGCCACCAGGCATCGATGTTGCGGCGCATGTCGGCCAGGCCGCCTTCGGTGTCGCCCAGGTGGCTGCGAATGGCTCCGCAGCACCCGGCCTTGGGCGCCACCAGGGCCTGGATGCCGGCGGCGTCGAGCACGCGTGCCGTGGCGCCGTTGATGTTGGGCATCATGGCCGGCTGCACGCAGCCCTCGAGCATCAGCATCTTGCGCTGGCGTGTTTGCGGAAGCGGGCGCTGGCGTGCGTGCGAGTCGGGCTTCGCCGGTACCTTGTTTTTCAGGGCGCGCGGCAGCAGCGGACGAACCAGCTGCCCGAGTCGCATGGCGGGCCCGAACAGGGGCGAGGTCAGGCCCTCCCGCAGCAGCCAGCGCAGCGCCTTCTCGCCCGCCGGGCGTGCCACCCGCTGGTCGACGAGCTTGCGGCCGATCTCCACCAGATGGCCGTAGTCGACCCCGGATGGGCAGGTGGTTTCGCAGTTGCGGCAGCTCAGGCAGCGGTCGAGGTGGAGCTGGGTCGCGCGGGTGACGTCGGCGCCTTCGAGCACCTGTTTCATCAGGTAGATGCGTCCGCGCGGGCCATCGCGTTCGTCGCCCAGCAACTGGTAGGTCGGGCAGGTGGCGGTGCAGAAACCGCAGTGCACGCAATGGCGCAGGATGGCCTCGGCCGCGTCGCCCTCGCGCGTGCCTTTGAACTCGGGAGCCAGGTGGGTTTGCATGGCGGCGCGCTCGTGTTCGGGGCTCAGAGGCCGGGGTACAGGCGGCCGGGGTTGAACAGGCCGGCCGGATCGAAGGATTGTTTCAACTGCCGGTGGATGCGCTCCAGCGGCGGCTGCAGCGGCGCAAAGCTGCCGGCCGACCGGTCGCGGCCCCTGAAGAGGGTGGCATGGCCGCCCACCGCGGCCGCCGCCTGGCGCACCTGGGCCGCGGAGGCCGCCGTGCACCACCAGCGCTGGGCACCGTGCCATTCGATCAATTGTTCGCCCGAGAGCCGGATCGGCGGCGCCGTCTGCGGCACGGACAGCCGCCACAGGGAGACGCCGCGCTCGACGGCGATCAGGGCCTTGGCGAAGTACTCGTCGGTGTGGTTGCGCATGCCGAGCCAGAACGGGCTGCCCTGCGAGGCTTCGACCACCTCGCCGCCCATGGCCTTCATCGACGCCAGGGCCGTCTGCACGGCCGCCAGCGCGCCGCGCAGGCGAAGCACCAGCATGTTGTCCCACCAGGCGCTGGCGTTGAGCGGCAGGGGTTGGCCGCCCCACTCGGCGAGCTGGGTCAAGGCCCCGACTTCATCGAGTTCGAAGCGCAGCGTGGCGGTGGCGGGGGCGACCGGCAGCACCTTCAGCGACACCTCGAGCAGCACGCCCAGGGTGCCGAGCGAACCCACCATCAGGCGCGACACGTCGTAGCCGGCCACGTTCTTCATGACCTGGCCGCCGAAGCTGAGCATCTCGCCCTGGCCGTCGAGCAGGGTGAGGCCGAGCACATGGTCGCGCACCGCGCCCGACGAGGCCCGGGCCGGGCCGGACAGGCCGGCCGCCACCATGCCGCCGACCGTTCCGCCGGCGCCGAAATGAGGCGGCTCGAAGGCCAGGCACTGGCCCTTTTCCAGCAGGGCGGCCTCGAGTTCGGCCAGCGGCGTGCCGGCCCGCACGGTGACCACCAGCTCGGTCGGCTGGTAGTCGCTGATGCCGCTGAAGCCGGTGATGTCCAGGGGGCGGCCGGTGGCGGGCTCGCCATAGAAGCGCTTGGTGTTGCCGCCCCGGATGTCGAGGGCCTGGCCGTCGGCCCGGGCGGCCCGGACCTGGTCGATGAGGGATCGCAGTGCTGGACTCATGGGGCGGGAGGTGCTCCTAGAACCTGGGAATGTCGGCGAAGGCGCTGAGCCCCCGGCGCACGTGCATCTTTCCGTATTCGGCGCAGCGCACCAGCGTGGGAATCACCTTGCCGGGGTTGAGCAGCCCCTGCGGGTCGAATGCCCGCTTCAAGGCCAGCATGCGCTCGCGCTCGGTGGCCGAGAACTGCACGCACATCGAGGACAGCTTCTCGACCCCGACCCCGTGCTCGCCGGTGACGGTGCCGCCCATGGCCACGCTGGTCTCGAGGATGTCGGCGCCGAACAGCTCGCAGCGGCGCAGCTGGTCGGGATCGTTGGCGTCATAGAGGATCAGCGGATGCAGGTTGCCGTCGCCGGCGTGGAACACGTTGGCGCAGCGCAGGCCGTAGGTCGTCTCCATGCCGGCGATCGCCTGCAGCATGTCGGCCAGCCGGTGGCGCGGGATGGTGGAGTCCATGCACATGTAGTCGGGGCTGATGCGCCCGCTGGCCGGAAAGGCGTTCTTGCGGCCGCTCCAGAACCTGAGCCGCTGGGCCTCGTCCTGGCTGACTTCGACCCGTGTCGCGCCGCAGCCGACCAGCACCTCCAGCATGCGGCCGATCTCCTCGGCCACCTCCTGCGGCGTGCCGTCGCTTTCGCACAGCAGGATGGCCTCGGCGTCGAGGTCGTAGCCCGCGTGCACGAAATCCTCCACGGCCCGGATCATCGGCCGGTCCATCATCTCGAGGCCCGCGGGGATGATGCCGGCGCCGATCACCCCGGCCACCGCCTCGCCGGCCCGGCGGATGTCGTCGAAGCTGGCCATGATGCAGCGCGCCAGCAGCGGCCGGGGCACGAGCCTGACCGTCACCTCGATCGTCACCGCCAGCATGCCTTCGCTGCCGATCACCACCGCCATCAGGTCGAGGCCGGCGCTGTCCAGGGCCTCGGAGCCGAAGGTCACGGCCTCGCCTTCGATGGTGAAGCCGCGTACCTGCAGGACGTTGTGCAGGGTCAGCCCGTACTTGAGGCAGTGCACGCCGCCGGAATTCTCGGCCACGTTGCCGCCGATGGTGCAGGCGATCTGGCTGCTCGGATCCGGGGCGTAGTACAGGCCGTAGGGCGCCGCCGCCTCGCTGATGGCGAGGTTGCGCACGCCGCACTGCACGGTGGCGCTGCGGGCCAGCGGGTCGACCTTCAGGATGCGGTTGAACCGGGCGAGGCTCAGCGTCACGCCGAGGGGGTGCGGCAGGGCGCCGCCGCTCAGGCCGGTGCCTGCGCCGCGGGCCACCACCGGCACCCGTAGCCGATGGCAGAGCGCCAGCGCGGCGGCGACCTGTGCTTCGGTTTCCGGCAGCGCCACGACCAGCGGCAGGGCGCGGTAGGCGGTGAGCCCGTCGCATTCGTAGGGCGCCGTGTCTTCGCGCTGCCACAGCAGGGCGTGCGGCGGCAGCAACGGGGCGAGCGCAGCGACCACCTCGGCCTGCCGCGCGGCACGTTCGGCAGGGGACGCCGCTGCGGGCGGCGACGCGTCGGTGGCGGCGTTCACGAGGGGCTTCAGTCGGTGTCGGCCGTGAAGACGGTCAGCACGCCGGTGTAACCGTAGAGATGGCGGCGGGCGATTTCGCCATTGGCGAAGAACCCGACCAGCGGCACGTCGCCGAGGGCGTGGCGGACCAAGGCCAGCTCGGCCGAGGGGGCGCCGAAGTGGGCGCCGCCGCGGCCGGTGCAGCTCACGTAGACGGCACCGGCCACGCGCCGCGCCGGGTGCGGGTGACGCTCGGCGCCGCTCGCATGCAGGGCCAGGGCGGTTTCCCGGGTCTGGGTCTCGGGCTCGAGTTCCTCGCGGATCTCGCTGCAGATGCGGATCAGGTCGCGCCGCGCGGCTTCGACATGCCGATGGCAGAACGCGACCTGCATGCCGGCCTCGATCGTGTCGCTGATGGCCACCCCGCGCTGTTGCGGGTCGATGCCGACCAGATGCCGCACGCGGGTGTCGGCACCGAACTGGCCCGGACGCGACAGCAGCGCGTCCCGGCCGTCGCTGATGCCCACCAGCGTCTGGCGCAGCTTGGGCAGGGCCTCGCGCGGCTCGTCTTCGTCGACATCGAGGTCGCGCAACAGGCAGTCGAGCGCCGGCTGGCCGTCCATCCGGGCGATGACGTTGCGGCTGCTTTCGGTCACGATGCGCACCGGGCCCACCGGCTGGCAGCCCTGGGTCACCCGCGACAGCAGCGACACCTCGGGCCCGAAGGCCACGCCCGACAGACCGCCCGAGAACACACCGTCGGCCAGGTGCAGCGCCTGGGTGCGGGCCGAGGCGAGGCCGCCGAAGAGGTAGCCGGTGCTGGTGCGCGCGCTCATCTCGCCGATCAGCTCGCCCAGCTCGGGGGTGGCGGGGTCGGCGTGCACCTGGGCCGTGCCGGCCCGGAAATCCCCCAGCGGACGGGCCCCCGAGAAGACGCGGAATGAATCGCGCGGCAGGTCGGACAGCATCAGTGCCAGGGCCGGTTCGTCGAAGTACTCGACCCCGTTGGCGGCGATGCCGATGCCCACCGCCCCGACCCAGGACACCCCCGGCCAGCGCTGTTGCAGTTCGGCCAGCAGGGCCTGGGCATGCGGCGCGAAGTGATCGCTCAGGTAGACCCAGCCCAGCGTCGGCTCGCCCGCATGCAGCCCCGTGGCATCGGCACGCTGCGCTTCGATCTGGGCCGCGGCCAGGGCCAGCGCCATGTGCCCGTCCGGGTGGGTGGCGTGTGCGTGGGCGAAGAGCTTCATCGGTGGGCCCGCGGAATAGGCTGGGCGCCGGCTTCAGCGTTTGGCCGGGGCGCGTTTGGCCGCGGGCTTGGCGGCGCTCTTGGCCGCGGGCGCCTTGGCCGGCGGCACCGCCGCTTTCTTCAGCCGCTTGCCGGCCGCGTTCACCGACTCCTTGATGACCGTGCCGGCGAGGTTCTGGGCCGCGTCGGTGGCGCTGTCCTTGATGGCGGAGGCCGCCAGTTCGGTGAACTGCTTGGTGATGGCCCCCCACCATTGCATCGGGTCGACGGCGGGCGGGGGGGCTTCGGCCGCCTTGGCGCTCTTGCGGCGGGGCTTGGGGGCGGGCGGCGCTTCGCTGCTGCCCTTCTTGTCCTCGGCGTCCTCTTCCGGCTCCGCTTCGGCTTCCGGCACGCGGACCTGCAGCGAATCGCGCAGATCACCCATCTGCACGTTCATGGTCTTCAAGGTCGACAGGGTCATGCGCTGCACCTCCAGCGCCTGGACGGTCGCCCCCAGCAGGCGGGCGTTCTGCTCCAGCCAGAACTGGACGGTCTTCAGCTCCTCGATGCGTTTTTCGAGCTCTTCCGGGTCCAGGGTGGGCGCCACCCATTGGCCCATGTTGGGCAGGGCCGAACTGGCGTTCTTCACCAGGCTTTGCAAAAAATCGAAGCCCGGAACGAGCTTGGTGAAGCTGGACGTGTCGGCCATGGCGTTTCCTTGGAACTGTCGTGAGGTCTCCGGGCATTGTGCCTGCGGGGGCGGCGATGCCGCAATGCGTCGTGACCGGAGGTCGCGGGGCGCACGAGTCCGGACGGCCTGGCCACCCGGCGGCGGCGCCGCGCTTCAATCCGGCCGGTACTTGAGCGCAACGCGCTCCACCGCGTAGCCTTTGGCGCGCAGCAGCTCGGGCAGTCCCGTCGGGCCGACCATGTGCAGGCTGCCGACGGCCGCGAACACCGTCTTGCCCTCGGCATGCAAGGCGGCGATGGCGTCCGCCAGGCCCGGGTTGCGGTCGTTCAGCAAGGCTTTCATCGCGGCGCGCTCGCGTACGCTGCCCACGCAGTCGCACCATTCGGTGTAACGCGCGAGTTCGTCCTCGCGGCCTTCCTCCCAGATGCCGGCCATGCGCAGCAGCATCGGCCCCGCCTTGCCGTTCTCCAGGGCGGCGAGCAGCTTGTCCATGCCCTCGCGCAGCTCCTGGTTCGAACGGCTGGTGAGCAGCTTGACCTGCAGCTCCGGGCTTTCCAGCGAGGTCAGGGGCTTGCCGAGCCGATGGCCCAGCGCGGCGATCGCCATGTCGATGCCATAGGCGGGATCGAAGCCCTGGCGGCGCGCCGACATCACCGTCAGCGCCATGCCGAGCATCTCGGGCGACATGGAGCGGGTGAGTTCGACCGGCATGCAGGCGGCCTGCAGTTGCCGCTCCAGCCGCGCGCTGAGGCGCGGGGTCAGGCTGCGACCGGGCTTGGGCCCCATGGCGGCCTGGACGCGTCGCGTGATCTCGGGGTTGGCCAGGTCGATCTCGAGCGCCACCATGCTGCTGGCCGCCAAGGCCTCGTGGACGGTCGGGCCGGGAAAGATCCAGTCGAGCTTGCCGACATGCATCGTGCCGTAGAGGTAGGAGCTGCGGCCGTCCTTGGTGGCCTTCCAGAGGAAGCCCCGGTCGCGCGCCTGGCGCCAGCCGGCCTCTTGTTCCTCGGCGCTGGGCCCGCGGGCGGACGGCGGGCAGTCCTCGGCCGGTCTGGCCTGGGCCTGGGCGAGCGTGGTGCCGGCGAGCAGGAACAGCAGTGCCAGGAGGCGCCGGGGTGTCGAGAAGGGGCGGGCGGATGAGGTCATGGACGGAGCTTATCCCGGCCGCGGCGATTCAGCGACTCTCTGCAGGCGTTTCCCTTAGGTCGAAAGTCAACACGCCCTGGTGTTGCTGCCAGCGCAGCTTGCCGAGCACGTCCATGCCGAGCAAGGGGGCGTCGCCCAGGGCCGGCAGGGCGATGACCCGCAGGTCGTCGACCCGCACCCCGCCGCGCAGCACGATGTCGGCGCGCATCAGCTCGCCGGTCACCAGGCCATGGGCGGTGTGGGCCTGCACCTGCCTCAGCGGTTGCAGGCCGAGTTCCCTGGCCAGCGAGGCCGACAGCGCGGTGCCGGTGGCGCCGGTATCGATCAGGAACTCCACCTCGCGGCCGTTGATGGTGCCGGGCCAGTGGTAGTGGCCGTCCGGCCCGCGCTGGATCTCCACCAGCTCGCCCCGGGCCGAGAACTGGCTGCGGCGCTGTTCTTTCTCGAAGTGCTGGAACGCCAGGAACACCAGCCCGCCGACCAGCAGCCACACGGTGGCCATCTTCAGGGTGCGAGGGAAGTCGCGCATGTTCAGTCGGCGCCGCAGCCGTCCACCACCTGCTGGTCGATGGCGCCGAAGAGGCTTTGCCCGTCCAGGCCTTTCATCTCGATGCGGATGGTGTCGCCAAAGCGCATGAATTCGGTCCGCGGGGCGCCGTGTTCGATGGTCTCGATCGCCCGTTTCTCGGCGATGCAGGAGTAGCCGCGCGACCAGTCCTGGTTGCTGACGGTGCCGCTGCCGACGATGCTGCCCGCCCTGACGTTGCGCGTCTTGCAGAGGTGGGCGATGAGCTGGCCGAAGTGGAAGTGCATCTCCGGCCCGGCGTCGCACAGCCCGACCCGCTTGCCGTTCCAGGTGCATTGCAGCGCCAGGTGCAGCCGCCCCCCCTTCCATGCGGCGCCGGCTTCGTCCGGGGTGACGGCCACCGGGCTGAAGGAGGTGGCGGGTTTGCTCTGGCAGAAGCCGAAGCCCTTGGCCAGTTCCGCCGGCACGAGGTGGCGCAGGCTGACGTCGTTGGCGAGCATCAGCAGGCGGATGCCCTCCAGCGCGCGCGCCGGCGGCGTCCCCATCGGCAGGTCACCGGTGACCACCGCCACCTCGGCCTCGAAATCGATGCCCATCTTCTCGCTCGGCACGACGATGGGGTCGCAGGGGCCCTGCAGGTCGTCGCTGCCCCCCTGGTACATCAGCGGGTCGGTGCGCAAGTTGTCCGGCACCTCCGCGTTGCGGGCCTTGCGCACCAGCTCGACGTGGTTGATGAAGGCCGAACCGTCCACCCATTGATAGGCCCTCGGCAGGGGCGCCATGCACTGCCTGGGGTCGAAGGCAAAGGCGTGGCGCGCGCGGCCCTGGTTGAGGGCGGCGTACAAGTCCTCTAGCTGGGGCGAGAGGAAGCCCCAGTCGTCGAGCAGCTGCTGCATGCGGGTGGCGATGCCGGTGGCGTAGTGCGCCGTGGCCAGGTCGCGGGAGACCACCACCAGCTGCCCGTCCCGCGATCCATCCCTGTAGCTTGCTAGTTTCATGGTTTTCCAGGTCGTCTTCGGTTTCCGGTATTGTCGATGCATGTCCCTGTTCTCTGCTCCCCCCTCTCCGGTCCCCTGCTTCACACGTCGGGGTTTGTTGAGCCTGTTCGCCGCCGCCGGGTTCACGCCCCTGGTGTCCTGGGCGGCGGCGCCCGAGCTGCTGCCGGTGGCCGTGCCGGCGGCGGAGGCGCCGCTCTACCGTACCCGGCTGCCGCCGCCGCTGACCCTCGAGTACACCCTGCGCAAGGGAGGGTGGTCGGGCACCGGCGAGTTGCACTGGCGCCCCGAGGGCGCGCGCTACGAGGCGCGCCTCGAGGGCCGCGTGGCGGGTTTCAAGGTGCTCACCTGGGCCAGCGAGGGCGGCTTCGACACGGCCGGCCTGGCGCCGGCCAGGTTCACCGACGAACGTCGGGGCAAGCCCCTGCGGGCAGCGACTTTCCAGCGCCAGAGCGGCAAGATCACATTTTCCGGCGATGCCGCCGAGGTGCCCCTGGTCCCCGGGGCCCAGGACCGGCTGAGCTGGATGGTGCAGATGGGGGCCATCGCCTCGGCCGAACCGCGCCGCGTGGCGTCGGGGCAACGCGTCAGCCTGTATGTGAGCGGGGCACGCGGCGACGCGGATGTCTGGTCGTTCCAGTCCCTGGGCGTCGACGAGGTGGTGGCCGGTGGCAGCCGCATCCAGGCCGTCAAGCTGCTGCGCGAGCCACGCAAGGCCAAGGACACCCGGGTCGAGGTCTGGCTGGACCCGAAGCAGCACCATCTGCCGATCCGCGCACGTCTGAGCAGCGATGGAGAAACCCTGGAACTTCTGCTGCGCAGCATGCATCCACCGGTGTGAGGGAGTCGACGGCGCAGCCCCATGTGTGCACGAGGTGTGACACAAAGCACGCGGCCGGCACCGGTGGGGTTTGACTCTGCGCCGCCGGGGCTTCAGACTGGCTTGAAAGTTGCGATATCAACCCGAAGTAGGTCTTGCCCCAAGGAGATGCTTCCATGCAGATGGTCTACAACTCTGACAACTTCGTCGTCGTTCAATTCGACATGCCCGAGCTCGAGGAGGTTGATCACGGGTACGACCAGCTGTCGCGCGGCGGCTACGAAATCGTCGACAAGTTCGCCCGCAAGGAGCTTTTCATCGAAGGCGCGATGGCCGAGTCCTTCAAGGACGGGGTCACCGCCATGATGGAAACCTCGCCTTCCGAAGAGGAAATGGACGACTACATCGAGCGCTACACCAGCCTGATGCAGCATCCGGTCGTGCTTCATTGACGAGGCGGCAGGCCGGGTATCCGCGGGGTTCGTGAACTCCCGCACGTCCCCCCCAAAAAGCATGTTCAGTGAGCATGCGCTTGCGGTAAGGTGATTGCCGGCCCTGCCACGATGGCGATAGGGCTTGCCGCTTGGTGCGCGGTGCGCCAAGATGGCCTACAACGGTTCTCCTTCAGGAGTTGCCCCCATGGCCGCCAGTCACCTTGATGCTCGCGTGGTGTTGTCCCCCGGACTGAAAGAAGCGCCGGTCCTGGACCGCATGTGCTCGCAGTTCGTGCTCACCCTGACCGTGCGCCACGCCGGGCGTTTCAACTTGCGGCGCGACTGGAACAGCCTGTTGTCGCTGACCGGCAAGCACCTGGTCTGGCCGGCCACCGTGCTGGCGCGGCTGCGCGCTTTCCTCGCCCTGCGCTGCAAGGGCAACGAGCACTGGCTCGGGCACGAATCCCTGAGCGATGCCGCCTTCATGGCCCGCCATGGCGGCTGGGGCGGCCCCTACGAGGAAGGCACGCTGTTCTTCTACGTCGACGAGTACATCAAGGATTCCCCCAAGGACCTGCTGGCCGTGCTGGGCGCCACCGCCGATTGGCTGGATCGCAGCCTGAAGAAGGAATCGACCCTGGTCGAGAAGAACATCGATGCGCTGGCCGGGCTGCTGCAGCTCAATCCGGCCGAGCGGGCCTTGCTGCTGTACGGCACGCTCGCCCGCTACCAGCGTGACCTGCGCGGCCTGCTGGTCGAATTCAAGGTCTCCAACGCCCAGGAAGCCTATGCCGCCATCGCGGCGGTGGCCGGCGTCAACGAGCAGGAGGTCGCGGAGGCCCTGCGTGCCGGCTCGCGCCTGGAGCGCACCGGCATGGTCGAGAACCTGATCTCCGAACACAACATCACCGACCTGGCCGACCTGATGAAGGTCAGCGAGCAGCTGCCGCCGGTGCTGATGCGCCACTACGAGGGGCCGTCCGACCTGATGGCGGTGTTCACCCGGCCGGCCGCGCGCAGCGAACTCGGCCCGGACGATTTCCACTACGTGGGCGACGACCAGCAGGTGCTCACCGCCCTGCTGCGCAACGCGGTGGCGCGCAAGGAGCCGGGTGTCAATGTGCTGTTGTACGGCCCGCCGGGCACCGGCAAGACCGAACTCGCCAAGGTGGCGGCCCAGGCGGCGGGCCTCGAACTCTACGAGGTCGAGTACGCCGACCGCGACGGCAACAGCTTGAGCGGGCGCGACCGCTACCGCTCGCTGCAGATCAGCCAGGTGTTCCTCAAGGGGAGCGCCACGGTCGCCCTGCTGTTCGACGAGGTCGAAGACGTCTTTCCGCCCATCTCGACCGATGCCGCCCAGCTGATGGCCCGGCTCGACACCGGCGACGGCGTGGTGTCCGGCAGCGTCAGCGGCAAGGCCTGGGTCAACCAGATCCTCGAGACCAACCCGGTGCCGGTGATCTGGGTGACCAACCGGATCGAGCAGATCGACCCGGCGTTCCGGCGCCGCTTCCAGTACCACCTCGACCTGAAGTCGCCGCCGCCCGGCGCGCGCGAGGCCCTGGTCATGCGGGCGCTGTCGGGTGTGCAGGTCTCCGAGGGCTTCGCCGCCCGCCTGGCCGAGCGGCGGGGGCTCACGCCGGCGCAGGTGCGTACCGCCGTGAAGTTCGCCAAGTTGGCGGCCGACGAGACGCGGAGCCAGTCGATGGAGGCGCTCATCGAACGCCAGCTCGGCAATGCCGACAAGGCGCTGGGCAGCCACGTGGGCGGCGAACGCGGGGCGCGGCGCGTGGTCACCGGGTACGACCTCGGCCTGGTGCACACCGAATCGCGCTTCGAACTGCCGAAGATCGTCGAGGCGCTCGGGCGCAAGGGGTTCGGCACGCTGTGTTTCTACGGTCCGCCGGGCACGGGCAAGACCGCGTTGGCCGAGCACATCGCGCAGCAGTTGAAACGTCCCCTGATGGTGCGGCAGGCGTCCGACCTGGTCAGCAAGTACGTCGGCGAGACCGAGCAGAACATGGCCCGCATGTTCGAGGATGCCGAGGCCGAGCAGGCGGTCCTGCTGCTCGACGAGGCCGACAGCTTCCTGCGCAGCCGGCGCATGGCCGAGCGCAACTACGAGGTCAGCGAGGTCAACGAGATGCTGCAGGGCATGGAGCGCTTCTCGGGCGTCTTCATCTGTACCACCAACCTGTTCGAGGACCTGGATGAAGCCGCGTTGCGCCGCTTCACCTTCAAGATCCGTTTCATGCCCTTGACCCCCGAGCAGCGTGAGCGCATGTTCGTGGCCGAGGCGCTGGGCGGCGATGCGGCGCGGCTCACCGCCGAGCAGGCCGAGCGCCTGCGCCAGCTCGATGCGCTGGCGCCGGGCGACTTCGCCTCGGTCAAGCGCCAGGTCGACGTGCTGGGCGAGGTGTTCACGCCGGATGAGTTCCTGTCGCAGCTGGAGGCCGAGCACCGGGTCAAACCCGATGTGCGGCGGCAGCGGAACATGGGATTTTTGCACTGATTCCCCGTCCGCCCGGCTCAAGACCGGCCCCTCAGCTCCGATAAGTCTCGGATAACGATGCATCCCGGGCCCAGGCCCTGCCCCCTCCATGACCTACCTCTGCCTGGCCCCATCCGACAAGCGTCATCCCGGTGCCGCCTGGAGTCGGGGTGCCAATGGCGGCGCGGGCCGTGGGCGTGCGCTCTCGCAGTCCCGGTGGCGCGGGGACGAACCCTGCGGGTGCAGGCCCTAGATGGAAGCGGCATTTCTCGACTGGCATCTGGAGGCGGGCGCCTGGGCCGGGTCCGTCCTGGTGGCGGTGTTCGCGGCCTACGTGGCCCTGGATCTGGGCCGGGGAGTGCTGTCCAGCCATTGGCCGACCTCGGTGCGCTCGCTGGCCGGTGCCGCGCTGGCCTGGGCCACCGGGGTCAGCGCCTCGCACTTCATCGTGCTGGTGGGGGATCCCCTGCCGTTCGGGCTCATCTACGGCCCGGTCAAGGTGTTTTTCGCGCTGGTGCTGGGTTTTGCCTGCGCCGTGGCCGCGTTTCATTTCGGCATCACCACCAAGCGTCGCTGCGCCCGCATCTTTGCCGCCGCCGTCGGCCTGGGCACCAGCGCCTGCGTGTTGCCCGCGCTCAACCTGATGGCCCTGTACCTGCGGCCGGGGCTGCAATGGGAGCCGCTCAGCGTGGCGATCGGCTGGGTGCTGGCCATCGCCCTGTCCGGCCTGGCGCTGCGTCTGTATGCCCGGCGCAGCGCAGGCCGGCCGCAAGGCTGGCAGGCCGCCGCGGCGCTGCTGCTGGGGCTGGCCATGGTCGGGGCGAATGCGGGGGTGTTGTACGGCGGCCAGGTGCCGGCCTCGGCCGGCCCGCTGTTCGACAACGGCGTGAGCGGCGGCACCCTGAAGGCCCTGGCCTCGGTGGGCGTGCCCAGCCTGCTGGGCTTGCTGCTGCTGTCCTCGGTGCTCGAGTCGCACCTCAAGGCCACCTTGCGGCGCACCCGGGAGGAGCTGCAGCTCGCCGCCCACACCGACCCCCTGACCCAGTTGCCCAACCGCGCGATGTTCGAGTCCCTGCTGCAGCGCGCGGCCGCCAGGGCCGACCGCAACCAGCACCGCCTGGCCCTGTTGTTCATCAACATGGACGGGCTGAAGAACGTCAATGAATCCTTCGGGCAGAGCATGGGGGATCAGGTGCTGTACGCGATGAGCCAGCGCCTGCACTCCATCGTCGGATCGCAGGACCTGGTCGCCCGGGCCGGCGGCGACGAGTTCCTGCTGCTGCTCGACGGCAACCCGGCACCCACCGATGCCGCCAACCTGGCGGGGCGCTTGTTGAAGGTGATCGCCGAACCCTGCGAGGTCGACGGGCAGAACGTTTCCATGTCGTGTTCGGTCGGCATCACCATCTATCCCGAGCATGGCGCCCTGTCCAAGCTGATCGCCCATGCCGCGGCGGCCATGAAGGGCGCCAAGCGCAACGGCGGCGCCACCTACTGCTTCTTCGAGGCCCAGATGGTCGCCGGCGCCCGCGACCAGGTGGACCTGCTGCGCGACCTGCGGCGCGCCGTGGCCCAGGGCGAGCTGGAGCTCTACTACCAGCCGAAGATCCATGCCCCCAGCGGCCAGATCACCGGCGCCGAGGCGCTGATGCGCTGGCACCATCCGGAACGCGGCATGGTCGGCCCCAACATCTTCATTCCGCTGGCCGAGCGTTTCGGGCTCATCCAGGCCCTGGGCAACTGGCTGATCGAAGACGTCTGCCGGCAGATCGGCGCGTGGCGCGAGGACGGTCTGCGCATGCGCGTGGCGATCAACCTGTCGGTCCACCAGCTGCGCCAGGACGACCTGAGCGACCGCATCCGGGAGGCCCTGGCGCGCTATCAGGTCGAGCCCGCCCTGCTGACCTGCGAAATCACCGAATCGGCTGCGATGGAAGACACCCGCAACACGCTGCGCATGATCGAGCGCCTTTCGGCGGTGGGCGTGCACCTGTCGATCGACGACTTCGGCACCGGCTATTCCAGCCTGAGCTACCTGCGCCAGCTGGCGGCCGAGGAGTTGAAGATCGACCGCAGTTTCGTGCTCGACCTGGAAACCAGCGCCGACGCCCGCGCCATCGTGGACGCCGTCGTCAAGCTGGCCCAGGCCCTGGGCCTGAAGGTCGTTGCCGAGGGGGTGGAAACCGAGGAGCAGCAGAAGATCCTGCGCTCGCTGGGCTGCGACGAGCTGCAGGGTTTCCTGTTCGCCAAGCCCATGTCGGCCAAGGCGCTGAGCCTGTGGGCGATGCAGGCCGAGGGCCCGCGCCCGCTCGGCTTCCGGCCTTCGCTGTTCGGCGACACCCTGGGCGGCAGCGTACGCGGCTGAGCTCGCCGGCCGCGACGCAAAGGCCTGTGCGCGAGCCGGCGGGCCGCCGCTTCCTACAATAGGGACATGAACGCACCCCAGTACACCCGAGCCGCAGCCCTGCCCGGCATCATGAAAGAGCGCATCGTCATCCTCGACGGAGCCATGGGCACCATGATCCAGCAGCACAAGCTGGGCGAAGGCGACTACCGCGGCGAACGCTTCAAGGACCACCCCACGGACCTCAAGGGCAACAACGAACTGCTGCAGTTCACGCGCCCGGACGTGATTCGCCGGATCCACGAGGAGTACCTCGCGGCCGGAGCCGACATCATCGAGACCAATACCTTCGGCGCGACCAGCGTGGCCCAGGATGATTACGGCCTGGCCCCGCTGGCCCGCGAGATGAACGTGGTGGCCGCGCGCCTGGCGCGCGAGGCCTGCGACAAGTACAGCACGCCCGACAAGCCGCGTTATGCCGCCGGCGCCCTCGGCCCGACCCCGCGCACCGCCAGCATCAGCCCGGACGTCAACGACCCCGCGGCGCGCAACGTGACCTTCGACGAACTCCGGGCGGCGTACTACGAGCAGGCCGAAGGGCTGCTCGAAGGCGGTTGCGACCTGTTCCTGGTGGAGACCATCTTCGACACCCTGAACGCCAAGGCCGCCATCTTCGCGCTCGACGAGCTGATGGAAAACACCGGCGAGCGCCTGCCGGTGATCATCTCCGGCACGGTGACCGACGCCTCCGGGCGCATCCTGTCGGGCCAGACCGTCACCGCCTTCTGGCACAGCGTGCGCCATGCCCGGCCGCTGGCGATCGGCCTCAACTGCGCGCTGGGCGCGGCCCTGATGCGCCCGTACATCGAGGAATTGCACCGCGCCGCGGGCGATACCTTCATCAGCTGCTATCCGAACGCCGGCCTGCCCAACCCGATGAGCGATACCGGCTTCGACGAGACCCCCGACATCACCGGCGGCCTGCTCGAGGAGTTCGCCAAGGCCGGCTTCCTCAACATCGCCGGCGGCTGCTGCGGCACCACCCCCGCCCACATCGAGGCCATCGCCCGACGGGTCGGGACCTATCGGCCGCGCAGCCGCCAAGACCCGCTGTTCAGCGGCTTGCTGGCCCAGGCCTGAGGCTGTCCCCTAGCGGCGCTCGCCGACGATGATCTCGACCCGGCGGTTGGCGGCGCGGCCCGCTTCGTCCGAATTGCTGGCCACCGGGTCGGCCGCGCCGCGCCCGGCCACGGCGATGCGCACGGGCGACAGGCCGCGGGCGACGAACCAGTCGCGGGTGCTGGCGGCGCGGTCCAGCGACAAGGCGTTGTTGGCCGCCGCCGCTCCCTTGGTGTCGGTGTGGCCGACGATGCGCAACTCGGCCCTGGGGTTGCCGCGCAGGGCCAGCACGACCTGGTCGAGCAAGCCCCGCGCGGCGGGTTTCAGCGCGGAGCGGTTGGGCTCGAAGCACAGGTCGCCGGGCAGGCTGAGCCAGAGCCGCTCGTCGTCGGTCCTGGCGACTTGCACGCCCTGGCCGCGCAGGCTGTCGGCGAGCTGGCTCCGGGCGGCGTCCATCCGCGACGACCAGACGAATTCGCCGCTGCCTGCCTTGCCATAGGCCGGGCCGGGTGCCGAACCGGCCACGGGGGCGGGCGCGGCGGGCAGCTTCTTGACGGGGGTGCCGCAGGCCGCGAGGACGGCCAGGGCGGCCAAAGTGGCGGCCAGCAGCAAGGAGCGACGGGTTTTCATGGGGCCTCCGGGTCGTGTGCGGCGGCCGCGGCCTCCGCCTGGATGTGACATCGGTCACGCTCCGCCGTTTGTAACCGCTGTGCCCCGGTGGTTCCCGTCACGGATCAATTTGTTTCATTCGCGGCATGGCGTCCGCGCGGCGCTTAAAATCAGGCCGTCCAAGGAGCGTTGCGACGAGACCACCAGAGCGGTCTCGCCAGGCTTGGAGCTCGCAACCACGCTCGCCCTGACGCATCGAATGCATGCGCTGCGGGTGAGCGCCGCAGCCCTCCAGATTCCGCCATGACCGCCACGACCTCCGCAGACCGCCATTCCATTCCGCCGATGAAGCTGTCGGGCCTGGAGCCCGTCCTGATCGGCGACGGCAGCTTGTTCGTCAACATCGGCGAGCGCACCAACGTCACCGGCTCCAAGGCCTTCGCCCGCATGATCCTGAATGGGCAGTACGAGGAAGCCCTGGCCGTGGCCCGCCAGCAGGTGGAAAACGGCGCCCAGGTCATCGACATCAACATGGACGAGGCCATGCTCGACAGCAAGGCGGCCATGGTGCGCTTTCTGCAGCTGATCGCGTCGGAGCCCGACATCGCGCGCGTGCCCATCATGGTGGACAGCTCCAAGTGGGACGTGATCGAAGCGGGGCTGCGCTGCATCCAGGGCAAGGGCATCGTCAATTCCATCAGCATGAAAGAGGGCGTCGAAGCCTTCAAGCACCAGGCGCGGCTGGTCAAGCGCTATGGCGCGGCGGCGGTGGTGATGGCGTTTGACGAGCAGGGCCAGGCCGACACCTTTGCCCGAAAGATCGAGATCTGCGAGCGTGCGTACCGCATTCTGGTCGACGAGGTGGGCTTCCCGCCCGAGGACATCATCTTCGACCCCAACATCTTCGCGATCGCCACCGGCATCGAGGAGCACAACAACTACGCGGTCGACTTCATCGAGGCCACGCGCTGGATCAAGGCGAACCTGCCCGGCGCGAAGGTCAGCGGCGGCGTGTCCAACGTGTCCTTCAGCTTCCGCGGCAACGAGCCGGTGCGCGAGGCCATCCACACCGTGTTCCTCTATCACGCAATCAGAGCGGGCATGGACATGGGCATCGTCAACGCCGGCATGATCGGCGTGTACGACGACCTGGACCCCGAACTGCGCGAGCGGGTGGAAGACGTGGTGCTGAACCGCCGTGCCGACGCCACCGAGCGCCTGTTGGAGGTGGCCGACGCGGTGAAGGGCGCGGCCAAGGACGAGAGCACGCGCCTGGCCTGGCGCCAGAACGACGTCGAGACGCGCCTGGCGCACGCGCTGGTGCACGGCATCACCGACTTCATCGTCGACGACACCGAAGAGTGCTGGCAGAAGATCCGCGCCGGCGGCGGCCGCCCGCTGCACGTGATCGAAGGGCCGCTGATGGCCGGCATGAACACCGTGGGCGACCTCTTCGGCGCCGGCAAGATGTTCCTGCCGCAGGTGGTGAAGAGCGCCCGCGTGATGAAGCAGGCCGTGGCGCACCTGCTGCCCTACATCGAGGCCGAGAAGAAGGCGCTGATGGACGCCGGTGGCGACGTGAAGCCGAAGGGCAAGATCGTCATCGCCACCGTGAAGGGCGACGTGCACGACATCGGCAAGAACATCGTCACCGTCGTCCTCCAGTGCAACAACTTCGAGGTCGTCAACATGGGCGTGATGGTGCCCTGCCAGGACATCCTCGCCTGCGCCAAGGCCGAGGGGGCCGACATCATCGGCCTGTCGGGCCTCATCACCCCCAGCCTCGAGGAAATGCAGTACGTGGCGGGCGAGATGCAGCGCGACGACTACTTCCGCGAGAGGAAGATGCCGCTGCTGATCGGCGGCGCCACCACCAGCCGGGTGCACACGGCGGTGAAGATCTCTCCGCACTACGACGGCCCGGTGGTCTACGTGCCCGATGCCAGCCGCAGCGTGAGCGTGTGCAGCGAGCTGCTCAGCGAGGACCGGTCGGCCGCCTACGTGGCCGAGCTGCAGGCCGACTACGAGCGCGTGCGCGAGCTGCACGCGAACAAGAAGGCGACGCCGCTGGTGAGTCTGGCCGAGGCGCGGGCCAACAAGGCCCGCATCGACTGGGCCGCCTACACGCCGCCGGTGCCGAAGTTCATCGGCCGGCGGGTCTTCAAGAACTACGACCTGGCCGAACTCGCCCAGTGCATCGACTGGGGCCCGTTCTTCCAGACCTGGGACCTGGCCGGTCCCTACCCCGCCATCCTGCAGGACGAGGTGGTCGGCGAGGCCGCGCGCCGGGTGCTCGCCGACGGCGAGGCCTTGCTCAAGCGCCTCATCGAGGGCCGCTGGCTCAGCGCCAACGGCGTCATCGGCCTGTATCCGGCCAACAGTGTCAATGACGACGACATCGAGATTTACACCGACGAGACCCGCAGCGAGGTGCTGATGACCTGGCACGGCCTGCGCATGCAGAGCGTGCGACCCGTGGTCGACGGGGTGAAGCGGCCGAACCGGGCGCTGTCCGATTTCATCGCCCCGAAGGGCTCCGGAGTGGCCGACCACATCGGTCTGTTCGCCGTCACGGCCGGCATCGGGGCCGAGAAGAAGGAAAAGCAGTTCCTCGACGCGCACGACGACTACAGCAGCATCATGTTCAAGGCGCTGGCCGACCGCCTGGCCGAAGCCTTCGCCGAACGCCTGCACCAGCGCGTGCGCCAGGACTTCTGGGGTTATGCCGCCGACGAGCAGCTGAGCCCGGACGAGCTGATCGCCGAGAAGTACCGCGGCATCCGCCCGGCCCCCGGCTACCCCGCCTGCCCCGACCACACCGTCAAGGGCGAGATGTTCCGGGTCCTGCAGTGCGCCGACATCGGCATGGCCCTGACCGAGAGCTGGGCCATGACACCCGCGGCCAGCGTCAGCGGCTTCTACATCGCCCAGCCCGAGTCGGCCTATTTCAATGTCGGCAAGATCGGCGAAGACCAGTTGCAGGACTGGGCCGAACGCAGCGGGCAGGACGTCGCACAGGTGAAGCGCGCGCTGTCCGCCCTGCTCTGAGGCGGGCGAGCTCTTGCACGGCGCCTACATTTGCACGCAATTGAGACCAGGACTGTCACGACCGCCGCTGCGCCACACGGCAAATCGTGCTCGATTTAACAAGGATTGACACACCCCCGCCGGAAAAATCTCCCCAACCCCCTCTAAAGGGGCTTGGTACGCGATCTGCGTGGAAATACGCCTGTATCCGGGCGTATTTCATCAGATCAAAAACGGGGAGAGGGAAGTGAGCGCAGTTCAACGGTATTGGGGGCCGGCGGCTCGCCTGAGCGTCGCGGCCTTGCTGGTCGGCGTGCTGGCGGCCTGCGGAGGCGAGAACGCCGAGGTCCCGGCAGCGGCGGGCAGCCCCGCACCCAGTGCGTCCTCTCCGTCGCCCTCGCCCGCCCCAGTGGTGGTGTCGCGCACCGATGCCGCGCGTTTCCTGACCCAGGCGACCTATGGCCCGACCGAGGCCGAGATCACCGCGCTGGGCACCGCCGGTTACTCGAACTGGATGACGGCCCAGTTCAACAAGCCGAGGGTGCCGCACCGGACCTACGTGGACCGCATGGCTGGCGATCTGGCGGCGACCGGCAAGTCCATCGGTCCCACCAATTTCCGCGAATCGTATTGGGCGCAGGCCCTTGCCGGGGAAGACCAGCTGCGCCAGCGCGCCACCTTCGCGCTGGCGCAGATCTTCGTGGTCTCGTTCAACGATGCGACGCTGGCCAATCAGACCCGCGGCGTCACCTCCTACTACGACACGCTGGCCGAGCATGCCTTCGGCAACTACCGGGATCTTCTCGAGGCGGTGTCCTTGCACCCGATGATGGGGGTCTACCTCAGCAGCCTGCGCAACCAGAAGGAGGACCCCGTGAGCGGCCGCGTGGCGGATGAGAACTTCGCGCGCGAGATCATGCAGCTGTTCACCATCGGCCTGTACGAACTCAACAACGACGGCAGCCACAAGGGCGGCACACCCGTCGAGACCTACTCCCATGCCGACGTCCAGGGCCTGGCCAAGGTGTTCACCGGCTGGAGCTGGTATGCCGGCCCCGGCTTGGGCGACCGCACCGACCGCCGCTTCCTGGGCCAGGATCCCCACCTCGAACGCGACTGGCGTCCCATGCAGTTCTATGCCAAGTTCCATTCGACCAGCGAAAAGAAGTTCCTCGGGGTCACCATCCCGGCGAGCACCGTGCCCGACGGTCCCGGCGACCTGAAGATCGCGCTCGACCGCCTCTTCAACCATCCCAACGTGGGCCCCTTCATCGGCAGGCAGCTGATCCAGCGCCTGGTCACCAGCAACCCGAGCCCGGCCTATGTGGGTCGTGTCGCGGCGGCCTTCAACAACAACGGCAGCGGCGTGCGCGGGGACATGAAGGCGGTGTTCCGCGCGGTGCTGCTCGACACCGAGGCCCGGACCTACAACGCCTCCAGCCCCAGCTACGGCAAGCTGCGCGAGCCCCTGTTGCGTCTGGCCCATCTGCTGCGCGCATTCAAGGCGACGTCGGCCAGCGGGCGCTTCACCGGCATCGACGACACCGACAACGCACTGGGGCAGACACCCATGAAGTCGCCCAGCGTCTTCAACTACTTCCGTCCCGGCTTCACCCCACCCAACAGCGCCGCCGCGGCGGCCGGCCTGGTTGCGCCCGAACTCCAGCTGACCAATGAAGTCTCGGTGGCGAGCTACCTGAACTACCTCCGCGGCAGCTGGCTCACGCCGGACCCCAACCGCGACATCCAGACCGACTTCAGCGCCGAGATCGCGCTGGCCGCGGAGCCCGCCGCGCTGGTCGACCGGGTGAGCCTGCTGCTGATGTCGGGCCAGATGCGGGCCCCCATGCGCAACCAGATCATCGCCGCCGTGGGCGACCGGGCGATCCCCGCCCCGACCTCCACCAACCAGGCCGCCGTCGACAAGGCCAAGCTGGACCGCGTGTGCATCGCCATCCTGCTGACGATGGCCTCGCCCGACTACCTGATCCAGAAGTGACGAGGAAAACCCCCATGTCCCCCAGCAAGACTTCCCGCCGTGAATTCATGCGCCGCGCGTCCGTGCTGTCGGGCTCGGTCGGCCCGGCCGGCCTGCCCTTCGCCATGAACCTGGCCGCGATGAATGCGGCCGTGGCGCAGACCACCGACTACAAGGCCATCGTGTGCCTGTTCCTGTTCGGCGGCAACGACTCCGCCAACATGGTGCTGCCGACCGACAGCGCCTCCTGGAGCGCCTACAGCACGCTGCGCGCCACCGCGCCCGACCCGATCGCCCTGAAGCCCGTGGGGACGCCGGCCGACGGCGCGGCCATGGGCGCCTCGCCCGCCGCGCTCGGCGGCGTGTTGCCCATCGTGCCCAACTTCACGGCCTTCACCTCGCCGAACAACAGCCGCAGCTATGCCTTGCATCCCAGCATGCCGGAGATGAAGGTCCTCTTCGATGCCGGCCGCCTCGCGGTGATCGCCAATGCCGGCCCCCTGGTCACGCCGCTCACCAAGCTCGAGTACAAGAACAACATCAAGCAGCGCCCTGCGAAACTCTTCTCGCACAACGACCAGCAATCCACCTGGCAGGCCCTCGCGCCCGAGGGGGCCAAGATCGGCTGGGGCGGCCGCCTCGGCGACCTGCTGGCCGGCCAGAACAGCGACACGGTCTACACCAACATCTCCATCCAGGGCAACGCGGTCTTCATGGCCGGTGACACGGTGTTCCAGTACCAGGTGGGGACGGGCGGGGCGGTGGCCGTCGCCGGCATCAGCGGCACGCTGTTCGGCTCGGCGCTGGCCGCCAGCCACTATCGCTCTCTCATCACGCAGGGCAATGCGCCGGCCGACAACCCGCATCTTCTGGCGCGCGAGCAGGCGGCCGTCGCCAAGCGCTCCATCGACGCGCAGGCCAAGTTCCAGACGGCCTTCCAGGCCGTCACGCCCCTGGCCCTGACCCAGTACTACCAGCCCTCCAGCCGCTCGCAACAGAACAACCCGCTGGCGCTGCATCTGCAGACGGTGGCGCGCATCATCGGGGCCCGGGCGGGGCTGGGCGCCAAGCGCCAGGTGTTCTTCGTCAGCCTGGGCGGCTTCGACACCCACGACAACCAGAACCGGGCGCAGGCGGACCTGTTGGCGCGTCTGTCCCACGGCATCGACTACTTCGACAAGGCGCTCGCCGCGCTCGGCATGCGCGACAACGTCAGCTTGTTCACCGCCTCCGACTTCGGCCGCACCTTCACCAGCAACGGCGACGGTACCGACCATGGCTGGGGGGCGCATCATTTCGTGTACGGTGGCGCCGTGAAGGGCAAGGAAATCTACGGCCGCTTTCCCGAGGTCGGGCTGAACCACAACGACGAGGTCGGCTCGGGCAGTTTCCTGCCGGGGGTGGCGGTGGACCAGATCGGCGCCACCCTGGGCAAGTGGTTCGGTGTCAGCGACACCAACCTGGACCTGGTCTTCCCGAACCTGAGGAACTTCCAGCGTGACCTGGGGTTCATGAAAGCGGGTTGAGGGCAGGGCCCTGCAGTTCCACCAGGCGGCGGGAGCCGCTCCGCGGGCCGGTTCGCACTCCCGAGCCTGGGCGAAGCGCATCGTGAGGACATGGACATGATCGACCAGGCCATTTATCCGCTGACCAGACTGTTCATGCCGGCCGAGTTCTTCGATCAGTCGATCAATCGACTGAACGGCTGGGCCGACTTTCGCGACGATCGCAGCAACCTCACGCGGCGGGTGGCCGAGGCCCTGGCCAAACCGATGAAGGAGCTTCGGTCGGGCGAGTTGGCCACCCTGCTGCGGCAGCGCATGGGCGGCGACATCGTGCTGGCGCTGGGCTTGATGGTGGTGTCGGAGGAACCCCTGATCCGCGCCGACTCCGGCAGCGGCGACCTGCTGGAACTCGTGATGCAGTACGGGTGGGCGGATTGGTCGAGGACCCAGGCCTATGGGGTCGATCCGTATGGGCTGATCGGCATGGTGGAGGCGACCATCTCGGGGCTCAGGGAACTGACCGGCGGGCTGGAGGCCTCCTTCGGGAGGATGCATGCCGACTGCCTGGCGAACGAGGTGCCGCGCTGATACGGATCTTTGACCGGATGGCTTGGGCCAGGGGCTGGACCTCCGTACGCCAGTCGGTCCCGCGCAGGCGTGGCCGGTTCATCTGGCTGCGTGCCGGCCACGCAGCCAAGCGGCCAAACGCGCTTTCGTGGACAAGTAGGCGGCGGCCATGATGGCCGCGGCCGCCGCGGCGTAAGCGAAAGCGAAAAACGCGAACTTGAGCGCAGCGAAGCTGGAGTAGATGTACGACCACACGGGCGGAAAATCCAAGGGCTGGGCCAACATCGCGTAGCAGGCCAGGTTCTCCGCCGCGTCCGACAGGGGTGCGATGGTGCTCAGGCAAGCGGCGAGCACGAGCCCGCGCCGCAGTGCCGACCCCTTTGCGAACAGGCGCGACAAGGCCACCAGCGCCAGGAAGTGCAAGGCCAGCGTCGAGGCGATGAACAGGAAATCGACGTGCTGGGTACGCACGTAGGTGTCCAGCGTGCCTTGCTGCAGAAGCTGTCCGTACCAGCCGCGCAGCTGCTCGGGACTGAATGACAATTGCGCCTCCCAGTAAGGGACGGGCAACCGGGAGGCTGCCTGGCTCCGATTGAGCCAGAGCGTGGCGAGTTGATTCGCCACCGCGCTGCCCAGTGTGCCGAACCAGAGCAAAGCCGCACTGGGCTGGTCCATCCAGAACTTCATGAAATTCTTCAAGGCCTCTCCACGCTGAAACCGTCGATGGAGGCATTGTGTTTTTCAACGAGCAGCAGCGGAACCGTCGCAGCGGCATACCCGCTATTCGGTATTGAATGACAGCCCCGGTAAGGTGGCCGGCCACTCCTTGGTGCAGCATCCGGGCCGCCGCATATGCAGAGGCAGGCTCCGCTTGCGCCCAAGGCGGCTGGACCGGGCTGTCCCGGATCCTTGCCAATGCCTGGATGTCTCCCCGCGTCGAGCATGAACTTGCTACCGCATTCCCTGATCCGCTCATCTGGGGATGGCGCTCAGATCGGCGCTCTTTATGATTCCCATCAAGGAGCGGTTTTCAACGGACAGGTGCGACGCTTGTCGTCGGCGCAACAGCATCATGGCCAAACAGCCCGAGGTGTCGTTCCCCCTCGCGGCCCGCCTTCCGGGCCTCCTGCCGGGCAACCCGACGTCGCCCGAGCATCCGCAGAAAGACGCACTGAGTACTCGTCTCATCGATCACTGTGTCTGGCGCGAGTTGTCGCGCCGTTCCGCAAACAGGAGAACTTCATGTCCTACGATCTTTGCAGCCCCGTTTCGACGCAGTCGTCTCCCTTCCTGCCCCCTCCCGAAGTCGCGCTCACGGGATGGCACAACCCCAACCAGATTCACACTTTCATGGGCTTGGGCGGCACCTATGCCTGGCCTGAAAGCGGGACCATGATGACCATGGTCTTCACTCCCAACGCTGCGGTCGTCCCGCCGCCCTTGATGGGGTTCACCCCGGGCGGCGGAGGTTTTTACCAGCTGACTTCCATGGGCATCAACTACACGGGCCAGTACCACACGCGTCTTCCCAGCACCGTGTTCCCTCCCGCGATCCGTCTTTCTGGCTTCGGTGGCCGGACATATGATGTGCAGGGGATGTTCACCAGTCCCGGTGAGACGGTGTCGTTCCTGTTCTTGAGGTCACCGACGGGAGCGTTCCTTCTTCCCTACCGGATTGCGCCCTGAGCGCCCGGCAAGTCGCAGCCGGCGGAGGACGGACCGGCTGCGGATGCCGCACTGCTTCTTCCCTCGCGCAGACAGTTGGTTCGCTGGTGCGGGTTTGCGGATCGGCGCCGGCGCAGTGCCTTTCCTGGCCTGATCCTGGTCCACGGTGGAGAGGCTCATCCCATGAGCTAGTGAGGCGGTAACCTGGGTATCCCTCAACACGCAACGAACCCATGGCCGTCAACAAGATCCAGCTCCAGCACCGCATGTCGATTCCCGAGTTCCTGCACAGCTTCGGCACAGAGGCGCAGTGCGCCGAGGCCGTCGAACAAGCGCGTTGGCCTGACGGTTTTCGGTGTCCGCGTTGCGGCGGTGCTGAGCATTGCGTTCTCGGCCATGGCGCGCGTAAGCTTTTCCAGTGCAGCGGCTGCCGCTACCAGGCCTCGCTGACCGCGGGCAGCTTGATGGCGCACACCAAGCTGCCGCTGACCACTTGGTTTCTGGCGATCTACCTGATCAGCCAGTCCAAGACGGGGCTGTCGGCCCCGGAACTCAAGGCGCAGCTCGGCGTGAGCTACCCCACGGCTTGGCTGCTGCACCGGAAGATCCACCGGGCCATGGTCCGGCAGGACGGCACCCATCGCATCGTCGTCCCGCTCGACGACGCCTGCCTTGCTGGGGCGCGCTCGGCGAGGGTTGGCCGTGCGGTGCTCGGAGAGCAAGCAGCCCTTCGCGGCAACTGTCTCGCTTGAGACTCCGGCGCTGCGAATGAATCGGTGCACTCGAAAGGGCGTTGCACGGAACTCCTCCGCGCACATGTCGGTGCTGCGACAGTCCGAGGCCGGACCTGTCGGGCGGATCGTCGCGCGAGCGACGTTGCTCGGCGGGCCGGTCGTCTGGACGTGTCGGCCATTGAGCGATGGACTTCTGCAGGGATATCCGCATAATGAATGGATCACAAATCCTATTTGCTCAGATGCTCGGCGGCTATCTGCGGCGACGCATGGGAATGTCTACCTAACCTTCTCGATTCAATTCAATGGAACCAACATTCTGGGCCGACAAAGTCGTGCTGATCACGGGGGTGTGCGGGTCAGTCGGATCAGAGGTTCTGAAAAAGTTGTCGGAAATCCATTCGATTCGAATCGTCGGGATCGACAACAGTGAGGCTGAGCTGTTTTTCCTGCAGCGGGAGTATGTTGCCCGCGGCAACATCGAATTGCTTCTGGGCGATGTTCGAGATGCGGGGAAAATGGTTCGTGTCGGCCGTGGTGTCGATTGCATCGTGCATGCGGCGGCGTTAAAGCATTTTGAACTCGGCGAGCAACACCCATGGGAAGTGGCGTTAAGCAATATCGCCGGAACGAACAACGTCATCGAGTCGGCACTGGCCAATGATGTGGAGCGGGTGATGTTCACCTCATCCGACAAAGCAGTGAACCCGACCAGCGTGATGGGAGCAAGCAAGCTGATCGGCGAGCGCCTGATGTCATCGCAACATCTTGGCCGGAAGAAAAAGCATCCTGCGTTCTCCAGCGTCCGTTTCGGCAACATTTGTGGGTCGAGTGGCTCGGTGATCCCGCTGTTCAAAGAACAGATCGCCAGCGCCGGCCCCGTGACGATCACCGACAGGCGCATGACGCGTTATGTCATGAGCCTGTCCGAGGCCGTGGGCCTCATTCTTGACTCCATCGAGGTTGCCCGTGGCGGCGAGGTATTCATCCCGAAACTTCCGGTGTTGACAATCGGTCTTTTGGCGGAGGTGATGATCAAGGTCATGGCGCCAAAGTATGGACACAGGCCGGAGGATATCGAGGTCATTGAGGTAGGCGCCAAAAGGCATGAGAAGCTCTGTGAGGAGTTCATCGGTGCCGATGAGTATGCCAGGGTGTATCGCATCGGGAACCGTTTCTTCATCGCACACGACGATAGACCTGGGGCTGAGTGCAGGCCGGACTGCGAGAAGGTCTCGGCAGCTGAATTCTCGCCTCCTGCCATAAGTCGTGACGAACTCGAAGATTACCTTCTGTCGCACGGCTTGCTCGATGTCTAGCGAGATGGCAGCCGGTGCGGCGTGCAGGTAGTCAAATATCGATGGGGTGATGCATGAGGAAACTGTGCTACGTGGCCACCTCGTCGGCGTCTGTCCACACTTTTCTGCGTGGAATGTCGCGTGCGGCGGCTGAACGATTTGATGTGACAGTCATTTGCGCGGCCGACGATCCGGGTCTTCTCGCTGGTATTCAGGTAAGAATGCTTTTCCTTCCGATCACCAGGAACCCATCGCCGATTCGTGATTTGTGTGTTCTTTTTCGATTGCTCTTGATTTTCAAGAGGGAGAAGTTTGATATTGTCCACTCGATCATGCCGAAATCCGGGTTTCTCTCGATGGTGGTTGCGAGGATGATTGGTGTTCCAGTAAGAATACATACATTCAGCGGGCAGGTCTGGGTGACGAGAAAAGGCTGGTTTCGCAAGCTGTTGATCGGTGTGGATCGGATGATCGGTCGCTGCGCAACCCTGTCCTTGGTGGACGGGGAATGTCAGCGACAATTTCTGCTGTTGCATGATGTATTTAATCCGCATACATCCAGGATTGTCGGCTCAGGGTCGATTTGTGGTGTCGACACGGCTCGATTCCGACCCGATGCGGCAGCGCGGGCAAAGGTGCGGCAAGAGCTGGGTGTTACTGATTCCGACGTTGTCATATTGTTTGCAGGAAGGCTCAACAAGGACAAAGGAATTTTTGACCTGGTGGCTGCATTCTGCGCGTTGTCTGCAAAGTTCGTGGGAATCCACCTGCTTCTCGTCGCGTCGGAGGAGGATGTGAAAGTATCCGATTTGGCAGGTGCATGCCAGGGGTTGGAGCAGAATTTCCATCACATCAGCTTTACGTTGGCACCGGAGACCTACATGGCTGCCTCGGATATTTATTGCCTTCCCAGCTACCGGGAGGGTATGCCGATGTCGGTGTTGGAGTCTGCTGCCTGCGCAGTGCCGGCGATCGTGTCAAACATCTATGGCAACATGAATGCAATTGATCCTGATCACACGGGCTTGTTTTTCAGAGTGGGTGACGTCCAATCGTTGGTCGAGGCCTTGTCGAAGTTGGTCGAGGATGCAGACTTCAGGCGGCGGCTGGGCATGAATGCAAAAATGCGGATCGAGGCGTCATTTGCCTGCGACAAGTTTCACGAGGAGCTGTTCGCCATTTACGGGGCGCTTCTGGCAGCTTGATGTCATCGTTCGTACGGTTGAAGGCGCATCTGGCACAGGGCGGGTCGCTGAGTGAGGAGTTCCCGCAGGACAGGCCACGGCTTCGGCAGGTTGGCGCCAGTGCTGGCCTTGCAACGGCAAACGGCTTGCGAGCTGCCGCGTTGCAGTGCCTGGCGATTCAACCGTGGCTGCTCTTGCCGCCGCGCTGACTGCCCTTCCTGCCAGATAAGCCGTTCGCGCTGTGTTCGTTCTGCAACACCGAGGTTTCCAGCCTTTGATGGCCGGCATCGTGGCAGCATCTCTTCCATGCTCCGTCATAGGTCCGGCGCGCTGAAGCACCTGGGTAGGGTGCATGGAGAAGAGGAGTTGCAAAGTGCGCATTGGAAGTCTCCAGCCTTGACCGCATGCGGCGTAGGCACGGCGACATCCGATACACGCCTCTTTGGCCGTCGATGGTTGCCACGTGATCCCGTTGGACGTCTTGTTGTTTGCACCTGATCTCGGTCGAAATGCCCTCTCCGGTGGTGATGATTGAACCAAGACATTCGTTCCAGCGTGGCGGGTTTTACTGCATCCTTGATGGCGATCCCCGGGCGGGCGTGTCGGTGCTGACACCGTGACTGGTTCGGTACCTGATGATGGTGGTGTCTAGCTCATTGAGCCGCCAACACCCGACGGTACTGAATCGCCTCGGCAAGATGAGGGACTTCGATGTCGCAAGCCTCCGAGATGTCGGCCACGCTGCGCGCCATGCGCAGCACGCGGTGGAAGCTGCGCGCCGACCAGCCCAGGCGTGTGGCGGCGTTGTGCAGGAAGGCGGCCGGGGCGCTCGCGAGGGCGCAGTGCAGGTCGAGGGCGGTGCCCTGCAGCCGGGCGTTGCTGCAGCCCTGGCGCGCCATGCCGCGGGCCCGGGCCCGCGCCACCCGTGCCGCGATCTGCGCGCTCGGTGCGCCGTCGGGCGCGCGGGTGAGCGTGTCGGCGGCCACGGCGGGCACTTCCACCTGCAGGTCGATGCGGTCGAGCAAGGGGCCGCTGATGCGGCCCTGGTAGCGCAGCACCGCCTCGGGCGAACAGCGGCAGGCCCGCAGCGGGCTGCCCAGGTGGCCGCAGGGGCAAGGGTTCATCGCGGCGATGAGCTGGAACTCGGCCGGGAACTCGGCCTGGCTGGCGGCACGCGAGATGACGATGCGGCCGGTCTCCATCGGCTCGCGCAGGGCTTCCAGGGCGGCGCGCTGGAACTCGGGCAGCTCGTCGAGGAACAGCACGCCCTGGTGGGCCAGCGAGATCTCGCCCGGGCGCGGCGGTGACCCCCCTCCCACCATGGCCACCGCCGAAGCGCTGTGGTGCGGCGAGCGGAACACCCGCCAGCCCCATCGCTCGTTGCGGAAGCTGCCGTTCAGGCTGAGCACCGCCGCCGATTCGAGGGCCTGGTCCGGCGACAGCGGCGGCAGCAGGCTGCAGAAGCGATGGGCGAGCATGGACTTGCCGGTGCCCGGCGGCCCCATCAGCAGCAGGCTGTGGCCGCCGGCGGCGGCGATCTCGAGCGCCCGCTTGGCCGCGGCCTGGCCCTTGACGTCGCGCAGGTCGTCCGGCGGCGGCTCGGCAGCCGGTGTGTCGGGCCGGGCCACGGCCAGGGACGATGGCGGCCTCGGTTCGTTCGCCGGGACCGGTTGCAGCGCCTCGACCACTTGCAGCAGGTGCCGGGCGCCGAGGATGTGCAGCCCTTCGACCAGGGCGGCCTCGCAGGCGCTCTCGTGCGGCAGCACCAGGGCGCGGGCGGGTGTGCCTTGCCGCGCGGCGCGCCGCAGCGCCAGCCCGAGGGCCAGGGCGCCACGCACCGGCCGCAGGTCGCCCGCCAGCGAGAGTTCGCCTGCGAACTCGAACTGCGAGGCCAGCTGCAGGTCGACCTGCCCGCTGGCCGCGAGCAGGCCGATGGCGATGGGCAGGTCGAAGCGGCCGGATTCCTTGGGCAGGTCGGCGGGGGCGAGGTTGACGGTGATGCGCTTGTTGTGCGGAAAGCCGAGGCCGCTGTTCTGCAGCGCCGCGCGCACCCGCTCGCGCGCTTCCTTCACCTCGGTGTCGGCCAGGCCGACCAGGGTGAACAGGGGCAGCCCGTTGGCCAGGTGCACCTCGACGGTGACCTCGGGCGCGCCCAGGCCATCAAGGGCACGGCTGTGGATGACCGCGAGGGACATGGTGTGGAGCTCCGTGGGCAAGGCGCTGCGCGGGCAGGTCGAGGGACCGGTCGCATGAGCCCGGCCCCGGCATCAGGCCACTCCAGGCTGGGATGCCGATCCGCATGGAATGGTGCGGTCCGGCGATCGGCCGCCGCCCATCGATCGGCCTCCTTAATTCAAGGGTTCGGAAGGGCTGTGCCATGGTTTTCATCCATGAGCCACGGCCAAAGCCCCATGCCGCGCCTGCGGACGCGGCCGCTGTCTGCGGAGCCTGCCGGTGCTGCATCCGCGGTTCAACCCCCCGGCCCGAACCAGGAAATCCGGCCCCGGCGGGGGTGTTCGTGGCCAGCGTACCGAGGGCGTAGCCAGGGGCCGGCTTGGATTCCCGATGGTGCCCTGAGTGCACGCATTCGGTGCGCGCATGCTGTGAAGCTCCGCTGCGGCGAGCTTGGCTCGCCCAAAAAGTGTGCATTTCGGGTTCAAATCCTCTCGGATGGGGCGCTGGTGCCCCAAAATGACCATGGCACAAAAGCTGCAAACCACGGCTCGGTGAATTCAACCCCTAATCCGTCAACGTGGAGTCCGTCCTGATGAACAAAACCCTTCTGGCGCTTGCCGCCGCAGCTGTGGTGTCCGCTCTGCCTGCCGTGTCGTACGCCGAGGAAGCCGCCAGCCCGCTGTCGTTCAATGTCAGCCTGACCAGCGAGTACCGCTACCGCGGCATTTCCCAGAGCCGCTTCAAGCCGGCCTTGCAGGGCGGTGTGGACTACGCGTTCGCCAGCGGTTTCTACGTGGGCAGCTGGGCGTCGACGATCAAGACCGTCAAGGATGCCGGCGGTGGCGCCAACATCGAGTGGGACCTGTACGGCGGCTACAAGGGCAGCCTGGGCAAGAGCCTGAGTTTCGACGTCGGTGCGCTCCAGTATGTCTACCCCGATGCGCGCGACACCGGTTGGGACGCCGCCTATGACAACCCGAACACGACCGAGATCTATGGCGCCCTGACCTTCGGTCCGGCCACCGTCAAGTACTCCCACAGCCTGACGAACCTGTTCGGCAACCGTGACAGCGAAGGCAGCGGTTATCTCGAGGCGGCTGCGTCCTTCGACGTGGGCGGCGGCGTCAGCCTCACCCCTCACGTCGGCTACCAGCGTGTCGTGAACAACAGCAATCTCTCGTACACCGACGTGTCCCTGACCGCCAGCAAGGATGTGTCGGGGTTTGTGTTGAGCGCGTCGCTGCTCGCGACCGACACCAAGGATGACGGTGGCGCTTACAGCTACTACAGCCCCTCGGGCAAGAATCTCGGCCGTGCCGCCGTGGTCCTTGCGGTGAAGAAGACGTTCTGAATTACAACCAGGAGATGACCATGAAAATGGTGACTGCCATCGTCAAGCCGTTCAAGCTTGATGAAGTCCGCGAGGCCCTCAGCGCCATCGGCGTGCAAGGTATCACGGTGACCGAAGTGAAGGGTTTCGGTCGTCAGAAGGGGCATACCGAGCTGTACCGCGGTGCGGAATACGTGGTCGACTTCCTGCCCAAGGTGAAGATCGAGGCCGCGGTCGACGATTCCCTCATCGACCGGGTGATCGAAGCGATCGAAGGCGCCGCGCGCACGGGCAAGATCGGTGACGGCAAGATCTTCGTGTCGCCGCTGGAGCAGGTGGTACGGATCCGCACCGGCGAGACGGGCAAGGATGCCCTTTGAGCAGTACAAAAGGACAACCATGAAAAAACTGATTGCTAGCCTGGCCCTGGGTCTGTCGGTCCTGGGCTTCACTGGTGGCGTACTCGCCGAGGAGCCGGCGTCGGCACCCGCAGCCGCCGCCTCCGTGGCGGTGGCGGCCGAAGCGGCTTCTGCCGCCGCGCCGGCCACCGCCGCCGTGGCCCCTGTCGCGGCCGACGCCGCCTCGGCCGCACCCGCGGCCGCGCCGGTGCCCAACAAGGGCGACATCGCCTGGATGGTCGTCGCCACGCTGCTGGTCATCCTGATGACCGTGCCGGGCCTGGCGCTGTTCTATGGCGGCCTGGTGCGCAGCAAGAACATGCTGTCGGTGTTGATGCAGGTGCTGGTCACGTTCTCGCTGATCGTCGTCCTGTGGATGGTCTACGGCTACAGCCTGGCCTTCACCGAAGGCAACGCCTTCATCGGCGGCCTGGACCGCTTGTTCATGAAGGGCTTGTTCGATCCGGTCACGCTGACCTTCGCACCGGCCGCGACCTTCAGCAAGGGTGTCTACATCCCTGAAATGCTGTTCGCCGCCTTCCAGGCCACCTTCGCCGGCATCACCTGCTGCCTGATCGTCGGCGCCTTCGCCGAGCGCATCAAGTTCACGGCCGTGCTCGCGTTCATGGTGCTGTGGTTCACCTTCAGCTATACGCCGGTGGCCCACATGGTCTGGTACTGGATGGGTCCGGACGCCTACACCTCCGCGGCCGTGGCCACTGAGATGAACGAAAAGGCCGGTTTCCTTTGGCAGATGGGCGCCCTCGACTTCGCGGGCGGCACCGTGGTGCACATCAACGCCGCCGTGGCCGGCCTGGTCGGCGCCTACATGGTCGGCAAGCGCATCGGCTACGGCCGGGAGGCCTTCACCCCGCACTCGCTGACGCTCACCATGGTCGGCGCGGCCCTGCTGTGGGTGGGCTGGTTCGGTTTCAACGCCGGCTCTGCGCTCGAGGCGAACAACAGTGCCATCCTCGCGTTCATGAACACCCTGGCCGCCACGGCAGCCGCCGTGCTGGCCTGGTGCATCGGCGAAGCCCTGATGAAGGGCAAGGCCTCCATGCTGGGCGCCGCGTCCGGTGCGGTCGCCGGCCTGGTGGCCATCACCCCCGCCGCCGGCAATGTCGGCCTGATGGGTGGCCTGGCCATCGGTTTCATCGCCGGTTTCGCCTGCCTGTGGGGCGTGAGCGGCCTGAAGAAGCTGCTGGGTGCCGATGACTCGCTCGACGTGTTCGGCGTGCACGGCGTCGGCGGCATCGTCGGTGCCTTGCTGACGGGCGTGTTCAACAACCATGCGTTGGGTGGCCCCGGCATCGTCGGCGACTGGGTGACCGCGGCGACGGTCACCACCGAGATCGGCGCGCAGGTGTGGATCCAGCTGAAGGCCGTGCTGCTGACCGTGGTCTGGTCGGCCGTGGTCTCGCTGGTCGCCTTCAAGCTGGTCGACGTGGTCATCGGCCTGCGTGTGACCGAGGAAGAAGAGCGCGAAGGCCTGGACATCTCCTCCCACGGCGAAACGGCTTATCACAAGTAAGCCGGGCCGCCGAGCCAGTCTCCGAGCTCCATGGAAAGGCCACCGCGAGGTGGCCTTTTCCATGTCGGGATCCCGGACGTGGGACGGTCCGTCGCTTGCAGGGCAGCACGTCCGTCCCCAGATGCCTAGAATCCCTCATCCACGCCTTTCCGGGTTTCCCATGGTTCCTCATCTCATCACCGCACTCACTGGCCCGATCAATGAGCTCGAGCAGCGGATCCTCGAATCGCTGCCGGCCATCGAACGCTGGTTTCGCCTGGAGTGGATGGAGCACACGCCGCCCTTCTACACCTCGGTCGATGTGCGCAACGCCGGCTTCAAGCTGGCGCCGGTCGACACCAACCTGTTCCCGGGCGGCTTCAACAACCTGACGACCGAGATGCTGCCGCTGGCGGTGCAGGCGGCGATGGCGGCGGTCGAGAAGATCTGTCCGGAGGCCAAAAACCTTCTGCTCATCCCGGAAAAGCACACCCGGAACACCTTCTACCTGTCGAATGTGGTCAGGCTGAAGCAGATCTTCCACATGGCGGGGCTCAACGTGCGCCTGGGCACGCTCGACGACAGCATCACCGCACCCACGCAGATCGACCTGCCCGACGGCTCCTCGCTCACCGTGGAGCCGCTGGTGCGCACCCGCGGGCGCCTGGGGCTGAAGGATTTCGATCCCTGCACCATCCTGCTCAACAACGACCTGTCGGCCGGACTGCCCAAGGTGCTCGAGAACCTGCACGAGCAGTACCTGCTGCCGCCCTTGCACGCCGGCTGGGCGGTACGCCGCAAGACCAATCACTTCCAGGCCTATGAAGAGGTGGCCAAGAAGTTCGCCAAGCTGCTGGGCATGGACCCCTGGCTGATCAACCCGATGTTCGCCCGCTGCGGCGAAATCAACTTCACCACCGGGGCCGGGCAGGACGAACTCGCCAGCCAGGCCGAGGCCCTGCTGGCCAAGGTGCGGCGCAAGTACAAGGAATACGGCATCCAGGAAAAACCGTTCATCATCGTCAAGGCCGATGCCGGTACCTACGGCATGGGCATCATGACGGTGCGCGATCCGAAGGACCTGATCGACCTGAACCGCAAGTCGCGCAACAAGATGAGCGTGATCAAGGACGGCCAGGAGGTCAGCGAGGTCATCCTGCAGGAGGGGGTGCCCACCTACGAGCGGGTCAACGATGCCGTGGCCGAGCCCGTGGTCTACATGATCGACCGCTACGTGGTGGGCGGGTTCTACCGTGTGAATGCCGAGCGGGGCATCGACGAGAACCTCAATTCTCCCGGGGCGAGTTTCGTCCCGCTGGCCTTCGCCGATGCCAATCAGTTGCCCAAGCCGGGTGTCAAGCCCGGCGCCAGCGCGCCCAACCGCTTCTACATGTACGGGGTCATCGCCCGCCTGGCCATGCTGGCGGCCAGCTACGAACTCGAGGCCACCGACCCCGACGCCGAGGTCTACGAATAAGCCCTCCTCGCTGCCCGCCGGACGTTGTTGCACTGCAACAATGTCCGGCTGCGGTAAATTGGCGCCTTGTTTGATGCCGGCAGCGTCTGCGGCGAGCGCAAAATGAACCTCCTTTTGTTTTCGAGCCTGCGCCTCACACCGGGGCGCAGTGGACTGTGACTCAGCCTCGCCCGTCTTCCAGCCTTGCTGCCCTGACGCTGGGTGCCATCGGTGTCGTCTATGGCGACATCGGCACCAGCCCCCTTTACGCGCTGAAGGAGGTCTTTGCCGACGGCAGGGTCCCCTTGACCCCCGAGAACGTCCTGGGCGTGCTGTCCCTGGTGTTCTGGACCCTCACCATCGTGGTGTCGGTCAAGTACGTCGCCCTGATCCTGCGTGCCGACAACAACGGCGAGGGTGGGCTGATCGCCATGCTGGCCCTGGCCTCCACCGCCGTGCAGGACCGGCCGGTGCTGCGCAACCGATTGCTGTTGCTGGGCATCTTCGGGACCGCCATCTTCTTCGGCGACGGGGTCATCACGCCGGCCATCTCCGTGTTGTCGGCCGTCGAGGGCCTGGAGGTCGCCGCGCCGGGGCTGCACCACTACATCGTGCCGGTGACACTCGTCGTGCTCACGGTGCTGTTCGTCGTGCAACGCCATGGCACCGCCAGTGTCGGGCGCTATTTCGGGCCCATCACCGTGCTCTGGTTCGTCGTGATGGCGGTGCTCGGCGTGCGCCACCTGGCCACCAACCTCACGGTGCTGGAGGCGCTCGACCCGCGATTCGCCTGGTATTTCATCGTCCAGCATCCGGGCGTGGCCTTCGTCGGGCTGGGCGCCCTGGTGCTGTGCGTCACCGGCGCCGAGGCCTTGTACGCCGACATGGGGCATTTCGGCAAACGCCCGATCCGCCTGGCCTGGTTCGGTCTCGCCATGCCGGCGCTGGTGCTCAACTATTTCGGCCAGGGGGCGATGCTGCTGGCCCACCCGGAGAACAAGAACAATCCGTTCTACGAGATGGCACCGCAATGGGCGCTGTACCCGTTGATCGCCCTGGCCACCTGCGCCACGGTGATCGCCTCGCAAGCGCTGATCACCGCCGCCTTCTCGATCACCAAGCAGGCCATCCAGCTCGGCTATCTGCCGCGCATGCGCATCCTGCACACCTCGGTGAAGGAAACCGGCCAGATCTACGTGCCGTTCGTGAACTGGGGGCTGTACGTCTGCATCGTGTTCGCCGTGGCGCTGTTCGGCTCGAGCAGCAAGCTCGCGTCGGCCTATGGCATCGCGGTGACGATCGACATGCTCATCACCACGACGATGACCTTCTTCGTCATCCGCTACGGCTGGAAATACCCCTGGGCGCTGTGCATCGCCGCCACCGGTTTCTTCTTCCTGGTGGATGCGCTGTTTTTCGCGGCCAACGCCGTCAAGCTGCTGGATGGGGGCTGGTTCCCCGTCGTCATCGGCGGTGTCATGTTCATGCTCATGATGACCTGGAAGCAGGGGCGCCAGCTGGTGCGCGAGCGCCTGCGCGACGATGCCATCGACCTGAAGAGTTTCCTCGAGGCGGTGTTCCTGAGCCCGCCCACGCGGGTCCCCGGCACGGCGGTGTTCCTGGTGGCCGAGCAGGACCTCACGCCGAACGCGCTGCTGCACAACCTCAAGCACAACAAGGTGCTGCACGAGACCAACCTGTTTGTCACCGTGAAGCACCACGAGGTGCCTTGGATCGGCTTCGGCCGGCGTGCCGAGCTGCAGTCGCTCGGGCACGACTGCTGGCAGGTCACCTTGCATTTCGGCTTCAAGAACGACCCCGATGTGCCCGAGGCGCTGGCGCTGCTGCGCGGACGGGGCGTGCAGCTGGACGACATGGAGACCTCTTATTTCCTGTCGCGCGACATCGTCAACCCGAAGCTGGGGGAGGGCATGGTCATGTGGCGCGAGAAGCTGTTCGCCAGCATGCACCACAACGCCAGCGCCGCCGCCGATTTCCTGAGCCTGCCGGCCAACCGGGTGGTCGAACTGGGCTCGAAAGTCGAGATCTGACGAGGGCGCGCGATCTGTGCCACAGTGTCGGCCCGGTGTCTGAAAGTGCCTGTGATGAAACTGATCTTCGTTGCCGATCCTCTGGAGACCTTCAAGATCCACAAGGATTCGACCTTCGCGATGATGCGCGAGGCAGCGGCTCGGGGTCATGCGCTGTGGGCCTGCGAGCCCGCCGATCTGGCCTGGCAGCGTGGCGGGCGGGTCGGCGCGCGGCTGCGCCGGATCGAGCTCACCGGCGAGCCCGAGCGCTGGTACACCGAGGTGCAGGCGCCTGAGGTGGCGGCGCTCGCCGACTTCGACGCCGTGCTGATGCGCAAGGACCCGCCCTTCGACAGCGAGTTCTTCTACGCCACCCACCTGCTGGAGCAGGCCGAGCGCGAGGGCGCCCGGGTGTTCAACAAGCCGGCCGCGCTGCGCAACCACCCGGAGAAGCTGGCGATTCTCGAATTCCCGCAGTTCATCGCTCCGACACTGGTCACGCGCTCAGAAGCCGACATCAGGCAGTTCCACGCCGAGCATGGGGACATCATTCTCAAGCCGTTGGACGGCATGGGGGGCATGGGGATCTTCCGTGTCGGCCCCGACGGTCTCAACCTGGGCAGCATCAGCGAGACCCTCAACCGCGGCGGTACCCAAACAGTGATGGTGCAGCGCTACCTGCCCGAGATCGTGCGCGGCGACAAGCGCATCCTGGTCATCGGCGGCAAGCCGGTGCCGCATGTGCTGGCGCGCATTCCGCAGGGCAGCGAGATCCGCGGCAACCTCGCTGCCGGCGGCAAGGGGGTGGCGCAGCCCCTGGGGCCGCGCGATCGCGAGATCGCCGAGGCCATCGGTCCTCGCCTTGCCGCGCGCGGCCTGCTGCTCATCGGGCTCGACGTGATCGGGGACTGCCTGACCGAGATCAACGTCACCAGCCCGACCTGTTTCCAGGAAATCACCCGGCAGACCGGTTTCGATGTCGCCCGCATGTTCGTCGACGCCCTCGAGGCCGCCCTGCGCAGCTGAGGGCGCGGCGGACTGTGCCGCAGGGGAATTCCCGAACTCCACGGCCGGCGCTCCAGGGCGACGACAATAGGGGTTTTGTCGGCAATCCTCTTCTATGGCTGTCCTTTCACTCTCCAATGCGCATCTGGCCTTCGGCCATGTGGCCCTGCTCGACAACGCGGCGTTTTCGCTCGAACAAGGGGAGCGCCTCGGGCTGATCGGGCGCAACGGCGCGGGCAAGTCCTCGCTGCTCAAGATCATCGCCGGGCTGGAGAAGCCGGACGACGGCCTGCTGCAGATGACGCAGGGGCTGCGCATCTGCTATGTACCCCAGGAGCCGGCCTTCGATGCGGCGGCCAGCGTGTTCGACGTGGTGAGCCTGGGGGTGGCCGAAGCCAAGTCGGTCCGCCAGCAGTACGAGGAGCATGCCGAGGGCGTCGACCTCGATGCCTTGCAGACCCGCATCGAGGCGCTGGACGCCTGGACCTGGGAGCAGCGGGTCGATACCACGCTGGCCCAGTTGCATCTGGACGGCACGCGCACGGTGGGCGAGCTGTCCGGGGGCATGAAGAAACGCGTCGCCCTGGCCCAGGCCCTGGTGGCCGTGCCGGACGTGCTGCTGCTCGACGAACCGACCAACCACCTCGACCTCGACTCGATCGCCTGGCTGGAGGAGTTGATGCGCGGCTTCAAGGGCAGCGTCATGCTGATCACCCACGACCGCGCCTTCCTCGACGGCGTGGCCACCCGCATCATCGAACTCGACCGCGGCATCATCCGCAGCTATCCCGGCAACTTCAGCGCCTACGAGAAGCTCAAGGAAGACCTGCTCGCCTCCGAGGCCCTGGCGAACGCGCGCGCCGACAAGCTGCTGGCCCAGGAGGAGGTGTGGATCCGCAAGGGCGTCGAGGCGCGCCGCACGCGCAGCGTGGCGCGCATCCAGCGCCTCGAGGTGTTGCGCAGCCAGCGCCAGGCGCGCCGCGATTCGCTCGGCCAGGTGCGCCTGGAGGTCGACGCCAGCACCCCCAGCGGCAAGATCGTCGCCGAGCTGCGCGATGTCTCGATGCATTTCGGCTCCGGTGCCACGTCCAAGACCATCGTCAGCGGTTTCAACGCCACCATCCTGCGGGGCGACAAGGTCGGCCTGATCGGCCCCAACGGCGCCGGCAAGACCACCTTGCTCAAGCTCATCCTCGGGGAGCTGCAGCCCAGCTCCGGCCAGGTGCGCCAGGGGACCAAGCTCGAGGTCGCCTACTTCGACCAGATGCGCAGCACGCTCGACCTCGACGCCACGCTGGCCGACACCATCAGCCCGGGCAGCGAGTGGGTGGAATTCGCCGGCCAGCGCAAGCACGTCATGAGCTACCTCAACGACTTTCTGTTCTCGCCCGAGCGTGCCAATTCACCCGTTCGCACACTGTCGGGCGGGGAGCGCAACCGTGTCCTGCTGGCTCGTCTGTTCGCCCTGCCGGCCAATGTGCTTGTGCTCGACGAGCCGACCAACGACCTCGACATCGACACCCTCGAGTTGCTGGAGGAGTTGCTCCAGGGCTATCCGGGGACGGTCTTCCTGGTCAGCCACGACCGTCGCTTTCTCGACAACGTGGTCACCAGCACCATCGCCTGGGAGGGCGACGAGGCGCCGGGCCTGTGGCGCGAGTACGAAGGCGGCTACGAGGACTGGAAGGCCCAGCGCGACCGTGCGCGCAGCCTGCGCGAGAAGTCCGCCCGCTCATCGGCTGTACCCACGCCGGCGCCGCCTGCCGTGGCCGCCGCCGCGGCGCCGGCACCCAAGCGAACCAAGCTCAGCTACAAGGAGCAGCGAGAACTGGAGGCCTTGCCGGGCCGCATCGAAGCCCTCGAGGCCGAGCAGAAGGATCTGGGCGACCAGCTGGCCAGTGCCGAGATCTATGCGGATGCCAAGCGGCTGGCGCAGGTGCAGGCACGTTTCGCGGCCCTGGATGCCGAATTGCTGGCCGCCCTGGAGCGCTGGGAGCTGCTGGGCTCGCGCTGAAAGCCGCGGGGCGGATTCAGCGCCCCAGGCCGCCGAACCAGGACTCGCTGGCGGCGGGATGGGTGCGGCTGACGATCAGGCCGGCCTGCAGGTACAGCGCATTGAGCAGGCGGGCCGCCCGTTCGGCATCGAAACCCGGCCAGTCGGCCAGCTCGCGCAGGGAAATGCTGTCGCGCTGCAGGCGCTGCACGGCGGCCAGCAGGGCGCCGGCCACCCGCAGGTCCCCGAGGTCGAGGCCGGGGGCGACGCGGTAGGCCACCGGGCCGGCGATCTCGGGCAGCAGGCTCGCGCGCGAGCCGCGCAGCGCGAGCTCCCAGAGCACCGGCCGCAGCGAATGGTAGTGCTGGTCCTCGCCCACCAGGGACAGCTCCTGGTCGCCGGGCGGGCGCAGCACGGCGGGTTCGACGTGAAGCACCTTCAGCTCGGTCGGGCGCTGCTCCAGCAGGGCGTCGAGGGAGATCGGGCAATGCACCAGGCGCTCGAGCGCGAACACCGTGAGGGGCACGACCATGTCGCCCATCTGCAGATGAATGACCACCTGTTGCGAATGGCGTACGCAGGCGGCCAGCACCTCCAGCGCCTCGGAGGCCTGGCCGTCATGTTCGAAGCGGCTCAGGTCGGCCAGCAGCGAGGGGCTGAGCGAGGCCGGGCGCAGCCCGTTCTCGGCGATTTCGCCGAACGCACGCGGGCCTCCCGGCTCATGCAGGTAGCGTTGGAAGGCGCTCACGCGGATGAGCTCCGGCTCGCCGAAAGGGATGGTCGGTTCAAACATGTGGAAACAAGAGCGAGTGGCGACTGTATGCCACTGCGCGGCGAAAGTGAACTGTTGACCCAGGGGGTGGCCCCAGGTATTTGGGGGGCGACAGGCGTCCGGCGTGCTTCGCGGGCGTGCCGCGGCCGGACGGGTTACATCAGCTCACGGGCTCGTTCGAGTTCGCCCCAGAAGTGGGCGTCCTGGGTGGTGGCGAAATTGATCCGCATCAGGGTGGTCGGCCGGGGTGTCGCGTGGAACAGCGAGCCGGGCGCCAGCAGCCAGCCGCCATCCAGCATGTGCTGCGAGAGGCGCTCGGTGTCCACGCCCACGTCCAGCCAACCGAACAGGCCTCGCGGCGGAGCGGCGAAACGGCAGCCCGCCTGCTCCGCCAGCCGTACGCTGCGAGCCCGTGCGGCATCGAGCTGCCGCACCACCCGCTCGGCATGCCGCCTGAGCAGGCCGTGCTCCAGGCAGTGCGCCAGCGCCTGCTCGGTCAGGCCGGGCGTGGTCAGGCTGGTCAGCAGCTTGGTGTCGATGAAACGGTCGACCAGGTCCGGGGCGGCGGCCAGGAAGCCCAGGCGCCAGTTGGGCGCCAGGATCTTCGAGAACCCGGAGATGTAGATGGTGCGCTCGAGGGCGTCCAGCGCCGCCAGGCGGGGCAGATGCGCCGGCGCGAGATGGGCATAGGTGTCGTCCTCGATGATGTGGAAGTCGAAGGCCTGGGCGAGCTTCAGCAGGCGGTGTGCATGCCCGAGCGCGAGCGAGGCGCCGGTCGGGTTGTGCAGCACCGAAACGGTCACGTAGAGGCGCGGCCGATTCTGCGGCTGCTGCGCCTCGATCAGCTGCTGCATGACGGCGAGATCGGGGCCTTCCTCGCCTCGGGGCACCGGCAGCACACGCAGCCCCAGCGCGGCCAGCCTGGCATATTCGACCGACCAGCCGGGTTCGTCGACCAGCACCGTATCCCCCGCGCGCAGCAGGCTGCGGGTGACGATGTCGAGTGCGTGGGTGGCGCCGAGCGTGGTGACGATCTGTTCCGGCGCGGCTTTCACGCCCAGATCGGCCAGCCGCAGCGCCAGCGCCCGGCGCAGCCGCAGTTCGCCCGCGGGCTCGCCATAGTGCACCGACATGTTTTCGAGCTGCTTGCCGCTGCTGACGCGCCTCAAGGCGCTGCCCAGCATCGGCAGGTCGAGCCAGTCGACCGGCAAGGCGCCGAGCCCGGGCATGGGGAGCAGTCCCGGCGGCTGGAACATGCTGCGCACCAGGGCCGTGGCGCTCAGCGGGGCCCTGGGCCGGGCCGCATGCGCCAGCGCCGGCCCGCGCGCGGCATCGGGGCGTGATTCACGCACGAAGAACCCGCGCTGGCGGCGCGCTTCCACTAGGCCGATCGCCAGCAGCTGGTCATAGGCCGCCACGACGGTATGCGGACTGACGCCCTGGCGCCGGGCGCAGTCGCGTACCGAGGGCAGGCGTGCGCCGGGGGCCATCAGGCCTTGCCGGATGCGCTCGGCGAACCGGTTGAACAGCTGCTCGGTGAGGGTGGTGTCCGCCTGGCGCGACAGGGGCGTTGTGTGGCTCATGTGTTGTGTTGGCTGGGCGGCCGATACAGTGCAAATGATGTGATGGAAAAGTGTACTGGTTGTGTGCTGGTGCTGGCGCATAGACTGCCTCATGCACATCTCCTGTCGAATGAGCCCTGAAACCCGCGGCCTGTGGCTTGGCCTGCTGGGTGTCGGTCTGTTCGCCATGACGGCCCCGATGACCCGGCTGGCGGTCGGCCCGGCGGAGGCGCCGCAGCTGTCGCCTCTGTTCGTGCTGGCGGGCCGGGCCGGCCTGGCGGCGTTGTTGAGCATCGCCTATCTTGGTTTCAGCCGGGCCCGCTGGCCGGCGCGCGCGGAACTGGGGGCGTACCTGGTTTGTGCCGGCGGCGTGGTGGTCGGTTTTCCCCTGTTCCTGGGCCTGGCCCTGCGGCGGGTGGATGCCATGCATGCGGCGGTCGTGACCGGCGTGTTGCCGCTGGGAACGGCCCTGGTCGCCGCCCTCGCGTTCCGGCAGCGGCCGTCCCTCGGCTTTTGGTGCTGTGCGGTCCTCGGCTGTGCCTTGGTGCTCGCTTTTGCCCATGGCCAGGGCGGAGGCTGGCAGCTTGCCGACGCCTGGCTGCTGCTGGCGGTCGCCAGCGCGTCCGTCGGCTATGTGGCGGGTGCCAGCCTGTCGCGGGAGCGGCCGGCCGAACAGGTCATCTGCTGGGTGCTGGTGCTCAGCGCGCCGCTGACCTGGCCGCTGATGCTCTGGTCCCGGCCGGCCGCCGGCGTCAGTGCCGGGGCCTGGAGCGGTTTTGCCTACCTCACCGTGTTTTCGATGTGGCTCGGTTTTTTCGCGTGGTATCGCGGCCTGGCGATCGGTGGCACCCTGCGGGTCAGCCAGGTGCAGCTGGTGCAGCCCTTCCTGTCGATCCTGCTGGCCGTGCCGATCCTGGGCGAGCGGCTGCGGCCCGCCACCCTGCTCTTTTCGTTGGCGGTGATCGCCACCGTGTTTCTTGGCAAGACAATGCCGATTCAATCCCAACCGAGGAAGCCCCGATGAGCTGGCACCTGGCGCAACGCGCGCACCGCATGAATCCGTCCGTCATCCGCGAGATCCTGAAGGTCACCGAGCGGCCTGGCATCATCTCGCTGGCGGGCGGGCTGCCGTCGCCCGACACTTTTCCGGTGCAGGCCATGCGCGAGGCCAGCGAGCGGGTGCTGCGCGATACCCCGCGCGAGGCCCTGCAATACGCGGCCAGCGAGGGCCTGCCTGTCTTGCGCGAATGGGTGGCCGCGGAACTGACGCGCGGCGGCATGACGCTCGACGCCTCGCAGGTCCTGATCACGTCCGGCTCGCAGCAAGGGCTCGATCTGGTGGGCAAGCTGCTCATCGATGCCGGCAGTCGTGTCGCGGTGGAGTCGCCCACCTATCTCGGGGCGCTGCAGGCCTTCAATCCGTATGAACCGGAGTTCGTGGCCGTGGAAGGCGACGACGAGGGGCCGCGGCCGGAGGCCCTTTCGGCGGCACGGGGGGCACGTTTTCTCTACGCCTTGCCGAACTTCCAGAATCCCAGCGGGCGCTGCATCGGTGCCGAACGCCGCCGCGCACTGGTCGAGGCGGCGGGGGCGGCGGGGCTGCCGATCCTCGAGGACAACCCCTACGGCGACCTGTGGTTCGACGAGGCACCGCCGCCGCCGATGGCGTCCTTGTGGCCCGAGGGGGTGCTCTACCTGGGCTCGTTTTCCAAGGTGCTGGCACCGGGGTTGCGGCTGGGCTACGCGGTGGCGCCCAAGCCCTTGTACGCCAAGCTGCTGCAGGCCAAGCAGGCGGCCGATCTGCACACTCCGGGCTTCAACCAGCGCCTGGTCTACGAAGTGATCCGCGCCGGCTTCCTGGACCGACACGTCCCGACCATCCGCGCCCGCTACAAGTCGCAGCGCGACGCCATGCAGGCGGCGCTGACGGCCCATCTGCCGCCCGGGTGCCGCTGGAGCGTGCCCCGCGGTGGCATGTTCTTCTGGGTCGAGCTGCCTGCCGGTGTCGATAGCGTGGCCCTGCTGGCCGAGGCCGTCGAACGCGGCATGGCCTACGTGCCCGGCTCGGCGTTCTATACCGGACAGCCTCGTTCCAACACCCTTCGCCTGTCCTTCGTGACAGTGTCCGCTGAACAGATCGACCGCGGCATCCGCCTGCTGGCCGAGAGCCTGAAAGCCCATTCATGAGCCAACACGAATTCACCCAGGTCGATGTCTTCACCGACACCCCGTTGAAAGGCAACCCGCTGGCGGTGGTGCACGGCGCCGATGCCTTGAGCGATGCCCAGATGCAGGAGTTCGCCCGCTGGACCAATCTGTCGGAAACCACGTTTCTGCTGCAACCCACCGATGCGGCCGCCGACTACCGGGTCCGCATCTTCACCCCCGGCGGCGAGCTGCCCTTTGCCGGGCATCCCACCCTTGGCAGCTGCCATGCCTGGATACAGGCGGGCGGTGTGCCCAAGACCGCTTCGGTGGTGGTGCAGCAATGCGGCGTGGGTCTGGTGCGCATCCGGCTGGAGGGGGCGCAGGCGGCCTTCGCCGCCCCTGCCTTGCGCGCCTGGCCCGTCGAGGAGAGCGAATTGGCGCCGGTGCTGGCCGCGCTGGGAGTGCCGCGATCAGCGGTCCGTGCGGCCCGATGGCTGGACAACGGGCCCGTCTGGCTGGGCCTGCTGCTGGGCGATGCGCAGAGCGTGCTGGCGCTGGAGCCCGACCATGGGGCGCTGAAGAGCCTGCCGGCCGTGGGGGTCGCCGGCGCCCACGCGGCCGGCGCGCCGTGCCAATTCGAGCTGCGCGCCTTCCTGCCGTCGCATGGCATCGACGAAGACCCGGTGACCGGCAGCCTCAACGCGAGCATGGCGCAGTGGCTGATGGACAGCGGCATCGCGCCGTCGCGTTACCTGGCGGCGCAGGGGACCCGGCTGGGGCGTGCCGGCCGGGTCAGCCTGTCGCGCGAGGACGGGACGCTGTGGGTGGGCGGGAGCAGCGTGAGCTGCATCCGCGGGCGGCTCACGCTGTAGGCTCGCAAACCTCAGCCGCGACGGAACTTCCAGGCGCGGCGCAAGCTGGACAACGCCTCTGCCCGATCGGGGCTCTTGTTGCGTTCGGAGCGGAGATGTTGGCGAAGCAAGACCCAGATCGAGGTCAGCAAGAAGGCGGCTAGGCTGGCAGCCAGAACAATGAGGACTCGCCCTGGCTTGGATTTGAAATCGGGAGGTACGGCGACATCGATCTGTTGCAGGGCCGGACTGTCTTTTGCCTCATCGAGTTTGGCGATCTCAAATTGGCGCAGCATGCTGCTCAGCATCGATTCCTGGAACTTGACCTCGCGCGATGCTCGCACGAAGTCGATGGCGGCTGCCGGCAGTTGACTCACGGGTATGTCGCCAATGCCCTTGGTCGCGGAGGGCGAGGCGTTCGAGGACTCCATGCGTGCGAGCTCGGCCCGCAAAGCATTCAGTTCGGCGGACATGAGCCGTACATCGGGATTTTCGGGTGTCGTGGCGGTGCGCAAGACTTTCAGGCGCACTTCGCGCTCGATGATGCGTGCTTTCAGTTCGGCTGCGCCCTTGATGATGGCCTCTGCCTGCTGCTCCATCGCCACCATGCCCGATTTCTCTTGCACTTTGCGCAGCGATTGTTCCGCCTGGATCAGGTTGTCTTTGGTCTCTTTGAGTTGCTGCTCGAAAAAGACCCGGCGTTGTTGTGCTTCTGAGACGGCGAGGCGGCTGAGCAAGCGGCTCACTTCGGTGGCATGGGCATTAGCGAGTTCCGCCGCGAATTTCGGATCTTCGTCATCCACCTCGACCATGATGACCCCGGACTTTTTGTCAGAGGTGATGCGTATGAACATCGGGAGCACCTTGCGCAGTTGCTCGAATTTCTCGATCTGGTAACGCTTGCTCAGTTCAAATTTTGCGATCAAGGGCCGGAGTACGCTGTCGCTGGTCAGGAGCCGGACGAACAGGTCGTCCGGTGTCTTGGCGGCCAGGCCCCCGGTCAGGCCTCCCAGCGATCCGAGGGCTGCCAGGGCTGCGGCCGATCCGCTCTGCTGCTGGGTGTTGGCCGGCAAGAGTGTGGTACGGGCTGTGTAGACGTTGGGCAGCGCCAGCGAGTAGGCCGCAGCGGCGACACCTGTCGCAAGCGTCACCGCGGCAATCAAACGCTTGCTTTCGCCCAGCCATGTCAGTAGCTCCACCAAGCCGATGCCCGAATCCGGCGATTCGACATGCGACGGATGGTCGTTTTGAAGGTGCTGCACTTCTTCGTTCAGGTTGGTCATGCGGCGCTCAATCACGAAGGGTCACGATGGCGGCTGCGCCGAGACCGAATTGAGCAAAAATTTGCGAGAAGTCCTTCAAGTTGCGCATGAGCGCCCGTCCCCATGTTTCGTAGTCCAGTTGGTTGGGGACCACGATGGCGTCGCCCGGTTCGAGCTTGGCCGAGCGGACGTTGTTGCCACCGAAGAGGCCGGAGCGGGTCTTGCTCAGGATGGTTCCGTTTGCTCGCAGAATGAATATGTTCGCCGTGTCGGCACCATCGTCGATGCCCGCCATGTCGAGGTACTCACCCGCTGTTCGGCCCTCCCGCCACAGGTATGCATTGGTATTGACAACCGCACCTGCCACGGTCACGAAACCCGGGCGCGTCGGGACCATGATCCGGTCCCCGTTTTCAAGAGGGAGCTGGGGCAGCGATTCCAGTGTCTGGGATCTCGGTTCGAGTTCGAGGGTCATGCGGCCGTCCGGTTGCAGGCGTTTCAGCCGGGAGATCTGGGCCTGCGTGCTGGCGTTGCTGATGGCCATGCTCTGCTCTGCTGTCCGGCTGTCGCCCACGTTGGCTGTCGAGCGGGCGTTTTGCACGGCCAGTAGTGACTCGAGCCGAGAGATGGCTATGTCCAAGTTCTCGCGCTGGCGTTTGCGGGTGGCTTCTCGGCTGAACTCCGTGGCGTAGATATAGGCCTCACGAGTGAAGCCGCCGGCGCGGCCAATGAGTTGTTGAAGCGTTTCGCCAGGCAGAAGCTGATAAATGCCCGGCACGCCAACCTCGCCCTCCACGGACACCAACCTGGTCCGCCGGCTGGCGGGGCTGCGGATATCCTGTTGGCTGTAAATGGTGACGACGTCGCCTGTTTGAAGCTCGAGGTTGTTGGCGGGATCGTTCTGCAGCACCGCTTTGCCAAGGTTGAAGGGGATCACCATCGTGCTCAGCGTTTGTTTGTTCAGGCGCTCGATGATGGCGTAGTCCCAGTTCACTTCGTCGAACAGCTGTGCAGGAGATCTGGCGGCGATATTGGCCACATGATGGTTGGCCTTCGCACGCTGCGTGCGGCCATCGGCTCGGGTTGCACCGGGTGCGTCGGCATCGAGCAGTTGAACCAGCAGGTTCTTGCGGCGATAGAAATCTGGGGAGATCAGTGCTTCCTGGTCGGGGATGAGGTCCTTGATGCGCATACCCTCCTTGAATGGGTGGCGCAACGGTTGAGCCACATGGCCCTTCAGCGTCACGGCATTGGTGAATTGCGGAGAAATGGGCAAGAGCGTGAGCAGGTCGCCATCGCGCATGTTCTTTCGCAAGCCTTCGGCGTCGAGCTTGAATGTTTCGACCAATCGTGCGCCCTGTTCGGTGACCGGGCCGATGCGTTCGAGCTGCACCTGGTTTGGATTGGTCAGCACCGGAGGCGCTCCTGCATAGCCCAGCACGTCCTGCAAGGGTTCCTGAGTGTTTTTGAGTTCGTAGATGGCGGGAGTGTCGATCGACCCGTTGATGGCCACGCGCGGACCGACCGGCTGGAAGACCACGACGTCGCCGTTCGCCAGCTGTACGTCCTTGGACTTGTCGCCATGAACGAGAAAGTCATACATGTCGAGTTCGGCGATCACCTTGCCTTCGCGGCGCAGAAGCACCTTGCGCATCGATCCGTGCGAGGCCGGTCCTCCGGCCGCCACCACAGCGGACAGAACTGTGGACTGGCTGGGTACCGTGTAGACCCCCGGCAGGCGAGCGGGCCCGACGATAAAGATCTTGACGCCTCGAAGCTGGCCGAGTGTCACATTCAGGTTGAAATTGGTGTACAGCCGCCCGATCTGTGCTCGAAGGTGGTTTTCCAGCGCGGAGGCTTTGACACCGGCTACGGTGAAGCTGCCCACCTTGGGCAGGTTCACCAATCCATTGCGATCGACCTTGGTACGGTAGTCCACTTCGATGGACCCCCATGCCCGGATGTTCATTTCGTCGCCCGGACCCACCGTGTAATCGGCGGCAACCGGTGCGTTGTCCACGGCTGAGAAACTCTCGCTGGCAGCCGGGAAGAAGTCCGCTCCGAACGGCCTCAGTTCGCGTCCCGTCGCTGTTTCAACGAATTTCTGGAATTCGCTCGGCGCGTCTGTGCCCTTGATCGAGCGCTGAGTGATGCGTTCGGGCGGCGTGCTTTCGGTCTGCGGCGGCGATTCACCGGTGCGCGGGGCGGCGGCTGCTGCTGCCTCGGACCCGCCGGCAGCCGGGGCGTAACCTGGTGCCACGAAGACGCGATTTTGTTGATCTGCTGCCGATGCAGGGAGCTGGGCCAGTATCGGAGCCAGTGCGGCAAACAGGAGGGCGATGAAACGAAGTCTAAACAAGGTCATGCGTAACAGGCTCATGAGAAGCCGCGGAGCAGCTCGCCGGCGCGGGAGGCGGTCGGCGATGTGGCGGGCACCGGCGGCATAGTGGCTTTGACGGCAACCCTGGATAGTAGCTGATGCTGGTCTGTTCCACCCAATGGGGCCCCGACTGGCCGTCCGGACTTTGGCGGTGGGGTATTCCGTTTGAATGGTGGTTGTCAGGTAGCGCCGCTGGTAGTGTCCGCCGCTGACGGATAAACTGGGCCGGTCGCCTTTTGCTGCCGCAGGAATGGACGCCCCTGAAATACGCCTTGTCTTGCCCGATACTCCCGAGCTGATCGATGCTGCCCGCGATGTGTTCCGCGAGTACTCGCTCAGTCTCGATGTGGGCTTGTGTTTCCAGCATTTCGACGCCGAGCTCGCGTCGTTGCCTGGCGAGTACGTCCCCCCCGGCGGTCGCCTGCTGCTGGTCTGTGTCGATGGTGACGTCGCAGGTTGCGGGGCCTTCCGCAACTTGCCCGATGTCGACTACCCGAACGCCTGCGAAATGAAGCGCCTCTATGTGCGCCCGGCCTTCCGGCGCTTCGGCCTGGGCCGCCTGCTGGCGCAGGCCTTGATGGACGACGCGCGCAGCGCCGGCTATTCGGCGGTGCTGCTCGACACGCTGGACGACATGGAGGCCGCCCGCAGCCTGTATGCGAGCCTCGGCTTCCAGGGGGTTCCACCCTACTATTTCAATCCGATTCCCGGCGCCCATTATTTGAAGGCCGAGCTCGATTGAGGGGCTGCCTCGGGCGTAGGATGGCATCACCTCAGCACCGAAGGCAGGCCATGACCGGATCCTCGAACAACAGCTTTGAACTCCATGCAGGCGCGCTGCGCCTGGCGCTTCGACCCGATCTCGGCGGTTGCATCGCCGGCCTGTGGCATGGCGAGACGCCGATCCTGCGCTCGATGGAGCCGGCCGCGCTGACGCTCTCGCGGCGCGCCGGCAGCTTTCCCTTGGTGCCTTATTCCAACCGGCTCGGCTATCGCCGCTTCCGCTGGAAGGGCAAGGACTACACCACGGCCGCCAATTTCGACGACAACCCCCATTCGGTGCACGGCGTGGCCTGGCAGCGTCCCTGGGAGGTCGAGTCCTCGACGGCGATCGATGTCGGCCTGGCCTATCGGCACACGCCCGACGAGCATTGGCCTTTCGCCTTCGAGGTCGGCCAGTACTTCAGCCTGACGCCGCAGGCGCTGGGCGTGCAACTGGTGTTCACCAACACCAGCGAACTTGCGCAGCCGGTCGGCCTGGGCTGGCATCCCTACTTTCCGCGTCGTGCGCGCAGCCGCCTGCACATGGAGATCTCGCACCGCTGGGAATCGGATGCCACGCAGTTGCCCACCCGCAAGGTGGCCCAGCCCGGCATCGACGGGGATGTCGCCCATCTCGACTTCGACCATTGCTTCGAGGGCTGGAGCGGCCCGGCGCGCATCCGCGATGAGAAGCTCTCGCTGCAACTCACCTCGTCGCTGCCCTATGCGGTGGTCTATACACCGCACGACAAGGACTACTTCTGCGTCGAGCCGGTGAGTCATGTGAGCAATGCCATCCACATGGCCGATCCGTCCGCCCATGGCTTGCGCACGTTGCAACCGGGCGAGTCGTTCGAGGCCTCGATGACGCTGGCCGTGTCGGTGCTGTAGCGCCGGCGCGCGCGGATCCCTCGATGTCATACGGGCCGGGTTCGCGGCGCGCCTCGCGCTGCCGCCACATCGCCTCGTGAGGGGCCTGCGCCGCCGGCCTTCGGCCGTGTGGCGAAGGGGCTGCGTCAGGTGGTTGAGGGATTGATTCCACACCCCAAAACTGTGCATTGGAAAACCCGACCGGGTTTCCACGTATAATTCCGAGGCTTTGCTGCAACCGGATGTTCTCGACCCATGAATGCTCCTGTCGATCATGGCGCTGAGCTGACACCCGGCACAGATGCGGAGCAAGAGGCGCTTTTCAAGCCCCTGACGCCGGAAGAAGCGCAGGCATGGAGGGCGCAAAACCCTTTGATGTCGCCTTGGCGAGTCGTTGCGGCGCAAGCCGCGCTGGGTCTTGCCTGCGTGTTGTTGGTGGGGTTGGTGACACAGCGCAGCCACGCGGTATGGTCTGCGCTTTACGGCGTGGCGGTGGTGGTGATTCCCGGGGGGCTGATGGCCCGCGGCGTGGCAAACGCGGCAAAGAGGGTACGGAGTCCGGCGGCTGCGGCTGCCAGCTTCATGCTCTGGGAGCTGGTGAAGATAGCGTTGGCGGTGGCCATGTTGGTGGCGGCCGCCAAATCTGCACCCAACTTGAGTTGGCCAGCCTTGCTGGTCACCCTGGTGGTGTGCATGAAGATGGGCTGGCTGGTGCTGCTGTGGCGGCGTCGGCCGGTGGTGTAGTGACATAACAGAGAGTCTGATTCGACATGGCTGCCGAAGCACAAGCTGCTCATCCGCAAGGGGGTCCTAGCCCCACGGAATACATCCAGCACCACCTGCAACACTTGCAGAAGAACTTCTCGCACGAGAGTGTGGTCCAGAAGAAGATCGTCGACTTCAATGTCTACAACGCTGACTCTGTGATCTTCTCGGTCGTGCTGGGCGTGATCGGGTGTTTTCTCATGTGGCGCGCCGCGCGCCGCGCCACGTCAGGCGTGCCGGGCCGCTTCCAGGCGGCGGTCGAGCTGCTCGCCGAGTATGTCGACAACCAGGCCAAGGCCCTGATCCACAACGCCACCAGCCGCAAGCTCATTTCGCCGCTCGCGCTCACGGTGTTCGTCTGGATCTTCCTGATGAACTTCATGGACATGCTCCCGGTCGACCTGTTGCCGGTCGCCTGGACGCAGGTCTACGCCGGTCTCGGCCATGACCCGCACCACGCCTACCTGCGTGTCGTGCCCTCGGCCGATCTTTCGACGACGCTCGGCCTGTCGAGCAGCGTGCTCCTGATCTGCCTGTTCTACAACATCAAGATCAAGGGCCTGGGTGGCTGGGCCCACGAGCTGGTGGCTGCGCCTTTCGGCGACAAGGTGGTCCTGTATCCCATCAATTTCCTGATGCAAATCATCGAATACCTCGCCAAGACCGTCTCGCACGGCATGCGACTGTTCGGCAACATGTTTGCAGGCGAGCTCGTGTTCATGCTGATTGCGCTCCTGGGTGGCGTCTGGGCATGGCAGTTCAATCCCTTGTCCGGCGGATTCTGGCTGGGCCTCGGGCATGTGGTGGCGGGGACCGTCTGGACCTTGTTCCACATTCTGGTGATCACGCTGCAGGCTTTCATCTTCATGATGCTGACGCTGATCTACACGGGCCAGGCGCACGACGCGCACTGATCTGTTCTCGCTCTTTTTCTCCCTTTTCATTTCCCTTCCGTTCTATCCCATCCTTAGGAGCAATCATGGATAACAGCTACATCGGTCTTCTGGCACTGGCTTGCGGTTTGATCGTCGGCCTGGGCGCAATCGGCGCTTCGATCAGCATCGCACTGATGGGCGGCAAGTTCCTTGAGTCGTCTGCTCGCCAGCCGGAACTGATGAACGACCTGCAAACCAAGATGTTCATCTTGGCCGGTCTGATCGACGCCGCCTTCCTGATCGGCGTTGCCATCGCCCTGCTGTTTGCCTTCGCGAACCCGTTTGCTGCCTTCGTTCGCTGATTCGGCACACCCCTCCTTTTCACTGTTGAAAGGATCGTAGCGTGTACATCAACGCAACGTTGTTCCTGCAAGCGGTCGTCTTTGCGATCCTGGTGTGGTTCACCATGCGCTTCATCTGGCCGCCTTTGACCAAGGCGCTGGATGAGCGTGCCGCGAAAATCGCGGAAGGCCTGTCGGCAGCTGACAAGGCAAAGGCCGAACTGGCCCTCACGCAGCAGACCGTGGGCAAGCAACTGTCGGCAGCCCGCGATGACGCCGCCAAGCGCCTGGCCGACGCCGAGCGCCTGGCCCAGTCGATGATCGAGGAGGCCAAGGCCCGCGCAAGCGAAGAAGGTGCCAAGATCGTCGCCTCGGCGAAGGCCGAGGCCGAACAGGAGTCCATCCGTGCACGCGAGTCCCTGCGTGATCAGGTGGCCATCCTGGCGGTCAAGGGCGCCGAGCAGATTCTGAAGCGCGAAGTCAACGCCGGCGCGCACGCCGACATGTTGAATCGTCTCAAGGCTGAGCTGTAAACCATGGCAGAGCTTGCAACCATCGCGCGCCCGTACGCCGAGGCGCTGTTCAAGGCCTCCGGCAAGTCCGGCGGTGCCGCCCTCCTGAAAGAAGTGCAGGCCCTGGCAGATGTGGCGGGAGACGCCCATCTGCTCCAGTTCGCCCACGACCCCAGGGTGAGCGCATCCCAGATCGTCGACCTCATCGCCTCGGTGGTGAAAACACCCCTGGGCGGCGCGGCGAAGAACCTGCTTCAGACCGTGATCGACAACGACCGCCTGGTTGCGCTGCCGGAAATCGCCGCGCAGTTCCAGGCCCTGGTGAATGCCGATTCGGGTGTCGCCGACGCTGTGGTCCACAGCGCCTATCCCATCGAACCGAGCCAGCTCGGCGACGTGGTGGCAACGCTCGAAAAGCGCTTCGGCCGCAAGCTCAACGCCCATGTCGTGGTCGAGCCCGAGCTGATCGGCGGCATTCGCGTGGTGGTCGGTGACGAAGTCCTGGACACCTCGGTCAAGGCTCGTCTTGAACAAATGAAGGCGGCGCTCACGGCCTGAGCCGTGAGCCGCTCCATCGCCCATTCGGCCATCCAACCTGCCCCCAGGCACTGCCTTGCGCAGACCGGAGAGAAGCAATGCAACTGAATCCCGCTGAAATTTCTGAACTGATCAAGAGCCGCATCGAAGGCCTCACGGCTTCGGCGGACATCCGCAATCAAGGTACCGTCGTGTCGGTGACCGACGGCATCTGCCGCATCCACGGCCTGTCCGACGTGATGCAGGGCGAAATGCTCGAGTTCCCGTCCGCACCCGATGGTTCGCCCACGTACGGCCTCGCGCTGAACCTGGAGCGCGACTCGGTCGGCGCGGTGATCCTGGGCGAGTACGAGCACATCTCCGAAGGCGACACGGTCAAGTGCACCGGCCGCATCCTGGAAGTGCCGGTCGGTCCCGAGCTGCGCGGCCGCGTGGTCAACGCGCTCGGCCAGCCGATCGACGGCAAGGGCCCGATCAACGCCAAGCTGTCGATGCCGATCGAAAAGATCGCCCCCGGCGTGATCGCCCGCAAGTCGGTCGACCAGCCGATGCAGACCGGCCTGAAGTCCATCGACTCGATGGTGCCCGTCGGCCGCGGCCAGCGCGAGCTGATCATCGGCGACCGCCAGACCGGCAAGACCGC